>CALOAB010000017.1:0-6652 GCA_942491185.1 uncultured Alphaproteobacteria bacterium | reverse complement strand
GCGCGCCGGCCCAGGCTAACGCAACGAAACTCCCTAGAGCTTGTCGGGATCGATACCTTCCCAGGCCTCGATGACGATCTCGTCGGTCAGGAGCTCGCTCAGCTCCACTGGCCCCGCCAGCGCCTTCTGCTCCTCCTCGCCGAGCTGCAGGTAGGTCATGTAGGTGTCCCAGGCCGCTGGGATGGCCGTGCCGTGCAGCTCGACGCTGTCGGGTGCGGTGTAATAGGTCTGCACCAAGTCCCAGAACTCGACGGCCACAGGATTGTCGCCGAGCGACGCCTCGGCATATTTGGTCTTCAAGAGCTCGAAGGTCTCATCCGGGTTGGCCATGCCCCAGGCCCAGCCCTTCAGCGTCGCCCGGACCAGCTTGACCGCCGTCTCGGGATCGCTCTCCAGAGTCTCCGCCCTGACCGAGAGACCGTCGCCCGGGAAGGCGCCGATCAGCTCCGGCGTGATGCTGCGCACCGGCACGCCCTGCGCCGGGATCAGGAGAATGTCCCGCTTGGCCCCGGCATAGCCCTGGATGCGGCCCTCGTTGAAAGAGCGGACCGTCGTCGGATCGCCCTCGCCGGCGACCACCAGCGCCACGTCCTGGCCTTCGGCGAGCCCGGTCTCGGCGAGTGAGGCCCTGACCATCGGCACCTCGCCGCCGGCGAGATCGGAGAGGCCCAGGGTCTTGCCGGCCATGTCCGCCATCGTCTCTACGTCGCTGTCCACCGGCACGACGATGTCGAAGCTGTCCGGGTAATAGACCTGCATGATCATCTTCAAGGGAAAGCCACGCTGCTGCGTCTGCATGGTGGCTGCCGCCGAGAACACGCCGAAATCGACATTGCCGGCGGCGAGCTGGCGGGCCGCATCCGAGCTGCCGCGGCTGTAGTTCATCTCCACCTCGAGGCCTTCCTCGGCGTAGTAGCCGTTCTCCATGGCGACGAAGAACGGGAAGATCTGCGCGGTCGGCCCGCCTTGTGCCGTGACCCCGCTGAGCTTGATGGTCTCGGCGTCGGCGGTGCCGGCGAGGAGTGCGAGCGCACTGGTGAGCGCTGCGGCGAGAACCGGGCGGCGCGCTACCTTCCTGGGATGCTGCATCATGGTCGTTTCCTTCGCTGCTGAGGGCTGTCGGGCGATTAGAGCTGCTTCCAGAAGACCAGACGGTCCTCCAGCCATTCGATGATCTGGTAGATGATCAGCGTGAAGATCGAGAGGATCAGGATGAGCGAGAAGACGCCGGCAATATCGAGCTGGAAATTCAGGGCATAGATCAAATAACCGATGCCGGCCGAGGCACCGACGAACTCACCGACGATCACGCCGAGCACCGCCAGCGTCCAGCAGAGCTTGACCCCTGCCATCATCGTCGGCAGCGCGTTGGGCAGGAGCAGATAGCGGAAGGTCTGCCACTTGCTCGCGGTGAGCGAGCGCATCAGCTTGATGGCGTTCGGATCGACCGAGGAGAGCCCAGCAAGCGTGTTGAGGAACATCGGAAAGAAGCTGATGACCACCGCCATGGCGATCTTCGAGGCCTGGTCGAAGCCGAACCAGGTGATGAAGATCGGTGCGAGGACGATCTTGGGCGGCGCCTGCAGGGCCACGAGATAGGGGTAGATGGTGGCCCTGACAGCCGAGAACATGGCCACACCAACGCCCAGCACGACGCCGCTGGAGAGCCCGATGGCGAAGCCGATGACGATCTCGTTCAGCGTCACCAGGGCGTTGGGCCAGAAATAGTTGGCCGACGTCACCCGGACGAAGGCCGCTGCCGTCTCGCCCGGCGAGGGGATGATCAGCGCGTGCACCCAGCCGAACTCGGTCGCTGCCCACCAGAGCGCCAGGACGAAGAGACCGAAGCCCAGCGCCATCAGCCGGTTGCTCACCTGCCGCCGCCGCTCGCGGCGCCGCTCCTGCGCCAGATGACGCTCGACCCGCGCCTCGACCGGTGCGGCGCCTGAAGCAGTCGTCAGGCTTGGTGCATGGGCCATCGATTGGTCCTCCAGCCGGTCAGTTGTCGATGCCGAGCAGGCGGCGGATGTCGAAGACGAGGTCGGCATAAGCCTGGTCGCGCATCATCTCGGGCACCCGCGGCCGCTCCAGCTCCACCGGCACGATGCCGGCGAGCCGGCCGGGCCGCGGCGTCATGACGAAGACCCGATCCGAGAGAAAGACCGCCTCGCCGATATTGTGGGTGACGAAGACCACGGTCTTGCCGGTGGCGGCCCAGACCCTGAGCAGCTCGAGGTTCATGGTCTCGCGGGTGAACTCGTCGAGCGCGCCAAAGGGCTCGTCCATCAACAGCACGGTCGGGTCGTGGGCGAGCAGGCGGGCGAGCGAGACGCGCTGGCGCATGCCGCCGGAGAGCTCGTGCGGGTAACGGTCGGCGAAGCCATCGAGGCCCACCAGATCGAGCAACCGGCCGCAACGCTCACCCTGCTCGGCCATGTCGAGCCCCAGAACCTCACCCGGCAGCAGCACGTTCTCGCGCACCGTGCGCCAGGGAAAGAGCACCGAGGTCTGAAACATCATGCCGATATCGGCGCGCGGCCGATCGAGCGGCTGGCCTTCGAGGCTGAGCGTGCCGTCGCTGCGCTCGTCGAGACCGCCCAGGAGGTTCAAGAGCGTGGACTTGCCGCAGCCGCTCTGCCCGACCAGCGAGATGAACTCACCGGGCGCGATGTCGAACGACACGTCGTCGAGCGCCACCAGCGGCCCGGTCGCCGTGCCGTAGACCTTGCTGATATGGCGCCCCTCGATGAGTGCCTCGTGCATTGTTCCACAGCCCGCCAGTGGACTTTTGCATGCAAGATTGCATGCGCCTGACGAGCTTTAAGCAATGGCCGTGCCACACCCGGCGACGGTCTCGATGGGCTGGTCTTGCTCAGGCTGGAGGAGCGGCGCCTACATGAGATGTCGGCCGGCCTGCCGAAAGCTTCGACAACTGCGCACGATGCGCGCAGCAGGCCCTGGCCAGAGCGCCGTTGGCCCGCCTTGGTCGCCGGGGCCCGCCTATTCTGCCGGCACGCTGCGCCCGCGCCAGTGGCCGCGAATGGTGCCGGCGACCACCAACACCCAGATGGTGATGGTGATCACGCCGAGCGTCGCGGCGATGGGCCGATCGAAAAAGGCCAGGAGATTGCCATCGGCCTTGATCATCGACTGCATGAAGTTGCGCTCGATCATCGTGCCCAGCACCAGGCCGAGGATCGCGGGCGCCACCGGAAAGCCGTTCTCCTCCATGAGAAAGGCGATGACGCCCAAGACCAGCATGATGGCGACGCCAAAGACCGTGTTGTTGATGGCAAAGGCACCCACCATGCAGAGGATGAGGATGATCGGCATCAACACCTCGCGCGGCACCTTGAGCATCTGGCCGTAGGACTTGATGGCGATCCAACCCAGCGGCAGCAGCAGCAGGTTGGCGACGAAGAAGGCGATGAACACGGCGTAGAGCAGCTCGGGCTGGTTGATCATCACCATGGGCCCGGGGTTCATGCCCTTCATGTAGAGGACGCCAATGACGATGGCGGTGATGGTGTCGCCCGGAATGCCGAAGACCAGGGCCGGCACCCACGCACCGCCGAGGCTCGCATTGTTGGCCGAGCCCGCATCGACCAGCCCCTCGACATGGCCGGTGCCGAACTTCTCCGGCTCCTTCGAGAACTTCTTCGAGATGGCGTAGGTCACCCAGGCGGCGATGTCGGCACCAGCTCCCGGCAGGACACCGATGGCGGTGCCAGCGATACTGCCGCGCACCAGCCCCAGCTTGTAGCGGCGCACGACGGCCAAGGCCGGCTTGATGATGGCGCCGGTGGTCTGCTTGACGCCCGCCACCTTCTCGCGGCCGCCGGTCGAGCCCAGAGCCCAGCGCAGCACCTCGGAGATGGCGAACATGCCGATCATCGCGGGTATGAAGCTGACTCCACCCATCAGCTCGGTCGAGCCGAAGGTGAAGCGCGGCTGGCCGGCCATGATGTCGATGCCGATCGTCGCGATAAAGAGGCCGAGCAGCAGTGAGACCAGCCCCTTCAAGGGCTTGCCCGTGGCGACGAAGGCGGCACAGGTGAGGCCAAAGGTGGCGAGCCAGAAATACTCGAAGGTCGAGAAGCTGAGCGCCACCTCGGCGAGCAGTGGTGCGGTGAAGGCGAGGATCGCTGCACCCACCAGCCCACCAACCACGCCACAGATCAGCGCCGTGCCGAGCCCGAGATTGGCCTGGCCCTTGAGCGTCAGATTGTGCGTGTCATCGACATAAGCCGCAGAGGCCGGCGTGCCCGGAATGCGCAGCAGGGCTCCGGGCAGATCGCCTGCGAAGATCGCCATGGCGGTGGTCGAGACGATCGCCGCCAGCGCCGGGATCGGCTCCATGAAGAAGGTGACCGGCACGAGGAGTGCGGTTGCCAGGGTCGCGGTCAGCCCGGGCATGGCACCGACGAAGAGGCCAAACGCACCCGCCGCCAGCATCACCGTCAGCACGTAAGGATCGAAGACCAGCCCGAAGGCCAGAACAAGCGTGTCGCTCATCGTCCGATGGCTCCGCGCATGGCAAACATCACGATGGCCATCACCACGGCAGCGACGGCAACAGCCGGCCCAGCGGCAGCGGCACCAGCAGCATGGTGCGGAACGACCAGTCGATCGCCAGCACGACAGCGCCGGTGATGGCGAGCGAGCTCAGCCAGTGGCCACCCCTGAACCGCACCATCAACAGCCAGGTGCCGAGCCCACCGGTGAGCACGAAGCCGAGCCAGTCGGCGAGCAGGATGAAGGCCAGGATGACGATCAGCACCAGCGCCGCGTCGAGCACCCGGCTCGCCTGCACGCCCTCGAAATCGACCCAGCCGGTGGCATGACGCGCGCGCCAGCCACCGATCACGAGCCCGATGCCGGCGAGCACGAAGCCCGTGCCGATCATGGTCGGAAACAGGTCAGGCCCGTAGGCCTGGCCGTGGGTCGGCTGGAAGCTGCGCGACTGGAGAATGATGGCGAGGCCGCCGAGCAGCACCACGAGGCCAGAGATGGCGTCGTTGAGCTTCATCGGCCGCCTCGCCCGGTCATCCGCCAGTCATTCGCCGGCGGCGCTACTGCGCCAGCCCCAGCTCCGTCATCACGCCGCCCAGCGCCTCGTTGCTGCTCGCCATGAACTGCTCGAAGCCCTCGGGCCCCTCGAAGACCATGCCGAAGCCGCGCCCCGTCATGAACTCGCGGAACTCGTCGCTGGCGTGGATCTTCTCGAGCAGCGGCACGATGGTGTCGACCACCTCGTCCGGCAAGCCGGCCGGGCCGGCAACACCGCGCCAGGCGCCCATCCGCCAGTCGATGCCGACTTCCTGCAGCGTCGGCACGTCGGGGAAGCTGGGATTGCGCTCGGCCCCCATGACCGCCAGGCTCTTCACCCGGCCGGCGTCGATCAGCGACTGCGCCTCGGGCACCGAGCAGGTGACCACGTCGACGCCGCCAGCGACCAGGTCCTGCAGGCCCGGTGCGGCACCCTCGGACGGCACCCAGGGCACCATCGCCGGCTCGATCCCCGCCGTCTTCAGCATGCCGGCCAAGGCCAGGTGCCAGATGCCGCCCTGGCCCGTGCCCGAGCCCTTGAGTGCGCCTTCCGGGTTGTCGCGGACGTGTGTCAGCAGCTCGTCGACCGAGGCAAACTCGGAATCGGCACGGATCTGCACACCAGCCGGATCCTCGTTGTAGAGGGCCAATGGCGTGTAGTCGGCATAGGTGAGGTCGGTCAGGCCGGCCCAGTGCATCATGCCGATCTCGACCGTGACGATGCCCAGCGTGTAGCCATCCGGATCGGCGCTGGCGATGGCGCTGTGCCCGACCACGCCCGAGCCGCCGGTGCGGTTCACGACATTGACCGGCTGCCCCAGCTCCTGCTCCATCATCGAGGCCAGGATGCGCGCCGTGGCATCGGTGCCGCCGCCGGCGCCCCAGGGCACGATGACGGTGATCGGCCGGTCCGGATAAGCAGCCTCGGCAGCCGCGAGACCCAGGCCCAGGGTCATGATCGCGGCGCACGTTCCAAGCAGCGTTCGTCTCAGCATGTCTAGCCTCCCCACTGTGCTTTCGTTTTGATGCGCGGAAGCTAGACGATCCGGAACGCCTCGGCCAGACCCGAAAACGGCGTCCGGATGACGACGCTCGACCGGACCCGCAAGTACCGGTCGAGCGCGCGCCGGGTGAAGAGCCGGCGTCCTCAGCGGGGTTCAGGGAAGCGCTGCTCGGGCACCGCGAGCGCCACGGCCGGGCGTCGCTGTGACATCGGCATGGGCAATCGTGACTTCGGTCTCGCTCGTCGGTCCAAGCTGACCGCGCGCCGCCCGACGCGGATGCACGCCGGTGCCCGACGCTCCAGCACCCCCATCGGGCGCGACCGCCGACTGGCGCATCGAGCGCTGCCGCGGACGACGCGGCGAGACGCCGGCATCGGCATCCGTTTCCAGCTCCGGGCTGGCGACGTCGACGTGCTCCATGGTGATCGTCGGGCCCATGGATAGCCCGATGGCGGTCGCGACGGTGGCAGTGGCGGCAAGGCCGAAGAAATTGCGTCGATCGAGCATGACATCTGTCCTGACTTGGCGTTGCGTGATGCCACTGCCGAGGTCGGTCTAACGACGCGGCGCTTGCCCCGTCTCGGCCGTGGCAGCCATTC
>CALOAB010000016.1:0-558266 GCA_942491185.1 uncultured Alphaproteobacteria bacterium | reverse complement strand
GGCGATTCCGCGCCTTGTCGAACGTGGCGATACTCGCCTCGTAGCGATCGATCTGGATCATCATCTCCGCACCCTGGAAGGCCATGAACTCGACGTCGTCGGTCGCCTGGTAGTACTTCCAGACGTTGAACGCCACGGCGATGTTGATGTGGCGTTGACGGTGTGAGTTGTCCGGGGGCGCCAGTTGCCCGATTTCGGGTTCAGATGGACGACCTGGGTCTCCTCGCGTCCGTTGCTGCCGCTCTGCCACGGGAACATCGCGCCGCAGCGTCACCATCCCCGTACGCCCTCGTCGCGGCGCGGCGAGCCTGATGGAAGTCGCCGGTATCGATATAGCAGAAGAGCGCGCGTGACGTCGGGCATGTGCAGCGTGAGGAACGGAAAGATGAACAGCTCGTCCCAGAAGATGTGCCCGCGGTAGGCCTCGCCGTGCCACCCGCGAGCCGGGACACCGACGTCGAGGTCGATCGTGTGCTTCGACGCCGTCTGCAGGAGATGGAAGACGTGGAGGTCGAGGATGGTGCGCGTCTCGTCGTCGGCCTCGGTCTCGATCTCGAAGCGACGCCACAGGTGGTCCCAGGCGAGGACGTGCGCCTCGAGCATCGCTTCGAAGTCCGCGACGTTGTCCAGGTGCTCGCGTGCCTCCAGCGTCGGCTCGGTGATGCCGCGGTCACGCGACGTGTAGATGGCGACGAGCTTCTCGACGGCGATCGCCTCGTGCTCGTCGACGTCGATCGTGAACTCCTGCGCCACGTGACCCGCCGACTCGGTGGTGTGGCGCTCGACCTCGTGCACCGGGGCGTCGAGTATCACGTCGGTACTTGCCGGCGATCGCCACCTCCATCGGGACTGGGTGGCTCGACGAGCAGCGACATAGTCTCGCCGCCGTTCTGGGTCTCGACGGGCTCGGAGATGCTGGCCCCTGGCGAGGGACCGATACCGGGGGACGCCCGCGTTGATCACCGTGCCGTCGAGCGACGAGCGCACCACCATCCGCCCCGACCAGTTCTCGGCACGGAAGTTCATCGTCAGCCCTGCGACATGCGGGTCACGCATCGAGACGAACCGCCGTTGCGTCACCAGCGTTCGTCGGCCCGTCGGATCGACCCAGACGAAGGTGCGCGCATGAGCACGCCTCGGCGCAGGTCGAGTTCCTGCACGTAGTTCTCGACCGTTGCGGTGTCGATGTCGAACCAGTCGGCGCTGTCCGACCCGTCGCCGTCGTCGATCCGGAACTCGAGTGGCAACCAGTTGGGGACGTTGACCAGATCCTCGTTCTCGATGATCCGGCCGCCCATCTCGGTGCCGAGCCGGTTGTAGAGCCCGGCGACGTAGGTGCCCGGGTAGTGCACGTCTCCGGCCGCCTTCTCGGGTGCTGCTCCACGCGTGGCGAAGTAGCCGTTGCCCACCGTGCACAGCGCTTCGCGCAGCCCCTCGTCCGCGGGGTCGAACCCCTCGTAGGTGAGCGTCCAGTGCTTCACGACCCGCTCCCCTCGACGTGTGCGCAGAGTTCGTCGAGGAACGCTCGCACCTGGTCGGTGTCGTCCAGTGCGAACGTCGCTCGCGAGGTTCGTGACTCGCGTCCCACGACGATGCCGGTCCCGCGGCCTTCCAGCGCACGGAAGCCGTCCTCGTCGGTCACGTCGTCACCGATGTAGACCGGTAATACGTCGGGTCGGTCGAGGCCCATCTCGCCGAGCAGCCAGTCGAGCGCCGTGCCCTTGTCCCATTCGATGTCAGGTCGGATCTCGAAGATCATCTTGCCGCCGGCGACGCGCAGCGACGAGTGCTGCGCCGCAACTCGCTCGACCACGTCCGCGACGTTGCGGTGGTGCTCCTCGGGAACCTGGCGGTAGTGAACGGCGATCGCAAAACGCTTGCGTTCGACGTTGAAGCCCGGCACGTCGGCGAGCTGCTCGCGCAGTTCCTGCTCGGTGGCGTCGAGCTGGGGAAGGAACGCGTCGAATCGCGACAGGTCGCCACCGACCGAGTGGCCGTCCGGCGCCACGATGTCGAATCCGTGGCTGCCGGCGTAGTAGATGCCCTCGACGCCGATCTTGTCGATGACGTCGTTGACGTCGCGCCCACTCAGGATGCCGACGGTCGTCGCGGCAGCGAGCCGTTCGAGTGAGGCTCTGGCATCCGGCGCGAGGATCGCCATGTCGGGGTGCTCGACGATCGGCGTCAGCGTGCCGTCGTAGTCGAAGAACACCGCCAGTCGTCGCTCGCCGATCGAGTCCCAGAACTCGTCCGACCGAGCGGATGCCAGCGCGGGCACCGCCCGGGTCCCGTCTGCTGACTCCACGGCCACGCGTTCGAGATCGGGCACGACGACGTCGGCTCCCGATGCGGCCAATTCGTCGGCTTGGCCGATGCGGTCGACGCCGATCACCAGCTTGAACCCACCCCGCCGACCGGCTTCGACGCCGGACAGCGCATCTTCGACCACGGCGGTGCGCTCGGGAGTGGCACCCAGCCGGCGTGTCGCTTCGAGGAGTACCGCCGGATCCGGCTTGCCCGGCAGCCCCAAGTCGGCGCCGACGTTGCCGTCGATCTTGATCTCGAAGAGGTCGCCGAGCCCCGCTGCGTCGAGCACCGGGACGGCGTTCCGACTCGACGAGAACAGTGCGGTCTTGATGCCGACGGCCTCCAGGCCGTGGACGAAGCCGACCGACGACGCGAACGGCTCGACGCCGCGCTCTTCGACGATCCGCATGAACTCGACGTTCTTGCGGTTGCCGAGGCCGGACACGGTCTCGGACTCGGGCGGATCGCTCACGTCGCCGCGAGGAAGCTCGATCCCGCGCGACTCGAGGAAGCTCTGCACGCCGTCGTAGCGGGGTTTGCCGTCGACGTAGGCGCCGTAGTCCGCCGTGGTGAAGGGTCGGAATTCGGTCCCCTCGGCCTCGGATCGAGTCTGCAGAAACCGGTCGAACATCTCGGCCCAGGCGATCTCGTGGACGGCGGCCGTCTGGGTGATGACTCCGTCGAGGTCGAAGATGACCGCGTCGAAATCGTCGTTGTTGATGGTCACGTCACCCATTGGTCTCCTCAGACTCGTGCTGTTCGGTTCCCGTCCGGTCTAGCGCGCCGCAGTGGCATCGGGCCAGGGGAAAACAGCCCAATGCTGCGCCAGCGGCTCAGTGACTGCTTGAATAATCCGTGTGACCGCGAAATTGGGGGATGCAGGGAAGCTCGGATCCGAACGTCGAGTTGTTGGACGCGGCAGCGTTCGTGTCGCATCTTGTGCCCGACGATTCGGTGTACGCGTTCCTCGCCGAGCATCGTCGTCGGCTGTTCCCTGATGACATGTTCTCGGATCTGTTCCGGTCGGGTCGAGGTCGTCCGTCGCAGCCTGCTGATGTGGTTGCGTCGGTGCTGGTGTTGCAATCGTTGGAGGGCTTGTCGGATCGCGACGCAGCGCAGGCGTTGGCGACGGATCTGCGTTGGAAGGTGGCGTGCGGGTTGTCGATCACCGATGCCGGGTTCCATCCGACGACGTTGACGCAGTGGCGCAACCGGCTCCGCCGATCGGATCGTCCGGAGCGGATCTTCGACGCGGTGCGTGACGTGATCTCGGCGACGAACGTGTTGGCGAACAAGCACCGTCGAGCACTCGATTCGACGTTGTTGGATGATGCGGTCGCGACCCAGGACACGGTGACGCAGTTGGTGTCGATGATCCGCCGAGTCCGCAAAGCCATCCCGCAAGCCGCCGCTGCTGTCGTGGTCGGCGACGACTACGAGGCCGGCTCGGGCAAGCCGGCGTGCGCGTGGAACGACCCGGTCGCCCGCGACGAACTGGTCACCCGCCTGGTCAACGATGCGCTCGCAGTGCTCGCAGCCATTGATGGCATCGAGCTCGACGACGCCCAACAGCAGTTGGTTGGCTTGCTCGCGCTCGTTGCGGGTCAAGACGTCGAACCCGGAGATGAAGAAGGCTCGTGGAGGATCGAGCGGGGTGTCGCGAAGCATCGGGTGATCTCGACCGTCGACCCCGAAACCCGGCACATGCACAAGAACCGGTCGTCATATCGCGACGGCTACAAAGCCCACGTCGCGGTCGAACCCGACACCGGGCTGATCACCGCCTGCGATCTCACCCCGGCCAACGAAGGCGACGGACCAGCAGGCATCAAGTTGCTCATTGACGAGTCCGAGGGGCTCGACGTGCTGGCCGATTCGGCCTACGGGTCCGGCGACTCGCTCGCTGCGCTCGCCGACAACAAGCATCGTGATCCTGATCAAGCCTTGGCCGCTCGGGCGGAACCCGAACCTCGGTGACGATCAGTTCAACCGCGACGACTTCACCATCGACTACACCGCTCGCACCGTCACCTGTCCCAACGGCATCACCACCCACATCACCGCCAGCGGTGCTGCGACGTTCAAAGCGAAGTGTCGAGATTGCTCAGTCCGATCGCGTTGCACCTCAGCGGTCGACGGCAAGACGTTCTTCGTCTCGGACAACGATGAGCACCTTGCCGCGAACCGGGCCCGATGGCGCACCGACACCGATCTTGTCGACGACTACCGACAACACCGACCCATGGTCGAGCGCACCATCGCGTGGCTCGTCACCAACGGCCACCGCCGCTGCCGACACCGCGGCGTCGACCGCAACCGGCTCGCTTTCTCCACGAGAGCGGCCGTGATCAACCTCAAACGACTGATCAACCTCGGCCTCGAACACGACAGCAACACCTGGCACCTCGCACCCGCCTGACCAGCTGAATCCAGGGCAGACAACCGCGGAGCGCCACCTCGAACACGAGACCCTTCAAGCGCGACGAACTCACACCCCGACACCGGCCCGTCGACCAGGCCACACCCGACCAACACGACGAGCCCGACAAAGCCGATTGTTCAGCAGTCTCCAGGAGCATCTGCTGATTGCGCAACGACCGCATCGCGAAGAACCCGAGACAGGGCGGGGCGTAGAAGGTGATCAGCCGGTACGTCATCGCGGCAGCCATCGCCGTGGCGCTGTCGACGCCGGCTGCAGTGAAGCCTGCGGCCAGGGCGGCCTCCGTCACGCCGACGCCACCGGGCACCGGCATCAGGCCGGCGAACAGCGCGACGCCTTCGTTGATCAAGACCACGTCGGCGTAGCTCACGTCTTGGCCGAAGGCGCGCAACACCGTGTACATCGCCAGCGAGAACAGCAGCTGGACCAAGACTCGATGGAGCGTCTGGAGTTCCTGCTCCTCGGCGCCGACCTCGGCGATGGCGGCCTTGCGGAGATCGTCGATGTCGAGGTCTGCAGCGCCGGCCCGCTTTCGCAGCGCTGGGGCATCGCTGCCGGCTGCACGAAGGTGGTCGTCTCGGTGAGCCGTTCGACGCCGAGCGCGGCGACGGCCGCTGCGACGGCGCGGTCGGAGCCGACGGCCACGGCGGTCGACGTCAGCAGGCTGCGCTTCGTCGAGCTGGCGTGACGTGTCATCCTAGGCGATCGCGGCTCGATCGAACTCACCCAGGTAGACGCGCCCACCGGAAACTTGAAGGTCGCCAGGGGTGATCCCCCCAGGTGCCGAATGCCTGCTTCAGCAGTCGCCCGAGTGAGCGCCACGGTGCCGGCCAACAACTCGTCGCCGATCTCGTCGTCGCCCCGGCCGAACCCGACCCCCACCCGCTCGGAGACGAACAGTGCGTCGCCTCGGCTGTCCATCACCGCCGCCACGAGTGGTGTCACCGATGCGCCTTCCCGCTCGGCGAACAAGGTCAGATACGCCTGGTGTTCGACCTGGTGTCGTCGATTGACGGTGACGCTGCGCCCACCCGATCGGTAGAACACGAGGCGCCACATCTTGACGAAGAACTGGCTGTCCCAGGAGTCGCGGCCGTGGACCTGAACGTCGAGATCTCGATCGTCGGGGTCGTTGCCGGGCGAACGTCACCCCGTGGCGGACCTCCACGCTCGCTGGCGCGGCATCGACGCCGATCGATCGCAGCGATTCGCCGAGATCGTGCAGCGACGGTATCCCATCGGGTGAGCCGAAGACGAGGTGGACCAGCGCACCGGCGGCCCAGCCGATCGCGACCGCACACAACGCCGCACCGGGCGCGGCCACCCCGAATACCAGCGCCGAGATCCAGGCGAGGCCCATGAGCCATCGACCGCACTTGCGGAGTGGGCTGACGAGGTACGGGTTCGCTACGGTGATCGCCGCAGCGCTGGCGGCGAGCGCCAACGACGGGAAGCCTCCCGATTCGTCCGCGGGACCGATGCTGTCGGACAGCGTGGGGAGCGAGCCGTCCACGGCCCATCCAACGAAGAGCACACCGGCGACCGGTGAGCGCCAGGCTGACCGCCCAGTCACGCAGCAGCGCCCAGCGGCGTCGCGCCGACGCCAGGACAGCGATGACGATGACCGACACTTGGGCCAAGTCGAACGCCGAGCTCCACAGGAAGTCGAACAGCCCAGGGAGGGTGGCCAACCATCTCTCTCCCCGTCGGTGAACGCCGGGACGAGGCCGCCTCACGTCACTTCCGGAACCGGTCACGACCGGCCGGGACCGCCATCCTCCGATTCTCGTGTCGTCGATCCTCGAGACGCTCGAGACGCTCCGCTATCTCTGCGAGCGACTCTTCCATCCGGGCGAATGGGCTCGGTTCGCGAGCAGCCGCTTGGCCGGCTTCGGGACTGCGCCATCCGGACTCGTGCGGCCTCGATGAACAACGAGGTGACTGCTGGCGGTCACCACGGTGATCAGCCTCGATTCCGGTGAGCATCACGACTGCCGCCACGACACGCCCGATTGCACTCGTCGGTGTCGTGTCGCCGTAGCCCACCGTGGTCACGGTCTGCAGGGTGAACCACAGGGCCTCACCGTACGAGGCGTACTGCTTGTCGCGGTCGAAGGCCCACATCAGGATCGCACCCACCACGACCACCGCGATCGTCACGCTCATGATCACGGACGTGGCATGGCACTGCCGATGATGGATTGGCGAGAAATCGCCGGTAGCCGCGTCGAAGAAACCTCATCGAGGCAACGTCACTCGGGGGATCCGGAGGCACAGTGATCGGATCGTAGTTGAGGAGCTCGGGGAGTTCCTGGGATCCTCACCACCGGGAGTCCCGGGTTTCTAGGGGCTGTCCGGCGATGGCGGCAACGCGTGGAACGCGGCGACCGCGTCGTCGAGCGTCTCGAAGACGTGGTCGGCACCGACCGCGTCCACCACGCCGAATCGCTCGAGTTCGGGCATCAAGTGCCGTGCGTCGGCGACGCAGAACACGACCTTTCGTTTGGCCAGTTCCTCGGCGAGTTCGAGCAGCGTCTTGCCGCCGGTGAAGTCCACGTGGTCCATCGCGTGCGGCACATCGCCATCGGCCTCGGACCAGGGCGGCTCGTCGTGCCCGTGGACGATGCGCGAATACCTCGTGGTGAACCGCTGTCGAGTCACCACGGTGATGAGGCCGACGCCGAACCCGGTGGAGTACGACGAGCACCTGGCACGGTTCGCCCGGGATGACCCTCCGGATCTCGAGCGACGCTTCCACTGCTGGTCACGCTCCGCGTGAACACTCCACCTCGCCGAACGTAACCCGTAGGGCCGGACGTGATCGAGAGGCCCACATGAGCAGCGCACCCAACGCCAGGATGATCCACTACCGTTCGACGCCGGTGACGATCGACGACGACCGCCGTGACCAGGCGATCCACGATTCCATTCCATGGACGGCGAGGATCTCGTTCATCCCGCCGGTCTTCAGCCGCGTACGAAGAAACGACATCGAGCTGCAACGTTCGGGAAGTACTGCAACGGCAGTGATCGGAACGTAGCAGGGGAATGGGCGGATCCCTGGATCCTGACCATCGGAGTCGCGGCCTGGGTGCCAGCTGTAGGGCTCGTCCGGCCATCTCGGTCTTCGGCAGGCTGCCGTTGACGGGGAACGTGGCTATCGACCCCGTCGAGAGGTCGCGACGCCGAGCCCGACGTAGATCGTTGTTCTCGACAAAACGGTCCTGGTACTTGATGGCATAGGCGCGTGAGGTCGCCGCGCGCTGCGCGGAGGATCGGCCAGGACCATCAGTACGACGTGCCACGTAGCGCAGGACGACGTACTCCCAGCCGACGCCGCTGGGTAGACCGATCGTCGGCAGCCCGCTCGGAACCGAGCCGGGCACCGCAACACCGTGCGATTCGAGGTCGAAGCCCCAGCTGATGGCGATCGCGCCGACAACTGCGACCAGCCCCCCCGGGATGGCACGCTTGATCCACTGCTCGAACACCACCAGCGTGACGATCACCTCGACGGTCACCGCAACGGTCGTGAGGGCGCCTGTCGGAATCTCTCGAGTGTGTTCCAGAACTTGATCATCGTGCCGCTGACCTTGTCGACCGCGACGTCGGGTGCTGGGACGCCCAGCATCGTCGAACTCGATACCGAGCGCGACTTGGATGCCGACACCGGTGAGGAATCCGATGAGCACCGTGCGAGATGAAGTCAGCCAGGAAACCGAGGCGCGCGACACGGGCGAGCATCAGCAGACCCGCGGTGATGAGCGCTGCCAGGCTCGCGTAGGCAAGCCATTCCGATGAATTCGGCTGGAGCCCCGAGACGCCGAGCCCGGCGATTCCGGCATACAGGATCGCGGCGGTTGCCGAATCTCCTCCGACGACCAGGTGCCGTGACGATCCGAAGACGGCAAACGCGACGCTCGGGATCAGGAATCGGGTAGAGCCCAGATGACCGGTGTACCGGCGATCTGGGTGTATCCCATCACCTCGGGAATCGCCCAGTGCTGCCGCGAGGGTGACGCCTGCAACGATGTCGTTCACCAGCATGGAGCGCGATACGGCAAGATGCTCTCGAAGAACGCAACCGGAACCTGCGCCTGTCCGTCTGCTCCGGTTGTTGCGGCGTCGCAACGCTCACGATCGACCTCGTTGACGTCGATCCGTCGTCCTCACCGTTCCCCCATGTGCGTCGATGTCGTCGGCCCCTGATTTCGCAAATGTACTCTCGCGCCCGTTGCATCGACGCCGCCCGAATCGGACGATTTCCAGGTCTCGAGAACCTCCTGCGACGAGGAATCCGCCACTATGGGCGATGGGCGGCCCGGCTCTGTGAGCCTAGGGTGCCGAACATGACCAACGAAGATACAGACAGCGCGCGGGCGGACGGCGACGATGTCGCCGCTGACAGCGGCGTGGACACGCCCCCGCGACGTCGAGCAAGGTCCCAACCGTCCTCATCGTGATCGCCACCGTGTTGGCCGTGATCAGCTCGATCACGACCTGGGTGCACACCGACGCGCTCGACACCGACGCCTGGGTGAACACCAGCGAGGAGTTGCTGATCAACGAAGCGGTCACGGCTGCCGTCGCGACGTACCTCGTCAACGAGTTGTACACCCAGGTCGATGTTCCCGGTGAGCTCGAGCAACTGCTGCCGGGCGACCTCTCGGGGGTCGCTGCGGCACTCTCGGGCGCGCTGCGCGAACCCGTGACCAACGGCATCGAGCGGGTGCTGAAGTCGCCACAGTTCGCCGAGATCTGGGTGCGCTCCAACCGGGTCGCCTACGAGGCGCTCGTCGTCATTCTCCGAGACGAGACGCTTCCCGCGGTGTCGATCTCCGACGGCACCGTGACGCTGGACCTTCGCGAAGCGATCGTCAACGTCGGCACGGAGCTCGGATTGCCCCAGGCGGCTCTGGACCGCATTCCCGAGGGCGCCGGACAGATCACGGTCTTCCAGTCCGACGAGCTGGAGACCATCCAGACCTATGTCCGAGTGCTCGACTTCCTGTCCTGGTTCCTGTTCCTGCTGACGGTCGGGTTGTACGTGCTGGCGGTGTACCTCGCCGCACCCCGTCGTCTCCGGGCGCTCTCCATGGTCGGCTGGTCGTTGGTTGCCTACGGCGTGTCGCTGTACGTCTTGACCGGGCTCGGAGTGCGGACCGGTATCGACTACTACGTCGACGACAACACGAACACGAACCTCGCCAACGCGATCGCCACGATCGCCACCAACCTGCTCCGCCAGTTCGCCCTCGCCGGCATCGTGTACGGCGTCTTGATCATCGCCTTCGCTGCGCTGCTCGGACCGCACCGTTGGGCGGTCGCCTTGCGCCGGTACAACCCCATCACCACACCGGCAACGGCGGTCGGCGGCGCAGTCGTGCTCACCCTGGTGGTTCTGTGGTGGAGCCCGGGCAACGCCTTCAACCGGTGGTACACGGCCTTGGCCGTGCTCGCACTGATCGCCGGAGCGATGGCGGCACTGGTGGTGCAGGCGGGCAAGGATGCCGACGCCCAGGACAACGACGACAGCAGCGCGGGGGACAGCGCCGACGACTACCGCACCGAGGAGGCCCTGACCACGGGCTGACACTGCGGCGGGGATCACGCGAATCATCCCAATCGGCTGAGGTGCCGGTGGGGGAAGCCAGCCTAGATTCTCTCGCATGACAACCGAGAATCTCGTTCTGTTCGTGGGTGCCTATGGAGATGCGACGTCGGCGAAGGAGGACTTCGAAGTCCTCCGGAGCCTGGAGGGCGCCGATCTCGAAGTCGCAGCGGCCGTGGTGATGAGCCGCGACGCGGACGGGAGCGTCGACGTCCTGTCGAAGGGTGACGGCATCACCGGCGGCACCGCCGTGCTCGGCGGCGGACTCGGCTTCGCGATCGGGTTGTTCGCGCCGCCACTGCTCGCAGCAACCGCCATCGGCGCCGGCATCGGTGGGGTGCTCGGCCACCTCGTGAAGCGTCACGAGGAGAAGGAGTTGGGCGTCGAACTCGAGGAGTACCTCCCGCCGAACTCGTCGGCGGTCGTCGTCGTGCTCGACGACAAGTACCTCGACCGCGTCGAGAAGGCGTTGACCAAGGCGGACAAGCGGATCAGCAAGGCAATCGATTCCGACGACGCCGAGAAGCTGGAGAAGGCACTCGAGAAGTCCGCCGACGACATCGGCGACGCCATCGACAGCTGAGCGAACACCCTCCATTGGAGCGATGATGGAGGATCCCCCACCCGCGGACGAGTCACAACTCGGGCACCGTCTGGCGACGCCGCGCGCCGCCGCAATCGCCGGCATCGTGTTCGCGGCCCTGTTCGGGACGGCGACCGTGCTCTTCCGGCTCTCGGTGCCGGCCGATCCCGGCGATCCAGGGGAGTGGCTCGAGACGAACTCGGGTCGAGTCAAGGTCGCGCTCTGGCTCGTCCCCTTCGGCGGCATCGCGTTCTTGTGGTTCATCGGGGTGGTTCGGGATCGTCTGGGCGACCGCGAGGATCGGTTCCTGTCGAGCGTGATGTTCGGGAGCGGGCTGCTCTACCTGGCGATGACCTTCACCGCGGCGGCCCTGGTCGGCGCGTTGATCGCCACCTACGAGGCAGCGCCAGAGCGAACCATCACGTCGGGGATCTACGCGTTCGACCGCCAGGCGATCTTCCACGTCTCGAACAGCTTCGGTGTTCGAATGGCGGGCGTGTTCATGTTCTCCACCGGCTCGATCTGGCTGCGCTCGGGCGCCATGCCTCGCTGGATCATCGGACTCACGTACCTGCTGGCGCTCGTGCAGTTGGTGGGGGTCGGCATCAGCCTGTGGTCGACACTGGTGTTCCCGGCCTGGGTGTTGATCGTCAGCGTCCACTTCCTCGTGCGCGGGACCGCCCACGACGACCAGGATCTCCCACCGGTCGAGCGATGACCAACCAGGCGATCGTCTGCGACAACACGATCACCAACCAGAAACGGAGTGCGCCGTGAGCACCACCAACACGATCGACCCGCCCGGGTCGATCCCGCAGCCACCAGAGCGTCCGACGTCGGTCGAGGAACGTCTCGACCACGGCCGAGCGATCAGAACGCAGGTTCCGAGATCATCGGCGGGTTCGTGGGAACCCGCACCCGACCGTGCCGATCCGGTCGACCTGCTCGAACGGCAGGCGGCGACCCGGGACCCGTCACTGGTGCCGCTGCGCCACGGCAGGATGCTGGCGTCGCCGTTCGCGTTCTACCGCGGGGGTGCGCTCCTGATGGCGGCGGACCTCGCCGTGCTCCCCAGGACCGGACTGATCGTTCAGCTGTGCGGTGATGCCCACCTGGCGAACTTCGGGGTCTTCGCGGCGCCCGATCGGCGGCTGGTCTTCAGCCTGAACGACTTCGACGAGACCCTGCCCGGACCGTTCGAATGGGACGTCGAGCGCCTGGTTGCGAGCTTCCAGATCGCCGCCCGGCACCGCGGGTTCGATCCTTCGACGCGCGACCGCATCGTGTCGACGGTCGCCAAGTCGTACCGCACGGCGATGCACGACTTCGCAGCGATGCCGACGCTCGACCTGTGGTACGACCGGTTGAACGTCGACGAGATCAGCGATCGCTTCGGCGTGGACACCACTCCCGAAACGCGCAAACGGTTCGACAGGACGATCCGCAAGGCCGAGACGAAGAACAGTCTGCGAGCGCTCGCGAAGCTCACCGAAGTGGTCGACGGCGAGCGGCGGTTCCGACGCGATCCTCCGACGCTGGTCCCGATCGACGACCTCGTTCCCGAGCAGGACCTCGACCGCGTGGGGGACGCGGTCGCCGCGATCATCGAGTCCTATCGTTCGTCGTTGAGCCCCGACCGCCGACGGCTGATCGACAAGTTCCGGTACGTCCACGTGGCGCGCAAAGTGGTCGGCGTCGGCAGCGTGGGGACCCGGGCCTGGGTACTGCTGCTCGTTGGGCGCGACGACGACGACCCGCTCCTCCTGCAGTTCAAGGAGGCCCAACCGTCGGTGCTGGAAGAGTTCCTGGGGTCCAGCGAGTTCCCGACACACGGCCAGCGCATCGTTGCCGGGCAGCACCTGATGCAAGCGGCGAGCGACATCCTGCTCGGCTGGCATCGCGGCATCGGCATCGACGGTGTCGAGCGGGACTTCTTCGTCCGCCAGTTGTGGGACGCCAAGGGTTCGGTCGACCTGGAGACGATCGGCGCCGGTGGGATGAAGATCTACGCATCGGTGTGCGGCTGGACGCTCGCAAGAGCCCACGCACGTTCGGGCGACCCGGCGGCGATCGCCGGCTACCTCGGCGACAAGCGAGCGTTCGACCGCGCCATGGTGGACTTCGCGAACCGCTACGCCGATCAGAACGAGCGCGATTACGCCACCGTGCAGCGGGCGGTCGCCGACGGTCGCCTGGCCGCCACCGAGGGTTGACTCCGACGGCCGCTGACGGGACCCGCTGCCAGCAGGGACGTTCGGCTCTGTCGGAACCGTCGGACGATCGCCGAACATGAAGACATGAGACGCAACACCAAGGTGGGACGGCGATGACGAAGTTCCTCGGGTTGGTCAGACTGTCGGGGCCAGAGGCCGCTCGGACGCTTCGTGACGGGCCCGGTGCCCGACGCGACTTCATCGAGTTGATCGTGCGCGAAGGCGGCGGAACCGTCGAGCACCTGTGGCTCACCAACGTGGGCGACTGGGACCTCGTGTGTGTCGTCGACATGGCGGACGAAACGGCCGCTGCGGGTGCAGCGGCCACACTGGCGCGACGAGCCGCTGGACTGACGGGCGACGAACGCTGGATCGAGTTGGTCGAGGTGGATGACGTCGCCGTTGCGCTCGAGCGGCTGTCCGGGTCCCGAGCTGCTCCCGGTTGATGCTGAACAACCGGAGCGAGACGATCGGTTGAGAGAGGTCGAAATGGTCAGCGAACACGAACTCGACGGTCCGACATGGGTGGTGGGCGTCGACGGCTCCGAGAACTCGCAGCTGGCGCTCCGGTGGGCCGCGCACCATGCACCGGGTCGGGCTGCGAACCTGCGGGTCGTGCGGGCTTGGAGCGTTCCGATCGCCGGGGGCCTCGCAGTGCCCCAGGCGAATGTGGACGACTTCCGGCCGGAGACCGCCGACGAGTCGTTGGTACGACTCACCGCCGAGTTGGCGCCTCGCGGTGTGGCGGTGGAAGACGCAATCGTGTACGGCACGCCGGTGACGGTGCTGCTCGATGCGTGCGAGGGCGCCGATCTCCTGGTGTTGGGCACCCGCGGGCTCGGCGGCTTCTCCCGCCTGCTCCTCGGGTCGACCAGCCAGCAGTGTGCAACACACGCACCGATTCCGGTCGTGGTCGTGCCCGGGGGAACGAGCGGTGACTCGGACATCGAAGAGATCGCCGTCGGCATGGACGGATCCGCGGGGGCCCGGGCTGCGTTGGCATGGGCCCTGGGATTCGCCGCCCCGGACGTCGTGGTCCGGGTGGTCAGTGCCTGGACCAGCGCGATCGGCACCGACCTCGACGACCGTCCCGTCGAGACACAGGAGGCACTCGCCGAGGTCCACGCCGCCGTCGACGAAGTGGAGCAGGACCGAGCGATGCCGGGGCGCAGCGTGCGGACACTCGTCGAAGGTCATGCGGCCGCGGTCCTGCTCGACGCGATGTCGACGGCGGACCTCCTGGTGGTCGGCGAGCGCGGCCGACGCGGGCTTGCGGCGGCGCTCCTCGGCTCGATCACCACCGAGGTACTCCATCGGGCCGACCGGCCCGTCGTCGTCGTGCCGACCGGCCACTGACCGCTTCGGGATTCGAAGCGAGAACGGCGCCGGCGCCCGAGACGGTCCCGGTCACGGCACCGGTCCTTTGGCCCTGGTCCACGGGCGAAATCCGAGCTAGAGAAGGGGGATGCCGCCGAACACCGTCACGACCGTCGTCAACGTCACCTTCCAGGGCGACGAGTGGGACTACGACGAGCGGGTCACCCTCGCCGGGCACCGGTTCCGTCTCGTTCGAATCGGGGCCAGCGGAGATCCCGAACTCGCCGAGGACCAAATCCGGGACTGGTCCGAGACCGCCGACGCGATTGCGGTGAGCGGCATTCGCGAGGCTCGCGCGGCAGGACACTTCACCGGCAGCACCGACGACCTGCGGCGGATCGAGAAACGGGCACCGCAGGTGCGCGTCCGCGGGGACGCGCTGGTCAGCGACATCTTCCAGGAGTGGGCGATCCGGCGCGTCGAGGCCGAGATGCCGGGCTACTTCGCCAATGCCCGGATCGTCGTCGTCGGCGGGACGACCCGCGAACGCACGGTCACCGTGCTCCGCGAGTTCACCGACAACGTCATCTTCGACGAGACCGGGCACGATTTCGCGCTCCCCGGTCAGATGAAGAGCAATCCGGTGACCTCGGCGGCTGCGGGCGTGGGGGAGTTCGCCTGGCGACACGTCCCCGATGTCCTCAAGCAGCAGGTGGACGGCCCGGTCGGATGGTTCACCGACAAGGTGGCGCACGCCGCTGCCAAGGACGCCGACGTGATCATCGGCTCGTTCTCCGAGCTGATGCGGTTCGGCCTTCCCGACCTCGCCGGCAAGGCGGTCATCACGAGCACCGTCACCGACGACCGCCTCGCTGCGCTCGCCGAACTCGGTGTCGATCTGGTCGTCGACGTCACCCCGCAACCGCTCGACTTCGTCATCGTCCCGGCGATGTACGAGGCAATGGTCGCCGCGACGCTGCCGCCCGATGCGGAGTTGACGACCGATGACCTCGCCCAGTTCATCCAGCAGGGCGACCTGGAACCGCGGCTGCTGTGGCCGAACGGCCGGCGTCGCAAGAGCCGGTTCTCCTTCGTCATCCATCCGCTGTCGACCGAGTACTTCAAGAACGTCGAGCCGCTCGGCCTGCTCACGAACGTTCCGGGCATGACCCAAGTGGTCGAGAAGGCGGTGGCCTACGTGCCGCCCTTCGTCTACAGCCACGTGACCGGCATCGTCTCCGACACCGGCGATTCGGCCGAGGGCTGGCTGATCACCGTCGGTGGCACCCCGAAGGAGATGTTGGCGCATCCACCCGAGTTCACCTACTCGCGGCTGCTCGAAGCGGCCGACCTGTCGCGGCGGCTCGGCGCGCAGATCATGGGGCTCGGCGCATTCACCAAGGTCGTCGGCGATGCGGGGGTCACCGTCGCCAAGCGGGCGCCGCTTCCCGTGACCACGGGGAACAGCTACAGCGCGTCCGGCGCCCTGTGGGCGGCCGGCGAGGCCCTGCGGCGGCTCGGCATCGCCGAGGTCGACGACGACGGCGCCATGCGCGGCAAGGCGATGGTCGTGGGTGCCTCGGGTGCGATCGGTGCGGCGTGTGCCCGGCTGCTCGCGCTCGCTTCGGACGAGTTGTGGCTGGTGTCTCCCGAGACCGCCAAGCTGCTCCAGATCAAAGAGGACATCGAAGCCGACCATCCGCGTGCCGTGATCCACGTGGCGACCAACCCGTCCGAGGCGCTCCCCGAGGTCGACCTGATCGTGACGGCGACGTCCGCAGCCGGCCACAAGGTGCTCGACATCATGCGGGTCAAGCCGGGGTGTGTCATCACCGACGTGGCCCGTCCGTTGGACATGTCCGCGGAGGACGTCGCCAAGCGCCCCGATGTGCTGGTCATCGAGTCCGGTGAGGTCGAGCTCCCCGGAGCGGTCCGGATGAAGGACATCGGCCTGCCCGACCGCACCGTCTACGCCTGTCTCGCCGAGACCATCGTCCTGGCCCTCGACGGCCGCTACGAGAATTTCACCGTCGGGCGCAGTCTCAGCTGGCCGAAGGTCAAGGAGATCTATCAACTGGGGCTCAAACACGGCATGAAGCTCGCCACGATCTCGGGGATCAACGGGCCGTACACGGACGAGGACTTCGATCGGGTCCGCGACGCCGCACTCGCCGCCCGGGCCGAGTCGGGAGCGACGTCATGAAAACGGTGGCCGGAAAGAACGTGCTGATCACCGGTGCTGCGAAGGGGATGGGCCGGTTGTTCGCCGAACGCGCCGTCGCCGAGCAGGCGTCGGCGGTCGTGCTGTGGGACCTCGACGAGTCCGCGCTGGACGACACGCTCGACCAACTCGCCGGGGGGCCCTGTGCGGTCAGCGCCTACATCGTCGACGTCAGCGATGCCGACGCAGTTGCCGACACCGCCGCGGCGGTCCTCGACGATCTCGGGCGGATCGACGTGCTGGTCAACAACGCAGGTGTCGTTCGTGGCAACGAGTACTTCTGGGAAACCGACCTCGAACGCGACGCAAAGTTCATGATCGACGTGAACACGCTGGCGCCGATGTACGTGGCGCACGCGTTCCTGCCGGCGATGATCGGCGCGACCGACGAATGCCGGATCCTCAACCTGGCTTCGGCGGCCGGATTCACCCCCAACCCGCGCATGGCGGTGTACGCCGCATCGAAATGGGCGGTGATCGGGTGGTCGGATTCGCTGCGCCTGGAGCTGAAGCAGGCCAAGCACGACCACGTGAAGGTGACGACCGTGTGCCCCTACTACGTCGACACGGGGATGTTCGACGGCGCCAAGTCGGCGCCGCTGCTCCCGATCCTCGACCCCGCCGACGTCGTCGACGAAGCCTGGTCGGGCACCCTGGCGGGCCATCCTTTCGTCGTGATGCCCAAGACCGTCCAGCTGAGCGAGATCCTGAAGGGCGTCGTTCCGATCGGTGTGCGTGACTTCATCGCCGACCACGTCGTCGGGGTGTACCACACGATGGAGGACTTCACCGGCCGAGACCCCGACACCTGAGTCGGGTCCGAGCCGGTCGGTGGCGCCGCGATGACCGCCGCGGGCCGCTGGTCGGCCTACCGTGCAGCCGATGGCTCCGGTTCACGTGCTCGGCAACCCGACCGCTCGGGGCGGGACGGCACAACTCGACGATGTCGTTGCGGCCCTCGAGCGGCGCGGCGCAGAGGCGATCGTCCTCGACGCGACGACACCAGCTGATGCCCGAGAGGCAGCGCGGCGAGCGGTCGCCGGAGGGGCGAGCCGACTCATCGCGGTCGGCGGCGACGGCGTGGTGCACCTCGCCGTCAACGCTGCTGCCCAATCGGAGACCGTCCTCGGAGTGGTCCCGCTCGGGACGGGAAACGACTTCGCTCGAGCGCTCGGGCTGCTCGACGGCGACGTCGATCGACAGGTGGGGCGAGCGCTCGCCGATCCGGTGCCCATCGACGCGATTCGATCGAATCACGGGTGGGTCGCCACGGTGGCAACACTCGGCTTCAGCGGCGACGTGACGGCTCGCGCCAACCGGTTGCGTTGGCCCCGAGGCCAACTCCGCTACACCCTCGCCACGGTGCTCCAGCTGCCCCGCCTGCGCACGCTGCCGGTCGCCGTCGAGGTCGACGGGCGAGCCGTCGGGGGAGCGACCACGCTGCTCGCCGTCGGCAACACCGCCTTCTTCGGGGGCGGCATGCGGATCTGTCCCGACGCTCGGCCCGACGATGGCCGGCTCCAGGTGGTGAGCATCGGCGACGTGCCGCGCCACACGTTCCTGCGCGTGTTCCCGACCGTCTTCTCCGGTCGCCACATCGATCGGCCGGAAGTCGCGGCCGCCATCGGAACCGTTGCGACGATCCACGGTTCCGACGTCGACGTGTGGGCCGACGGTGAACCGCTGGGGCCGCTCCCGATCCGCCTCGATGTCGTCCCTGCAGCGCTCCGCATCGCCGGTGTGCCTGCTGCAGCCGGCAGCGCGTCGAGCTGATCCGGCGTCGGCAGCGGGGTTATGGTGCTCGCATGGCCTGCGGGACCGCGGAGAACGACTGGATCACCGTGCACGCCGACAGCCGCCGGTGGCGGTCGGTGCCGCTGCGGCCTGATGACATCGTCATCTCGACGCCACCGAAGTCGGGCACCACGTTGATGCAGGGGATCGTGCACTCCTTGTTGTGGCCCGACGGTGACGCCCCCGGCGACTTCTTTGCGTTGTCACCGTGGGTCGACTTTCGGCTCCGGCCGATCGAGGACGTGGCCGGTGCGGTGGAGGCGCAAACGCATCGTCGTTTCCTGAAGACCCACACACCGGCCGACTGCCTGTCGATCGACGACGACGTCGCATACCTGGTCGTCTACCGAGATGGTCGCGATGCGATCGTGTCGTGGGCGCACCACCGCGAGAAGTACCGAGCCGACGCGGTCGAGGCGCTCAACGAGCGTGCCGCGGTCGATGGCGTGCCGCCACTCGATGCGCAGTGGGTCGGGGACGACATGGACGCGCTCCTGGACGAGTGGCTCCTGGAGTGCTCGTCGGTGCGCCATCTCGCCGCGTGGTGGCCACTGCGCGACCGACCCAACGTGTGCTTCGTCCACTACGCCGACCTGCTGGCCGACCTGGACGGCGAGATGCGCCGGATCGCGGCGTTTCTGGGCATCGACGTCGCCGACGCCCGTTGGCCGGGGGTGGTCGAGCGGTGCCGGATCGACGAGATGCGCAGTGCGGCGGCGGCCTCGGCGTCGCCGGGCGCGCTGGTCACGCGATTCGAAGGAGGCGCGGATGCCTTCTTCAACAAGGGAACCAACGGTCGCTGGGTGGGCGTGCTCACCGACGCGCAGCTCGACCGATACCACGAACACGTCACCGCCGGTCTGACACCGGAGATGGCCCACTGGCTCGAACACGGCTCCGGACGGGCGCGGTGACCAGCGTCCGCCACGGGACCCACGAAGCCGACATGCCCCAGGAACCGACATGACGTACGAAACCGTCGTGACGTACGAAACCACAGGAGCTGCGAACCGACATGACTCGCGAATCGACGATCAACACCGAGCGGATCGACGACGTGCTGATCGTCACGATCGAGCGCCCGCACGTGCGCAACGCGGTCGACGGACCCACGGCGCAGGCGCTCTACGACGCGTTCACGGCATTCGATCACGACGATGCACTCTCGGTTGCGGTGCTGACCGGCGCCGGTGGGGCATTCTGCTCCGGCGCCGACCTCGGCGCCGTGGCGAGCGGCCGGGGCAACCGCGTGGGAGACGAGCCGACGGCGGAGATCGTCGGATCGCTCGGTCCGATGGGGCCGACCCGGTTGCAACTCACCAAACCCGTGATCGCCGCGATCGAGGGGCCTGCGGTCGCGGGTGGGCTCGAGCTCGCCTGCTGGGCCGATCTGCGCGTCGCAGCCCAGGACGCAGTCTTCGGGGTCTACTGCCGACGTTGGGGCGTGCCGCTCATCGACGGGGGCACGATCCGTCTCCCGCGTCTCATCGGTGAATCGCACGCGAGCGACATGATCCTCACCGGGCGTGGGGTCCCCGCTCCCGAAGCAGCGGCGATGGGGCTCGTCAACCGACTCGCAGCGCCTGGCGCGGCACTCGACGACGCGCTCGCGCTCGCCCGAGACATCGCAGCCTTCCCCCAGCAGTGCCTGCGTGGGGATCGCACGTCGATGCTCGACCAGCGCGCGAGCTCGCTCGCCGAGGCGCTGCATCGTGAGATGGTGCTCGGGATGGCGACGATCCGCTCCGGTGAGACGCAGGCCGGGGCGGAGCGCTTCGCGTCCGGCGCCGGCCGTCACGGCACGTTCGAGTGAGCGGACGAGCGCGCGGGCATCGGGACCGGAGGCGGTCAATCAGGGTCCAAAGCCTCGGGAGGAGCGGCCACTGATTCCGTACGATTCATGACACAACCGGTGCCGCAACAAGTGTGGCGCCACGCACATCACCGATGAGGGGACGTCATGATCGAACTGAAGATCGACGGCAAGGGCTACACGCTCGACGAGGAACTCAGGGACGAGATCCACGCCAAGATCGGCGGGCTCGACGAGCACATGGAGGCCCTCGACACGGGCCATGTCATCGTCTCGTGGGAGGGTGGTACCGACGAGCTCACCAAGGTGCACGCCCAGCTGTGGGGGAAGGGATACCGGTTCGAGGCCTCGGACACGGACCGCAACCCGCTCGCGTCGATCGACAAGGCCGGTGACAAGCTCGCAACGCAGATTCGCCGCACGCACCGCAAGGAGGTTGCCAAGCACCGCCACGGATGACGCCGGGCACCCCGACGTCAGAGTTCGTCGACGATCTGGCGGCGCTTGAGCTCGAACTCTTCGTCCGATACGAGACCCTGTCGGTGCAGGTTCTCGAGTTCGTTGAGACGTGACTGCGCCGTGGGTCCTGCGGGAGCGGCGAGCGGCTGGCCCTGCAGCGCATCGCGGATCGCCGCGGCATCGCGATGGGAGTCGGCCTGTTCGTCGGCTTGCATCTGAGCGAAGATGACCGTCCGCACGTGCTCCGGATCCGGGATGTTCTCGAACACCGAGTCGCCGGTCTCGCCGGCCGACTCGATGGTCACGACGCCGTTGTTGAGCATCCGCGCGATCAGCGACTGTTCGAAGTTCACGTTGTTGATCCGGTTCAACGGGATCGACACGCCTGCTCGCCGGATGATCCCGCTCTGGTACGCCACGCGCTGGTCGGTGACGGCGAAGCGAGTCGTGCGCCACTGCACGAACTCGTAGATCGTGTTGACCAGCCACACGACGAACGCAAAGAGTGCGATCCAGCCGATCGCCGTCGAGACCCAGTCGGCATCGACGGTCCAGAGCAGGAACAGCAGGGCGAGGACACCGATGCCGGCCGCGACCTGCTTCCAGAAATACCACCAGTGCGGGTTGCCGGAGAGCACCATGTGCTCACCCGGCATCAGTTCGAGTTGCGAAGCAGCCATACGCAGAATCGTACCTGACGCAGGATCGCCCAGGATGGCCCCGAGCTGCGCCGTTCAGCGTGGATCGCCGCTCAGGCGGTCCCGGACGATCTGCTTCTGGTCGGCGCTCAGCGGGCGGTTGCTGCGGACCGTCACGGTCGTCACGCCGGTCGGGTGCTCTTGTGCTGCGAGATCGGGCAGGAAGATCACCCCGGTCAGGCCGACGTCGTTCGATGCCGTGGTGAGGCGACGCGACGCGTCGTCTTCGACGTCGGACCACGCATCGGTGGGAATCGCGATTTCGGAGCTCGCCGCGAGTTGTGAGTAGTTGGTGACGCTGTCGATCGCCGCGTGCCCGGCATGCCACGTGGCGCCCGCTTCGGTGCGGAGCCGGATCGAGGCGGGACCCATCAGGTCGATCGTCCCGCGCACCTCGTTGCTCCCCAGCGTGATCGACACCTGGTCGCCGACCGCGTAGCGGTCTTCGAGGATCGCCGTCGTGCCGGCCAGCAGGTTCTTGATGAGGTCCTGTCCCGACAGGGCGAGCGCCAGACCGACGAAGCCCGCACTGGAGATCGCGTACACCGGATCGACGCCGACGATGTTGAGTCCGATGAGCACCGCACCGACCAGGATCATCGCGGTCACGAAGTGGCCGAGCATCCGGGCGGCGGCGTCGGCGCGCTGGCGGCGTCGAACCTCGATCTCGCTGTCCAGGTCGTTCAGGCGGCGGAGGCGGCCGCGCCACGTACCCGGCCGTTCCTGGGCGCGACGAACGGCGCGGCGCGTCAGCGCGCGGATGACCCGCCGCGCAGACCACGCGAGGAACAGGGCGCTGGGCACCAGGAGGCCCAACTCGATCAGAGTGGTCAGGTTGCGCATGGGGCGTCTTGGGGGTCGATCGTCGAAATCACGCTGTGAAACTACGGCGACGAGCGCGTGGTGTGGCCGCGGCTGGGTGAGACGGTTGGCTCACCCACATCGAGGTCGAGCGCACACCGTCCGGGCACTTCGACCCTACACATGTCGTCGCCGCACCACGATCGTGGAACGATGGTCGACCAGTCGAGCACTCCGAGCACACGAGCCACCCCAGCTTCGTCGGGCTCGAACGGCATCGCTCCATGGGATCCGCCCGCGGCGGCCGACGATGACGCCGGCTCGGCCGATGGCGACGGTGACGACGCATCGACGCGCGAGCCGTCGATGCCGGTGGAGAAGTCCGCCAAACAGCTCCGTGAGCGATACCGCCGCGAACTCGAACTGGAGGCGTACCAGGTCGAACTGCTCAAGCTCCAGAAGCACCTGGAGACCACCGGGCTCAAGATGATCGTCATCTTCGAGGGTCGCGACGCCGCCGGCAAGGGCGGCACCATCCGTCGCGTCACCCGGTACATGAACGAGAAGCACTACCGGGTCGTCGCACTGGGCAAACCGACCGACGAGCAGCGCGGCCAGTGGTTCCTCCAGAAGTACGTCACGCAGTTCCCGCGGGCGGGGGAGATGGTGCTGTTCGACCGGAGCTGGTACAACCGAGCGATGGTCGAGCCGGTGTTCGGCTTCTGTACCGAGAAGGAGCACGAGGACTTCCTTCGCGGTGTCGTCGGCTTCGAGAAGGACCTGACCCGCCAGGGCACCATCCTGGTCAAGCTCTACTTCTCGGTCAGCAAGGGCGAGCAGCAGCGTCGGTTCGATCGCCGCCGTGACGACCCGCTGCGACAGTGGAAGCTCAGCGAGGTCGATGTCCAGGCCCAGGAGCTCTGGGACGAGTTCACCGAGCGGAAGTACGAGATGCTGCGGCGCACCCACACCAACGCAACCCCGTGGACCGTCATCCGTTCCAAGAACAAGCACCGTGCCCGTCTCAACGCCATCCGGGTGATCCTCGACGCCGTCGACTACGCCGACCGGAACCCCGTCCTCGACTTCGTTCCGGATCCCGAGATCGTCGTGTCAGGTGCCCACGAGGTGGAGTTGATGGAAGCCGAACGCATTCGCGGCGGCAAGTTCCGCCGCTGACGACCTCGCGCCCGCGATTCGTGGACCCGTCACCTGACGTTCGGTCCCTCGGCGGGTCCGCGCCTCAGATGGTCGGCGGAGTCGTCCAAGTGGTCGGGACGTCGGCGCCGCCCTCGGCGGTCAGCCGGGTGCCGACCTGGGCGACGAAGGGGAGCGGTGCGAGCGGGCCGGCGAAGAGCGCTTGGCCGAGCCCGAACGACAGCGCTTCACCCAGGAGCTCGGGGGGCACGTGCGAGAACGCTGACTCGAGGTCGCGGATGTCGCCGGCACCGTTCATTCGCATCAGGATCAGGTTGTCGCACTGCGACAGCACGTTCGGGTGCAACTTGGCGGGGCGCTGCGAGGCGATGAAGAGGTGCATGCCGAACTTGCGTCCTTCGCCGGCGATCAGCGAACCGATCTCGACCGCCGATCGAAGCAGCGGATCGTCGGCGGCGGCGGGCAGCACGTTGTGTGCCTCGTCGATCGCGAGCAGCATGGGCCGGCGGTCGCGTCGAGCGGCCCACCGATTGCCGAGAATGGCGAGTGCGAGCACCGTGCGCTCGGTCGGGGTGGCGAGACTGCCCGTGTCGACCACGATGAAACGCCGATCTCGGAGCCCCGACGTCGCAGCCGATGCTTCACCGTCGCGCCGCCACAGACCCCAGTGCGCCAGCTCGAGGTTCTCGATGCGGCGGGCGATCGGCGCCGTTCGAGGATCGGCGGCGGCTGCGTCGGCGACGTCCGTGATCGAGAAGGTTTCGGCCAGACCATCGGTGATCTCGGTAAGTGCGGCGAACAGATCGAGGTCGGCAATCGGATCGAGCCGGAGCAGTGCCGCACGGACATGCGGATCCAGGTCACTGAAGTCGATGCACAAGGTGGCGGAGCCGCCGTAGCCGCGGGCGCGCACCGTGGCGACCTCGCCGGCGACCGCCCGGTAGCGCTCGGCTTCGAGGCGATGGTCGTCGGGGTCGGCCAGCGCGTCGAGATGGACGTGGTCGCTGTTCGGATCGAGCACGAGTACGGGCAGCGTCGACCCGGCGAGCAGTCGTTCGAACAGTACGCCGGTCGTGTAGGTCTTGCCCGAGCCCGATTGGCCGCACATGAACGTGTGCCGCGAGAAGCCCTTCGAGCGGACCCGAGCAGGGATTTCCGGGAACTCGCGGAGGTGACCGATTTCGATCGTCGGTGCGGTGCCGTCGAGTGCGTCGATGACCGTGGCGACTTCGCCGGGGCTCGCCGGGCGCACCCGTTCCTCGCCGAAGGGCGTGACCGACGTCGTTGGTTCCAGCGTCGTTGCCGTGAGTCGACCCAGGACCACCGCGTCGCAGCGCACGCCGCGCAGTCGCAGGTCGATACTGGTCCCCGGCAACCCGATGCCCGTCTCGTTCGATGCGTCGTCGAAGTCGATGCGCGGACCGATCCGCTCATCGACGCGCATCGACTGCACGAGCACCACGACCCGCTCGTCGGGGCACTCGACCACTGCGAATCCTCCGATGCTCACGCCGAGCGTCACCGGACCGGTCACCTCGACGTTGCGCCCGTCGGCGGAGAAGGCGACCGGGGGAACGGCGAAACGACGCTCCACGTCTTGTCGGAAGGCGACGAGATCGTGGAGGTGTGCAGGGGTGTCGAGGTGTGCAGGGGTGTCGTTGCCGCTCATGCGGCAACCGTATTCGCCTGTCGGCGCCACCGGGCCAACGGCGGGCGACCGTTCAGGCGACGACGCCGGGGACCGAGCGGCCCGGTCACGCCAGGTCAGGCCATCTTCAGGCCGTGGCGACCTTGCGCAGGGCGAATGCGCTGGCACAGATGAACAGGCCGAAGATCACCAGGTAGAGGCCGGCGATCCAGGCGATCACCGTGACCGTCGGCGCCGGCCAGGCGACGACCACCGCGCCGGCGACCACGGACACGAGCCCGGCGAGCGCGAGCCAGCCGCGACCGTCGACGTACTTGTTCGACATGGCGTCGATGATCTCGATCAACCCGCCCACGATCCACACGGCGCCGAGGATCGCCGCGAGCACCGCCGCCGTTTCGAAGGGATTGCGCAGCACGATGACTCCGGCGACGATCCCCAGGATGCCGACGAACCCCACCAAACCAGGGGCGGCGACGTCCGTTGCGAAGGCTCCGACCAACCGGAACAGGCCGAAGACGAGCAACTGGAGCCCGAGCAGGACCGATACCACGGTCAAAGTCTCACTCGGCCAGACCATGACCGCGACGCCCAGTCCGAGGGTGAGGAGTCCGACGACCATGATCGCCGGCCACTCACGAGCCACGAGGAGGGCGGTGGGACCCGGTTGGACATCCATTTCCTGCGTCATGCTCGAAACGCTACCGCGCCGCAGGCGCCTGATCCGGGATCACATACCGCCGGCGACTTTGATGGTCTGCCCGGTGACCCAGCTGCCGGCGTCGCTGGCGAGGTAGACCGCGGTCGACCCCATGTCGTCGGGTGTGCCGAGCCGCTTGAGCGGGATCCGCTTCTGGGCCATGTTCTCGAGTTGGGCCTCGTCGGTGTCGAGGGCGGTCATCATCACTTCCGTGGGGACGTAGCCCGGGGCGATGCCGTTCACGCGGACCGACGGCGCGAACTCCAGCGACATCGTCTTGGTCAGCGAGTTCACGCCGGCCTTCGCTGCGCCGTAGTGGCCGCTTCCCGGCACGCCGATCTCGCCGGCCGGTGAGGTGATGTTGATGATCGAACCCGACTCCATGCGCTTGAACGCAATGATCGAACCCTTCCAGAGGGCGGTGAGGTTCAACCGGAGACACGCCTCCCACTCGTCGTCGCCGATGTCGGCGAGCGAGGAGCGCACGGGCGAGCCGCCGGCGTTGTTCACCCACACGTGGAGGCCGCCGAACTCGGCGACGGCGGCATCGGCCAGCGCCTCGACTGCGGCGGTGTCGGTCACGTCGGTCGCCATCGCGAGGGCGGTGCCGCCGGCGGCGTTGATCTCGTTGGCGACGCGTTCGATGCGATCGACGTGACGGGCTGCCACGATGACGGACGCACCGGCCGCGGCGAGATTCTTCGCGATGCCCTCACCGATGCCCTGGCCGCCGCCGGTCACGACTGCGGACTTGCCGCTCAGGTCGAAGCTGTTCATGGAAGTCTCCTTGTTCGGTGATTCGTGTTGCGTCAATCGTGTGGTGTGGTTCGTGTGGTCGTGGCCCTCGGAGGACCGCGTGTCGCAGTGGGACGTGCTCAGTCGGCGGTGGCGATCACATCGTCGCCGAATGCTGCGAGTCGGTCGAGCCCGCCCGGTCCGGCGAAGAAGAACGCGGGGACCATGATCCGGCCGACTCCTGCCTCGCGCAGTTGCTCGACGCCGGCCACCGGATCGGTCATCTGCGCGCCGAACATCGCGTTGACCTCGATTTCGGCGGGATCGCGTCCGGCCTTCTCGGAGGCGACACGGAGCCGCTCGATGAGTGCGGTCAGTCGATCGATGTCGCCTTCGCCGGGGAAGTAGCCATCGGCGAGGCGCACGGCCCGGTTGATCGCCGCCTCGGAATCGCCGCCGACCAGCACGGGGATCCGCTCCTGGATGGGCCGCGGGCTGCACGTCACCGGCGGGAAGTCGACGAAGTCGCCGTGGAACTCGGCGTGTGGCCCGGCCCACAGGGCGCGCATCGCTTCGATGTACTCGTCGTTGCGGGCACCCCGGCGCTCCCATGGCACGCCGAGGGCATCGAACTCCTCCTTCATCCAGCCGACGCCGAGGCCGAGCTCGACGCGCCCGCCGGACAGGCGGTCCAGTGTTGCCAACTCCTTCGCGAGGATCAGCGGGTTGCGCTGGGGGACGATCAGGATGCAGGTGCCGAGGCGCAGACCCGGTGCTGCAGCCGCCGCGAACGCCAGCCAGATCAGTGGGTCGGGGATCGGAGTCTCGGGCTCGGCGGGGATCTTGCCGTCGGGTGTGTAGGGATACGCCGATTCGATCGAGGTCGGCATGATGACGTGCTCACCGCCCCACAACGACTCGAACCCGGCCGCCGCACCGACGCGACAGACCTCGAGGGAGTCCTCGTGTTCCTGGGCAATGCTGCTTGCGAACGCCAATCCGAATTTCATGTGGTTCCCCGATCGTCCCCGTGCCGACGGCCAACCCGTCTGACGCACGCGATCGTAAGCGGGCGGTTCGCGACGATCAGAGTCGGAGCCAGGAGCGTGGTCGGGCCCGTGAGCTGTCGTTCCCGTTGCTGGGAAGGGCTTGAATCAGTCGACCGAGGCACGAGGCTCCGGCGCTGGATCCCTGGTTGACGTCTCACGGGCCCAACACGATGATCGCACCCGGGCCGCCGCGACGCAAGGGGTCCTAAGTCCCGAATCGGCATCTGGCCCTTGCGCTCGCAGCGGCGACCCGTCTATGACTGGGCCAGTGAGCGGCGCGACGTGGGTTCGCGCTCGGAGGAGGGGCGATGTCGGCAGGTGTCGATTTCACGGCCGTCGGCGAATTCATCTCGGCGCGAGGACGACGGTCGACGGTGCGCGCCGGCGCGCCGCTCTTCTTCGAGGGCGATCGGTCGACGAGTGTCTACTGCTGTCTCACTGGTCGGGTGCGGTTGTTCGTCAGCGCCGACTCGGGTCGCGAGATCTTGATCGGGTTCAAGCTCCCCGGCGAGCAGTTCGGCGAACTGTCCGCCATCACCCGCCGACCCCGTGTCGCGTCCGCGGTTGCGGCGGAGGACTGCGAAGTCGCGCACATGCCGGGCGACCGGTTCCTCGACGAGCTCGCCCAGGAGGCCGACGTGGCGTTCGCCGTGCTGGTCGGCCTCGCCCAACAGCTCCAGGCCACCAACGTTCGCCTCCTCGCCCGCAGCTCGCAGAGCGCGAGCGCACGCACCGCACACAAGCTGGCCGAGCTGGCGGCGCTCCGCCGCCGCCACGACCACGATGCGGCCGACATCGTGCTCGACATCACACAGAGCGACCTCGCCGGCTGGGTGGGGGCATCGCGCGAGTCGGTGTGTCGGGCGCTCGGCGAGTTCCGGCGGAGCGGCGCGATCGAAACCGGGCGCGGCCACATCGTCGTGCGCGACATCGATCAGCTGGTCGACGACGCCGACGGTGACTGAGCCGACCGAGTCGGATCAGCCGAAAACGTTCATGTGGGTGTCGTCGGGGACCACCCGGTTGCGCGTGAACGTGCCCATGTCGATGTCGAGCCCGGTGTGGGTGCCGGTGACCACGACCGGGTCGGCGTCGTGGTCGTGGCCCGCCTCGACGGCGGTGATCAGCTCGGCCATCGCGTGGCCGGCGACCGCGGCGTTCTTGAACTGGTTGCCACTCGTTCCGCATGCCAGGTAGAAGCCGTCGAGGTCGCTGCGGTCGTAGATCGGCGTCCAATCGGGGGTGGCGTCGTACATCGAGACGAGCCCGGACTTGTGGAGCGGGATCGGTGTGCCCGTGATGCGTCGTGCGGTGCGGAGCGCGTGAAGCTCGAAGCCGTCCTCGCTGAGCACGTCGTCGAGCGAATCGGGATCGTCGACCCACTCGAGCTCGTCGCATTCAGGCTCGGCGTTGCCGATCAGGATGTTGTTGCCGCGCTCGCCGCGGAAGTACACGCCGGTGTCGCCGTCGCCCATGCTGAACCCGGTACGATCGAAGTCCGACCCCGGCGGCGCCGGGACGATGTACACCTCGCGTCGCAGGGCTCGCGAGGTCCGTCCCATGGTGTCGAGGACGCCGGCCATCTCGTTGATGATCCGGGCGTGCGGACCGGCGACGTTGACGACGACCGGCGCCGTGACCACCTGCCCGGCCGCGGTCGTGATGCCGGCCACGCGCCCGTCCGACCGCTCGATCGACACGACCTCGGTGTTGAAGTCGAATCGGGCACCGGAAGCAACGGCGGCCGCCGCGAGATTCTGTGCGGACAGCTGCGGATCGGAGACGTAGCCCGCGTCGGGCATGACGATCACGCCGTCGTGCACCGCATCGGGCTCGCCCCAGAACGGATGATCGACATCATCCAGCCGCGCCGGTGGACCGAAGATCCGCATGTCGACGAGCGGGAAACGGGCAGCGGTCTGCTCGGCATCGAGGTCCTCGTAGGGAACGCCCAACTCGTCGAAGAGGGGGAGCACCTTCTCGTGGTGTCCGCCGGGTGTCTTCGGCAGGAGCATCGGTTGGTTCACGTACTCGGCCAACGGCTGGTCGCCGATGTCACCGATGTGCTCGCGCCATGCCAACCAGTAGTGCAGTCCCTCGTAGGCCATGGCGACGCCGGCCCTGGTCGAGTAGCTGAACCGGATGATCGCGCTGGACGCACTGGTCGACCCGTAGCCCGCCGTCGGCAGCGTGTCGACGCACAGGACGCGCCAGTTGCGGCGGGCCAGTTCGAGGGTGACCGCGCTGCCGATCACGCCGGCGCCGATGACGACGGCGTCGAAATCCCGGGCGGAGCGGTCGTCGGGTGCGAAGGAGTCGGCGGTCACTCGGGCACCTCCATCGTCATCATCGGGGAGTGTAGAACCCGACCTGCGTCAGGCCGAGTGGTCGTCGGGAGGTGCGAGGCCGAGGGTTTCGAGGCGGCCGCGCAGGAACACCGGGATCGGCATCGGCGCGCCGGCCATCCGATCGGCCACGGCCTGACCGTTCTCGTCCCAGATGTGGCAGGTGTTGACGATCGCCTTCCACATCCCGTCGTCGCTCTGTTGGCGGTCGAACATGCTCTGGGGTTCGCCCGACAGCTTGGCCTCGGCGGCGCGCATCGACCAGAAGCACTGCATCGCGACGGGCGCCATGGCGTTGATCAGTGCCGTCACGTGGGTGCAGCCGCGTGGGCCGCCGAACAGCTCGGCGACGTGCTTGGTGAACCCGCGCCCGATCGACAGCCCGACGAGGCCGTCGTAGTGCTGCGTGATCGACGGGCACTGGTCCTGGGGATGTGACTCGAACAGGGCGTTGGCCGACACGATCTCGAGTTCGGGAAAGGCGAGTTCGATCGCCAGCTGCATGTGGTGCACGGTCAACGGGTCCGGATCCTCGCGCAGGTAGAGCCCCGGCGGCTTCTGATCGCGAACGGCACCCTGGAGCAGCAGCCGGTCGGCGGCGAGGCGGAACGCTTCGATGCGGTACTCGCGATCGTGGAGGATCTCGACGGCCCCCTCGGGCGGGGGCGGCAGGATCGAGCCGGTGTCGAACAGCGTCATGCCCCCGATGCAAGCAGAGCGGCGCCCGCGCTGCTCAATCGCAGTGACCGCGGAGCGTTGTCGTAACGTCGTCGTCGACATGAGTACCGATACGACCGCCCGAGTCCCCCACGTCGACTACCTCGTCCTCGACGACGGTGCTCCCCACCTCGTCGCTCACGAGTGCACGTCGTGCGGGGCACGCTTCTTCGACCGGCGCAACGCGTGCGCTGCCTGCTTCGCCACCGACTTCCACACCGTCCCGATCGCCACCGAGGGCACGGTGACGGCGTTCACGATCGTGGCGTTCGCTGCGCCCGGGATCCCGGTGCCGTTCGTGGCCGCCGTCGTCGACTGCGACGGCACCAGCGTCAAGGGGAACATCATCAACGTCGAGCCCGACCCGGCCAACATCTCGACCGCGATGGCGGTTCGCCTCGCCACCTACTCGCTCGGCACCGACGACAACGGTGTCGAAGCGATCGGCTACGGCTTCGAACCCGTCGATTGACGCGACACCGACCGACCCGACACCCACGACATCGACCCGAGTTCGACAAGGAGCACACCATGAGCGACGACATCTGGATCCTCGGCATCAACATGACCAAGTTCGGCAAGCACCCCGACAAGGACATCGTCGACCTGGCCGCGGAGGCCGCGCTCGCCGCGCTGGCCGACGGCGGCGTGTCGATGAAGGACATGGGCGTGCTGGCCGCCGGCAACCTGATGGGCGGCGGCGGCATCGGCCAGCAGCTCCAGAAGCAGATCGGCCAGACCGGCATCCCCGTCTACAACGTGGCCAACGCCTGCGCCACCGGCGCCACCGCGCTGCGCACGGCGATCATGGCGGTCAAGGCCGGCGAGTGCGACATGGGCCTCGCCGTCGGCGTCGAGAAGCTCGCCGGCGCCGGCCTGCTCGGTGCGAGCGATGCCAAGCCATCGGACAAGCACGAGTGGAGCCCAAGGGCCGCTACGGCGCCGTCACCAAGACCGACGGCCGCATCGGCACCGACACCATGCCGGGCGTGTTCGCCCAGATCGGCATGGAGTACGGCCACAAGTACGGCGGCACGAGCTTCGAGCTGTTCGCCCGGATCTCCGAGAAGAACCACGCCCACTCGACGCTGAACCCGCTGGCCGCCTACACGAAGCGGATGACCCTCGAGGAGATCATGGGCGACGTGATGATCGCCTACCCGAACACCCGGCCGATGTGCTCGGCCAACTGCGACGGCGCCGCCGCCGCGGTGGTGGTCAGCGGCTCGAAGCTCCGCACGCTGTCGCTCGAGCAGCAGCGCCGGGCGATCAAGGTGTCGGCGTCGGTGCTCACCTCGGACCCCTACGAGGAGGCGTGCCAGGTGCTCCCGAATGTCAACACGCTGACCCGCAACGCCGCCACCCAGGCGTACGAGCAGGCCGGCGTCGGCCCGTCCGACCTCGACCTCGTCGAGCTGCACGACTGCTTCGCCACCGCCGAGCTCGTGCACTACGACAACCTGATGCTGTGCGAGGAGGGCGGCGCGGTCGACTTCTTCGAGTCGGGCGCGCCGTGGCGGGACGGCTCGACGCCGGTCAACGTGTCGGGCGGGCTGCAGTCGAAGGGCCACCCGATCTCGGCGACCGGCATCGCCAACATCTGGGAGGTCTGCCACCACCCCCCAGCGGGGCGGCCGCCCGCCAGAGCCCCCCCCCCACCCGCGCCCCCCCCCCCCCCCCCCCGCCCCCGCCCCCCCCCGTCCGCCCCGGCGCCGCCGCCATTCCCACCACCCCCCCCCCCACCACCACCGCGGTGGCCCGATCGCCCCGCCCCACTCCTGTTGGACTTCCTGACTCCGCCTCGTTCCCGGAGTTGACCTTCGAGGATCTGTGACCCCCCCCTGTGCTCTCATCACTCACAGCGGCCTCCCATCGATCGTCTCCCATCGAGTTCCGTCGGGGCTGGCAGGCTTCGCGGTGGCGATCGCCGCGAGATCTCGGTCGGTCAGCAACTGCGTCGGGACGACGCGTGCGCGCTTGGCGGACTCGGCGCGCCACGCCGTGAGCCGTTCGAGGGTCGAGTCGATCGTGCGGGGGCGCCGGAGCGATGACGGCACCGACACCGCAGTTGGCGCGTCCAGTGTCAAATCGGCGATCAGCGGACTCGCCTGACGCGCGTAGCCGCCGCGCCGAGTTGCTCGGGTGAGCGTGAGGGCGTCGGTCGCGCGTGTGATCGCCACGTACAGCAGTCGCGCCTCTTCGGCCCTGTCGGGCGCCGTCGTCGCCGACTTGTGCGGCATCAGGCCGGCCTCCAGGCCCGTGACGAACACCGTGTGCCACTCGCGCCCCTTCGACCCGTGGAACGTCAACAGCTCCACGCCGTCCGTCGATCGATCGTCGAACGGGTTGGTGGTGGCGATCCACGCACGGAACTCGGCACCGTCGCCACGCGGTTGATCGCGTAGGAACTCGAGCAGCGCGGTCGCAACGCGGCGTTCGGCCTCGATCAGCCGCAACGAGGACGTCGCCTCGCGCACTTGCGACGCGTGCGGTCCGCTCGGCCGACTCGACGGTCGGCCCGGTTGGGCACGCGTCTCGGCGAGCTGGTCCAGATCGGACTGGGCAGAACGGAGCGCATCGATGTCGTCGAGGGTGTCGTGGGCCCACGCCCGAAGCCCCGACGCCGACGTGTTGGACGACGCATCACGGATCGCCGCCTCGAGCGGCGAACCGCTCGCTGTCGCCGACCGCCGCACGGGCACCCCGCATTCACCCAACGAGGTCTCGAACGCCGTCAGTTGCGCGTTGGTCCGCGTGAGCACGGCAATGCCCCCCGACCGCACGAGGTTCGGGTCGCCGCGGGCGATCTGCAGCGCGACGAACTCGGCCTCGGCTGTCTCGTCGTCGGTGACGGCGATCGACGGGGTCGGGCCGTCGTCGCGTGCGGAAAAGATCTCGGTCGGCTGGCCACCGGCGCGCAACACGTGTGCGCCCGCGCCCACGATCTGTGGCGTGCAGCGGTGGTTCACCGGGAGGCGGATCACCTCGACGCCGGGAAACCGGTTCTCGACGTCGACGAGCAGCGACGGATCCGCGCCGTTGAAGCCGTACACCGCCTGGGCGGGGTCGCCGACGAGGAACAGGTCGTCGCGTCCCGCTCGCAACAGATCGACGATGCGGTGCTGCACGGGGTTGAGGTCCTGGGCCTCGTCGACCAGCAGGTGTCGAAACCGCCATCGCAGGACGTCGGCGAAGTCCGCGTCGCGCCCGGCGTCGGCGAGGACGTCGAGCAGAACATCGTCGAAGTCGATGACGCCGCGCATGCGCTTGACGTCGACGTAGTGCTCGTACACCCGTGCCATCGCCTCGACACCGCTCGCAGGACGACGGCCACTGCGCCGCGCTGCGGCGGCGTACCGCTCGGGGCCGATCCCTCGAGCCAACGCCCAGGAGATCTCCGTGTTCGCCGCGTCCATCACCTGCCAACCGCCGGAGAACCCGAACTCCTTCTGTGCATCACGAAGCAGGCGGCGCCGGTCACCCGACACCGTCTTCGGGCGTCGATCGGTGTCGATCCAACGCTGGCGCAGGACGCGCAACATCACGGCATGAAACGTGCCCGCCTCGACGTGATCGCGCAGACCCAGTCGCAGCAGCCGCCGACGCAGCTCACCGGCGGCCTCGCGGGTGAACGTCAGGGCCAACGTGTGGCGCGGGTCGGCGTCGCCGAGGGCGATCCGGTGGGCGATCCGGCGGGTGAGGACGCGCGTCTTCCCCGAGCCGGCTCCGGCGACGACCGCGACGAGGTGTGAACTCGCGGTGACCGCGGCGCGCTGATCGGGATCGAGGTCGGCGACCAGCGCATCGGCATCCACGGCGGCATCGTAGGTCCGCCATCGCAGCTCGCAGTACCGTGAGACCATGCCGTACCCGCAGAGGCTGCTGAATCGGCAGGAGGAGGTCGCCGTCGACCTGCATCCGCACTGGTCGTCCTACGCGAAACCCGTGCTGGCGTTGGTCGCCGGCATCGTCGCGGGGATCGCGACGCTCGTGTCGACCGGTGGCGGCACGACCCCACGGACGGCCATGGCGGCCGCCTCGCTGGTGCTCCTCGTGGGCTCGGCGATCTGGCTCGTGGTCCGCTACGTGCGCTGGGCCACCACGCACTTCGTGATCACCACCGATCGGGTGATCTTCCGAACCGGCGTCGTGGCGAAACGCGGCGTCGAGATCCCGCTGGAACGCATCAACACGGTCCACTTCCGCCAGCGGATCGTCGACCGGATGCTCGGGACTGGCGAGCTCGTCATCGAGTCGGGTGGAGAGGACGGGCAGCAGCGTTTCACCGCCGTCCGCCGCCCGGCGCGCGTCCAGAAGGTGATCCACACTCAGATGGAAGCCAATCAGCAGCGACGATTCGCACTCGCCGCAACGATGGGGCCCGGGGACGTGGCGTCGCAGTTGGAACGTCTCGAAGGGATGCTTCGACGTGGCACCCTCACCGCCGACGAGTTCCAGGCCCACAAGGACCGGTTGCTCGGCCGGTGAGCGCAGCAGCGAACGTCGTGAGGAGGGTCGTGAGCCTCGTGCCGTCGTCGACCGAGACACTGCTCGCACTCGGTGCCGACGTGGTGGCGTGCTCGAAGTTCTGCGAGCAGCCGCACCTGCGTCACGTCGGGGGCACCAAGAACCCCGACATCGAGGCGATCGTCGAGCTGGCGCCCGATCTCGTCGTCCTCGATCGGGAGGAGAACCGCATCGAGGACCACGACGTGCTCGTCGCGGCGGGACTCGACGTGTTCGTCTCCGACGTCACCGACCTGTCGGGCGCGATCGCCGTGGTCCGCGATCTGGCAGCGAGCGTCGAGGTGCCGGTGCCCGAAGCGTTCGATGCCGACCGCCGAACCGCCCGTGACGTCGGCGGTGCGGCGCACGGCGTTCGTGCCGATCTGGCGTCGACCGTGGATGACCATCTCGGCCGCGACGTACGGCGCGTCGCTGCTCGCCCACCTCGGGATCGACCTGGTCAGCGTCGCCGACGAGTGCCTATCCGACCGTGGAACTCGACGAGATCGCAGCCGCTGCGGACCGGATCTCGTCGTCGTGCCGAGCGAACCGTACGAGTTCGACGCCCGACACCTCGCCGAACTCGCCGATGCGCTGCCCGACGCCGAGCTCGTCGAGGTCGACGGCCAGGACCTGTTCTGGTGGGGCTCTCGGACGCCCGCTGCCGTCACTCGGCTGGCGACAGCACTCGCGCCCCGGCCGACGCTGTGACCACCCAGCCGTCGGTGACCGCGCCGGGCTCGCACATCGCAACGAGACATCCGCCGAAGCCGCCACCGGTCATCCGTGCACCGAACACGCCCGCGGTCGCATTCAGCTCGTCGACCGCGGCGTCCATCTGCGCGGTCGAGTGTCGAAGTCGTCGCGCAGGCTGGCGTGGCCGTCGATCATCAACCGGCCGAGCCGTCGGGGTAGTCGGCGCTGCCGCATGCGCATCGGCGATCCGGCGCCCCGCTGGTTCTCGTTGACGACGTGGTGGGCGCGACGGCGCACCGTGACGTCGTCGTCGATCGGGCGACGTCGTCGAGCGTGGCGGTGCGGAGCGGGCCGATCTCGGCCTCCGCCCGTGCGCACTCGGCGACCCGGTCGGCGTAGGCCGAGCCGAGCAGCGTGCGGTGGGCGATGAAGCGCACGACGATCTCGATGTCGTCGGGAACCGGCACCTGTTCGACGGTCAGGTCGTGGCAATCGATGAGGGTGGCGTGCCCGGCGGTCGCCGCTGCGATGCAGTACTGGTCCATGATGCCGGTCGGCACGCCCGTCGCCGAATGCTCGGCCCGCCGTGCTGCCTGGGCCAGTTCGAGTGGCGTCCCGTCGAACCCGAGCGCCCGGCCGATCGCGCATTCCAGTGCCGCGCTCGACGACAGACCGGCGCCGGCCGGAATGCTCGATTCGAGGTGGCCACGAAAGCCCGTCGTCGCGCCGAGTTCCCTCGCCATCCCGGCGATGAACGATCCCCACTGCGGTTCGACCGTCGAGGGATCGCCGTCGAAGGGCAGGTCGAAAGCGACGCGGCCCGGACCGTCAGCGGAGGTGACCTGGATCGACCCGGGCACGCGGACCGCGGTCAGGGTGATACCGCGGTCGATTGCCATCGGGAAGGCGAGCCCGCCCGTGTAGTCGGTGTGCTCGCCGATCAGGTTGACGCGGCCGGGCGCATGACCCCGAAGCGGGGCCTCCACGTCGCTCGTCATCGGGCCAAACGTACCGTGACGCCGTGCCCAGGCAGGCCCCCGACACCTTGTCGCTTCGGGGGTCACTCCGGAATCGTCCCGAGGGGCGCAGTGTGCAGCGGCTTCGGGGCAGGCCGAGGGCGTCTGCCATGATCGGCCGATGCCACGCGCGGTGCTCCCGTCAGGGATCGAGATCGAGTACGAGACGTTCGGTCGACCCGACGATCCCGCCGCTGCTGCTCGTGATGGGCTTCGCCGCCCAGCTGATCGCCTGGGACGCCGGGTTCTGCGAGCCAGCTCGTCGACCAGGGGCTCCACGTGATCCGCTACGACAACCGCGACGTCGGGCTGTCGACCAACCTCGACGGGCAGTTGCCGTCGCCCGGGGCTCGTGCGGACGGCGTCCGCTGTCGTGGCGACGCCGCTGCCCGAGGTGCCCTACACGCTGTCGGACATGGCCGACGACGCCGTCGGCCTGCTCGACCACCTCGGCATCGACCGGGCCCACGTCGTCGGCGCGTCGATGGGCGGGATGATCGCCCAGACCATGGCGATCGAGCGCCCGGAGCGGGTGCTCTCGCTCACCTCGATCATGTCGAGCACCGGCGATCCCGACGCTCGGCCAGCCGACGCCCGAGGCGCTGGCCGTGCTGCTCACCGCCGCCGCCGACCGAGCGCGAGGCCTACATCGCCACTCGGCGCCGACGCGCCCGCCGGTCGGCTGGCGTCGAAGCGCTACGTCGACCTCGACGCGCATGCGAGGAGCGGGCGGCCGCCGACTACGACCGCGCCTTCTACCCCGAGGGCGCGCCCGCCAGCTGGCCGCGATCTACGCCAGCGGCGACCGCACCGACCGGCTGCGCACGCTCGACGTGCCGACGCTCGTGATCCACGGCCGACGACGACACGCTGATCACCCCGAGCGGCGGGCGGCGAGCGCACGGCCGAGCTGATCCCCGGCGCCGACCTGCTCGTGCTCGCCGACATGGGCCACGACCTGCCCGAGCCGCTGTGGCCGCTGATCGTCGAGGCGATCGGCGGCCATCATCCGGCCGCCGAGTCCCCTGGCCGCCGACCAGCCCACCGCGCCCGCCACACACCGAGACACCGGTCCGCCCGTCCACACCATTCCGCCCCCAGCCCGATCACAGGAGGAGACCACCATGGCCGGACCACTCACCGGATACCGCATCATCGAGATCGCCGGCATCGGCCCCGGGCCGTTCGCCGCGATGATGCTCGCCGACATGGGCGCCGACGTGATCCGCGTCGAGCGGGCCGGCGCCGTCCGTGGCCCGGCGCCCGACGGCCAGCCGCACGGCGACGTGCTGAAGCGCGGCCGGCGCAACGTCGCCATCGACCTCAAGCACCCCGACGGCGTCGCCACGGTGCTGCGCCTGTGCGAACGCGCCGACGCGCTGATCGAGGGCTTCCGGCCCGGCGTGATGGAGCGCCTCGGCCTCGGCCCCGACGCGGTGCTCGCCCGCAACCCGAAGCTCGTCTACGGCCGCATGACCGGCTGGGGCCAGGACGGGCCCATCGCGCACGCCGCCGGCCACGACATCAACTACATCGCGCTCGCCGGCGCGCTCCACCCGATCGGCCGCGCGGGGGGAGGCCCGGTGCCGCCGCTCAACCTGGTCGGCGACTTCGGCGGCGGCGGCATGTTCCTCGCCTTCGGCGTCGTGTGCGCCATCCTCGAGGCCCAGAAGAGCGGCGAGGGCCAGGTCGTCGACGCGGCGATGGTCGATGGCACCGCGACTCTGCTGACCATGCTCTACGTCGCGCGCAACGCCGGGCATCCACGACGCCGACCGGCGAGGCACGAACCTGCTCGACACCGGCGCCCACTTCTACGACGTGTACGAGTGCTCCGACGGCGAGTACGTCTCGATCGGCTCGATCGAGCCGCAGTTCTACGCCGAGCTGCTGCGCCTCACCGGGCTCGAGGGCGACGAGCAGTTCGCCAAGCACGACTGGACCGTGATCGGCCTGGCCAGCGCTGAAGCAGCGGCTGCGCGAGGTGTTCCTCACGAAGACCCGCGACGAGTGGTGCGAGATCATGGAGGACACCGACGTCTGCTTCGCGCCGGTGCTGACGATGTCCGAAGCGGCCGAGCATCCGCACAACGTCGAGCGCGAGACCTTCATCGAGGTCGCCGGCGTCGTCCAGCCCGCACCCGCGCCTCGATTCAGTCGCACCGAGAACGAAATCGCGTCGACCCCGGCATGGCCCGGTCAACACACTCGCGACGTGTTGGCAGCCTGGGGCGTGGCACCCGAGCGCGTCGACGCCTTGATCGAATCCGGGGCGGTGCGACACGCCGAGCGTCGAGCTGCGACACTGCTCGCCGATGGGAACCCTGGTCTGCCTCCACGCACATCCCGACGACGAGTGCATCTCGACCGGCGGCACGATGGCCCGAGGCGCCGCCGAGGAAGGCCGCGTCGTCCTGGTCGTGGCGACCAACGGCGAGCACGGCGAGGTCCCCGACGATCTGGCGGACGGGTGAGACGCTGGCCGACCGGCGCCGAGTCGAGACCGAGGCCTCCGCCGGCGTGCTCGGCGTGGACCGGATCGTGTGGCTCGGCTACCAGGACTCGGGGATGACCGGTTGGGATGGCAACGACGACACCGCATCGTTCCACCAGGCCGATGTCGACGAGGCAGGGGAACGGGTCGCCGCCGTACTGCGCGAGGAGCGCGCCGATGTCTTCACGATCTACGACTGGCACGGCAACTACGGCCACCCCGATCACATCAAGGTCAACGTGGTCGGACGGCGCGCCGCCGAACTCGTCGATCACCCGATGCGGACACTCGAGGCGACGGTGAATCGCGACGCGATGGCAGCGATGATCGCAACAGCACGGGAGTCCGGTGTCGAGATGGGGTCCGCGGATGCCGATGCCGACGACGACTTCGATCCGAACGGCCCGGCCGACGACGGCAACCCCTTCGGCGAGCCCGAGTCGGTGATGACGCTGCGTGTCGACGTCACGGACCGCGCGCCGACGAAGCGTGCGTCGATGCGGTGCCACCGCAGCCAGATCACCGACTCGTCGTTCTTCCTCGAGATGCCCGACGAGGTGTTCGCGATGGCCTTCGGCGCCGAGTGGTTCATCGAGCACGACCGCGCGCCGCCGTATCGCGACGGGTGGATCTTCGACGTTTCCCCCCGACGCCTCCCGGTCCGGAGCGCACAGCGGAACACGCTTCGGCCGCATCGGCGGGACGTCGAGCGCCCGCGTTCTGGATCGCGTCAAGATCGCCGTGACGTCCGTCGAGTGTCCGCGTCCGGCCGGGTCGTTTCGTGCAAGATGATCGGATGCGAAACCGATCATTCGTCGCTGCGGTGGCAGGCGTGCTGGTCGTGGCCGCGTGTGGCGGTGGGTCCGACGACGCCGATGTCTCGATTCCCGAGGTCACGCTGGTCACCACCACGACCACACCTGCGCCGTTCGAGCCGTCGGACAGCGTCCCGACGACCGACGTGGACGACACGACCGGCGACACCACCGAGGAGACGGACGCAGTGGGGACCACGCCGGACGAGGCCGATTCGAGCGAAACCGCTCCGGTCGACACCGTCCCGACGGAGCCGGCCGCGACGGCGGCGCCGGAGACCGCGGCCACGACCGTCGCACCCGAGACGACCACGACGCCACCAGGGATCCGACGCCGGGTTCTCGCTGCAGAACGACGGCCTCGGCGCGGTGTCGTTCGGGGCAGACCCCGACGGCGTGATCACGTTCGTCACCAGCTTTCTCGGCGGCGCCACGGCCGACACGGGCTGGGTCGATCCCTTCACGATCGGGGCGTGCGGCGGCACCCAGATCCGCCAGGTGACCTGGGGCGACCTCCAACTCGAGTTCGGCGACGTGTCCGATGTCGTCGAGGGGCGCCCGCACTTCTACGCCTACTACTACGGCAAGGAGGGTTCACCGACCGCAACCCCTCCGGGACTCGAGACCGAGGAGGGCATCTCCGTCGGATCGACCGTCGCAGAACTGCTCCGCGCCTACCCGGGTCTGCAACTGCGCTCCGGCGACGAGTTCATGAACGACAGCTTCTTGGTGAACGACAACCTCACCGGGCGGCTGTCGGGTTTCGCCGATGCGACCTGGTCGAAATCCAGATGGTCATCGGCGGCCTGCCGTGCGAGAGCTGAACGCCCACGAACGGATCCCGCGACACGTGACCGCCCTGCACGACGCGCACGTCGTCGCAGGTTGGTTCCTCATCATCTCGAACGCCGCTGGTCGGGTGTTGGGCGCTGGTGGCCCAGTACGTGCCATCCAGATTCGTCACCGGGCGCTCTGGTGGGCCACGCTCGTCGCACAGTTGTCGACCATCGTGGTCGCGGTGATCGGGGCCGTGATCGTCAACCAGAACGGCGTCGAGCTCGACTCGTTCCACGCGCTCTACGGGTTCAGCACGATCTTCGCCGTGGCGATCCTCTACAGCTACCGGAACAGTCCGTTCATCTCCGACAAGCTGCACCTGCTCTACGGCTGCGGTGGGCTGTTCATCATGGGGCTCGGCATCCGCAACCTGTTCCTGTCGCCGTACGCGACGGGCTGACAGGCAGGGCCAGGCGTCGAGGGCGTCAGCCGACCGCAGTCGGGAGCCGCGCCGGGTCCCAGTTGAGTTCGACGAGGCCACGTTCGCACGCGAAGCGATCGGTCATCCCTGCGACGTACGCAACGGCGGCCCGAACCGCCTCGGTCGAGCCGGCCTCGACGAGTTCGAGCGGGGCATCGGCGGGGAGCACAGCGAGCGCGGTCGCGTCGGGAATCACGTGTGGTCGATCCGCGTAGTGCTCGACGAGGGCGCGCAACAGCGAAATGACCGCATCGGCCTGGTGGCGCGACGCCGGGCGGAGGTAGATGTTCTCGTAGTTGAAGCTGCGGAACGCCGCAAGGGCTTCGGCAGTTTCGGGCACCATGCCGATCCGTCCGGTCCGGAGCGTGGCGGTGATCATCGCCCGCACGAACGCACCGAGTTGACTCGACCGGTCGGTGCCACAGCGCTCTGCGACCGACTCGGGCAACATGTCGGCGGTGACGATGCCTGCGGCGACCGCGTCCTCGAAGTCGTGGCACACGTACGCGATGCGATCGGCCCACGACACGACCTCGCCCTCCGGGGTCTGCGGCGCTGGGAGGCTCCAGGAGTGGTTGCGGATGCCGTCGAGTGTCTCGGCGCACAGGTTGAGCGGACGCAGCGTCACGTTGGCACCCCACGGGGCGTGATCGAATCCCTCTTCGAGGAACGGTGACAGCGCGTCCTCGCTGGCGTGGCCGCCCGGACCGTGACCGCAGTCGTGGCCGATCGCCATCGCCTCGACCAGGGGGACGTTGAGGCTCAACGCCGTCGCGATCGAGCGGGCGACCTGGGCGACCTCGAGCGCGTGGGTCATCCGGTTGCGCTGGTGATCGCCGGGGAAGACGAAGACCTGGGTCTTGCCGGCCAAGCGTCGGAACGCGGAATCGTGGAGGATCCGGTCTCGGTCCCGCTCGAAGCACGTCCGATACGGATCGGGCTCCTCCTCGATCGCCCGGTTGCCCGCTCCCGACGCCTGCGTGGCGTGCGATGCGAGGACCGCGGCGTCGCGGTCCTCGCGGGCCTGGCGGGTCATGATCTCGGCGTCGCCGACGGTGGCCGACGAATCGGCGTGCGCCACGACGATCCGGTCGTCTGCATGACCGGCCATCGTCGACGCCCAGCGGTGAGCTCGTTCCTCGGCACCGTCCACGAAGGGCAGATCGTCCATCGTTCCTCAGGCTACGGTGCAACGGTGGGGTCGAGTTGCGTGAGCCGGGGTCGGGGACTCGTGGCGCGCGGTGGGGTCGCCGCGGTGGTGATGCTCGCTCTCGTTGCCTGCACGGCGGATCCGGAGCCCGAGCTGGGCACGGTCGTCCCCGAGACCGCGTACCTCGCGATCGTCCGGTGGGAAATCGGTCAGAGCCCACCGGTCGTCGACGACGACGGCAACGTGGAACCGCCCGTGATCTATCTGGCGTCGGGGTCGGGCGAGACCGTCGACGTTCGCGTTCAGGCGAACGTCGTGGCAGCAGTCGACGACGCTGCCACGATCAGATTCGCCGACTCGGCGGTCGAGGCCGTCGACGAGGGAGTGGACGGGGAGCCGGTCAAGGACGGCGGCGTGCTCGTCGTCGTCGACGAGTTCGACGAGGGACAGCCGACCGTCGACGCCCGCATCTCGCGGTATCGATCGGTCGACGACCACAGTACGTGGATCCTCGAACTCACCGCGAGTGGGGAGGGCGCTGACGTCACCGAAGCGGTCGAAGCCGACGACGCGACTCCCTGAAGGTCATGAGCCGACGGCGGATCAGGATGCGTCCGCGCTGAGTTCGCCGTCGAGCAGCGTGCTTGCGGCATCGATCGCGGCCCACGCATCCTGCGCGGAGATGCTGCGCGACGGATCGATGGCGTCGCGTCGGAGCTTGTCGAGTAGGAAGCGTCGATCACGATCTGCGCCGACGAACCTGCCGTGCACCGCCTGAGCGAGATCGGCCGCTGCCGATGCGTCGATGATCGCCATTCGGAACTCCTCGGCCTCCACGGCATGGCGAGCCGTCAACACTCGTTGACGAGCGCCTGCCAGGGAGTGCGCCGTCGCCCCCTCGAATCGACGGGCCTCGCGCAGTGCCCGGACGAACACGAGGAGCCCGGGGACGTAGATCGCCGTGAGGATCACCATGCTGACCTCGGGCGCGAGGGTGATCGGGGTGGCGACCACCCCACCGAACACCCACGCGAGTTGGAAACGAGTCTCGTAGCGTGCGCCGGCGCGGCCGAGGAGCGCCTCGGGAGCGCGGCGCTGCAACAGGCTGTCGAACGCGTTGCGGCCCAGCGTGGTCGACAGCCCGACGAGTCCGGCGATGAGGACGAGGAGGGGAGTCGACACACCGAGTATCCCGACCGTCGTGAACGCAGCGGGTGCGGCGATGGCCAACCCGATCAACTGCTGCTCGCTGAAGCGTCGGCGGAGCGGGCCGACGAAGCTGTGCCCGGCGAACGCACCGATGCCGTACGCGCCGGCCGCCAAGCCGTAGACGAACGCCGGCTCGCTGTCGCGGCGAAGCGTGAAGGCAAGGGTGAACAGGAAGAAGCCCACCGCGGCACGAATCGCGATCATGCCGAACGATCCGACGAACACGATGGGGAGGTGAGTTTCTGCGTACTCGACGTCGTCGGTGGCGACCGTGACGTGTCGAGGGGTGCGAGTGCGCAGAACCACGACGGCGGCGAGTGCATACAGCACGGCTCCACACCGAAGTGTCCACTCCGGTCCGGTCATCTGCAGGATTCCGATTGCGACGATGGCGCCGACCGCGGCCGTGATGCTCGCGAGACGAGCAAGACGTGCGTTCGTGGCCACCAACTCGTCCGGATCGTCCACCAACGACTGCACCAACGTCTGTTTCACGACGCCGGATGCCTTGCTCGCGATCAGCAGGACGAGTGCCAACGGGTAGAAGGCGAGATCGAGGAGGAAGCTCACGAGTGCGAGACACGACATGGCGCGCACGAGGTAGAAGAGCGACGCGACGAAGCGCTGGGATCGGCGGAATCGGTCCACGGTCGGCCCCACGAGGGGTGCCAGTACGGCGAGCGGGGCGAGCGTGACCACGAGATAGAGCAGCACCTGCTGGCGCGAGGCGTCGGGGCTGACATTGAAGAACAGCGACCCAGCGAGGCTGACCGACACGAAGGCATCGGCGGCGCCCGCGAACCCGTGGGCGACCGCCACGGGGACGATCTGGCGCTCACCCAGCAGGAGCCGTCGAACGCGGCGTCCCGGCGGCGACGGCGGCAAGGGCGGCGACATCTGGCTGATCGCCGACCGCAACGTGGCCTCGCTCCTCGCGTTTCGCGACCACCCCCACCGCCGCGCCACCAGCGGCGCCCACGGCAAGGGCAAGGACCTGCACGGCGCCGCGCGGCGAGTCGCTCGAGATCACGGTGCCGGAGGGCACGGTCGTCAGCGACATGTACACCGGCGAGGTCATCGCCGAGCTGTACCGCCACGGCGATCGCTTCCTGGCGGCCGCCGGCGGTCGCGGCGGGCGCGGCAACGCCAAGTTCCTCAGCAACCGGCGCCGGGCGCCTAGTTTCGCCGAGCAGGGCGAGCACGGCGAGGAGCGCTGGCTGAAGCTCGAGATCCAGCTGATGGCCGACGTGGCGCTCGTCGGCTTCCCGAACGTCGGCAAGAGCACGCTGATCAGCGTCGTCTCGGCGGCCAAGCCGAAGATCGCCGACTATCCGTTCACCACGCTCGAGCCGCACCTCGGCGTCGTGCGCCTCGATGACGCCACGGAGCTCGTCGTCGCCGACATCCCCGGTCTCATCGAGGGTGCCAGCGAGGGCAAGGGCCTCGGGCACCAGTTCCTCCGCCACGTCGAGCGGGCGCGGGTGCTGTGCCTGCTGGTCGACCTCGCCCCGATGGACGGCACGTCCGGCCGGCCGAACAGGAGCGGCTCCTGCTCGAGGAGCTCGGTGCCTACCAGCCCGACCTGCTCGATCGACCGCGACTCGTCGTCGGCACGAAGGCCGACATGGTGCACGACGCGGCGACCTCGGAGGAGATCGGATGGGACGGCGACCGTCATCTCGGCCGTGACCGGTCACGGCGTGCGGGAGCTCGTCGGCAAGATGGCGGCGCTCGTCCACGAGGCTCGCCAGGACCGACCCCGAGCCGACGGCCTGGTCGTGATCCGTCCCGATGTCGAGGGTGCGATCGTCGAACGCGCTCGACGACGGCGAGTTCCGCCTGGTCGGCCGCGACGTCGAGCGTGTCGTCGCGCTCAACGACGTGACCACCCCGACGGCGCTCGGCCTACATCGACCATCGCCTCGAGCGGCTGGGCGTGCTCAAGATGCTGGCGGACGGGCCGGTGCCGCCGAGGGCGACGTGGTCTGGATCGGGGACTTCAGCTTCGAGTACCAACCCGACCTGTGATGGTGTGCACGACGACCGAGGCCGCCGGATGAGGGCCGCCGGATGAGGGTGGTGGCCAAGATCGGCACGGCGTCGATCACCGACGATGCCGGGCACATCTCCGACTCGGCGATCGCCAAGCTGGTCGACGAGGTCGCCGCGCTGCGCGACGGCCGACCACGAGGTGATCGTCGTGTCGTCCGGTGCCGTCGCCGCCGGTGTGGCGGCGCTCGGGCTGGACCGCTCGCCCGTCCGACATGCGCACGCTGCAGGCGGTCTCGGCCGTCGGCCAGGCCCGCCTGGTCGAGGCCTACAACGCCGACCTCGGCCGGCACGGCCTCGTCGGTGCCCAGGCTGCTCGTCGACCCCTACGACTTCGTCGAGCGCCGCAGTACCTCCACCTCGCGCAACGCTCGACCCGGCTGCTCGAACTCGGCGTCGTGCCGATCGTCAACGAGAACGACGCCATCGCCAACGACGAGATCCGTTACGGCGACAACGACCGGATCGCCGCGCTCGTCGCCCACAGCGTGCGCGCCGACGTGCTCGTGCTGCTGACCGACATGGACGGCCTCTACACCGCCGACCCGCGCCGTGACCCCGACGCCGACGCTGATCCCCCTGGTCGCGGCCGACGACCCGCTGCTCGCCATCTCGGCCGGGCCGGGCGGCAGCGGTCGGGGCAGCGGCGGGATGGCGAGCAAGCTCACCGCTGCACGGATGGCGTCGTGGTCGGGTATCCGGTGTGTGATCGGACGTGCGGACCGCCCGGGAATCGTCGCCGGTGCGGTCTCGGACGAGCTGATCGGCACGACGTTCGCCGCCCACGACCGCGAGCTGTCGGCGCGCAAGCTGTGGATTGCCTTCGCCGCCGAGGTTGCAGGTTCGATCCACGTCGACGATGGCGCACGCCGGGCGCTCACCGACCGGCCGAACAGCCTGCTGCCGGCCGGCGTCGTCGACGTCGAGCGGAGGTCGTTCGCGCGCGGCGACGTGGTCGACGTCATCGACCCCGACGGCACGGCGTTCGCCCGCGGCATGGTGTTCGTCGGGGTCGGCCGGCGACCTCACGGTCGGTGCTCGGTCGCACACCCGACCTGCCCGCCGGCATGGTCCACGAGGTCATCCACCGCGACGACCTGGTCGTGCTCGAACCGGTCACCGAGATCGGTGCCCGCTTCCATCGTCCCTGACGCGCCGGCTGTGATCCTCGGCGGAGCGGGCCGGTCACCGAGATCGGTGCCCGCTTCCATCGTCCCTGACGCGCGGCTGATCCTCGGCGGAGCGGGCCGGTCACCGTCGAATGGCCTCAGCCGGTTCCGCCCTCGACCTGCGGCGCCGGCTGGGTGGCGGCGTCGAGGCCGAGCTCGGCCCGCAGCTCGGACAGGCGGCTCTGCGCCTCGACGTTGGCGGTCGCCTGCTCGATCTCGAGCACCCGTGACTCGACCGACGTCTCGGAGCTCGGCCGAGGCCTTCGCCTTGGCGTAGCGGGCCTGGATCTTCTCCTCGACCTCCTTGAGCGTCGGGACGTCGTCGCCGACGGTCTCGTTGAGCTGGTCCATCGCGACGTTCATCTCTTCCTGCATCTTCGCCTGGTCGAGCTGGCTCAGCAGCTTCGACTTCTCGGCGATCTTCTCCTGCAGGAGGCGGCTGTTCTGTTGCACTGCGGCCTTGGCCTGGTCGGACGCCTGGGTCGACTCGATGACCATCGTCTTCAGGCTCTCGACGTCGCGCTCGACCTGGATCAGCTGGTCGGCGATCGTCTCGGCGGCCGGGGTGTACTGGGCGGCCTTGTCGGCGTCGCCGGCCTTCTCGGCGTCGGAGGCCATGATCAGTGCCTGGCGAGCGTTGGCGTTGAGCTTCTCGAGCTCGGTCCATCTTGGCGTTGAGGCGGATCTCGGCCTGCTTCTGGTTGGCGATGACGTTCGCCGCCTGCTCCTTGAGCCGCTTGTGCTGCGTCTGTGGCCTCGGCGATCGCCTGCTCGAGCTGCACCTTCGGGTCGGCATGCTCCTCGAACGAGCCGGTGAGCTTGGCCGTCAGGTACTTCCACCACTTCGTACGAGCTTGAACATGCGGGACATGCTTAGTCGGCGGCCCGGCGGGGTCCCCGGCAATGGCGCCGGCGCAGGGCGTCCACGTCGGGCGCCGCGTCGGTGTCGGCGGTGCGCAGGAGGCCCCGAGCGTAGACGACCACCCCGACCACCGCAGCACGGCGGCGACACGACGAGGCCGCACCACGCCGCCGATGCCGATGTTGCGCCGACCCCGTGTCGTCGGTCGACCTGGTCACGAACCAGATCGCCTCGGCCATCAGCACCGCCGGCGAGGAGCATCTTCCAGAGGCTCGCGAGCACCACGCGCAGCGAGAAGCCCGGCACCTTGTCGCGCAGCACGGTCAGGGCCCAGAACGCCGACAGCAGGTAGGCGATCGCGATAGGCGAGCCCGAGCCCGAGCACCCCCAACGACCCGACGAGGACGAAGGCGAGCACGATGTTGAGCAGGTTCTCGACGACGTTGATCACGAACGGCGTGCGGGTGTCCTGGTGGGCGTAGAAGCCGCGGAACGTGAACAGGTAGGCGGAGAACCCGACCAGGCCGAGGGCGAACCCACCGAGCGCCCGTGACGTGTTGAAGGCATCGACGGCGTCGAACTGGCCGTGTTCGAGCAGGAGTCCGATCATCGGCCGGCGCAGTACGAACAGCAACATCGCGGCCGGGAGCGTGAGCAGCGCGATCAGTCCGCACGCCGAGCGACGCGTCTGGTCGATGAACCCGCCTTGGTCCCTGCGGGCGACGGAGCGAGCCATCTCGGGTTGGAACGTGGTGGCGATCGACACGGCCGAGCAGCCCGTGCGGGAGGACGAAGAACGTGAACGCGTCGAAGTAGGCGGCGATCCCGACGATCCCGGCTCGGGCCAGGTTGCGGACCACGATCAGTGCGACCTGGTTGGCGGCGACGAACCCGATCGTCCAGACCGACAGCGACAGCAGCTTGCGGACCGCCGGATGGCGCCACTCGAACGCCGGGCGGAACCGAAGGCCTGCAGCGACCATCGCCGGCACGACGGCGAGGGCCATCGCGGCGATGCCGGCCGTGGCGCCGAGGCCGAGCGTCCAGCCGCAGACGGTCGTCGCTGAGCACGTCGGCGAGACGCCACGACGTCTCGCCGGCGCCGGCAGCGACAGCAGGGTCACGATGATGACCAGGTTCGGCAGGATCGGGCTCCACGCCGCGGCGAAGAAGCGGCGCCGGCTGTTGAGGATAGGCGTTCGCCACGCCGGTCAGGCCGTAGAAGAGGATCTGGATCAGGAAGATCCGCGTCAGCGTCGTGCCGACCTGACGCGGAAGAGGTCGGCATCGACGTCGTCGGTGACGTTCAGGCTGTACAGCCGGAAGATCAACGGCGCCAGCGCCACGGCCACCACCGTGATCACGACCATCAGCGTCGTGGCGACCGTGATGACCACGTTCGTGGCGTGGTCGTCGGGCTCCTCGTCGTCGGTGCCCATGTACGACGCGAACAGCGGCACGAGCGTCGCCGACAGCACGCCGCCGAGCAGGAGGTCGTAGACGATGTTCGGTGTCTCGTTCGGCGCAGCCGTGAGGCGAGCGGTCAACGAAGCCTCCTTGGAGCGAAGGTGCGCCGTCGGCTCATCGAGGCGTCGGTCGTCGAGCCGGTCTGGGTCGATCTCGATCACCTCGACGTGCGATCGACCGACCATTCCATCGGCTCAACCCGTCGTCCAGCCGGCCGACGATGGTGGCCAACCGGTCCTTGAGCGGGCCGTCGGCGGCTGCTTCGACGGTCGTGTGGAGCCGCTGGCCGGCACGTTGCGCGCCCTGCACGAAGTGCCGCCACGGCTCGCCCACGGCGAACGGATCGATCGCCGGGGTGCGCGGCGCTCGCCGGCGCATCGCGAACACGGCGACGCCCACAAGCACCCCGATGCCGATCGCGTACCAGATCACGCGGCTGACGCTAGTGGGCCCGGTCAGTCGACCGGATGGATGTCGTCGGCGGTCAGCGTGGTGAGCTGTTCGTCGCTGAGCTCGTCGGTCTCGGCGAGGCGGAGGGCGTGGTGGCCAACCGCTGCCTCGAACACGTTGCGCACGAAGCGGCCGTTGCCGAACCCTCGCCCACGGGGCTCGGCCTCGATCACCTCGGCCAGACGAGTCGTCCCGCCGTCGTCGAGGTGGTACTCGTTCTTGCCGGAAATCAGCTCGAAGATGGCGACCAGCTCGTCGGTGTCGTAGTCCGGGAAGTGGATCGTGCGGGTGAAGCGGCTCTTCAGACCCGGGTTCGAGTCGATCAGCTCCTGCATCTCGCTGGGGTACCCGGCGGCCACGACGGACAGGTCGTCTCGGTGGTCCTCCATGAACTTGACGATCGTGTCGACCGCCTCCAGACCGAAGTCGTTCTCGCCGCCGCGGGCGAGCGCGTACGCCTCGTCGATCAAGAGCGTCCCGCCGAGGGCGGAATCCAAGACGGCGCGGGTCTGGGTCGCCGTCTGGCCGACGAACCCGGCGACGAGGCCCGAACGATCGGTCTCGACGAGGTGTCCCTTCGTGACGACGCCGAGCGACCGGAAGATCTGCGACAGCAAGCGGGCGACGGTGGTCTTGCCGGTGCCGGGGTTGCCGCTGAACACCAGGTGCTTGGAGGTTTCGATCGTGGGGAGATCGCGCGCCGCGCGCATCTCCTGGATCCGCAGGAGCGACGTGAGTCGGCGCACCTCAGCCTTCACGTGGTCGAGGCCGACGAGGGCGTCGAGCTCGGCGAGCAACTCCTCGATCGGGCGTTCGGGTGGGAGCTCGATCTCGGGCTCCGGTGCGGCCTGACTGCCGACCGTCGCTCCCGCCTCGGCGGCGGGGGCGCGAAGGTCGGGCTGGCCCGGCCGCGGGACGCCGTGACCGTCCATCGTCTGGAGCAGCACGGTGCGGAAACGGTCGATGGCGGCGACTTCGGCGGGGGACGGGACGAGATCGATCGCCGCAGTCGCATGGGCGAGGTCCATCGCCCGCCGGTAGTATTCGTTCGAGCGACGGCCGCGATCCTGGGCGTCGGCTTTCACGAGCAGGTCGAACATCGTGCTCGGCTGGTCGAGCCACTCGGCGCGCCCGCCGAGCGTGTCGTCGTCGCGCAGCTTCTGCGTGGTGACGATCATCGGCGGCGTGAGCTTCGTGCCCAGGGCGGCGATCCATCCGTCGAGTTCGGCGGCGCTGTGGCGTCCATCGGCATCGATGAAGGCCGCCACGAGGTTGGACGCTTCGATCACACACTCGGACTGGTGGTCGGCACCTCCGGACAGGGCGTCGAGGGCATCGGACATCGCGTGGATGAAGTCGTCGGCGGTGTCTTCGAAAGCCTGGCCCATCGCCGAGACACTACGCAGTCGAGGGTCGCCCGTGCCGTCTGGGAAGATGGCGGGCGTGGAGCAGGAAACGTGGGCAGCGCCGGGGCCGGGAACGTGGGAACGCGATGCATCGCATTTCGACACCGCGGTGACACCGCTGATGGTCGAGGTGATCGAGCACGCCGCGCCGGCGGGTATCCGTGAGGGCTTCGACGTGATCGGCGCTCCGCTGGAGACGATGGACGTCCGGTTCGTCGAGGGGCAGATGTATCGCCGGCTGGTTCCGATCATCGGCGGGAGCGGTGGCGGGCCGAGCACTCCACCACCGGCCTGGTTGATGCGCACGGTCTTCTCGGTCCACCCTCGGCTGCGAAAGCGAGCGCGTACCGCCGAGCGTGCGCTGGCCGACCGGTCCTGGTCGGGCGAAGCCGACCGGTGGGAATCGACGTGGAAACCCGAGATCCTGGCCACGAATCGGCGCCTCGCCGCCGTCGACCTGGCCGCGCTGGACGACGAGGATCTCGCGGCCCATTTCGACGAGACGCTGGAGCACGCCCGCCGTGCGATGGTGCTCCACTTCCGGTTGCACATCTCGGACCTCGGCCCGATTGCACTGCTGCTCGACCACACGTCCGACTGGGGCGTCGCCGACAGCGATGTGATGCCGGTGCTCGCCGGTGCCTCACCGGCGACGAATGCGCCGCAGGGCGCGCTTCGCCCCGTTGCGCGCGAGATCGCTGCGGCGGGGGTGCGCCCGACGTCGCTCGACGAAATCCGAGCGATCGGCGATGCTGCAGCGCGCCATCTCGACGACTATCTGCTGGAGTTCGGGACCCGTCTCACCACCGGGTACGACGTCACCGATCTCACCTTGGCGGAACTGCCGGAGCTGATCCTGTCGACGTTGGCCGACCCGCGGCTCCTCGACGATCACACTGCGGAGGAGTTGGCCATCGAACGTGGCGAGCTGGCGATGGCCGAGGTGCGTGCGACCGTGCCGGCCGAACACCGCGAGCGCTTCGACGAACTGGTGAACGACGCTCGGCGTCTCTACGGCCTGCGCGACGAGAACGGTCCGATCACCGCGGAGTGGCCGGGTGGCATCATGCGACTCATCCTGCTCGAAGTGGGTCGGCGCCTCGTCGCCGCCGGTCGGCTCCACACCGTCGACCACGTGTTCGACCTGTCGTCCGTCGAAATCGGCGGCGCACTCCGGGGCGAGCCCGGACCGCGAGCCGACGCGGTGGCGACGCGCCACACGCGGCGTCTTGCTCGTGGGGACCGCGAGGGGCCGGCGCATCTGGGTCCCGCTCCGGTCGAGCCCGACCTGAGCGGTCTCCCGGATGCGATGGGGCGCATGATGCGGATGTCGGTGAACGCGCTCGCCCTGCTCGAAGCGGAGCCCGATCACGGCGCGCTGAGCGGAACCGGTATCGGTACGGCGGCCTACACGGGACGGGCGATCGTGGTGGCCGACGCGGACGAGGCCCTCGAACGCTGTGAGCCCGGCGATGTGATCATCACCCGCTTCACCGTGCCGACGTTCAACTCGGTGCTCGCGCTCGCCGGCGCGGTCGTGACCGAGCAGGGCGGCCTGCTCTGCCACACCGCGGTGATCGCCCGGGAGCTCGGGATCGCTGCGGTTGTGGGCGTGTCGGGAGCACTCGACATCGCCGATGGTGCGACGGTCGAGGTCGACCCGGTCGCAGGCACGGTGACCGTCGGCCCCTGATCGCGATTGCGTTGGTCAATCGGTCGAGGCGGTCAGCCACGAACGCTGCGCCGACCGGCGAACGCGACGAAAAGGGCGACCGCGTCGTCGCCGGCGGCGTCGGTCTCGGGCCCGAACGCACCCGCACCGCGCATCATGTCGGCGATCGGTTCGAGCTGAGCCTGCGCAGCCGCGGCAGTTGCGGCGTCGATGCCGGACTCGATCCCGGCGGCATCGGCGAGGTCCCACGCGTGGGTGAGTGGGTCGACCCAGATCGTGCCGATGAAGTCGTCGACGGGCATTTCGCCGAACGGGGTGGTGGCGACCGTGTACAGGGAACCCGGCTGATCGAGCGCGGCGAGACAGGCGTCGACCGATGCGCACACGGTGGCCGCCGGATCATCGCCGGCGACCTCCGCTTCGCTCTGCTTCTCCGGTCGATCGGTGTGGCCGGTCCCGGCTGCGATGTTCTGCAGCACCCACGAGGCGTGTCCGGCGACCTCGCGGGCGGTCCACCCTTCGCAGCACGAGGGATTGTCCCAGGCGTCCGACGGGACCCGCACGGCCACGTTGCGGAGGGTGTGGGCGGCGCGAGTGAAGGTCTGCAGGTTCTGGCTCATGTGACCGACGTTAGGTCACCCGACACGATTCCGATTCCAGCAGAGCCGCTACCGGCCGGTAGCTTCGGGCCGGTATGACGACAACCGACGCCACCCCGACCACGCCGTTCGACGCCGAGCCGCGATTCGAAAGCGTGCAGGAGGTGCGCGAGGCCCTGCGCGACTCGAACTACCTCGCCGACGACGGCATCTCGGGCATCGTCTACCTCGCCGATCGTCTCAACAAGCCGATTCTGGTCGAAGGACCGGCCGGCACCGGCAAGACCCAGCTCGCCAAGTCGGTCGCCGAGATGACCGGGGCCAAGCTGATCCGCCTGCAGTGCTACGAGGGGCTGGACGAGAGCAAGGCCCTCTACGAGTGGAACTACAAGAAGCAGTTGCTGCGCATCCAGACCGAACGCGGTGACGAGACCGAGGACTGGACCGAGATCAAAGACGACATCTTCTCCGACGAGTTCCTGCTCACCCGCCCGCTCCTCGAAGCGATCACGGCCGACGAACCGGTCGTGCTGCTGATCGACGAGGTGGACCGCGTCGAGGTCGAGACCGAGGCGCTGCTGCTCGAGATCCTGTCCGACTACCAGGTGTCGATCCCCGAGCTCGGCACGATCGTGGCCAAGCAGATCCCGCTCGTGTTCCTCACGTCGAACAACACCCGTGAGCTCTCCGAGGCGCTCAAGCGTCGCTGCCTCTATCTGCACGTCGACTACCCGCAGCTCGAGCGCGAGAAGGAGATCGTCCTCGCGAAGACGCCGGGGATCACCGACAACCTCGCCGATCAGGTCGCCCGCATCGTGCGCTCGATCCGTCAGCTCGACCTGAAGAAGAGCCCGAGCGTCTCCGAGACGCTCGATTGGGCGCGCACGCTGATGCTCCTGAACATCGAGACGATCGACGAACAGACGGCGAAGGACACGCTGAACATCCTGCTGAAGTACCAGACCGACATCGCCAAGGCCGCCAAGGAACTGTCGGTCGATGACTGATCGGTCGCAACGATGACCGACGTCGCCACACCCGGATCGCACGAGAGACAGCCGGGCGGCATGCTCGACCTGCTCAACGGTTTCGTCGTCGAACTCCGCAACGCCGGGCTGCCCGTGTCGTTGACGGAGAACCTCGACGCGATGGAGGCGGTGCAGCACATCCCGATCGAGGACCGCGACGCGTTCAAGTACGCGTTGGGCGCGACGTTGATCAAGAACCACGCGCACTGGCGCAGTTTCGAAACAGTGTTCGAGGTGTACTTCAGCCTGCGCGGCCCGGAGTACAGGATCGCCGAGGGCGACGGCGACACCGATCTCGACGAGCTGTGGCGCGAAATGCAAGAGGCGCAGCAGCAGGGTGAGGGCAAGGGCCAGGGCGGCATGGACTCCATGACGCCCGAAGAGATCGCCCAGATGCTGATGCAGGCGCTGATGAACGGCGACCAGGGCATGATGCGTGCGATGGCCAAGCAGGCCGTGCAGCGGTTTGCGGGCATGGAGCCGGGCCGCCCGGTCGGCGGCACGTATTACCTGTACCGCACACTGCGGAACCTCGACCTCGACAACATGCTCGAGAAGATGATGGAGGCCTCACGCCAGGAGGCGTCGGGCGACCTCACTTCACTCGAAGAGCGGTTGGAGAAGGAGGAGTACGAGGACCGGATCGAGAAGTTCAAGGGCGAGATCGAAGCCGAGATCCGGCGGCGTCTGGTGGCCGACCGGGGCGCCGAGGCGATGGCCAAGACGCTGCGTAAGCCGTTGCCCGAAGACGTCGAGTTCATGCACGCGTCACGCGACGAGATGGTGGCGCTGAAGAAGTCGCTGTACCCGCTCACGCGCAAGCTCGCCGCACGCCTCGCCCGCAAGCGTCGCCACGGTCGCAAGGGTCCGCTCGATTTCCGCAACACGGTGCGCCATTCGCTGAGCTACGGCGGGGTGCCGGCCGAGCCGAAGTTCAAGTACCCGCGGCCGGCCAAGCCGGAGCTGATCGTGATCGCCGACATCTCCGGATCGGTTGCGGCGTTCGCCCGGTTCACGCTGATGCTCGTCTACGCCATCCAGAACCAGTTCTCGAAGGTCCGCTCCTTCGTGTTCATCGACGGCATCGACGAGGTGACCGACTACTTCAAGGCGACCGAGGACATCCAGGAGGCGATCCACCGTGTGAACACCGAGGCGGACGTCGTCTGGGTCGACGGTCACTCCGACTACGGCCACGCCTTCGAGGTGTGGTGGAACAAGTACGGCAAGGACGTCGGCCCCAAGTCGACCGTGCTGCTCCTCGGCGACGCCCGGAACAACTACCACGCGAGCCAGAGCTGGGTGGTCAAGGAGATCCAACAGAAAGCCCGCCACGTGTACTGGCTCAACCCCGAGCCGAAGAGCTACTGGAACACCGGCGACTCGATCGTGGGGGAGTACGGCACCTACACCGACGGCGTCTTCGAGTGTCGGAATCTCCGTCAGCTCGAGTCCTTCGTCGATCTACTCGCGTAGCCGTCGCTCCACCCGCGTCCGCCGAGGGCGCGCGGCGTGACGGCGCCGCCGACTCGACGTCACCGAGCCCGGCGATCAGCTTGGGGGTGTCCTCGGGGCGGCCCACCGCCTCGCAGACCCCCGAGATCGTTCCGATCGGTACGGTCGAACACGCAGTGATGAAGAAGTGTTCCGCGAACAGATCTTCGAAGTAGGTGTCGAAGATGTCGAGCGACCGGTCGACGATCTCTCGGTCGGACATCGTGCTCAGGTCGGGTCGCTCCGCGCGTAGGCGTTGACGAGCTCCTCGTGAGCGCGCACGTCGGGGAGATCGGTGGCGGTGAAGATCCACTGGAACGTCTCGCCGATCTTCGCGGTGAGGTCCGGGCGATCGTCGCCTTCGGTGGGTTCGAACGGCGGCACGCCGGGAGCGTCACCGAAGAACGAGTAGTCGATGTCGGCCGCCGTCATCCCCGGTACCCGGTGCCCGGTGCCCGGTGGCCGAGTAGGCCTCACCCGACCCCCCTTTTCGAAATGGTCGTGCAGGCTGGAGGTCCGCCCTGGTGTTCGGCCCTCGAGCCAGCACGTCGAGCGAGTTCGTCGAGCTAGGACTCCTGCCAGGTGCCGTTGTCGAGGTTGGCGCCGAACTGCTCCAGTGTTGTCGAGTCGACGTCGCCGGCGAGGTGCACGCCGAAGAACGTGACGAGCGCGTCGGTCGAGGTGGCCCCCACGGGTGTGTCCGGGCCGTCGTAGATCGGTTGGAAGTGGTCGGCCCCGGCGATCTCCAACAGGTACGCTTGACTCTCGTCCGGATCCTGCGCCAGGTCGAAGACCGCCTGACTCTCGGACGTCGGTGCGATCTCGTCGGCCGAACCGCCCACGAGCAGGACCGGGGCACCGACGACGTTGAGTTCGGCGAAGCCGTTCATGTCGAGCCGCGCCGCGCCGTAGGCCGCAACGGCATCGATTCGCTCGTCTCGACAGCAGTCGTGATACCCGAGGGCGAGGGAGGCGCCGGCGCCGACACTGTGGCCGGCCACACCGATGCGGTCGGCATCGATGCTCGCGCTCAGGTCGTCGGCCACCCCGTCGTCAGGATCGAGGAGGGCATCGATCACCGCGGTGACGTCAGCCGGGAGTTCGGGGACGTCGGCGAACTGTCCCGCCGGAGCCGAGACCTCCGGAGAGTTCGGAGCGGCGACGATGAACCCGGCGTCGTAGAGCGCGAGCAACAGCGGATCTCCCGGCGCAGCGAGTCCACCGAGGCCGTTGATCCAAATCACCAGCGGGCGAGCGGCGGCCTCGGCCGGTGGGGCCCCTTCGCCACCCTCGCCGGCGCCGGGATAGACGACTTCCACCGGGATGGTGCGGATGTCGGACGCCTCGAGCACCACGGCCCCCTCGCGCACGACTTCGTCGGTGGGGCGTGTCGGATCGACCACGTCCACCGTTCGCCATGCGATCGCCGACGGCTCCGGCGGTGGTTCGGTGGGTGGCGGTTCGGTGGGTGTTGGATCGGTGGGTGGTGGATCGGTGAGTGGTGGCTCAGTCGGGGGTGGTTCGGTGGATGGGGGTTCGGTGGCAGGTGGCTGAGTGGGCGCTGGTTCGGTCGGCGATGGTTCGGCTGGCTGGGGTTCGGTTGCCGGGGGCGTCGAGGCGGGGTCACCATCGCCGGCGCTACTGCCGGCGCAGGCGGTTGCCAGCCCGAGCACGAGCACCGCCGCGATGATGCCTGGGGAGTGCTGCATTCTGTTCATGCTCGGTCATTCTTGGCGTCGTCGATAACGTCGGATTCACGGTTGAGGCCTTTGAGGTAGCGTCGCATCGGTGGGTTCGGAATCCATGCAGGGGGGCGGCGAACCGGTCGAACTGTGCGAGCTCGGCACGATCGGGGTCCGGACGGGCGATCGCTGGGTACCGGCGCGCGGCGAACGAACGCAGATGCTGCTTGCCGGGTTGTCGCTGAACCGTCACCGGTCGCTCACCACCGAATCGTTGATCGAGAAGGTCTGGCCAATGTCCGGTCAACCGACGACGGCGAGGCAATCGCTCGCGAACATGATCGCCCGGCTCCGGGCTCATCATGGCGACGACTTCATCGAGACCGACGGCGCCGCCTACCGACTGGGTGATCGTGTCCGGTCGGACCGTCAGCGCTTCGAAACCGAGGTCATCGAGGCCGATGGCGCCCTGAGGACCGACCCGGAAGAGGCGCTCGCCTTGATCGAACGGGCAGAGCGACGTTGGCGCGGTGATCCGTGGGGAGCAATCGAAGCGCCCGACGAGGTGCTGGTGGATCGCACCCGGCTCGAGGAGTTGGCCGACGACGCCCGACGGGTTCGGGCGATCGCGTTGGCAACGCTCGGCCGCTCGTCCGAGGCCATTCCGCAGCTCGAAGCGAGCGTCGCTCACCGACCACTCGACGAGCCCGCATGGATGGCGTTGGCGGGCGCGCACGCGCACGTCGGCGACCGGGTCGATGCGTTGCGCACCCTGCGTCGGGCGCGCGTCGCCATGGCGGAGGCCGGCCTCGATCTGGGGGCAGCGGCGTCGGAGCTGGAACATCGCCTTCTCGCGGGGTCGGACAGCCCGGAGTCGGCGGGGCTCTCCGAGTTGCCCCGCGAGTCGACACCGTTGATCGGACGAGGACCCGTCATCGCGCACGTCGGCGGGCTGCTCGCCGAGCACGGGTTGGTGACTGTGTTCGGCCCAGCCGGCGTCGGGAAGACTCGAGTCGCGACCGCCGTGGCTCGTCAGTGCCCCGATCGGAACAGTGCGTTCATCGACCTCTCGCCGGTGCGCGAAACGGGCCGGATTCCGATGGTGTTGACCGCGGCGCTGGGTGTCAACGTGCCGCTCGGTGTCGAGCCGCTCGATGCCCTGGTCGCTTCGCTCCGCGACGCGGCCGACCTCCTGGTGCTCGACAACTGCGAACAGGTTGTCGAGGCGGTCACCGAGGTGGTGAGTCGCCTGGTGGAGCGCTGCCCCGACCTGCGGATACTCGTCACGAGCCGCGAGCGCCTCGGCATCGAGCCGGAGCGGGTGGTGGTGATCGAACCATTGGACACCGGCAGCGACGGGGACGCCGTGGAGCTCTTCTTCGATCGCGCCCGCCGCACGGGTGTCGTGCTCGATACCGACGAGTGGCGGTCCAGTGTCGCAGAGCTCTGTGCCTCGCTCGACGGGCTCCCGCTGTGTATCGAACTCGCGGCGGGTCGCGCCGCCGTACTCAGCCCCACCGAGATCCAGGAGGGGCTCGGCGATCGATTCACGATGCTGTCGAGTGGCGACGACACAGACCAGCGGACGAGCCTGCGCAGTGCCATGGAGTGGAGCTGGGATCTGCTCAGCGCTGAGGAGCGGCGCACCATGCACCACCTCAGCGTCTTCCCGTCGGGAGCGACGGTTGACGCTGCAACGCATGTTCTCGGTCTCGACCGATGGGCGATGGTCGAGATGGCGGAGCGATTGTCGCGCAAGTCCCTGTTGAACGTCGCCCGGCAGCCACACTGCGCCACGCGATTGGAACTGCTCGACACGATTCGCTTCTTCGCGCTCGAAGACGCCGAGGAAACCGGTGTCCTGTCCTCGTGTCGAGACGCACATCTCGCATGGGTCGACGAGTACACCGCTGTCGTCGTCGGAGATCGGGGCACCGGCCAGCGCCTCGGCGACCCGCTCGCCCACCTGGATGCCGAGCGACACGAGATTCGCGCAGCGCTGGATCATGCGGCCTCGCCCGGCGGTGACTCGGCGCTCGGCGTACGCATCTGCCTGCGCGGCTACACCTGGTGGCGGGGGCGCAGCACCGGTGGGGAAGCGGTCGTCCGCACGGTGGAACTGCTCGAGTCGGCCGAACTGTCGCCGCTCGATCGTGTCGATGCGATCGCGGTGACGGCGTCGTTGAGCCGCATCTCCGGCTCGACCGACGGGGAAATCGCCGAACTCGTGACCCTGGCGTACGAACTCCTCGCCGGCGTGGACGACCCCGGTGACCGTGCCCGGCTCGAGATCCGGCTCATCGAAGCGAGTTTCGACGACTCCGACGCCGGGCTCGGCGACCGGCTCCGTCACCTGGCGCCCGACGACGAGACGCTCACGGCGATGCACCTGCTCGCCGCGTGGACGGTCGCCAACCAGCCGGAGCGTGCCCCGGAGGTGGCAGCAGAGCTCGCACGAGGTTCGGTCGGACACGCCGACGCCTGTGTTGCCCACGCCCGGGAACTCCAGGGGCTCGCAGCGATCGCCACCGGCGATCTCGGTTCGGCGCAGCACCACCTTGCCGAGGCGTTCGAGGTGTTCGACGCAATCGACCAGACCTTCTGCACCATCCACTGGTGTGAGTCGGTCGCGTGGCTGCTGGCCGAAGCTGGTGCATCAGACCTCGCACAGGACCTCCTGGCTCAGACAGAGGGAGTTCGTCAGGTGCAGCGCCGCACTCGGGCGGGTTTCGAGATGCAAGCGATCGACGGAGCGCGGCGTCGGCTCGGCAATCTGCCGAAGCCGGACCGCAGCGCCGGGGTCCGTGAGGTGATCGCGCGGTCGTCGGCGGCGCTCCGCCGGTCGGAGCCGGTGATGACCACCGCCCGCACCTGATTCGGAGCCGTATCGCGCTCGACACGTCGACTCCTCAAGAAACGGTCAAGGACTGCCGATGGGTGGAGGAGAGCATCTTCGCCACTTCTTCTCTCCGCTTCTCAGGAGTCGTCATGTCGCCCCACGATCCCAGCGTCCACGCCGCAGCGTTCGGCCGTCCCGTCGACTTCGACTTCATGGCGCAGGACGACTGGCTGGCGTTCCACTGCGAGGTGTACGACGCCGTTGCCGAAGCGGGCCTCGACGTCGCCAGCATCGACCCCGGCGTCGTTCGACTGCGCGACGGTCACTCGCTTGCACTGCTGCAGCTGGCCCAGCACTGCCATACTCGTCCGCGTGACGACTGGGCCGACCTCATCGCCGATCACCTCCGGACGATGACCGCCCATCTCGACCGGATCGCCGAGCCGTACTCCATGTTCGATCTGCGCATCCGGCTCGTCCCCGACGCGCCGGCCGACTCCGGCACGCTTCGGCACCTCGGCGCACGACCCTTTGCCGACGGCATCGTGCAGGTGTTGGCGGTCGATGTGGAAGATGCGGTCCGATGCGTCCCGACCAGCGAGATCGCGGCGAACGGGTGGGACGTCGACGAAGCCTGGGCGAGCGCCCTCGTGCAGACCGAGCTGCTCGAATCGCCCGACGAGATCCACGTCATCGACATCGGCGGCGCCGACATGATCCACGCGTTTGCCGAGCGGCCGTTCATGGCGAGCATGGTGGGCGTCATCGACGACCTGATCGGTGAGTACGCCCACATCGGCGAGCACGGGGCGGTCGTCTCGTTGCCGCTCCGCCACAGTGTGTTGATCCACCCGATCGACGATGCGACCATCCGCACGGCGATCGCCGGGATGATCCCGATCACTCGGCAGCTCTTCAAGCAAGGTCCGGGTTCGGTGAGCCCGCACCTGTACTGGTGGCGCAGTGGCGCGCTGGAGTGGATCCCCACGTTCTTCGACGGCACGCTCTCGGGTGTGGAGTTCTACCCGTCACCCGAGCTGGCCGAGCTCGTGGTCGATCTCACCCGCTGAGGCTGTCGAGGAACCTCTCGACGTCGGCTCGGGCGCGGAGCCGATGCACGGCGGCCTGACCCCAGAACTCGCCCGTTGCGTACTCCTCGTAGACCTGCTGGTACTGCGGATGGTTCCGCCACGCCCACAGGAGTACGTTGCGATTCGGGTCGCGGCTGACGAGATTGCGGAGTCGCTCGCGGTTGCCACCCCACACCTGCTCGCGCTCGATCGACCGTCGAACCGACCGCCTGAACAGGCGCCACATGGACACGCGGCGGGGGAGGTCCAGCCAGACGATGGCATCGGCGCGGCGCTGCGTGATGTCGGCCACGTTGCGGTAGTTGCCGGGGATCACCCAGCCGTCGGAGGAGTCGTCGGCCTCGGCGATCGCACGCATCACCGCGGCGCGGAACTCGGGGGTCGGCGTCGGTGTCCAGTCCGGGCCGTGCATCAACGCATCGAGTTCGATCACGGGGACGTCGAGGTGGGCGCCGAGTGTTTCGGCGAGTGTCGACTTGCCGGCTCCCGACGATCCGACCACCGCGACACGACGCACGAGGGGCAGCGTATGGGCAGCTCGATCGGTCGGGGCGATGGTCGGCGACGTGTTCATCTCCGATCGGAATAGCCGTCCAGTTGCACCTGTAGGCGAACACGTGTACGATATCGGCATGGTTGGGGAAACCATCAGCTCGGAAAACGTCGAAGCATTGCTCGACGACGTCGCGGGGCACCTCAATGCCCAGCACGGCCGGTTGATCGATCTCACCGCATGGTTGCTCGCCAATCCGTTCACGTGGCAGGGCGACGGCGTCTGGACCGCAGCGCAGTTCCTGGCCTGGCGCTGTGGCGTGTCTACCTCGACGGCACGCAGCATCGTCGAGGCGGCCGAGCGAGCGTCGGAGTTGCCCGCATCCATCGAGTTGGTGCGGCGCGGCGAGTTGTCGCTCGACCAGCTCATGCCGATCGTTCGCAAGGTTCCGGCATGGGGAGACACACAACTGGCCTCCCTCGCACCGCGTTTGACCGTTGCCCAGGTTCAGCGAGTCTGTCGCGACACTGCGTGGGCCGATACGCCCGGAAACATGGACGCCGACGGCGTCCAGCCGGCCGAGCAGGCATCGCAGGAAGAGGATCCCGCAGCGACATCGGCCGCGGCCGAGGCGGTCGTTGAAACGGTCGTCGAGGCAGCACCGCTCGACGACGAGAACCGAGTGAGCTACGGCTACGGACCCGACGGTCGGTGGTGGTTGCACGCCGATCTCGATGCCGACCTCGGTGCGCAGATCGAGGCGTCGCTGAATGACGCCCGCGACCGGCTCTTCCGCGATCTGAATCACGGCTCCGAACAGGCCCCGTTGACACTCGTGAGCGAGGTCGATGCGTTTGCTGCGGTCGCTCAGACCGCGGTCGACATCGCAGAGCATCCCGATCGGCGAGATCGATTCCGGGTGAACCTGTTCATGGACCCGTCCGGCCGGCTCGTGACCAGCGAACACGTCGCTGTGCCCGACTCGATCAAGCGGCTCCTGACCTGCGACGGGCGTATCGACCCCGTCTTCGTCGACGGAGCGATCCCGGTGTCGGTCGGCCGCTCGCAGCGGACGATCCCCGACCGGCTCCGTCGTCTCGTGCTCTTCCGGGACGAGCATCGATGTCAAGTGCCCGGGTGCACCGCGACGCGCGGGCTCGATCTCCACCACATCATCCACTGGTCCGACGACGGGCCGACCGATTCGTGGAATCTGATCACGATCTGCTCCCGGCATCATCGGATGCATCACAAACACCGACTCGGGATCTCCGGAAACGCGGACCGACCCGACACACTGCGGTTCGTCAACGCCCACGGGGTCGAGATCCGAAGATCCGGCGCAAGCCCCACTCCGCCGGGCGCGCCACCGTCACCGATCGCGGGCGAGTATCAGCATCCCATCGGAGAACGCCTCGACGGCCGCTGGATCACCTTCGTCCCGCCCGCTGAACCGCACCACGAGCCGCCCGATGTCCGGCGCGACCAGGATCCTGATCACGGAGGCTGGCCCGACGGCGAGCCCGACGTCGCATGCTGAACACCAGGTCGGCGCCCGGGGGTGCGGCCGCACCGTGAGCGGTCGCGCCTGGGCGTGCCGGACCGGTGCCGCTCGGCTCAGCCGCCGCGCTGGTAGTTGGGGGCTTCCTGGGTGATCGTGATGTCGTGCGGGTGCGATTCGTCGCGGCCGGCGGTGGTGACCCGCATGAAGCGGGCGTGGCGGAGACCGTCGAGCGTGGCGGCTCCGGCATAGCCCATGCCGGAGCGCAGACCGCCGACGAGCTGGTAGAGCACGTCGCCGAGCGGCCCGGCGTAGGGCACGCGACCCTCGATACCTTCGGGCACGAGCTTCTGGCTGGCGGCGCCGACGGCCGTCTTGCCCGACGCCGACTGGCCCGTTGCATACCGGTCGGCGCTGTCGCCCGTCATCGCGCCCATCGAACCCATCCCGCGATAGCTCTTGTAGCGGCGGCCGTCCATCAACTCCATCTCGCCGGGGGACTCCTCGGTGCCGGCCAGCAACGAACCGATCATCACCGTCTGCGCGCCGGCCGCGATCGCCTTGACGATGTCACCCGAGAACGTGATGCCGCCGTCGGCGATGATCGGGATGCCGAGCTGCTGTGCCCGGCGTGTCGTGTGCCAGATCGCGGACAGCTGGGGCATACCGGCACCGGACACCACGCGCGTCGTGCAGATCGACCCGGCGCCGACGCCGACCTTGACCGCGTCGGCGCCCGCCTTGGCGAGCGCTTCGACACCTTCCTCGGTGACGACGTTGCCGGCCGTCACCGGGAGCCAGGGCCAGCTGCCCTTGATCCGCTCGATGGCCTTCACGACGTTCGCAGAGTGGCCGTGGGCGGTGTCGATCGACACCGCATCGACGCTCATGGCGACGAGTGCGGCCACCCGCTCCTCGAGGTCCGCGCCGACGCCGACGGCAGCAGCGGCGCGGAGGCGGCCCTGCCCGTCGCGTGAGGCGTTGGGGAAGTCGAGACGCTTCTGGATGTCCTTGACCGTGATCAAGCCGGCGAGACAGCCCGAACCGTCGACGAGCGGCAGTTTCTCGATGCGGTGCTGTTGCAGGATGGCGCGAGCATCGTCGAGCGACGTCCCGACCTCGGCCGTCACCAGCCCGCCGCGGGGGTCGTCGGCCGCGGTCATGAACTCGGTGACGGGGCGATCGAAGTCGGCGCCCTCGCAGAAGCGGATGTCTCGGTTGGTCAGGATGCCGACGAGGTGGCCGTCGTCGTCGGTGATCGGCACGCCGGAGAACTTGAAGCGATGCATCAGCGCCTCGGCCTCGTGGAGCAGCGCCGTCGGGGGGAGCGTGACGGGATCGGTGATCATGCCGGACTGTGATCGCTTGACCTTTTGGACCTCGCTGGCCTGGTCGGCGATCGACATGTTCCGGTGGATGACGCCGATTCCGCCGTTGCGGGCCATGCCGATGGCCATGCGCGCCTCGGTGACCTTGTCCATCGCTGCCGACACGAGCGGAACGGCGAGCTCGATGTCGCCGGCGAACGTGGCGGTCGTGTCGACCGCATCGGGCAGCGTCTCGGACCACCCGGGCACCACGACGACGTCGTCGAATGTCAGCGCCTCGTACCGGTCGAAGAACCCGTCGTTGACGTTCTCGGCGGTGCGGGACTCGGCGGTGCGGGACTCGGGAGTGCGGGACTCGGGAGTGCGGGAGTGCGGGCCTCGGGAGTGCGGGCCTCGGGAGTGATGTCGTCGGTCATGTCGGGACCTCGGGTTTCAGGAGCGGTCGGATGCGCACAGTTGCGCCAGTGTCTCGACGAGGAGCTCGTGCTCGGTGTCGTGGACGGCGGCGGCGAATGCCTCCAGTGTGCCAGACGCGTCGACGGGAACGACTCGCGAGGCGAGAACCGGGCCGTCGTCGACACCTTCGTCGGGAACCAGGTGGACCATCACGCCCGACTCGGTGCGCGTGCCGGCCACGGCTTCGTCCCACGCCCGTTCGATCGCGTTGATGCCCGGCAGTTCGCCGGGCAACGCGGGATGCAGGTTGACGACGCGGTTCGGGAACCGGTCGAGGAACTCGCTGGTGAGAATGCGCATCCACCCGGCGAGCACGACCCAGTCCGGCTCGAACGATGCCACGGTTCCCGCGAGGCGGGTGTCGTAGTGGCGTCGCTCCTCGCCGTCGAGGCGGGCGACGAGCTCGGTGTCGATACCGGCCTCGGTGGCGCGGGTCAGTGCGTAGGCGTCGGGCCGGTTCGAGACGACGCCCACGACCGTCGCGTCGACCCTCCCGCCGACACACCCGTCGATGACCGCCTGGAGGTTCGATCCGGACCCCGACGCCAGCACGACGATGCGTTGCATGTCGCGTTGCATGTCACGTCGCGTTTCGCCGTGCATCTTGCGCCTGCCGTCAGCGCAGGATGACCGAACGGTCGCCGGCGACGAGTCGGCCGATCCGCCAGGTGGTTTCGGGGATGGCGGCCTGTACGGCGTCAGCATCGGCGGGGTCGCAGACGACGACCATGCCGATCCCCATGTTGAGCGTGCGGTACAGCTCGGCGGTGGACATCTGTGGGGTCAGCTCGCGCACGAGGCGGAACAGCGGGGGGATCGGCCACGAATTCAGTTCGACCTCGGCGCCGACGCCGTCCGGCAACACCCGCGGGAGGTTCTCTGGCAATCCGCCGCCGGTGATCTGGGCGAGGGCTTTGACCCGGCCCGACTCGAGCGCGGTACGCAGGGGGTCGAGGTAGTTGCGGTGGGGCTCGAGCAGCGCGTCGCCGAGCGGACGGTCCATTCCGGCGAGCGCGACGTCCATCGGCGCCCACTCGAACACCTTGCGGAGCAGGGAGTAGCCGTTCGTGTGCGGGCCGGACGAGGCGACGCCGATCAGCACGTCGCCTGCTGCGAGATCCGATCGTGGGAGCAGTGTGGATCGATCCGCCACACCGACGAGCGTGCCGGCGATGTCGAACGCACCGGGGAGGTACACGCCGGGCATCTCGGCGGTCTCGCCACCCAGCAATGCGCAGTTGGCGGCACGACACGCATCGGCCATGCCCGTGACGATGTCGGCCACCATGTCCGCGTCGAGCACGCTCGCCGCGATGTAGTCGAGGAAGAACAACGGCCGTGCGTTCTGAACGAGGACGTCGCCGATGCAGTGGTTGACGATGTCGGCGCCCACGCCGCGAACGCGCCCGAGTCGGGCGGCGAGCTCGACCTTCGTGCCGACCCCATCGGTCGACGCGACGAGCACCGGATCGGCGAGCTCGGTGATGGCTGCGGCCGAGAACACGCCGCCGAAACTGCCGACGCCCTGGAGTACGCCGCGTCCGGACCCGACGTCGTGAGTCGATTCGACGGCCGCCTTCATCTCGGCGACGGCACGCGTCCCTTCATCGATGTCGACGCCCGCATCCGCGTACGACACGAGCGCAGCACCGGGAGCGCGCCATCCGATGTCGCGCCGGACCTGCATCCCGGGAAACTCGATCGCCGCCATCCGGGCGTAGGCGATGCGTCGCGCCTCGCCGAGATCCTGACCGACGCCGGTCACCGCGAGGACCCGCCCGCCCGCCACCCGGTCGACCCCGTCACCGTCGCCGCTCGCTGCACCGGTCGGATTGTGGCGCACGCCGGCATCGAAGCGCAGGGCGACGCCATCGTGGGCGTGGTTGAACGCGTCGTCGTCGTCGACCCGGTCGATGATCTCGGCGCCCGATTCGGGCGTCGCCGGATAGCCGGCGGCAGCCGCGACGACGGTCACTGCGGACTGTCGTCGGACCACGAGTGGGACGCTGGTGACATCGCCGCGCGTCGCGGCGAGCGCGATCTCGGCGAGGTCGGTTTCGACGAGCGGGAGGACGGCCTGCGTCTCGGGATCACCGAATCGTGCGTTGTACTCGATGAGGCGCGGGCCGTCGACGGTCAGCATCAGCCCGGCGTAGATCACGCCGACGTAGGGCGTGCCGGCTGCGGCGAAATGGTCGACCACGGGTTGCACGAACGTGTCCAGCAGGTCGGCGGGGTCGAGCGGAACCGGCGCCGGGGCGAACGCGCCCATGCCGCCGGTGTTCGGCCCCGTGTCGCCTTCCCCGATGCGCTTGTGGTCCTGCGCGAGCGGGAGCGCGACCGCACGGACGCCGTCACACAGGGCGAGCAGGGAGAACTCCGGACCGGTGATCCGTTCTTCGAGCACGAACGCGCCGGCGACCGCGGCATCGACGATCGCCGCATCGGTCTCGCCCGGCGAGTCGGGGACGACCACGCCCTTGCCCGCCGCGAGTCCGTCGAGCTTGACGACGACGGGTGCGCCGAGATCGTGCCACCATCGTCGGGCGTCGTCGACGACGGTGGTCGACGCTGCGGGATCGAACCGAGCGAACGCGGGCCCGGGGATGCCGAGGTCTGCGGCGAGTTGGCGGGCGAAACCCTTGGAGGCCTCCAGTTGTGCGAGGTCCGCGGTCGGACCGAAGCACGGGATGCCGCGGCGGGCGCACTCGTCGGCCGCGCCGGCGACCAGCGCAGCTTCGGGGCCGGGGATGACGAGGTCGGTGTTGTCGATGCTCGCGTCGGCGAGGTCGGGTGCGAGGCGCACGTCGTGCGCGTTGCGGCGACACGCCCACGCGAGCGCCTGTTCGCGGCCGCCCCCGCCGAGGATCAGGACCCGCATCGGTCCTTGACCCACGTCGACCGCACTGCTCCCACCGGTGCTCGTGCCGGTGTGGCTGTCGGCATGTCTGCCGGCATGTCGTGCCGCATCAGTGGAGCACGCCCTCGAAGGCCAGCTTCGCCTGAGCGTCGCCGACGGCGAGCGGATAGTCGCCGGTGAAGCACGCGTTGCAGTAGCCGTCGTCGCCGCCGCTCTCCCGGCCGGCCACGGCGCGCATCATGCCGTCGAGGGAGAGAAAGGCGAGGCTGTCGGCGCCGATGTGGGCCTCCATCTCGGCGATCGTGAGCCGCGCCGCCATCAGGTCGTCGTCGTGGCCCATGTCGACTCCGAAGTGACAGGCGTGGGTGATCGGCGGACACGTGATGCGCAGGTGCACCTCGGTCGCCCCGGCGTCACGCACGAGCTTGACCAGCGGGCCGGCGGTCGTCCCGCGGACCAGCGAGTCGTCGATCATGATGACCCGCTTCCCCTCGAGGTTCTCGCTCAACGCGTTGAACTTGAGCGCGACGCCACGCTCGCGGATGTCCTGAGTCGGTTCGATGAACGTCCGACCGATGTAGCGGTTCTTGATCAACCCGTCGTTGAACGGCAGCCCGCTCTCGTTGGAGAACCCGATCGCCGCGGGGATCGACGAGTCGGGCACCGGGATGACCACGTCGGCCTCGACCATCGACTCGCGTGCCAACTCGACGCCGAGCCGCTGGCGGACGTGGTGGACCGACTTCTCGTCCCACACCGAGTCGGGGCGGGAGAAGTAGACGAACTCGAAGGTGCACCGAGCACCGTTCGGCTGCGGGGCGAGGATCTGCTGCCGATCGATCTCGGCGCCGCGCAGCGTGACCATTTCGCCCGGCTTGACCTCGTCGATGTCGACACACCCGAGCGTCGACAGGGCGCAGGTCTCCGACGCCACCGCGTGGCCACCGTGGGGGAGTCGCCCGACCGAGAGCGGTCGGAAGCCCCACGGGTCGCGCACGGCGATCACCTGGTCGGCAGCGAGGATGACGAGCGAGAAGGCGCCCTTCCATGCCGGCAGCGTCCGCTCGATCCGCTCCTGCCAGTTCTGGCCGCCCGCTGCGGCGAGCATCAGCGTGAACACCTCGGTGTCGCTCGTCGCGGTGAGCCCGAAGCCTCGGTTGAGCAGCTCGTCGCGCAGCGCCGTGGCGTTGACCAGATTGCCGTTGTGGGCCACCGACAGCGGGCCGTGCATGGTCTCGACGAGGAACGGTTGGATGTTGCGCTCGGCATTCGACCCGGTCGTCGAGTACCGCGTGTGGCCGATCGAGTGGTATCCGGTCAGCGGCTTGAGTGCCTCCGGCGAGAAGACTGTCGAGACGAGGCCCGGCCCCTTGTGGACCCGAGCGCGCTTGCCGTCGCTCACCGCGATGCCGGCCGCCTCCTGACCTCGGTGCTGGAGCGCGAACAACCCGAAGAACGCGAGCTGGGCGACGCCGTCTCCGTGCGGCGTGGAGAGCCCGAGCACCCCGCACTCGTCGTGTGCGGCGTCATCCGCTGTGGGGTCAGCGGTGGAATCGGCGGCGGGGTCGGGAGCAGCCGGTGAGCTCAGCGGGGACCGCGTGAACCGGAATCGATCGGGTCATGTCACTCCAGATGGGCCACCGCGCCACGGATCCGTGGGGCAGCGGGATAGTCGGCGTAGACGAACGCCTCGCCGGTGAGTCGCTCGTAGGCATCAACGTAGCGTGCCGTCGTCGCCGCCCAGACTTCGTCGGGAAGCGTCGGGATCTCGCCGTCGCCGCGGAAGTCGACGTCGGCAAGTGCGCGACGCACGACTTCCTTGTCCAGGCTTTCGGGTTCCTCGCCGGCGGCGAGTCGTTGCGGATAACTCGCGGCGATCCACCAGCGTGACGAATCCGGCGTGTGGACCTCGTCGATGAGCAGCAGTTCACCGGTCTCGGCGACTCCGAATTCGTACTTGGTGTCGGCCAGGATCAACCCGGCCGATCTGCCTCGCTCGACCCCGCGTTCGAAGACGGCGAGCGCCGCGGTCTGGACCCGATCCCACAGTGCGGGTTCGACCAGGCCCCGGTCGGCAACTTCGGCGCAGGTGATCGGAACGTCGTGGGAACCCGCAGCGCCCTTCGTGGTCGGGGTGACGATCGGATGGGGGAGCGCATCGTTCTTGCGGAGTCCGTCCGGCAGCTGATGCCCGTACATCGTTCGTTCGCCGCGGGCGTAGGCGGTCCACAGGGCGGTGTCGGTCACCCCCGTGATGTGGCCGCGAACGATCACCTCGACGGGCAGCGGTGTGGCCGAGCGCGCGATCGTCACGTTCGGATCGGGGATCTCGACGACGTGGTTGTCGACGATGTCGGCCGTCTGCTCGAACCACCAGGCCGAGAGCTGGTTCAGTACCTGCCCCTTGTACGGCACCCCGGCGATGATCCGGTCGAATGCTGACAGACGGTCCGTCGTGACGAACAGCCGCTGTCCCGCCCGGTCGCCGCCGAGCGCGTAGGAGACCCTCACTTTGCCGTCGCGTCGATCGTCGAACGGCAAGTCGATCTCGGTCAGCGGCATCACGGTCAGCGGCGTCACGGTCGGTGGCGGCGGAGACGGTCGGGATCGGGCTGCGTCCATGTCAGAGCTGCTTTGCGTGGGCCACGCCGGCTTCGAAGATCCGCAGGCCGAGGTGCCCGGGGCCGCCGCCGCCTCGGCGGTGGTGCGGGTGCTGGCGAACGACGATGTGGTTCTCGGGGTGGGGCATCAACCCGAGCACCAACCCGGTCGGGTCACTCACCCCGGCGATGTCGTCGACCGACCCGTTCGGGTTCGTGCTGCGGTACCGCAGGGCCACCTGTCCGGCTGCGTCCAGGCCGATGCGGGGTCGGGATGCACGTAGCGGCCCTCGCCGTGGGCGATCGGACAGTGGATCGTGTCGCCGATTCCCTTGGTCCAGATGCAGTTGCTCTTGGCCGCCCGTTCGAGCACGACCCAGCGGCAGTCGAACGCGCCCTGTGCGTTGTGGCCGAGCGAGCCGGGGAGCAGGCTCGTGCGGCTGAGGACCTGGAATCCATTGCAGATTCCGAGGAGTGGACGCCCTTGACCGACGAAATGGTGCAGGCGATCACCGAGCCCCAGCGTCAGATCGAGGGCGAGCATGCGTCCGGCGCCCAGCGAGTCGGCGTAGCTGAATCCGCCGGCGACGACGGCCATGCGGGCGTCGTCGAGGTGTCGGGGCGACGCGACCAATTCGCTCGCGAGAACGATCTTGGCATCGGCACCGGCGATCTCGAGCGCCGTGGCGACGTCGCGGTCCCGGTTCGTGCCCGGCCCGGCGATGATCAGTGCGGGGACCCTGCTCATGATCGGCTCGCCTCGTCGTTCGCGTCGTTGTCGGTGGAACCGTCTCCGGTGTCGGCCCATTCGTCCGGTCCGCCGGGTACGTCGGGTTCGCCAGGTCGCTCTCCACCAGCGCCGACGCCACCGTCACCGCCACCGTCGCCGTCAACCTCGTTGTCGTCGAGCGGCATCGTTGCGGGATGGGTTCGGCTGTTGAACGCGTCGGCGAGGTCCGAGACCAGTATCGGTTCGACGCCCGGCAGCGACAACAATCCGGAGTCGGTGACCACGCCGAGCACGAGGGCGTCGTCGTTCATGATCCGCAGGAATGCCGGGACGCTGCGCGGCTCGACCTCCACGATCATCCTGCCGATCGACTCGCTGAAGAGCGCCGTCGCGAGATCGTCGTGCGGCAGCGCTTCGATCGCCGCCCCGAGGCGCCCTCCGAGGCACATCTCGGCCAGCGCGACGGCGAGGCCGCCCTCGCTGACGTCGTGACACGACACGATCAGCCCGGCCTGCATCGCCGAATGGAGATCGCGATAGTGGATGGCGGCGTCGGTGTCGGGCGCCGGCACCACACCGGGATCGTCGGGTTGGCCGTGCACGAGGTCGAAATGGGAGCCAGCGAACTCGGTTTCGGTCGAGCCGATCAACAACAGCACGTTTCCGGGGGCCAGCAGGTCCGGGGTCACGCAGCGGTCGGCGTCCGGGACGTGGCCGACGGCCGTGATGACCAGCGTCGGTGGGACCGCGTGGCGTTCGCCGTCGCCGCCGACGTACTCGTTGTTCAGCGAGTCCTTGCCCGACACGAAGGGCGCATTGAACATGAAGGCGGCGGCGCAGCATCCGTCGACGGCGGCCACGAGGTCGCCCATCGTCGACGTGCGGCGTGGGTCGCCCCACGAGAAGTTGTCCAGCAGCGCGACTCGGTCGGGGTCGGCGCCGACGGCGACGACGTTGCGGACGGCTTCGTCGACGGCGGCGAACGCCATCGCTTCGGGATCGTGCAGCCCGTACCAGGGGTTGACGCCGATGCCGATCGCGATCCCGTGCGCGTCGGTCGGCTGCGCCAGCACCACGCCGTCGGCGGGTCCATCGGAGGCAGCGCCCACGAGCGGGCGAACGACGGTCGAGCCGAGGATCTCGTGGTCGTACCGGTGGATCGTCGACGCCTTGGATGCGATGTTGGGGTGGCGCAGCAGCGCGAGGAGCGATGCCGCCGGATCCTCGAGGGCACGTGACGTCGCGCCGCTGCGCTGCGGATCGGGCATCGTCGCGTCCATCCGGCGCTGTGGCCGCCCGTCGTGCAAGAACGCGGTGTCGAGGCGGGCCACGACGTCGTCGCCGTTGCGCACGACGAGGATGCCGTCGCCGGTGAACGAGCCGACGTCGGACCAACCGACCCCGTGCTTGGCGCATCGCTTGGCGAGGGCGCTGACGCCGCGGGGTGGCACGGACACCACCATGCGCTCCTGGGCTTCGCTGAGCCAGACCTCCCACGGTTCGAGCCCGGGGTACTTGCGGGGCACGAGCGCGAGGTCGACGTCGGCACCGATGCCCTCGGCCATCTCGCCGATTGCGGACGAGAGCCCACCCGCGCCGCAGTCGGTGATTGCCGAGTACATGTCCTCGGCGCCGACCAGCACGTCGATCAGCAGCTTCTCGACGATCGGGTCGCCGATCTGCACGCTCGCGCCGGCGACCTCGCCCGTGGTGGCGTCCATCGTCGCCGACGAGAACGTCGCACCGCGGATGCCGTCGCGTCCCGTGGCGCCACCGAGGACCAGGATCCGGTCGCCGGGATGTGGCCCGTCGTGGAGGCGTCGGCTCGGCGCGGTTCCGATGCATCCGGCGAACACGAGCGGGTTCGTCGTGTACGCAGCGTCGTACAGGATCGCGCCCGCGACCGTCGGCAGGCCGATCTTGTTGCCGTAGTCGGCGACGCCGTCGACCACGCCGGCCTCGATCCGGCGCGGGTGCAACGACCCCTCGGGCAGCTGCGACAGCGGGAGATCGGAGGGACCGAAGCACAAGATGTCGGTGACGGCGATCGGTCTGTGCGCGATGCCGAGAATGTCTCGGATCACGCCGCCGACACCGGTGTTCGCGCCGCCGAACGGTTCGACGGCCGAGGGGTGGTTGTGGGTCTCGGCCTTGAGCGCCAGCGTCGTCCCCTTGTGGAACTCGACGACACCCGCATTGCCGACGAACGCCGAACGCACGAACGGCGCGTCGATGGCCTCGGTGCAGGAGCGGAGCTGTTGCATCAGGGGCATGCGCTGGCCGGGTTCGGCATCGCCGGGCTCCATGGCGTTGATCGCTGCACGGAAGGTCTTGTGCGCACAGTGTTCACTCCAGGTCTGGGCGAGCGTTTCGATCTCGACGTCGGTGGGATCGCGGTCGAGTTCAGCGAAGTGATCGCGGATGATGCGCAACTCCTCGATGTCGAGCGACAGGGCGCGCTCGGTGTTGACGGCGGCGAGTCCGACGTCATCGAGTCCACGTATCGCGATCACCTGTGCGGTCGAGTCGGCGTCTTCCGTGCCGGGGTGGGTCGGCTCGATGGTGCCGTCCGCCCAGCGCTCGACGATCGGGTTCACCAGCAGCCGGGAGACCACCGTGCGCATGGTCGCCTCGTCGATCTCGTCGTCGAACTCGACCCGCAGCCCCGTCGACGCATGGTCGATCTGGATGGCGAGTGCCGTTGCCGCGCGGTGGACCGCGTCCGCGGAGGTGTCGGTGACGCCGGCGAGCAGGCCGATCTCCACTGCCCGGCCGGAGGGAACGCTCCACGTGCCCATCTGGAGCAGCGGATCGACGAGGAGGCCGTGCAGCTTCTGCAGGTCGGTGTCGGTGAGCTCACCCTCCACGTGCACGAGGTCGGCAACGGCGATCGACCCGAGCCGAGTGAGCCCCAGCGCCGTGGCGGCAGCGGTGATCTGGCCGACCCGCGGATCGGGGTCGATCGATCGGATGGTCATGCGATGTCGTTGGGACACCGGCGCGACCATACGGAGCCGATCGGGTTGCGACCAGCATTTCCGGGGAAATGTCACAGAGCCGTCGCGTACCGGGCAGCGTTGCCCCGTTCCTCCGCGGTCGCCGGCGATGTGTCAGATGCCGAGCTCGACGAGCGTTGCCGCCGTGAGCGGCTGCACGAACTCCGGAGTCGGGTAGTTGGGCACCCAGGCGGCGCTGTCGGTCCGGATGACCGTGATCGTCTCGGCGCCGAGTTGAGGGACGCCGCTCACCTTGCGAACGAGGCCTTCGGAGTCGACCCAGACCTCGATGCTGGTCACCAGCGAGGTCGTCGGCTCGGATTCCGCCGCAGCGCCCGGCGGGGCGGCTGTGGGAGCGGCCGGGTTCGGCACTGCGGCAGGATCGGCCGGCACGGCACTGTCGACTGGAACCGCGGGATCCACGGGTGGGGCACCGTCCACGGGGACTGCGTCGGTGCCCTGCGCATCTCCGGGCGCCTCGGAATTGCCCGATTGGCTGCCGAGGAGTGCGACGTCGAGCGAGAGCGAGAGGCGGCGAGTAGGGACGCCCGAGACCGTGGTCTCGCCGGCGTCGTCGATCGTGACGCTGCTGCGAATCGAGGTCGGGAGCAGCTCGTCGAGCTGGCGGACCCAGTCGGTGCGCTCCAGCCGGTCGTCGAGCGGGAACCGGCCGCGTTCGAGCTGGTACCATTGATCGGCGTCGGTCCGACGGATCAGCGCGGCCTCACCGTAGGTGAGAATCTGGAGGTCGGGGCCGTTGGGACGGGTGACGTCGACCTGGCTGACGTTGGTCTCGAAGTCGGTCGTCACGCGGTATGACATCTCGGGAGCGCCCGGGAGTCCTTCGAGGATGAACTCTGCGGTGCGGATGGGTGCAGCGGCGAGACCGGCGTTCGGAAAGGCGAGTGGTGCGTCGGCTTCGGCCGGATCGGCTTCGCTGGGTTCGCCCGTCACGTACTGCTCGTAGAGGTCCGGACCGTAGGTGTACGCGGCGTAGCCGCCGCCGACGAGGACCGCGAGCAGGACGAGTCGGCCGAACAGTCGCCCGACGGACGAACCCTGCTTCTTCTTGGTGGGGGTGCTGTTCGGGTTGTTGGCGCCGAGAAGATCCTCGAGGGTGAGGGGCGCGTGTGTGGAAGGGGGCGGCGCCGGCTTGACGGGGGTGGCCGTCGGCAATGCCGGAAGCGACTGTTCCAGGGGTGCGTATGCGGGGTCGGCCGAGAGAATTGCCGCCGGCCCGGTGACCAATGCCGACCCGGTCGGTGCGGGCTCGCCGACCGCCGGAGCGCTGTTGCCGGCTGAAGTGCTGGTGTCGGCTCGATCGCTCGTGCCGGCTGCAACGGGGGCGACCGAGACAGGAGCGATGCCGGCCGTCGGCGCAGACTCCGGTGTCGGCAACGCGGTCGGCACGGCGCTCGGAGGTGGGGGCAACACTGGCTGCGCGAACGTCCGCGCCACCGGCTGCGCCAACGTCTGCATGGTCGGGGGCGGGAGCACCGTCGACGCTGTCATCGCGTCGGCGACCGCCGGAGGTGCCGGGGGCACGACCGGAGTCTCGGCGGTGGGTGTTTCGTCGGCGGGAACGGGGTGCATCAACCGGGCCAGCTCGTCTGGCGTTGCTGGCACGGTTGAGTGTTCCGCGTCGATCAGATCCGTCACAACTGGTTCTTCGGCCGGTTCGAGAGGTTCTTGAGGACTGAACCAGGACAATGACGGGTGAGACAACCGGGAGCGTCACCGGTCGGCCCGGCGTACGATCCGCCCGTGGCCATCCCTCCCGACCCGACGCGGATCACGCTGATCCGTCACGGCGAATCCAACGTGACCGTCCAGCGCATCATCGGCGGACATCGAACGTGTACCGGCCTGAGCGGCCTCGGTCGTCGACAGTCCCAGCAGCTCGCCCGTCGCCTCGACGCCAGCGGTGAACTCGCCGCCGACGCGTTGCTGTCGAGCACGTTCGCCCGCGCGATCGAGACCGCCGAGATCGTGCAGGCCTCGATCGGCGTCGAGTCGTTCGAGCAGTGGGAGGAGTTCGGCGAGCACGATCCGGGCCCCGACGTCGATGGAATGAGCTTCGACGACTACGTGGCTCGGTTCGGCACACCCGACTGGTCGGGCGACCCCGCCGTGCAGATCTTCCCGGGAGGCGAGACGACGGCCGAGTTCCACGCCCGCATCCGGTCGGCGCTCGACCGGCTCGTGCAGGTGTACAGCGGCAAGCACGTCGTCGTGGCATGCCACGGGGGAGTGGTCGACGCGGCGTTTCGCTACGCGCTCGACCTCCCGGTCGCGGGGGGCTTCGCACTGCACACGCTCAACACGTCGTTGACGGAGTTCATCGCTCCCGACCGGATTCGGACATCCGACGATGCCTGGCGCCTGATCCGGTACAACGACACCGCCCACCTCGCGGGTCTGCCCGCAGCGACGGAGCGAGCCACGACGTGAAGTGGATCGTCGTCGGCGCCGGCTCCGGGGGGTGTGTGGCGGCGCGCCGACTGTGCGATGCCGGCCACGTCGTGACGCTGATCGAAGCCGGGCCACGGCTCGATGCGGGCAACGTGCCACCCTCCGTCGACGACGACGATTGCTTCGCGGCGCTCGGGGCCGAGGGCCGCATCTACGACCGTCTCGTCGCACGACGAACGGCGCAGGGGCCGCGCACTCGGTACGTGCGCGGCCGCGGCGTCGGCGGGTCGAGCGCGGTCAACGCGATGGTTGCGCTGCGCGGCGACGCCGCCCGCTACCGATCCTGGGGATGGGACGACGTCGACGAGGCCTGGGCCCGGACGCTGATTCCCGCCGAGCGTCCCCACGAGTCAGAGCTCGGTCGTGTCGACCGCCTGCTCCTCGCTGCGGATGCGGCGGCCCACATCGTTCCGCTCACACGCCACGACGGTCGCCGTGTCACGTCGGCCGAGGCGTATCTGTGGCCGCTCGCGTCGTCGGCGGGAGACCGGTTCGAGATCCGTGCCGACGAGCCGGTCGACCGAGTCGACTTCGACGCCGACGGTGCGGCCGTCGGGGTGGTGCTCGCGAACGGCGAACGAATGCGGGCCGACGCCGTGGTGGTCTCGGCCGGCGCGATCCACACCCCTGCGATCCTGCAGCGATCCGGGATCGAGCAGGCGGGGGTCGGGCTCCGGGATCACCCTGCAGCAGGGTTGCTGCTCCAACTCGCCGATGGCGCTCGGACACGCATCGACCCGTCGTCGCGGGGACTCGCCACCGCTGCCATGATCGATCGGGATGCGATCCAGGTGCTGTCGCTGAACCACCTCGGACCGTCGGCGCCGCTCGACACGGCGATGCTGCTCGTCGCGCTGATGCGCCCGACCGGGGCCGGCGGACGCGTGCGGCTTCGCTCCGACGATCCCGGCGACGATCCCGTCGTCGAGTTCGATCTGTTGCGAGAGATCGCCGACCGCGACCAGCTCGCCCGAGGCGTCGCCGACGTACTGGATCTGCTCGAGCGTCCCCCGTTCTCCGACGTCGTCGATGCCGTCTACATCGACGACCGGGGCACGACGGCGGACGAGCTCGGCCGGGACCTCGACGCGATCGGCAGCTGGCTCGCCACGCACGGAGCAGACTACGTCCACGCGACCAGCTCCTGTGCGGGCATCGTGCGGGGCGACGGTGGCGTCGACGGCCACGAGGCGCTGTTCGTCTGCGACGCTTCGGTGTTCCCCGACATTCCGGACGTCAACACCCACCTGCCGACGACGATGCTGGCCGAGCGGCTCGCCGCGCAGTGGCCCCGTCCCGGTCGGGCATGAGAGGATCGTCGGTATGACGAACGCCGCTGGTTACACGCTCGGGCTCCACGAGATCGGTGACGGATGCCACGCCTACCTGCAACCCGACGGTGGGTGGGGGTGGAGCAACGCCGGTCTGATCGTCGGCGACGGCCGCTCGCTGCTCGTCGACACGCTGTTCGATCTGAAGTTGACCGCGTCGATGCTCGACTCGATGGCGCCGCTCACCGAAGCGGCGCCCGTGACCTCGCTGGTGAACACGCACGCCAACGGTGACCACTGCTACGGCAACAGCGAGGTCGTGACGAAGTGGCCGACGGTCGAGATCGTGGCGTCCACCGCAACCGCCGAAGAGATGCCCGAGGTCCCACCGTCGATGCTCGACGCGCTGATCAAGGCGCCGGGCGATGTCGGCGACCTCTTCCGCAGCTTCTTCGGTGCGTTCGACTTCGAGGGGATCGACCTGGTGCTGCCGACGCGCACGTTCGACGACCGGTTGCAGCTCGACGTTGGCGGGCGTGCCGTCGAGCTGATCGAGGTCGGCCCAGCGCACACCGCCGGCGATCTGATCGTCCACGTTCCCGACGCGTCCACCGTCTACACCGGCGACATCTTGTTCATCGGCGGCACGCCGATCGTGTGGGCCGGGCCGCTGTCCAACTGGGTCGCAGCGTGTGACCTGATGCTGGCGATGGACGTGCAGACCGTGGTTCCCGGCCACGGTCCGATCACCGACCGCAACGGCATCGTCGACGTGCGCGACTATCTCGCCTTCGTCGACTCCGAGGCAACCGGTCGGCACGAGGCCGGTATCGACGCCTTCGACGCAGCCCGCGACATCGCGGCACTGCTGGAGGCCTCGCCACGTTTCGGCGAGCTCGGCGAGTACGGGCGCATCGCCGTCAACGTCGACACTGTGTACCGCAGCCTCGACCCCGCCCACGACACGCCCGACGTGGTCGAGCAGTTCCGCCGGATGGCGGAGCTCGAAGCGCACTGACACCACCGCATGTCAGCTGAGGGTTCCATGCCGAGTCGTCGGATCGAGGTTGCGGTCGTCGGCGACGGGCCGGCAGGTTCCGCGCTCGCACAACAGCTGACGCGGCTCGGCGTGGAGACCGTGCTGTTCGGTGCGGATCGGGAGTGGGGGGCGACCTACTCGTCGTGGATCGACGATCTCGACGCCGTGGCGGGCCTCGACGAAGTTGAGATCTGGATGCACCGGTTCGATTCGGTTGCCGCGGTCTTCGAGCGGCCGATGACGGTCGAGCGGCCCTACGGCGTGATCGACAACGACCGCTTGCGGGAAGCGCTGCGCAATCGGGTGACCCACGAGGTCCGGAAGGTGTCGTCGGCCGATGAGACCGGCGCGAGGATCGTCGTCGACGCCACTGGGTGGCCCTCCGGCCTCGATGGACACGACGGGCCGGGCAGTGATCGCCGGCTGCCCGACGACGGCCGGGTCTCCTGGCAGACAGCGATCGGTGTGGTGCTCGAGCATCCGCCGGAGGGGTCACTCGGTCGGCCGACCGTGATGGACTTCAGCCATCCGCCGGCGTCCGACGACCTCGCCGTTCCGACGTTCGTCTACGCGTTTCCGGTCGCCGACGGGTGGCTCGTCGAGGAGACCGTGCTGGCGGGCCCGGCGCTCGAACCGGAGCGGTTGCTGCCCCGGCTCGCATCGCGACTCGGTCGGACCGTCGAGGAACTGACCGCGGTGGCCGTGCGGATCGAACGCGTCCGGATCCCGATGGGTGCGCCGGTGCCGGCGCGGCCCCGCAGCGACGGTGCACCGTCGACGGTCAGGTTCGGCGCGGCAGCAGGGATGATCCACCCCGCCACCGGGTACTCGGTCGCATCGTCGTTGCGGGCGGCCGAGCGCGTCGCTGGAGCCGTTCGCGAATGCTTGGCTCGGCCCGGCCCGGTCGATCGGGCTGCCGACGCCGTCGCCATCGCCGATGCGGTGTGGCCGCGGGACCTCCGACGGGCGCGGCGGCTGCACGACTTCGGGCTCGATGTGTTGCTCGGGATGGATACCGCCGAGATCAGGGCGTTCTTCCAGGCGTTCTTCGACCTGCCGCCCGAGCGGTGGGCGCCGTACCTCCGCATCGACACGCCGCCGTCGGAGCTGGCCCGGATCATGACCGCCGTGTTCCGGCGAGCCGATTGGCCGCTGCGACGTCAGCTCCTCAGAGGGAATCCGCGGTCGCTCGTTGCTGCGCTCGCGCCCTGACCGCCAGCGACCGCCGTACGGCGAGGACCCAACCGACGGCGACACAGATCGCGAAGATGAACCACTGGATGGCGTAGGAGAGGTGGGGTCCGTTGTCGAGTTCGGGGAGCACGACCGGAGACGGGTCGCCCGGGCCGAGTTCGGGGTCCGACGACGTCAACTGGACGAACACCGGCGCGACGTCGCCGGGGAACTGTTCGGCCAGTCGTGGGATGTCGATCCGGCGGACCTCGGTCAGCGGCGTCCCGTCGTCGTCATCGGTCAGCCCGCCTCGCTCTCGGACTTCGGACGGCCGGATGAAACCGACGATGTCGACGCCCACGGCCGGGGGAGCGGGCACGTCGATCCCCAGCGGGATGAACCCGCGGTTCACGATCACGGTTGTCTCCGATGCCGTGCCCGATGTGGCTCCTGTGGTGGTCGCATTCGTCGTCGCGTCGGTGACGAGGGCCGTGAGCACGTTGTCGCCGGCACGGCCGCCCTGGGAGTTGTTGAACTCCAGCACCTGATCGGGCAGGTACGTGCCCGATGACGTGACCGGCAGCCATTCGGCGGACGACGGGTCGAGGGTGCCGGCGTCGATCTCGTCGAGGACGGCCTGCAATTCCAACGGTTCCTGCTGGGACCGTTCGCGGACCTGCGCGTTGAAGTCCTTGCGTTCCTCGAGGCGATTCAGTTGCCAGAACCCGGCCGCCACCATCAGCACGATGCCGGCGAGGACGACCGCGTGGAACAGCAACCACGCCGGGCGGAGCAGGAAGCGGTACATCGACCTCGGACGGTATCGCCGGGCGGGCTACGGTCCGACCGATGGAGAGCGACGTACTCACGCCCGACTGGCTGACTTCGGACTGGCTGTCCACCGTGCTCGACGCCGACGTCGCCGGCATGCACGTGGATCGGATCGGTGACGGGCTGGTCGGGCTGAACCTGCGGGTCGGCATCGAGTCGTCGGATGGTGCGGCGCCCGCATCGGTGGTCATCAAGCTCCCGTCGCTCGACGAGACCAGCCGTGCCACCGGGATCGGGCTCCGCAACTACGAACGCGAGGTGAAGTTCTACGACCGGATCGCATCGACGGTCGACATCCGCGTACCGCATTGTTTCCACGGCAGCTGGACAGAGACGACCGGTGACTTCGTGCTGGTCCTGGAAGACATGGCGCCGGCCGAACAGGGTGACCAGGTCGCCGGATGCGACGTCGACATCGCACGTGCTGCCGTGATCGAACTCGCCCGCCTCCACGCTCCCCGGTGGGACGATCCGACCCTGTTCGAACACGAGTTCCTGCAGCGCCGCGCCGGCGCCGACGACGGCGAGCAGCTCGCTGCGCTGTGGTCGCTGTTCCTGCCCGGCTTCCGCTCGACGTACGACGGCTATCTGGATGCGGATCAACGAGCTGTGCTCGACGCGTTCGGGCCGCGGCTCGCGGGCTGGGTCGAAGGGCGCAGTGGGCCGCTCACCGTGACCCACGGCGACTACCGACTCGACAACCTGCTGTTCGCGACTCCGGCAGGGGGCCCACCGGTGACCGCGGTCGACTGGCAGACACCCGGCCACGGTGGTCCGGTCGGCGACCTCGCCTACTTCCTCGGCGCCGGGCTGGTCGCCGACGATCGTCGGTCGGCGGAAACCGAACTCGTCGAGGACTATCGCCGAGCGCTCGTATCCGGCGGCGTCGACGTCGACGCGGCGTGGCTGTGGGATCAGTATCGGCGCGACGCGTTCGGGGGCGTGATCATGGCCGTGGTCGCCAGTCAGGTCGTCGGCGGGAGCGATCGCAGCGAAGCGATGTTCGCCGCGATGGCGACCCGCCACCTGCAGCATTGCGTCGACCTCGACTCGCTCGACCTGATCGCCTGACGTTCGCCCAGCCGGGCCAACCTCAGGAAGGGTCGACCATGGGCCGGAGAGCCTCGGCCCATCGGTGGTAACCAGCGTCGGTGAGGTGGACACCATCCCTCGTGTCCGACTCCCGCAGCGCCCCCGCGCCGTCGTCGAAGACGGGGTACAGGTCGAGGTACTGGACGTCGAGCTCCTCGGCGAGGGTTCGGATCCCCTCGTTCGTGGCGACGACCTCGTCGGAGCGATCAGCCCGTGGAAGAATGGACTGTACGACGATCCGTGTGCCCGGGCTGTTCGCTCGCACGACGCCGATGAGTTCGTCGAGGTGTCGGCGGGTCCACAGTGTCCCGCGCCCATCGCGGATGTCGTTGGTGCCGGTGAGCACCACCAGTAACCGGGGCTGCCCGTTCGACACGTCTCTGGCGAGTGGGACCAGTTCGGCGGTGGTGAAACCCGACCGACCGGCGTTGATCACTCGTTGGTCGGGCAACAGGTCGGCCCAGTCGCCTTCCGCAGTGATGCTGTCGCCGAGCATGACGATGCTCGTGGTATCGACCATCTCGGCACGCAGATCCGTGCCGCGGCGGCTGGACCAGAGAGCGGCGAGCGCAACGACTGCTGTCGCAGCTGCGAGGAGCATGCCGATGCCTCTTGCTGTCACCTCAATACAGGAGCACGTCGCGTCGGTCGGGTCAATTCGAGACGGCGCGCCGCCGACTGTTGCGGATTCATTCCGTTGCTCGATCCACCGCAGCAGGTGTTCGACGCAGGGGTTGATCCGATGCGAAGGTGTCCGTCTCGCGGGGCGCCTTGACGAGTTCGTCAGCATGACGTCGAAGTGGACCGAAATCTGATCAACTGACGTCATGGAGTTGCCCGACTTCCACATTCCGCATGCCGAGAAGATCGAATGGATGATCGAGACCCACGGCTGGGCGCTCGAGACGATCGCGGCGGACCCGTCGACCGACCCACCCACGCCGGCATGTGCGTATTCGATCGGCATGCGCGCGGCGGTCGACTTTCCCGACGTGGCGGTGTTCGGTCTCGCACCGGCGGCGGCGAACGGGCTGGTCACGCTCGTCGCAGATGCGGCGCGGGGCGGAACCGTCATCCCACTCGGCGACGAACTCGTCGGGTTGCTCGACAACGACCTGCGGTGCGTGTTCGCGCCGATCGACCCGACGATCGCAGCCGAGCGTTTCGTCACGGGGGCATCGTGGTTCCGTGGTGAGCCGCTCGAGATGGTGCAGCTGCTGTATCCGGACCGCAACGGCTTCCTCCCGTACGAGGCCGGTTTCGACCAGCGCATGCGCCTGGCGCAGCCGGTCGTCGGGCACGTCGATCGTTGACGCACATCGTCCTGGCGGGGGTCTCACGGCAATTCCTGCAACGTCGCAATCGGACCCGGCTGCTACCGTTCCAACGTCTCGTCGTTTCTCGTCCGATCCTCGGCCGGGCCCTGCGACTCGACCGACATTGCGATGACCACGACCGACCCACTCCCGGTGACCGGCGCCTGGATGCCGGGCGATCCTGCCGGTCAGCGCCGGTTCTTCACGTTCGCCACCGATCGGCGTTTTGCGCTCGATTCGGGTGCGACGCTCGCCGATGTCACGATCGCGTACGAGACGTGGGGGACGCTCGACGCAGCGGGCACGAACGCCGTGCTGTTGTGTCACGCCTGGACGGGCGACAGCCACGCCGCAGGGCCGGCCGGTCGGGGTCACGGCGAGGCCGGATGGTGGAACTCGATGGTCGGGCCGGGGCTGCCGATCGACACGGACCGGTATTTCGTCGTGTGTGCGAACGTCCTCGGAGGCTGTCAGGGTTCGACCGGGCCGGCCTCACCGCATCCGGACGACGGCACCCCGTACGGCTCGCGGTTTCCGGTGGTCACGATCCGCGACATGGTGCGCGCCCAGGCACGTCTGGCCGAGTATCTGGGTGTCGTGCAGTGGATGTCGGTGATCGGCGGCTCGATGGGCGGGATGCAGGCGCTGGAGTGGGCGGTCATGTACCCGCGGCGGGTGCGCTCGGTGGTCCCGATCGCGACCTGCATGCAGGCCACGGCCCAGCAGATCGCCTGGGGAGGTATCGGTCGCCAAGCGATTCGCCTCGATCCGAAGTGGCGCGGCGGCGACTACTACGACGCGGAACCGGGGGACGGGCCGGCGGTGGGGTTGTCGATCGCCCGCCAGATCGCGCAGGTGACGTTCCGCAGCGACAACGTGTTCACCGACCGATTCGGCCGCGACTACTCGGGCAAGCCCGAGGTGGGCGACATCCTCGGAATGTGGCAGCAATACGAGGTCGAGCGGTACCTCGAGCACCATGGCACGAAGATCGTGCGCCGCTTCGACGCGAACAGCTACCTCGCGATCGGCAAGGCGATGGATCTCCACGACGTCGCTCGTGGTCGAGGGTCGCTGGAGCGAGCGATGGCGAGGGTCCAGATGCCGACGATGACGGTCGGCATCTGGAGCGACATGTTGTACCCGGCATACCAGCAGCAGCAGATCCACGACGCCGTCGAGCGCAACGGCGCCCGCAGCGAGTATCACGAGATCGATTCACCGCACGGTCACGATGCGTTCCTGATCAACGGTGATCAGATCGCCGAGCCGCTCGACCGGTTCCTCGGCGACATCAGCAAGTCCGTTGTCTGAACCGCGATGCCCGAGGGGTTGGAAGCGGAGATCTGGCGCAAGAGCGCCCAGCCGCTCGTCGGTCGCACCATCGCGTCGGTGTGGTGTGACGAGCGGGTGAGTGCGGACGGGTTGCGCGACGCGTTGCTCGGTGCGCGAATCGAGGCGGTTCGCCGGCGCGGCAAGGTCGTCCTCGTCGAGACCGATCCCATTCCGGACGGGCCGACACTCGGGCTCCACTTCGGCATGACCGGCCGGCTCGTGGTGGACGGGCGCGCGCCGATCGAGCAACTCGAGTACGCGTCCGGCGCGGATCGCCCGGAATGGGATCGGCTGCGACTCGAGACCACCCCGGCAGTTGCGACGGGTCCGGCACTGCGGATGAACGACCCGCGGCGCCTTGGCCGCATCAGCCTCGATCCCGATCTCTCCCGGCTCGGCCCGGACCTGTTGAACGTCACGGCTGCCGAGCTGGCCGCCGGTCTCCGGCATCGGCGCATCGCCGTCAAGACGGCCCTGCTCGACCAGCGTGTCGTCGCCGGATTGGGCAACCTGTGTGCCGACGAGGTGCTCTTCTGGGCGGGCGTCGCTCCCGACCGAGGCACGGACACGCTGGACGACGGGGAGCTCGAGGCGATCAGCGAGGCGTGTCGCGAACGGCTCCCGCTGATGCTCGCTGCGGGTGGCTCGACCCACGGGGTGCTGTCGCCGGAGGTTCGCGCCAGCGCTCGCGGCGGCGTGGGCGGGGAGATCCGCAGCGCGGCCGAATGCCCGCTGGACGGCGGCGAGCTGCGTCGAGCGTCGTTGAACGGGCGCACCTCGGTGTGGTGTGCTGCGCATCAACGCTGAGATCGCTGAGGTCGGTTGCGATTCGCGGGCCGGTCGAGTCTCGGCTTGGGTCGGTTCGGATCTCGGTTCGAGTACCGGTTCGGCGTCGGTTCCGCTGTATCTCGCTCGGGAGCTGGCAGAATCGCTCCCCAGTGTCGATCGGAATGCGTGTCCCCCCTCTTCTGGCGTCAGCCTCGGTCGGCGATCCGTCGGCGACGCGCACCGTCTACATCAGCGTCATCGTGCTGCTGGTGCTCGGCGTCGCCCTGGCGGCGCTCGCCGTCTGGTTGTGGCGCCGCACCCGTCCCGAACCGCAACTCCTGGCACCGCTGGAAGAGATGGACACCCGGGCGTGGCGGAAACAGGACCCGGCCGGGCAGCGCCGAGCCCTCGATGCCTCACGTCCGCCAGGCGCGCGCCCCGTGCGGCGCGAGGTGGCAGAACCCGACATGGACACCGAGTTCGCCGAGCCCCGTCCCGTCGTCAGCTTCGACGATCTCGCCGACGCTCCTGCGTCGATCCCCGAGACTGCCGACGGTGAGATCGCCGATCAAGCGGACGACGCAGATGCCGGTGATGCGGATCACGGCGACGAGGAGACGGTCGAATTCGGCGCCGACACCGCTGATGCGACCGGTGACCTCGAACTCGACGACGAGGTGCTGGAGTTCGACGACACGCCGGAGTCGGCGACGGCGAACGGATCCGTCGACACCGACATCCGGAACCCGACGAAGTGACCGAGCCTCGACCCCGATCCGGAACCCGACGACGTGACCGAACCCGACGATGATCCGGAACTCGACGAGGTCACGGCACCCACGAAGCGATTTCTGCGTCGAGCACGACGTCGCTGAGCGTCCAGCGCCGCTGCATTCGGCCGGCGTGCTCCACCGAAGCGAGGTCACCGATGAAACGAGGTTGTCGGGGGCCGATCATCCGCTACCATCTTGTTGTCCTCGCGGATGTGGCTCAGTTGGTAGAGCGTCACCTTGCCAAGGTGAAGGTCGCCGGTTCGATCCCGGTCATCCGCTCCAGGAACCCCTGCTCTGCAGGGGTTTCTTGCGTTTTCGGTTCGGCGCGAGCCGACGAAGCAGGCTGTGGGCCGACGGGCACGGCAGCGTATGGGGCGCCGGATCCGACCGTGTCGAGCTGCGATCGACGATCCACGGAAGCGCAGGGAACCTGCCCACAACGGGGTCGCGGTTGCCGGCCGGGGTCGCCGGTGGACATGCCAGGGCGCCGATGATGGCCTAGGATCGGGGCTCCGCTCCCTTGACGCTTCGTGCGTTGCGAAAGGACCCCAGATGGCATCGAACTCGGTACTGACGCACCGCAACGTGGGCGTGCTGACGGTGGCCGCCGTCGAAGCACCCGAAGTCGTGACGTCGGCGTGGATCGACGAACAACTCGCAGAGACCTACGCTCGCACCGGGCTCAGTGCCGGGATCCTGGCCGACCTCGCCGGGATCGATGCGCGCCGTTGGTGGCCGGAGGGGGTCACGTTCGACCAGGCGGCCGCGCGCGCGGGGCGTGCGGCACTCGACGACGCCGGGATCGATCCTGCTGCGGTCGGGATGCTGATCTCCACGTCGGTGTGCAAGGACCACCTGGAGCCGTCGGTGGCCTGCGCGGTACACAACCAACTCGATCTCGCGCCGAGCTGCTTGAACTTCGACGTCGGCAACGCGTGCCTCGGCTTCATCAACGGCATGCAGATCGCCGCAGCGGCGATCGATGCCGGCTCGATCGACTACGCCCTGATCGTCGACGGTGAGGGCAGTCGGTACACACAACAGACCACCATCGAACGGCTGCAGCGCCCCGACGCGACCGCGGAGGACGTCTTCGCCGAATTCGCGTCGCTCACGCTCGGCTCCGGCGCCGCGGCGGCGGTGTTGTGTCGGCTCGACCGGCATCCCGAGGCGCACCGGCTCGTCGGCGGGATCGCTCGCAGCGCAACGCAGCACAACGAGCTGTGCATCGGCGACCTCGATCGGATGCGGACCGATTCGCACGGCCTGATGATCGCCGGGCTCGACCTCGCCGAGGCTGCGTGGAAGCACAGCGGTCACGACTTCGACTGGGAAGTGGGCATGGATCACTACATCGTCCACCAGGTCAGCCAGCGCCACACCGAGCTGTTGTGCGAGCGCCTGGGGATCGATCCGGGCCGCTGCCCGCGCACGTTCCCGCAGTACGGCAACGTCGGCCCCGCCGCGATTCCGATCACCCTCGCTGCGGTGCAGGATCAGATCCAGCCGGGCGAGCGCGTCCTGTGCATGGGCATCGGGTCGGGTCTCAACACGAGCTTCACCGAAATCGTCTGGTGACCTCGACGCCCGATCAACCGGACGGGGCGGCGTGGCGAGAATGGGGGATCGACCCGTCGTGGTCGCGCGTGCTCGACGTACGGAGCCACGACGGTGACATCCATCGTTGGCACGTACTCGACACCGGCCCGGGAGTACCCGGCTCGGCCACCATCGTGTGCGTCCACGGCAACCCGACGTGGGCGTACGCGTGGAAGTCGTTCCTCACCCGCTTCGGAGATCACCATCGGGTGATCGCAATCGACCAGCTCTCGATGGGCTACAGCGAGCGGCTCGACGCGTCCGACGGCCCCCGCCGCTATCGGCACCGCGTCGCTGATCTCGCCGACGTGATCGAGGCGCTCGACATCGACGCCGACCAACCACTGGTGCTCGCTGCGCACGATTGGGGCGGAGCGATCGCGATGGGGTGGGCGGTCCAGCACACCGATCGTGTGGCCGGCATGGTGCTGTGCAACACGGGCATCGGCGTCCCCGAGGGTCGTGGCGCTCCGAAGATCATCCGTCTCGCCCGATCGGCACCGCTGCGTGACTTCGTGTGTCGCCGGACGCCGATCTTCGTCGAAGGAACCGTTCGGCTCTCGGGCCGGCGCATCTCACGTACCGATCGTCGAGCCTTCCGGGCGCCCTATCGCTCGGCCGAGCATCGTGCGGCGATCGCCGACTTCGTGGGCGACGTCCCACTCGTCGAGCCGCATCCGTCGGCCGACGCACTGATGGAGGTCGCCGACCGGCTGTCGGACATCGACGCGCCGGTGCTCCTGGCCTGGGGGTCGAAGGACATCGTGTTCGACGACGATTTCGCCGCCGATCTGGCGGGCCGATTCCCGAACGCCGAACTGCAACGATTTCCCGACGCCAACCACCTGGTGATGGCCGAAGCCGACGTCGCCGGCACCGTCGAGGTGTGGCTGCGAGATCTGCTGAGCAACCGGCTGGCCGACGGGGACGAGCGGCCGGCCGATGATGCGCCGCTGGAGACGACGAGCTCGGTCTTCGACGGTCTCCGGCGCCGCTTCGACGACCCGGAGACGGCGATCGCCGACCTCGTGACGCGGACGAACATCGACTTCGCCACCTTCACCCAGCGCGTCGAGGCGGTCGCCGTGGCGCTTCGCCGGCGCGGTCTCGTCGACGGCGACCGGGTGGCAATGCTGACCCCGCCCGGGATCGATCTGCTCGTCGCGGTCTACGGCGTGTGGCGAGCGGGCGGCGTGACCGTGATCGCAGATCGTGGATTGGGGCTGCGCGGGCTCGGTCGAGCCGTCGCGTCGACCCGACCGAAGTGGTCCATCGGACCGCGACGTGCCGGCCTCGCGAAGGCGGTTCTGCGGTGGGCGCCCCGCTCACAGCACGTCGACGTGGCCGTGCTGATCGAGGAGGGGGCGGAGGGATCCAAAGCTGCCGACTTCCCGCCTGAGCCAGTCGCCGATGCGGCCGCGGCGATCCTGTTCACGTCCGGAGCGACCGGACCGGCCAAGGGCGTGCGATATCGGCACGGCCAACTCGCCGCACAGCGCGATGCACTGGCTGCGACGTATGGGATCACCGAGTCGGACCGTCTGGTCGCAGCATTCGCGCCGTTCGCGCTGTACGGCCCGGCACTCGGCGTGCCGACGGCGCTGACCGACTGCGACGTCACCACCCCGGGGGCGCTCACGGTGCAGGCGCTCGACGAAGCCTGTCGGGAGCTCGGTGCGACGATGGCGTTCGCATCGCCGGCGGCACTGGCGAATGTCGTGAAGACCGCGTCTGCCGAACCGGGTCGGTATCGCGGAATCGGCGCACTTCGGCTCGTGTTCAGCGCCGGCGCGCCGGTGCCGGCCGAGACGCTTCACGCTGTGGCGGCGCTTGCTCCGGATGCATCGATCCGCACGCCGTACGGCATGACCGAAGCGCTCCCGGTGGCCGACATCGACCTCGCCGGCATCGATGCCGCCGAGGCCACAGGCGATGGCCGGGGAGTGTGCGTGGGGCCGCCGGTCGGGGGCGCCGACGTGCGCATCGTGCCGATGGGCTTCGATGCCGCAGGCGGTGTGCCTGATCCCGTCGACGTCGGCGCGACCGGGGAAATCCTGGTACGCGCACCCTGGGTGTCGGAGGGATATCTCGGACGCTGGGAGACCGAACGGCTTGCTCGCCCCGGCGACGGCTGGCATCGTTCCGGCGATGTCGGGCATGTCGATCGAGATGGCCGACTCTGGGTCGAAGGCCGAAGTGTCCACGTGATCGATGCGGCGAGCGGTGCGATCACGCCGGTCCCGGTCGAACGTGCCGTGGAACGTCGGCTGGATCCGAGGGGGTTGGTCACGGCCGGCCGAGTCGCCGCGGTCGGTGTCGGACCGTCCGGCTGCCAGCAGTTGGTGGTGGTCGTCGAACGTCGCAACGAGCGGCCGGGGCTCGCGGGACATGAGCTCGCCACGGCCATCCGCAACGTCGTACGCGATGTGGTCGACGAACCAGTGGCAGCGGTCCTGGTCAGCCCGGAGGTCCCCGTCGACATCCGTCACAACGCCAAGATCGATCGCGCCGCCGTCGCCCACTGGGCCGACGATCTGCTCAGCTGACCGATGACGACGAGACCAGCATGACGAGGCGAGCATGACGACCGTCGCGATCACCGGGGCCTCGAGTCTGATCGGCCGAGCGCTGGCGGACGTGCTCACGAAGCGCGGCGACGGCGTGATCGCGTTCCAGCGCGGCGAGTTCGCCGCTGACGGTGCGGTGGGTGCGTCCCAAATCGAGCAACGTCGCGGTGATGTCCGAGATGCCGCGGCCGTCGAGGCGGCACTCGCGGACTGCGACGTCGTCGTGCACCTCGCCGCCAAGGTCGGCGTCGTCGGCGACCGCAACGAGTACGTGTCGATCAACGTCGACGGCACCCGCAACGTGCTCGGCGCTGCCGCGCAGAACGGGCTGCGCGGTGTCGTGCACGTGTCTTCCCCGTCGGTGGCCCACGACGGGCGACCGATCGTCGGTGGAGCTGCCGACGATCCGGTCATCGATCACGGTGCGGCCTGGTATCCGGAGACGAAGGCGATCGCAGAGCGCGAGGCGCTGGCCGCCTCCGATGCCCGCATGGGCGTCGTGGCGATCCGACCGCACCTGGTGTGGGGGCCCGGCGACACACAACTGGTCGGTCGGATCGTCGAGCGTGCCCAGGCGGGTCGGCTCGCGCTGGTCGGCGGTGGGCGCGCCCTGGTCGACACGACCTACATCGACAATGCGGCGACGGCCCTGACGGCTGCGGTCGATGCCATCCGGCCCGGTGCGGTGTGCGCCGGCAAGGCGTACGTCGTCAGCAACGGCGAGCCGCGCCCGATCCGGGAGCTCGTGGAAGCGTTCTGTGTGGCCGCCGACGTACCGTTTGCACCTCGCGACGTGCCGCTTCCGATCGCACTCCGCCTCGGCTCGGTCATCGATCGGATCTGGCCGATGCTCGGTCGTACCGACGAGCCGCCACTGACTCGGTTCGTCGCAGAGCAGCTGGGCACCGCGCACTGGTTCGACCAGCGAGAGGTCCGAGCCGATCTCGGCTGGGAGCCGTCGGTGTCGATCGACGAGGGCCTGGCTGCGCTCGCCGATTGGTTCGCCGCTGGTCGCACCGAGCCGCCCTCCCGCTAGCATCCCCAGTCGCTGGCGACGTGGCCGAGTGGTTTAGGCAACGGCCTGCAAAGCCGTCTACCCGGGTTCGATTCCCGGCGTCGCCTCCAGTGCAGTCCTGGTCACGGGCTCCCGTGGGAGCCCGTGGTCACGACGTGGTCACGACCAGCCACGGGCAAGTGCCACTCAGCCGGGCCGGAAGATCGCGGTCATCGCACGGCCCCCGACAGCGCCGTTGCCGAGGTTCTCCTGGCACGCGAGTGAGTTGGTGACGGTCTGGTCGGCCTCGATGTCGAACCGGTTGGTGCCCGACACCGAGCCTTCGTCACCTGCACCCCGAGACTGCGACTTCCCAGTAGCCGAGCCCGGCCGCGGTGGGCGCGATGCTCGCAGTGGATCTCGGTCGATCGGTACACGTTGCACGCCGATTCGGCCGAGAGGGTGGCGTTGGAGATGTAGGTGCTGTAGGTGATGGTGACGTGGCCGTCGGCGGGTGCGGTGATTTGGACATCGAGATACGACACCGGCTTGTTGGTCATGCGTGGAACGTCAGCGGCCCGGTCGCGACTTCGGCGAATGGCTGCGTTGCCGCTCTCGAGGGCCGCGACTCGCTGAGAGAGCGCCGTGCAGGCTGGAGTTCGTGTAGTAGCCGACGACGTCGATGAAGATGTTCACCGAGCCTCGGAAGTTGTACACCCGGATCTTGCCGTCGGGTGACAGCTTCACGTCCACCTTGTTCGGCGTCGGTGGTGCACCCGCAGAGACGTTGAGGTTCGACAGAAGGGGCACCTCGGCCAGGTCGGCCGGATAGACCCGGATGTTCGACGATGAGGTCGCGTTGACCGCGGTGACGTTGAGCGCCACCGCGACCGCATCCGCAGGGATCGCCAAACCACCGGTGCAGTCACCGTTCGCACCGTGCACGGCAACCTCGAACACATCGCCCGCACCCAACGGGTTCGAACGAAGCCCGACGTTGTCGGGTGCCGGCCGGGTGTCGGCCAGCCGGCATCCGGCGGTGGGCACGAACGTCGAGTCGGTGCCTCCGGGTGCGGCACCCGCGGACCAGGCTTGGGTGACCAGCAGCGCGCAGATCACGCTGACCACGATTGCGGTCGCGAACCAGGCTGCAGTTCGAACACGAATCGTTCCGTCCATCACGAACACCCCCATCAGGTCGAGCATCCGATCTCGGTGCCGGACACACCACACACGATGTCACGCCCGACGAGACCAGGAATCCCGATATCGGGGGACCGGGTCCGTTCGGCTCCGCCAGGCATGCCGGGGCGGTCGATCCCGATGGACGAGCGAACCTGGATGTCGAGCGGTCGCAGATGATGCGGCGTTCTCCGAGATGAATGGAGGTGAGACCGCACGTCATGTGCGATTCGAGGGTGACCGGCACGACTAAGTCCGCCGAGGTCGAGGCATCCGTCACGACCGGTCACACAGGCGCCACCGACGACGATGGTGAGCGACGTGCTGCGTCGGAACGTCCCATGTCGACGCGGATCCGCAGCGTCCGGCATCAGTGCTCGACAGATCGACGATGCCATCGACGCTCGAGGTCGAACAGATCTCGTGGACAGCCCTGCCGAAACGGAGCTCCCTCGGTCCGCATGTCGACGTGGGCATCCGGTATTCCCTCGTCGTGAACCGGCCACCGACGAGCGTTTCGAAGGAGTCCGCGTCTACGTGTTGAGGCCGGGGGACCGTTGGAGCGAGGAGTCGCCCATCAACTGGTTGAACTCGGGCCACTGGGCGAGCCCGTCGAGTGCGCCGACGGTCGAGCGCATCGCTTCGGCCGGGACCGGGTGGGAGATCAAGAAGCCCTGGGCCTTGGCACACCCGAGCTCGCGGAGCGCCCGGAGCTGGAGCACGGTCTCGACGCCCTCGGCAACGATGTCGACGCCCATCGAATCGCCCAGGCCGATGATGGTCCGAACGAGGGTGCTGTCGCTGCCCGGCTCGGCGATCGTGTCGACGAACGCACGATCGATCTTGATGCGTTGGACCGGGAAGTCCTGCAGGAGCGACAGCGACGAGTAGCCGGTACCGAAATCGTCGAGGGCGATACGGACGCCGATCGAGCGGAGCTGGTCGAGCGATGCTCGCGCAGCGGCGGTGTTCTCGATCATCACGTTCTCGGTGACCTCCAGCCAGAGGAGGTCGGCGTGCACCCGTGAACGGGACAGTGCTTCGCGCACGCGTGCCGGGAAGTGGATGTCGCTGAGCTGATGCGGTGACACATTGACCGACATCGTCGTCGACCCCGGCACGACCCCGTCGTCGATCCACGTCCGGAGCTGCGTGAGCGCCTCGAGGATTGCCCAGGCACCGATCTCGTCGATGATGCCGGTCTCCTCGGCGATCGAGATGAAGTCGACCGGCGGCATCAGGGACCCGTCGCCGCGCCGCCAGCGCATCAGGGCCTCGACCCCATCGACCGTGCCGCGCGCGACATCGATGATCGGCTGGTGGAACAGCACGAGCTCGCGGCGCTCGAGCGCACCGCGGAGCGAGTGCTCGATGGTCATCCGCGACGCAACACGTTCCTGCATCGCATGCTCGTACAGCACGACGCCGTTGCGTCCGCGCTCCTTGGCCCGATACATCGCGATGTCGGCCCAGCGAAGGAGTTCCTCGGCAGGGGTTGGCGACCCCGCTCGCATGCATGCCACACCGCACGTGGATGTCACGACGATCTCGCCGCGCGATGTGGAGATCGGGCGGGCGAACACCGAATGCAGCACCGAGGCGTTCCGCATCGCCTCGTGCTCGCTCGTGGGTGTCGGGTCGAAGACGACGAACTCATCGCCGGACGGGCGAGCCACCACGGCGTTCATCCCTCGGCCGGCGAGCTCGAGTCGGTCGGCGACCGCGCGGAGGATCTCGTCACCGAGCGCGTGACCCGACGCGTCGTTGATGTTCTTGAAGCCGTCGAGGTCGAACAGATAGAAGGACGGGCGCTCACGCGTCGTCCAGACCTCGTCGATGTGGTCGGTGGCGGCGGCCAGCAGTGCTCGCTTGTTCGGCAGGCCGGTCAGCTCATCGGTGTGTGCCGCACGCACGACCTCCTGTTGAGCGCGGAGTTGTGCCCGGGTGGCCGTGTAGTGCCTGACGCCGACGAACCCGAGCGTCGCCAGCGCCGACGCCGTTCGGATCCAACGGTCGGTGCTCGTCTCGGCCGGGATGAACGCCAAGAGGGCCACCGGCGCCATGAGCGAGCCGATCGTGACCGCGAGACGGCCGGGGAGCGTGTCTTCGTGCTGGATGCTCGACATGCCGAGCAAGGTCGGTGCGCTCGGATGCAGCAGTGAAGCAGCGCACGTCGCCGCCGAGAGGAGATAGAAGATGTCGGCGATCGTGAACGCCCACGCACCGAGCGCCCCGGTTTCGTCGAAGGCATAGACGAGATCACCGAAGACGTTCAGCAAGAGTCCGGTCGAGAGCAGCAGGACTGCAGGCGTGGGCCGCCCCGAGCCGAACACGAGCAACGCCGACAACGCAACGACGGGCATCGCCAACGGGAGGTAGAGCGCGTTGACGACCAGCGCTGTGGTCGGCTCCGAGGTCGAGTTGACGTGCGGTTCGACGAACAGGATCCACGACACGAGCCACATGCCGCCCGTGATGATCAGCCCGTCGAGCAGATCGCCCACGGTGAGGCCGCCGCGGCGGCGACGAACCACCACGGCCAGCAATCCGATGATGAGCAACGTGGCAGCGAGATCGATCGCATCGGTGACCGTGATGTCGAAGCGGTCCAACAAGACGTCCGCAGCGAGGATTTCGACGGCATACAGCGCGCCGACTCCAGCGACTCCCCATGTCAGCCCGCTCGGGAAGCGGTGCACTCGACGTGCGACCCATGCGGCAACGACGATCAGCAGCATCGCGCTCGCCATGATGATCGCGCGGAGATCGGGCCCGGAGACCAGCCGCGCGAACGACAGCAGGGCGGCGAGGCCGAGCGTGCTCCAGGCGAGCGCTGTCGGCATCTCTCGGTTTGTCCGCATCGAACTCGCTCTCGGTGGTCACTCACGACGGTCCGCCGCCCACGGCCGTCTCCCGGCCGTGCCCACAACCGGTGTCGCGGTATCGGCATGACATGACCGAACCTGTAGCGATTTGTTGGATTCGTTCTCGTACGCTGGGCGACCTGATGACCGCCGCCACCACGACAACCGTCGTCGTCCCCGGAACGCACCTGATGACGGCACTGGTCGGCCCCCGAGACCAGTTTCTGCGTCGGATCGAACAGGCCTTTCCCAACGTGCTGATCACCGTGCGTGGCAACGAGGTCCGAGTCGACGGAGAAGACACGCTGGCGGTGTCCGGCGTGGCGCGGCTGTTCGAGGAGCTCGTCACGCTGCTCCAGACCGGCCAGACGTTGGACGACGCGACGCTCGATCGCATCTTCACGATGGTCCGTGCCGACGAGAACCCGACCGAGATCCTCGGCCACAACATCTTGAAGGGCTCGAAGGGTCGTCAGGTCAAGCCGAAGACCGGCGGCCAGAAGCGCTATGTCGACGCGATTGCGAACAACGTCATCACGTTCGGCATCGGTCCGGCCGGTACCGGCAAGTCGTGGCTGGCCGTGGCGATGGCGGTGCGCGCGTTGCAGGCGAAGCAGGTGCAGCGGATCATCCTCACCAGGCCCGCCGTCGAGGCGGGGGAGCGGCTGGGCTTCCTGCCCGGCGACCTCATGGCGAAGATCGATCCGTATCTCCGTCCGCTCTACGACGCCCTGTACGACATGCTCGACCTGGAGGCGGTGACGCGCCTCGTCGAGAAGCAGGTCATCGAAATCGCGCCGCTCGCGTTCATGCGCGGTCGCACGCTGAACAACAGCTTCATCATCCTCGACGAGGCCCAGAACACGTCACCCGAGCAGATGAAGATGTTTCTCACCCGCATCGGGTTCGGTTCACGCGTCGTGGTCACCGGCGACGCCACCCAGGTCGACGTCCCCAACGGCAAGAGTGGAATCTCGGGGTTGGAGCAGACGCTCGCCGGGATCGACGACCTCGCGTTCGTCCGGTTGCACGGCTCCGACGTCGTGCGGCACAAGATCGTGGCCGACATCGTGGCGGCGTACGAGAAGTTCGACGAGACCAACCGGCGATGACCTGCACCGTGGTCGCCAGCGACGCACGGACTGTGCCAGAACCGCCGCTCGACGTCGACCGATGGGCGCAGCTCGCCGAAGCAGCGGCGCACCACGAGGGTGGCATCGGAGAGCTGACGCTCACCTTCGTCGACGCAACCGACATCGCCGAACTGAACGCCGAGCACATGGGCAAGGACGGTCCGACCGACGTGCTGTCGTTCCCGATGGACGACGAACCCATGCCCGGCGTGCCGACGTTGCTCGGCGACATCGTGATCTGTCCGGCGGCCGCGATCGAACAGTTCGAGGCCCACGCCGGAACCCTCGACGACGAACTCGCGCTACTGGTGGTCCACGGCGTGCTCCATGTCCTGGGGCACGACCACGCCGAACCCGCCGAGGCGGCGACGATGCGTGGCCGGGAGCTGGCGTTGCTCGAGCGTTTCCACTGGAACGGGTCGGCTCCCGACGGGTTCCGCCAGTCGCACGACTGAACGACCGATCGATCCGACCGCGGATTGATCCGACCGCAGCGGCGGCTCCTACGCTCGCCGGATGGAGATTTCACTCGACGGCAAGGTTGCACTGGTCACCGGAGCATCGCGAGGCATCGGCAAGGCGATCGCGGCATCGTTCGCGGCGTCCGGCGCCAAGGTGATGCTGAACAGCCGCAAGCAGGACAGCCTCGACGCCGCTGCGGCCGAGATGGAGGGTGACGTCGAGACGTTCGCCGCCAACGCCGGCGACGACGATGCGGGTGAGCGGGCGGTGCTGGCCACCATCGAGCGGTTCGGACGGCTCGACATCCTCGTCAACAACGCGGCCACCAACCCGTACTTCGGGGCGACGATGGAGGTCGACAAGCCGCGTTACGACAAGACGTTCCAGGTCAACCTCGATGCTCCGGTGTTCTGGAGCCAGGCCGCCTGGAAGCACGCCTTCCGGAACGAGCCCGGCGTGATCATCAACGTGGCGTCGGTCGGCGGGCTGCGCGCCGAGTTCGGGCTCGGGGTGTACAACGTCACCAAGGCGGCAATCATCCACCTGACCCGCCAGCTCGCCTCCGAGATCGGCCCGACCCGTGTCGTCGGAATCGCTCCCGGGTTGGTCGAGACCGATTTCGCCGCCTATCTGGTCGACAATTTCGGCGACTCGCTCGCAGCACGGCTGCCGACGAAGCGGTTGGGTGAGCCGCAGGACATCGCCAACCTCGCCACGTTCCTCGCCAGCGATCTGGCGTCATGGGTGACCGGCGAGACCTACGTGATCGATGGGGGCGCCGGCGTCGCATCCGCCGCCGGCTGACGGGCGCTCGGAGTTGACCGTCAGCTCGAGCGGAGTTCGGCGAGCCGCTTGCGGGCGAGCAGCGTCAGCCGGGCGACCTCGGCCGGTTCGTCGAGATCTGTATCGAGGTCGGCGTCGAGGTCGGGATCGGCGAACGTCGGAGCGCTGGCGCCGGCGGGCAACATGATCGTTCCGTCGGCACGAATGATGTAGTTCCGACCGTTTGTGGCGCGTCGTGTTCGCCATCGTTTGCGATGTTTCTCCCGATTGTGGATGCCGCAGCGAATCCGGGCGTTCCGCTGGTCGGTCGGTCCGCCACCTTCGGCCCATTCCACTGCGTGGTCGACCTCGCACCAATCTGCGGGAAGCTCGCAGCCCGGGTGTTCGCAGTGGCGGACCATCAGCTTGGCCGCGTCCCGCGCTGATCCCGTGAAGAGGCGTTGGCGTCGACCGAGGTCGATCGTGACGCCGTCGGAATCGATCACCGCCCGGCGAACGTGGCCGGCGAGTGCCGCCCGCAGTACGTCGTGCGGATGGAGTTGCACGCCGTTGGTGGTCTCGCAACGGCGATGCACCAATCGAGCGGGGTCGGCCAGCAGGTCACTCGGCTCAGTCAGCCCGGTGAACGGATCGATCGGGGTTCCGTCGAGGTCGGTCGACGTCGACAGTTCCGCATCGAGCAGAATGCGCCCGAACGTGTGGGCGTCGATCTCGATGTTGACGAGCGGATCGCTCACCTTGCCGATGCCGTCACTCTGTGCGGCGCTTCGGAAGATCGCGATGAGCGCGTCGAATCGCCGCTGTCGCTGAGTGCGCGGGAGCTCGTGGAGTTCGGCGTCGTCGCCGTGCTCGGACCGGCGTGCGTCGAGGTCACGTTGGTACTCGATGTCGCAGTAGCGGTCGTGGATGGCGATCATCTCCGCAGTCGTCAGCGGGTCGCCGCCATCGGCCGAGACGTGCAGCGACGATCCGACGGCGAGCACCGCCGCCGAGCGCCCGGCGAGGTTGCCATCACGATCGTCGTGCGCGCCGTCCTGGTCGGCCAGGCGCACGAAATGATCCACGGTCTTGGTGAAGTCGGAGTACGGAAGCTGTTCGGCGTGTTCGAGCAACGTCGGCGCGAAGTCGAGGAGGTGATCTCGGACCCGTCGGTTGCCGTGGGTTCGAGCCAGCACGGTGGCCTGGGGTGCTCCGAATCGGCCGGTGAACCACGCGTCGCCGAAGCCGGCGACGTGATCGATCGCACGCGAAAGGCCGAGGAAGCGGTTTGCCTCTGCGGTCGACCAGTTCAACGACGCACGCAGGTATCCGACCATCGACTGATGGCCATCAGCGGTGTTGAGCTGTCGGGACTGCGCCAACGCGATCGCCGTGGCCAACTCGGCCTCGGTCTCTCGGCGGCGGAGTTCGAGTGCTTCCAGCCGCTCGGCGAGGTCTTCGTCTGACAAAGCGACCAAGCCCTCGACAACCTCGGTGAACATGAGTCCATTGTAGCAAACACACGTTCTTTTGCAAGTCCGTGACCTGGGGTGATGTTGCATCACGCCCCGCATTGCGGCGGTGCCAGCAGGGGACCCTGACAGCCCCGTCATGACGCCTGTGAGCGACGCGGTCGAGCGCGGGGTCCCCGGACGCCGCATCGGAATCGGCACGCGAGCGCGCGTTCGGGCGGGGTCTGAGGGCGTCGAATTTCTTCGGAAGAAATCTCGATCAGGCGCGTGGCGGGTGGTTGGTGGGGGTTTGGTGAAGGGTGGGTGGGGGGTGGTGGAGGCGTGCGAAGCGCTCAGCGTCGGATCGGCTTGCCGAGCGCCGTTCGGGGGATCTCGTCGACGAGGGTGAGTCGCTTCGGTGCCATGAACGCCGGGTGATCCGCCTTCACGTGGGAGCGCAACGAGTCCAGCGTGGGTGTCGAACCCGGCTCGGGGACCACCATCGCCTCCACCACCTGGCCCCACTCGGGGTCGTCGGACCCGCGGACCAACACATCGGCCACGGCGGGATGAGTCCGCAGGGCGCTCTCGACGGCTTCGGGCCAGACGTTCTCGCCACCGGTGATGATCAGATCGCCCTGCCGTCCGGTCACGTGCAACCGGCCGTCGTCGAGCCAGTGCCCGAGGTCGCCGGTCGGCATCCAGCCATCGGCGTCCTTCGGGTCGCTGCCGTCGCGATAGGCGCGCAGGAGCATCGGTCCCCGGAGGTGGATCTCGCCGTCACGCGCGTCCGAAGTCCCTGCGTTGCGGTCGATCCGGATGTCGACACCGTCGAGGGGGCGCCCGTCGTAGACGATGCCGCTGCCGGTCTCGGTCATCCCGTAGGTGGTCACGGTGTTTGCGGGCCGATCGGCGGGAGGCCGGCTCCCGCCGAGCACGATGGTCCGAAAGCGGGTCGGATCGATGCGGCCGAGTGCAGTCGGCACGAGCGAGACCAGCGTCGCACCCGCGCGCATGACGGCGTCGGCGTCGAATCCGGGGTGCACGGTCAGCCGGGTGCCGGCGTGCAGGCTGCGGGTCACGACCGACAGCCCGCCGACGTGCGACAGCGGGAGGCAGGCCAACCAGTGGTCGTCGGCGGTGACCGCGAGTCGGGCGTTCGTCGCAGCGGCCGATGCTGCGATCGCATCGTGGGTGAGCACGACTCCCTTCGCCGCTCCCGTCGATCCGCTGGTGGCCACCACCAGTGCATCGCCGGGCTCGACCTTCTCGCCGACGCCCATCGTCGCCATCAGCGCCGCCTTCGCGGTCGCCGAGAGGCGCTGGTCGACCGGGAACGCGGCGTTGCCGGCGTCCCAGATCGCACGGCAGCTCCTCGACGAACTCGGGCCCACCGGGCTGATCGATGGCGACCAGCCGGGATCGCCGTCACGCAACGGCCTGCGGTTGGTTTCGAGCGGACATCTGCCCCATCATGGCCGCACACATGAATCGTTGGATCATCGGAGCCCGTCCGCGCACGCTGCCCGCCGCGGTGGTCCCCGTTGCCATCGGCGCGGCATGTGCCGTCGGCCTGGACGATGACGTGGTCTGGTGGCGCGTGGCGCTGGCGTTGATCGTCAGCCTGGCCCTGCAGGTCGGGGTGAACTACGCCAACGACTACAGCGACGGCGTGCGCGGCACCGATGACGTCAGGGTGGGCCCGCAACGGCTCGTGGCGAGCGGACTCGCGCCGGCGTCGGCGGTCAAGCGGGCGGCGTTCGCGGCATTCGGCGTCGCTGCCGTTGCCGGGCTTGCCGTCGCACTCACGACGAGCCTGTGGCTGTTGGTGGTGGGCGTCGCCGCCATCGCTGCGGGTTGGTTCTACACGGGTGGTTCCAACCCCTACGGCTACATGGGGCTCGGCGAGGTGTTCGTCTTCGTGTTCTTCGGCCTGGTCGCCACCGTCGGGACCACCTACGCCGCCGTCGAGACGGTGACCGGGTTGTCCGTCGTGATGGGCAGTGCCGCCGGCGCGCTGGCCTGTGCGTTGCTCGTGATCAACAATCTCCGTGACATCCCGACCGATCGTGAGGTCGGCAAGCGAACGCTCGCGGTGCGGCTCGGCGACCGACGCACCCGCTGGTTCTACGTCGTGCTGCTCGGGCTGGCCTTTGTCCTGGTGGGCGTCGCCGCCGTCGATCGCACGTGGGTGGTCCTCGCACTGCTGGCGATTCCGCTCGCTGTCGCTCCCGTCAAGCAGGTGCTCCGCGGCGCAACGGGGCCGGCGCTGATCGCGGTATTGGGAGAGACGGGTCGGCTGCAGTTGGTGTTCGGCGCTCTCGCCACGATCGGCCTCGTGCTCGGCTGAGCGCTGGACGCGCGTTGCGGGGCCTCAGAGCTCGGCGTCGTCAGCCCAGGAATCCGGCGAGCGCCGTTGTCGTGGTGTCGGGCTGCTCGAGGTGCACGCTGTGCCCGCTGTCGGCGATCACGATCGAGCGGCAGTCCGGGATTCCCGTCGTGAGGCGCTCGCCGAGCGCGCGGAACTTCTCGTCCCGTTCGCCGACCAGCACGAGCGTCGGACAGCGGATCTCGCCGAGCCGCGCCCACAGTGGGTCCTGCGTACCGGTCCCGCACGTGCGGAGGCTGGACGCGAGACCGGCAACGGTGTTGCGCAGCCGGTCGTCGCGCATCGCCGACCGCTCGTCGAGGCCGGCGAACAGTGGGTTGGTGAGCCACTCGTCGACGAAGGCCTCGACCCCGACCGTTTCGACACGGGCGGCCAATCGCTCGTCGCCGGCCCGACGCCCGGCTCGTTCGGCATCGTCGTCGATGCCGGCGGTCGCGCCGACCAGCACCAGCCGCTCGACACGTTCGGGATGGGCGATCGCTGCGTGGAGGGCGACTCGGCCACCCATCGAGTAGCCGACGTAGGTGCCCGTGCCGCCGGCGGCGACGAGGTGATCCGCAGCGCCCCACAGATCGGTGATCAGGTGTGCCGCCGTGCCGTGTCCCGGGAGGTCGACCGCGACCGTTTCGAGGTGCGGGACCAGTGAGGCCAGTCGCTGCTCGATGCCGGCCCAGCTACGTGCGGTCTGCGTGAACCCGTGGGCGAGAACGACCCGAGTCGTCATTCGGCGTCGGCGAGGGCTCGCTCGGCCATCCGGCGCAGGACCTTCGCGAAGGTCGCCGCGTCCTGGGCTCCGGGGACCGCCCATTGATCGTTGAAGACGTAGGTCGGCACGGCGGTGATCCCGTTGTCCCGTGCGTGTTCGAGCTCGGCTGCGACCTCTGCGGTTCCCTCGGACGACTCGAGGAACGCGAGCACCTCGGCTCGGTCCGCACCGATCTCGGCCGCACAGTCGGCGAGCGCGTCGGGGTCTCCCACGTGGGTGCCGTCCATGAAGTAGGCATGGAGCAGGCGCTCCTTCATCGCATCCTGGGTGACCGGCGAGTCCGGCTGGGCCGCCCACCAGATCAGGCGGTGGGCGAGCAGCGGTGTTGGCGCGCAGCGCACGTTCCATGTGGAACTCGAGGCCCTCGTCGGCTGCGGTCCGAGTGACGTGGCCGATGATCTGCCCGGCCTTCGCCGGTCCGCCGAACTTCTTCGCATAGGCGTCGATGACGGGTCCGGCGACACCTGGCGCCGCCGTCGGGTCGAGTTGATACGGCTTGAATTCGATCTCGAAGTCGACGCCGAGATCACCGTCGGCCATCGCCTCGGCAAGGCCGGCCTCGAAACGACGTTTGCCGATGTAGCACCACGGGCACACGACATCGGAGAAGATGTCGATCGTGATCGTCGGCCGATCGGTCTCGGTGGCCTCACTGGAAACGGTGCTGGTGTCCACGTCGTCCAGAGTAGAGCCGTATCGTCGACGAACGATGGTCCACCACGAGCACGCTGACACATCCGAGCCCGCCGCGCCGGACCTGATGGAGGCCGATGCGCCCGACGTCCAGGCCACGTTCTGCTCCACACTCGTCGATCAGTGGCTGCGCCTCGGCGTGCGTCACGCCGTGGTCGCCCCGGGATCGCGTTCGACGCCGATGGCGCTGGCCCTCGCCGATCGAGCGGACATGGCCGTGCACGTCGTCCACGACGAACGTGTGGCGGCGTTCACCGCGCTCGGTCTCGGTATCGAGCCGGGGCCGGGGCAAGCAGCGACGCCGGCGTTGCTGCTCTGCACGAGCGGAACCGCAGCGGCGAACTTCTATCCGGCGGTCGTCGAGGCGGGGCTGTCGGGGATCCCGATGATCGTGCTCACCGCCGATCGACCCGAGGAGCTACGTGGCGTCGGCGCCCCCCAGACGATCGACCAGATCGAGCTGTACGGCGGCCACGTCAGGTGGTTCCACGATCCAGGCGTCCCCGAGGCGGCGACGTCGGGTGAGTGGCGCCGCCTCGCCGTCACCTCGTGGTCACAGTCCGCAGCCGGCCCCGTCCAGCTCAACCTGCCCTTCCGCGAGCCGCTGGTCGGAATGCCGTGCCCACTGCCTCCGCCGATGCCGGACGCAGCCGAAGCGGTGGGTGACGTCTCCGTGCGGGCCGCGCCGATCGCGGGTGCCGGCGACCCGGTGCCCGACTCGTTCGACACCGAGCGCGGCGTGATCCTCGTCGGGGGCCGTCACGGCGCCGACGAGGCCGAGATCCTGGAGCTGCATCGGCGAACATCGTGGCCGATCATCGCCGATCCGCTGTCGGGCCTCCGGCATCGCAGCACCGTCACGATGATCGATGCACTGTTGCGCGACACCGAGTTCGCGGAGCGCCGACAGCCCAGCACGATCGTTCGGATCGGGCGCCCGTCGACGTCCAAAGTGCTCGCGCAGTGGACGGCGCTCCCCGATGTGACGCTGATCCAGGTCGGCGGCCCCGGGCGCATCGATCCGGCACGCAACGTCGCTGCCGTCTGCACGCTCGACGACCTGCTCGCGGTCACACCCCGCGGCGCCACCGGCACCGACTGGCTCGGCGACTGGAGCAAGGCAGATGAGTGTGCAGAACGCGCGCTCGTCGAGTGTCTGAACGCCTCGTCGGGGCTCTCTGAGCCGGCCGTGGCGCGGATTCTCGCCGAACAACTCCCGCCCGGTGCGCAGCTCACGGTCTCGTCGTCGATGCCGGTGCGCGACCTCGAGTGGTTCGGCGGGCGGGCGGCGCACGCGCACAGCAACCGTGGCGCGAACGGCATCGACGGCGTGTTGTCGACCGCACTGGGGCGCGCGCTCGCCGCTGGCGCCGCAACGGGTGCGGACGATCGTCCGCCCGGGTTCGTGCTGATCGGTGATCTCGCTTTCGTGCACGATTCCAACGCCCTCGTCGCGCTCGGCCGTCGAAGCATCGACCTGCGGATCGTGGTCATCGACAACGACGGCGGCGGCATCTTCTCCTTCCTCCCGCAGTCGAGCGTGTTGGAGCACGATCGATTCGAGCACCTGTTCGGCACCCCGCTCGGGACCGATGTCGTGCAGCTCGCGGCCGCACACGGGCTGCCGACCGCGACCGTCACCACTCGCGAGGAACTCGAAGCACAGATCCGGCGGCCGGGGCCGTGGGTCTGCCGCGTGCCGTCGGAGCGCGCCGAGAACGTCGCGGTCCACCGGGAACTCAACGACGCCGTCGTGCGAGCCGTCTCGCAGGGCTGAGCCAGCCGTCGATCAGGGACGGATGATCGCGGAGAGCATCGCCTGGAACTTGGCTTGGGTCTCGGCGAGCTCGGCGAGTGGTTCGCTGTCGGCGACGATGCCGCCGCCGGCGACCAGTCGGGCCGCACGACGGTCCGCAGCGAATTCGGCGCACCGGATCGCGACTGCCCAGGTGCCGTCGCCGCGGGCGTCGACCCAGCCCACAGCACCGCCGTACCGGCCTCGCTCGAATCCTTCGACCCGTTCGATGAGCTCGAGCGCAGCGTCACGAGGATGCCCACCGAGCGCCGGGGTCGGGGCCAGAGCTCGGACGAGTTCGACGACCGACGGACCGGGCTGCGACAGCCGGCCCTCCATCCGAGTGCCGAGGTGCTGCACGTTCGCCACGGTCACGACCGACGGCTCCGGCTCCCAGTCGAGGTAGCTGACGTAGGGGAGCAGCCGGTCGTGGACGTCGTCGATCACGACCCGGTGCTCGATCTGGTTCTTCGTGCTCGTCTGCAGCTCTGCGGCCAGCCGGGCGTCGTTGTCGACGTCGCCGGTGCGTGGTGTGGTCCCGGCCAGCGGGTTCGAGCGAACCACCGCACCGTCGACTTCGACGAGCAACTCCGGTGAGGCACCGACGAACCCGTCGACCGAGAATCGATAGCTCGACGAGAACGTCGCACGAAGCCGACGGAGTACCGCATGGATGCTGATCGGGGCCCCTGCCTCGACGTTGATCGGTCGGGCGATCACGGCCTTGGTGAGCGATCCGGCCCGAACGGCGTCTCGAGCGGCGGCGACCGCGTCGAGGTACCGATCCACCGCAACCATCGGCGAGATCGACCATTCGGGCGCGCTCGGTACCGGCTCGGGCGGGGCCGCGAGTGCGGCCTCGACGTCTGCGCCGTCGATCGCTGTCACCCACGCGGCGTCACCGCGTTTCACGACGGTCACCACAGGGATCACCAGCGTGGCGGCCGATCCCGGACGGAACGGAACCGCACCGATGGCGAGCGGCGCGGCCTCGTCGACCGCGGAGTCGTGCTCGATCGCCGCCAAGGCGTCGCTCGCCTCGTCGACCGGAATGCGTGCGGCCACGCCTCGACCGGCGAGGCCCGTGCCGCCGCGAACGAACAGCACGCCGTCGTCGGCGGCGACGTCGTTCAGGTCGAGCGGGGTGTCCGTGAACGCTGCGAGGGGGCGGGTGATCGCCTTCATCCGGTGCGGGCTTCCTTCCGACGCGCTCAGCGTCGAGTGCCGACCATCAGCTGGGTCAACCCGCCGGACAGCTGCCGGTGAGTCGCGTCATCGAAGCCGGCCTCGCGCAGCATGCTCACCATCTCCGCTGGTTCGGGGAGATACGCCACGCTCTTGGGGAGGTAGCTGTACGCCGCACCGTCGGAGAGGGCCGCACCGATCCTGGGGACGATCTTGCCGAAGTAGATGTTGTTGCCGAAGCGCAGGATGCGGTTCGGCGGGGTGCTCACGTCGAGGAGGGCGATCCGGCCACCGGGGCGCACCACCCGGCCGAGTTCGGTGAAGAAGTCGCCGAGGTCGAGCAGGTTCCGGAGTGCGAAACCACACGTGACCCCGTCGACCGAGGCATCAGGGACCGGGAGCCGGAGGATGTCGGTCTGCACCCGTGGGACACCGGAGCGGTCGGCGGCCAACATGCCGAAACTGAGATCCATCGAGAACGGTCGGAGTCCGGCATCGGCCAGGTCGATGCACAGGTCACCCGTGCCGCTCGCCAGGTCGAGGACGCTGGATCCGGCCGGCAGTGCGAGATCGCGGATCGCCCGCTTGCGCCAGCGGACGTCGAGGCGGAACGAGATGATGCGGTTCAGACGGTCGTACTTCGGTGCGATCGCATCGAACATGTCGCGGACCGCCGCGACCTTTTCCTCGCCCTCCGGGAGTTCGTCGGTGTCCCAGCGGCGCGCCGGCGCAATGTCTCCGTCGGATGCCGTTTCAGTCGTCACCCCGTCAGGCTACGAGTACCCACCGCCCGATCCAGTCCGTCCAACTCTCTGCGGTGAGATGTGCGACGGTCATCCCGCCGGTGGCGGTGGGCCCTGCGGTGGAGATGGCGGTGGTGGCGGTGGGGCTGGCGAGGTCTGGGGTGGCGACGTCTGGGCGGGCGGCGGCGGTGGAGGCGGCGCAGGGGACGACTGGCGAAGGATCTCTTGGGCCACGTCGTCGGTTCCGGCCACCTGCCGGTCGATCATCTCGACCTCGGCGCGCGCCGCGGCCAACGCCTGCAGTTTGAGGTCGGCCGCCGACACGGCCAGTTCGAGCTGCGCCTTCGAGTCGGCGACCGTGATGCTCGTGACCATCTCGGCGATCGTCGCTTCGAGTCGTTCGACGTTCGCTTCGAGTGGGTCGATCGCGGCGTCCTTGTGAGCAGCCGGCAGCGCCGCTGCCGCCACGAGTCGCTCGTCGATCGCCATCGCCTCCGCGTCGATGGCCTGCATCTGCGCCGCAAGACCGAGTTCGACGAATCGGGGGTTCTCGTGTGCGCCCTTGACGGCGTCGCCGAGCCGACGGTGCAGCTTGGCCTCGCGGGAGTGGGCGCCGGCCCAACTGGCAGGCGCCGGTGACGGACGCCCGGGGACCACCTGGTTCTGTTCCGTGAACTCCTTCTTCGAGCGAACGGCGAGCGCCACACCGAAGCCGATGACCGCAGCGACGGCCAGCACGAGGAGCGCGGTGATGATCATCCCGACCCTCCGCCACCGGCGGCACTGATGGCCACGATGATCAGAATCGCCAAGATCACCGCCGCGGTGACGGCGAACGCGATCTTCACCTTGCTGTACGGGCGGGCACCGTGGACCTCACCGGTCACACCGTTGATGTACACCTGGAACGGCCGCTCGTCGTAGATGACCGTGAGGAGCCAGAGCGGGAGCAGGAGGTGCTTGTAGGTCATGTTTCGCCAGCGGATGTTCATGCTGTTGATGCGCTGCTGGTCGCCACCGATGTCGCGGCGCACCGTGCCACGGATCTCTTCCTCCATCACCGCGGTGGCCTCGCCGAGACACTCCTCGACGTCGTGGTCGTAGGTGCGGGCGAGGTGGCCGGCGGCGTACTCGGCGGAGTACGCCTTGGCCTCCTGAGTTGGCCAGGGCTCGAGCTTGTCGATCCGCTTCTTCTCGAAGCCGGTGTTCGCGAGCACCGGGACGTCGTCGAACGTGTTGCCCACGGTGCCGCGGGCGGGATACCACTCGGTGTAGGTCTCGGTCCGACGGTTGTCACCGCTGCCGACCGTGCGTGTGCGCGTGACGCCGCGCTGGCCGGTGTAGGTCGTCATCGTGTCGGCGTCATACGTGAAGTACGCCATGTACACGCTCTGGAACGATCCGGTGCGGTTGTACGTCTTGAACTCGGAGGGGGCGAACCAACGCCCGTTGATCCACTCCTCGATCAGCTCGGCCGCCTGCTTGTCGTCGACTCGGAACGGCAGGACTGCGTCGACCGGGAGTCGCTCGGGCGCATCGTGGACGTCGTCGCGTTGGATCGGCGTCGCGCAGTACGGGCAGTTGTTTGCCGTGAGGCTGCCGGTGAAGGTGGTGTGTCCGCCACAGTTCTGGCAGACGATCTCCTTCTCGTCGGCGATGAAGTTCGCCGTGTGAGTGACCTTGCCCTCGCGGACCATCTTGAGCGCCGTCCGCAGGTCGTTCTCGACGACTTCCCCGTCACCCTCGGTCAGCGCGTGGGTGTTCCCGCAGTGCTGACACTTGAGCATCTGGGTCGGGATGTCGAAGTGCAGTTCGCCGCCGCATGCCTGACACGGATACGTCCGTGACTGCTCGGTGACGTGCTTCATCGCCTGTGACTGCTCGGCCTCGGATCCAGCGGCCGGTGGCTCCGCCGGTCCGGAGGCGGGGTCGACCGCCGCTGAGTCCGGTATCGGCGGAGGAGCAGGTGCGCGGCCCGGGTCGGGTATCGGCGGCGGGGGCTGCGAGCCGCCTGGTGGCGATGGTCGTGGTGGTGGCGGCGGCGTGTCGGTCATCGCCTCACTCCGTCGGCGCGTCGGGCGTCGGCGGAACCGGCGGAGGTGTCGGATTCGTCGGCGGCATGGGTGGAGGCGCCGCGAAGAGGGCCTGGAGTTCGGGCACGGTCTGCGCCGGTGCCCATGCGGCCATGCCCTGCGCCCACACGAGGGTCTGACCGGTCACCTGGCCGGTCTGAATGCCCTGCTGCATCTGGGCCATGTTGTACGGGCCGCCGGGGTTGCCGCCGTGATCGACGTGGAACATCTTCTGACCAGGCAGGGGCGGAGGTGCAGCGGCCGCCGGGGGAGCGGCTGCGGCGGGGGCACCCTGTTGCGGCTGGCCGATGCCGCCCATCTGGTTGGCCATCTGGCCTGCCATCGCCACGCCCATCCCCATCTGCATCATGTCGCCCATGACGGAACCGCCCTCGTTCTCGGCGGCGGCGAGCATCGCGTCGGCGGCCTGCGCCTGTTGGTACTTGTTGAGGTCGACGTTCTCCACGAACCCGGACGCCTCGACGCCCTTCGCGACGCCCCGCGTCATCGCCTGGGTGATCTCGTCGGGCAGCGAGATGTTCATCGTCATCTCGGGGATCGCGAGGCCGAACTCGTCGTCGACCCGCTCCTGGACGAACTCGGCGAGTCGACCCGACAGGGACACCTGTTGGCCCTGGAGATCGATGGCGCCGAGGCCGGATTCCATCACCATGTCGGAAAAGGCCATGGAGATGACCCGACGCAGCAGTTCGGTGATCTCGTCGGCTTCGACGGCCGAGTCGGTACCGATGACTTCCTTCAGGAAGATCTCGATGTCGACGATCTTGACCACGCACAGGCCGTTGGCCCGGACCTGCACCATCTTGAAGTCGGGGTCGCGGACGGTCACCGGCTGCGGCGTGCCCCACCGGATGTCGGTGACCGGACGGGTGTTGATGAAGTACACCTCGGAGCGGAAGGGGCTGTCGAAGCCGTGCTTCCAGCCCTGCAGCGTCGAGAGGATCGGCAGGTTCTCCGATTTCAACTCGTAGTGTCCGGGCGTGAACTTGTCGGCGATCGAACCGCGGTACACGAACACCGCCTCCTGGCCCTCGCGGACGATCAGTTGCGCTCCGTTCTTGATCTCGTTCTGGTAGCGCGGAAACCGCCACGCGAGCGTCGAACGGGAGTCGTCGATCCACTCGATGATGTCGACGAGTTCGCCCTTGAGCTTGTCCATGAGACCCATGTGAGGTCCGCCTTTCGTTCGTTGAACTCCTGATCAGACCATATAGGACGGGTGAGCCGTGATGTCGTGTAAACTCGACGACTGCCGCTCGGGTGGGGGCGGTCGTCGGACGTCGGATGCTGTCGTGCGACCGGATCTCAGAGTGCGCGGTCGAGCGACACCTGCACGATGTTCGCTCGGCCGTTGTCGATCTTGGTCGAGAGTACGACCGAGTCCATGGTGAAGGCCGCTCGAGCGGAAAGCGCCGACTCGGGTGTCGAGGAGTCCTCAATCACGGTCTGCCACGTGCTACCGCCTGCCGATCGAAGTGGCGCGCCACCATCAGGTCGAGGTGGGCGCCGCCGGCATTCTTGAACACCGTGATTTCATCCGGGCTCGTGCGGGAGAAGCCACCGCCGGCGAGATCGCCGAAGTCGGCCACGACCTCGGCGAGCGCGCCGGTCGATCTCGGCGTGGCGATGTCACCGACCTCGGCCGAAGTACGGCGGCTGTCGACGAACACCCGGCCGCGGGTGATGCATTCGTCGTCGGCCTCGCGCATGTCGGCCCGATACCCGCCGATCAGATCGAGGTGCTGGCCCGGTCGCAGCCATGCGCCTCGCAGGATCGGTTCGCTCGCCATCGTCGCGGTCGAGATGACGTCGGCCGCCCGCACGGCCGGTTCGAGGTCATCGGTGGCGGACACGCCGGATCGGGTGGCCAATTCGGCGGCCCGGCTCGCCGTGCGGCTCCAGAGCGTGATGTGGGCATCGGGCCAGACGCTGCGGTACGCGTCGATCATCGACGCGGCGACGGTGCCCGATCCGACGATCAGGATCTCCTCCACGTCGGCACACGCCAGCCGAGTCGCGGCGAGCAGCGAGTCGCCCGCCGTCTTCCACTTCGTCAGGAGGTGGAAGTCGATCGTCGCATCGAGCTCGCCGGTGTCGTCGGAGAACAGCGCCACCGAACCGTTGACCGTCGGGTGCCCGATCCTGTCGTTCCCCGGGAAGACGGTCGCCGTCTTGACGAGCGAGCCGAGGCCGTCGATCAGCGCGCTGCGAACGAGCAGCGTGTCGTCGCGTCGGCGCAGCACCGTGTCGTCGAGCATCGCCTCGGGAAAGAGGTGTCCGTCGACGATCGCCTGCGTCACGCCGGCCCAGTCGATCAGCGGCTCGACGGTCGCAGCGTCGAGATGGCGGGCCATGTCAGCCCTCGGCGACGCTTCGAGCCCAGCGGTAATCGGCCTTGCCGCTGGGAGATCGCACGACCTCGTCCACGCGGACGATGTCCTTCGGCAGCTTGTACCGGGCGATGTGTCTGCTCGCCTCGGCGAGCAGCTGTTCGTCGCTCGCGTCGTAGCCCTCGCGAATGCGCACCACTGCGACGACCTCGTTGCCCCATCGGTCGCTCGGGCGGCCGGCCACGACGCAGTCGTACACAGCCGGATGCGCCATCAGTGCGGCTTCGACCTCTTCGGCGAAGATCTTCTCGCCGCCTGAGTTGATCGTCACCGAGTCACGGCCGTGAAGCTCGATGATGCCCGGCCCACCCGTTTCGTCGACGAGGAGTCGGGCCCGATCGCCCGGCACCGCATATCGGATTCCCCCGACGACGGGGTAGGTGCGGGCGGTCTTGTCCGGGTCACCGAGATAGCCGAGCGCCAGGCGGCCGGTCTTGGCGAGCCAGCCGGTTTCGTCGGCGCCAGGTTCGAGCACTGCATCGAGGTCGGCCGACAGCACGACGTTGCCGTCGGTGATCGGAAAGGTGCCGGTGGTCGAGCCGCCGCCCGTCGAGACGTGCGAGACCTGCCCGCCGGCCTCCGACGATCCGAGTCCGTCGATGATCATCAGGGTCGGCAGGTGCGCGAGGAACTCGTCCTTGAGCGGAGCGGACAGCGCTGCACCGCCCGAGAGCAGGACGGTCAGCGACGACAGGTCGTACCCCGAGCCGGCGGTCTCGGCGCGATCGAGCTCGTCGAGCAGCGGGCGGGCGAACGCGTCGCCGACGATCAGCAGGAAATCGATCCGCTCCCGGTCGATGATGCCCCAGATGTCGGCCGGTTCGAGCCGGTCCGGGACATCCTGGATGATGATCGTTCCACCGCCGAGCCACGTGCGGAAGCTCATCCAGTGTCCGGCGCCGTGCATGAACGGGGGAGCGAGGAGCGACCGCAGGCCGGTGTTGGCGTCGGCGACGAATTCCTCGACCGTGGTGGCGGTCTTCGATCCGCCGAAGCACTCGCGCATTGCGTCGCCGTTGCGCCACATCACGCCTTTCGGCATCCCGGTGGTGCCGCCGGTGTAGAGCATGTACAAGTCGTCGGCCGACCACTCGACCGCAGGGCGTTGTGGGGATGCCGCCGCGAGCGCGTCCTCGTACCAGACGGCACCGGGGAGCAGATCGTTGCCCGACTCGTCGGGGACCTGCAAGATGACCGACAGCTGGGGGAGGCGGGGGAGGACCTGGGCGAGTGTCGGCGCGAACGCCGAGTGGATGACGACACCACGCGCCGACGAATCGGTGAGCAGGTACTCGAGTTCCTCGGCGACGTAGCGGTAGTTGACGTTCAGCGACGCGACTCGCGCCTTCAGCGCACCGAGCATCGACTCCAGGTATTCGTTGCCGTTGTGCAGGTAGATCGCCAGATGATCCTGGCCCGATTCGTGTCCGGGAAGCTCGCTGCGTTCGGTGTGACAGCCGAGGCCGGCAGCGAGCAGATGGTTGGCCAGGCGACGCGTGCGTTCCTCGATCTGGCTCCAGGTCAATCGCCGATTGCGGAACACGAGGCACTCCTCGTCCGGTCGCGTGCGGCCGATGGCCTCGAGGACCTCCGCGAGCGAGAGTTCCCGCACGCCGTCGTCACCACCGTTGTCGACGGTGTCCGTCACGGGGTCGGCCCGCGGAGGCTCGGGCACCCTGACACGGGGCGGGGCAGCACCGGACGAGTCAGCACCGCGAGAATCAGACGTAATAGCGGAAGATGACTTCGGCGACGCATGACGGCTTCGAGGCCCCTTCGATCTCGAAGACGAACTCCTGGGTGACCTGCGCGCCGCCGGGCACGTCGTCGACCGCCGTCAGCGTCACGCCGAGACGGAGCTTGGATCCGACCGGTACCGGCGAGGGGAAGCGAACCTTGCCGCAGCCGTAGTTCACGCCCATCGCCACGCCCGAGACCCCGAAGATCTGCGGAGAGAGCATCGGGCCGAGCGAGAGGGTGAGGTAGCCGTGGGCGATCGGGCCACCGAACGGGCCGGCCTTGGCCCGTTCGACGTCGACATGAATCCACTGGTGGTCGCCGGTTGCCTCGGCGAACGTGTTGACCTGCTCCTGGGTGATCTCGACATAGGGGGAGTACCCGAGGTGCTCTCCGACGAGAGCCTTGAGTCCGTCGATTCCTTCGATCATGCGCATGGGCACGATGTTGGCAGACTGTCGCGATGACCGACGAAACCAACGAGGCCGCATCCGACGACGGCGAGCGGTTCACCTCGGGCTTCGTCACATTCGTCGGGCGCCCGAACGTGGGCAAGTCGTCGCTCGTCAACGCCATCTGCGGCCGCAAGATCAGCATCGTCTCCGACAAGCCCCAGACCACCCGGCATCGGATCATGGGGGTGCTCACCCGACCCGACAGCCAGGTCGTGTTCGTCGACACCCCGGGATTGCACAAGCCGGTGACGGCGTTGGGTGAACGGGTCAACGCAACTGCCCTGGGCAGCACGGACGACGTCGATGCGACCGCACTGGTGCTCGACGCCACCAAACCGTTCGGCAAGGGCGACCGTTGGGTGGCATCGCAGCTCGACATGGCGTCGTCGATCGTGGTGGTGAACAAGATCGATCGGGCGAGCCCGCAGCAGGTGCTCGCGATGTTGACCGCGGCGAGCGAGTTGGGCGCACAGGAGTACTTCCCGGTGTCGGCGCTGACCAAGGACGGAATCCCCGGCCTCGTCGAGTATCTGACGTCGCGGTTGCCGCACGGGCCGCGGTACTTCCCCGACGACGAGGTCAGCGATCTGCCCGAAGAACGCTGGGTCGCCGAGCTGGTCCGTGAGCAGTTGCTCGCCGCAACACGCGACGAGTTGCCGTATTCGATCGCCACACAGGTCGTCGAATGGGAATGGCCGCGGATCCGCGTCGACATCATCGTGGAGCGTGACAGCCAGAAGGGCATGGTGATCGGCAAGGGTGGCAGCGTGCTCAAGAAGGTGGGCGAAGCCGCACGCCGCCAACTTCCCGACGGCGTGTATCTCGAGCTCCGGGTCAAGGTCGACAAGGACTGGCAGCGCCGGCCCGACCGCGTCGAACGCCTCGGCTACTGACGCCCGGATGCTCGCTGGGGGTGAGGGGCCCCGCTCATCCCGAGGTGGTGATCGAAATCGAGTCGGTGGTCAGCGGCGAGTCGACGGTCGTCGTCGTGCTGGTGGTCGCCTCGTTCTGACCGGACGGTTCCACGTCGACTCGCATCGACGCATAGTCGTCGACCGAGACGGGTCGGTTGGTGAAGAGCCCATCGCCGGTCGGCACCGACACGTTCTGCTCGCTGCCGTTGAACGTGAACACGGCCAGTCCGACCGGGTCGATCCCGTAGATGAACGTCAGCACGATCTGGGCGATTGCTTCGCGCTGGTCGCGGCTGGGGATGTCGTCGAAGATGTCCTCGTCGAGATCGATCGTGAGCACGCCGTCCTGCGCGGACGTCTCGATGATGAGACCTTCCTCGATCAGCGTGTCGAGCAGTGCCGCCGACGGGCCGACGGGGCCCTGCTCGAGCAGGAGGATCAGCTCGGTGTCGACCACCGGCGACTGCGTGAGGACCTCGATCGGGCGCAGCTCGCCCCGTGACAGGAAGAACACGTCGACGACCTCGGTCGCCGGCGGCAGCGTGGTCGTCTCGACCGCGGTCGTGGCGGGAGCGTCGGGGAGGGTCGTGGTCGTCGTGGTGGTCGTGGTGGTCGTCGTGGTGGTCGTCTCGGCGAGGCGGTTGGGCACCTCCTGGTCCGGGATCTCCTCGAAGCTGTCGGGGCCGGTCGGCACGCCGCACGAGGCCACCAGCGCGACCGCTGCCCCGACGCCGATGCAGCGAGCGATGCGGGCGATGTTCCGTGTCATGACGAACCCTTTCGGATCGGAACCTCGAAAACGAACCGAGCTCCACCACCGGCACGATCCTCCACCCACACGGCGCCGCCCATCGCCGCGCTGTGTTCCGATGCGAGTGCGAGGCCGAGTCCGGTCCCGATGCGATGTCGAGCGGCGCTGCCTCGGGCGAATCGCTCGAAGATCCGGTCGCGTTCGCTCTGTGCGACGCCCGGCCCCCCGTCCTCGACCGCAAAGCGGAGCATCTGGTTGCGTGACGGGACGACTTCGACGACGAGGGCGCCACCGCCGTGGTGGTTCGCGTTCTCGATCAGGTTGCCGAGGACGCGTTCGAAGCGAACCTTGTCGATCTCGATCTCGCGTGGCGTGTTCGGGTCGACGGCGACGTCGATGTCGGGGCTCCCGAACCGAGCTGCGACACGGTGGGTGAGGTCGATGATGTCGAGCGTCTCCAGGTTGAGGTCGGTGGCGCCGGCGTCGAGTCGTGAGAGCTCGAGCAGGTCGATGACCATGTCGTCGAAGCGTCGGACCTGGCTGACCACCACGTCCAGCGCCTGCTGGGTCCGCTCGGGGATGTCGTCGCGGCGAGCATCGAGCACCTCGACGGCAGCGGTGAGGGCGGTGATCGGCGAGCGAAGTTCGTGGCTGACGTCCGACGCGAATCGGGCCTCGCGTTCGATCCGGGTCTGGACGGCGTCGGCCATGTCGTTGAACGAACTGCGGAGGCGGTCGAGGTCCGGGTCGGACTCGCCTTCCAGCCGCGTGTCGAGTCCGCCGGAGGCGATGTCCTCGGCGGCGTCGGCGACGCGACTGAGGGGGCGCAGCAATCGCCGGCTGGTCGAGTATCCGAACAGGGTGGCCACCACGAGCGTGCCCAGGCCGCCGAGGGCGAGCGCAGTCAACAGAGCAGCGAGTGTCGATCCCTCGTTGTCGGCGGGAAACGCCTCGTAGTAGCCGGTGTCGTGGCGGGTGATGTAGACGCCGACGGTCGCGTAGTCGTCGCCGTCGATACTTGCGTACTCGAGGCCCGACCCACCGGAGCGGACGCGGTCGGCGAGTTCGGCGGGAAAATCCGAGATCGGGTGGGTGAGATCGGTCTGCGTCGCGGGAGCAGTCGGCGAGGTCGAGCTCAGCACGGCGAATCCGCCCGGTTCGGTTCGCAGGACGTTCTCGAAGTAATCGCCGATACTCACACGCGGGTCGACGAGTGCGGTGTCGAGCTGGTCGGCCACCGCAGCGGCGTTGTCGAAGGCTTGCTGCTTCGCCGATGCCGTGCGTTCATCGAGCAGGTTGTTCCGGGCGAAGCCGTAGGTGACGCCGATGAGCACGAGGCCGGCGAACAGGGCGATCAAGGCGAAGAACAGCGTGACGCGCGTGCGCAGGCGGAGAGAGCGGTCGCTGGCCACGGGCACGAGTGTTGCAGACGGGTAGCATCACGAAGCGCCAGGGGCGATCTCCGGAGGATGTTCACCCGCTGCCGGTGAGGCACCAGGGGGAGGGAGGTACCTCACCGGGGCAGCGTGAACAATCCACATAGTGCTCGCCGTCTGTGACAGGCCAACGCCGGGATTGTGCGATTTGTGTAACGAAGCGTGAATTCTGTGGCAGCGCCACGACCTGGGTTTTCGGGCGGTCGTCGACGTGACCGTGCCACAACGCCATCATTCCGGCCTCGACGGGAGGTCGATGCTTCGTCTGCGAATCGCAACAGAACAGCCGCGGACGGTGACCGGACCTATCATCGAGGCCATTCATGGAAACGCTGCTGTTCATCGAAGACGACGACGCGATTCGGCTCGCGCTCTCGCTCGCGCTCGAGGACGAGGGGTACTCGGTGCGCGAGGCGCCCAACGGCGCCGAGGGGCTGGCTGCGTTCGATCGCCAGCCCGTCGATCTGGTGCTGCTCGACCTCCGGCTCCCCGACATGTCGGGCTTCGACGTCTGCCGGGCCCTGCGCTCGAAGAGCATCGTGCCGATCATCATCATCACGGCCCAGACCGACACGATCGACATGGTGGCGGGCCTCGAGGCGGGTGCCGACGATTATGTGACGAAGCCGGTGGTGCCCAAGGAACTCGCAGCCCGGATTCGTTCGCTGCTGCGACGCGTCCATCTCCAAGACGTTCCCCAGCCGCAGGCGTCGGTGTTCGGCGACGTCGAGCTGCGCCGCCAGCAGGGCATCGTCCTGAAGGGAGGCGTCGAGATCAACCTCACCAAGACCGAGTTCCGGCTGTTGTGCGAGTTCGCGGATCATGCCGGATCCGTGCTCTCCCGCGACCAATTGCTCGAGCGGGTATGGGGCTATGAGTACCTCGGCGACTCCCGACTCGTCGACGCGCACGTCCGTCGACTGCGGGTCAAGATCGAGGATCACCCCGACGACCCCCGGCTGATCGTCACGGCGCGCGGCGTCGGGTACCGGCTGATCGGCTGACGCCACCGACCCCGGGGCGACCGCCGGGCCGGCACGGAACGGCGAGATCGGTGTGACTCCGCTCGGTTGTCCCGGTTCGGTTGTCCCGGATCAGTCGGCCGACGTCATTTGGCGTACAGCGCTTCGATCTCGTCGGCGAACGTCTCGAGGACGCCACGACGCTTGAGCTTCGAGGTCGGGGTGAGCAGGTCGCTGTCGGGCATCCACTCCTGTCCGAGCACCTTGACCTTCTTGACCGCCTCGGCGTTGTTGAAGTCGGCCATCGCCGTCACGAGTCCGGCCTCGATCTCGGCGATGACCTCGGGGTTCTCCGCCAGTGCGACCGTCGTCGCGGCCTCGCCTTCGAGTCCGTGTTCGGCGGCCCATGCGGCGGCGGCATCGGGGTCGAGCACGACGAGGGCCGCCACGAACGGGCGTTGCTCGCCGACCGCACAGGCCTGGCCCACCAGCGGGATCATCTTGAGGGCCGCTTCGAGGTTGGCAGGGCTGATGTTCTTGCCGCCGGCGGTGATGATCAGTTCCTTCTTGCGGTCGACGATCTTGAGGTAGCCCTCGTCGTCGATGATGCCGATGTCGCCGGTGTGGACCCATCCCTCGTCGTCGATGGTCTCGGCGGTCTTGTCGGGCAGGCCGAGGTAGCCGGTGAACATGTTGCCGCCGCGGGCGAGGACCTCACCGTCGTCGGCCAGCTTCATCTCGACACCGGTTGCGGCGATGCCGACGTAGCCGGGCTTCGCTGCAGCGGCCCATGACAACACGGCCGTCGTTTCGCTCATCCCGTAGCCCTCGCTGAGTGGGACGCCGATCGCACGGAACCACTCGAGGATCTCGGCGGGGATGGGGGCCGCTCCGGAGATGCCGATCTCGACCTCGTCGAGCCCGATCAGGCCGCGGACCATCTTGAATCCCACCTCGTCGAGGAAGTTCCAGGTGGCGATCTCCTCGTCGGTGGCCGTGCCCTTGGTCATCTTCTCCATGATCGGGATCGCCGCGGCGACGCCGTCGTTGAACTGCTGCTCCTTCTCCGGGTCGGCGGAGATCGCCGCCGTGACCCCGGCGTACATCTTCTCCCAGACGCGTGGCACTCCGATGAACACGTTCGGCTTCGATTCGCGGACCATCGCCGGCATCTGCGCGGTTTCGGGGCAGCAGAAGACGCGAGTCGCGAAGTCGGCCATGTAGTAGTGCCCGAGCAGCCGTTCCATGACGTGCGCCATCGGGAGGTACGACACGTGGCGCTTGCCGGCGAAGTCCTCGATGTCGGTCTGATCGCGCATCGACTGGCCGACCGATTCGAGCGTCCACGCCACGTTGCTGTGGCTCAGCATCACGCCCTTCGGCGGGCCGGTGGTTCCGGAGGTGTAGATGACGGTTGCGATGTCGTCGAGCGTGGCGGTCTCGGCTTCGGCGGCGAGGTCGGCGGGCTCGGCGGCGATCATGTCGCTGTAGCGCAGGACGTCCTCACCGGCATCTCCGGCTTCGATCAGTGCGATGTGTTCGATCGTCGGGATCTTGTCGCGGACCGACTCGAAGCGCTCCAGGAATCCCTCGTCTTCGAGGATCGCGAGCTTCGCACCGCAGTCGTTGACGAGGTACTGGATCTGATCGGGGGCCGACGAGTTGTAGATCGACACCGGCGTCGCCCCGCAGAACAGCACCGCGAGGTCGATGGCGTGGAACTCCGGACGGTTCCGGATCATCATCACGACGGTGTCGCCCTTGCCGATACCCAGGTCCTTCAATGAGGTGGTGAGGCGGGCGACGTCGTCGGCGACCTCGCGCAACGTCTTCGTGGCCCAATCGCCCGACGAGGTCTTCCAGTTCAGGACCTCGACGTCACCGTTGCGCTCGAGATTCGCGAGAAAGCGCTTGGGGATGTTCTGTCCAACGATGCGGTCGTGCAGGTCCTGGCTGGTCGTCATGTGTCCATTGTCGCACGTGACATCGGGCCGCACATAGCGCCGCGTAGCGGAGAGGGTCAGACCCACTCCGCAACGGTCGGTGTCGTGTCGGGTGACGAACGTCGCGGTGTCAGGGAGCGGCCTGGATCCAATCGGGGCGTCGCTTCTCGCGAAATGCCTGCATGCCGATCTGGGCGTCCGGTCCCGCGAACATCTCGTTCGAGAGTGCCGCCATGTCGGCAAAGGCGGCGTCGCGCTCGAGCGTGGGGACCCGACGCAGCAGTGCCTTGGTCTCGCGAACGGCGCGTGGCGCGCCGGCTCGGACCCCGTCGACCAGCCTGGCGACGGTCGATGGGACGTCGTCGCTCACGTGGGTGACCAGCCCGATCGATCGCGCCTCGGCCGCGTCGAACACCTCACCGGTGAGCATGGCGGCGGCGATCTTCCCGGCGGGCACGCGCCGCAGGATGGGGACGGAAATGATGGCGGCGGCAACGCCGATCCGAACCTCGGTCAACGCGAACGTCGTGGCACGGTTCACGACCACCAGATCGCACGAGGCCATCAGGCCGATGCCCCCGGCGCGCACCGCACCGTCGACGGCCGCGATGGTCGGGCGCTCGGTGTCCATCAGCCGTTCGAGCACCGAGACGAACGGCGTGGCGTCCGGCGGCCCATCGGAGCGTTCCTTGAGATCGGCACCGGCGCAGAACGCGGGACCCTCGTGGCGCAGCACGATCGCTCGGGCGAGTGCCTCCTCGGCGGCGTCGATCGCAGCGTGGAGCTCGGCGATCAGCTGCACCGAGAGCGCATTGCGGTTGTGTGGCGAGTCCATCGTGATCGTGGCGATGTCGGCATCGAGTGCGACGGTGACGAGTGCTCCCATGCCCGAGCACCGTACCTGCGACTGGCGGCCGGGCCGCGTCGGTCTGGCCAGCGCCGGGGTGCTGGCATCTACACTGGGCATCGTGACTCAGCTCAAGAACGACTTTCCCGCAGGCGTGCTCACCGGCGAGGCGGTGAACGAAGTCTTCGCGCTGGCCAAGGCCGAGCAGTTCGCACTCCCGGCGGCGAACTGCATCGGGACCAACTCGATGAACGCCGTGATGGAGACCGCCGGCAAGGTGAACAGCCCGGTCATCATCCAGTTCTCGACCAGCGGCTCGGCCTTCGTCGGTGGGAAGAACGTGCCCGTCGACGGTGATCGCGCCTCGATCCTGGGTTCCGTGGCCGGAGCCAAGCACGTCCAGACCATGGCCGCGGCGTACGACGCCCGGGTGATCCTCCACACCGACCACTGCCCGAAGAAGAAGCTCGGCTGGATCTCGGGACTCCTCGACGAGGGCGAACGACACTTCGAGGCGACCGGGTCGCCACTGTTCAGCTCGCACATGCTCGACCTGTCCGAGGAGCCGATGGAGGAGAACCTCGACATCTGTGTCGACTTCCTGAAGCGGATGGCCCCGATGGGCATGACCCTCGAGATCGAGCTCGGGATCACCGGCGGCGAGGAAGACGGCGTCGACAACTCCGACGCAAACCCCGAGGACCTCTACTCGAAGCCCGAAGAGGTGGCGTACGCCTACGAGCGGCTGATGGAGATCAGCCCGAACTTCACGATCGCCGCGGCGTTCGGCAACGTGCACGGCGTGTACAAGCCGGGCAACGTGAAGCTCACGCCGACGATCCTGCGCGACGCCCAGGCCCACATCGCCGAGAAGTTCGGGACCGACTCGGACAAGCCGGTCAACTTCGTGTTCCACGGGGGATCGGGTTCGACCGCAGCCGAGATCGAGGAAGCGATCAGCTACGGCGTGATCAAGATGAACATCGACACCGACCTGCAGTGGGCGTTCTGGGACGGTGTGCGGGCGTACGAGGCCGACAAGCACGACTACCTGCAGGGTCAGCTCGGCAATCCCGACGGGAGCGACGCGCCGAACAAGAAGTACTACGACCCGCGGGTCTGGCTGCGCGCCGGCGAAGTGAGCTTCGTCGAGCGACTCGAGCAGGCGTTCGCCGAGCTGAACAACGTCGGCACCCTGGCCTGACCCGGCCCCGTCGGGACCGGGCCGGACGGCCGGTCAGGCGAGCAGTTTGGCTTTCGCGGACGCGAACTCGGCGTCGTCGAGGATGCCCTGGGCCTTGAGGTCGGCGAGCTGCTGGAGCTTGGCGATGAGATCGTCTTCGGCGGGCGCCGCGGCGACCGGGGCCGGAGGGGGTGGCGCCGGTGCGGGCTCGGGTGGCGGTGTCGCCGCTGCCTGCTGCGCCGCAGCCTTTTGCGCACCGCGTCGCTGCACGGCACCTGCGGTTGCGCTCGCCGTGCCGGCGATGACCGCCGTGCGGGCCATCGTGCCCACGAGTCCGGGGCGTCCTACTCGTCGTCTCATCGATTGCTCCTTGTGTTCTTCGTCGTGGCGTTCATCACGATCCTGGTGTTCGTCACGATCCGGCGCTCATCACGATCCGGCGCTCGTCATGGTCAGTCCTCGAGCACGGCGAGCTCGGCGAGAAGTTCATCGACCGTCTCTGCCGGAACCCGGAAGTTGGCGGCCAGGAAGCCGCCGGAATCGAGGACGGCCTCCTGGAACGGCTTGGCCCAGATGTGTTCGAACACCAGGATGGCAGCGGAGCTGTTCGGCTCCAGATCGGCGGCAAGCGATCGGATGTCGTCGTCGGACACGAGGGCCTCCAAGCGGTTGAAGAGGCCGGCGAGACGCTGGGCATGTTCGTTCTCGTGGTCCTGGTCGAACTCGACGAACTCGACCTCGCCGTCGTCGGCCTTCACGATCGCCACGCCGTCGATGATGCTGATCGTGTCGTTCTCGACGAGTCGTTCGAGTTCGGGGATGATCTCGCCGTTGAAGCGATTTCCCGGGAACGCGATCACGATGACCTCGATGGGTCCTAGTGCCATGTGTGCCTCCAGCGGCGTGTTTTCTCCGATGAGCCGACGAAGTTACCGGAGCCCGTTGCGGCGGACAAAGCCCTGCGGGGGCGGCCCGAGGACCCCAGGCTTCGCCTCAGCGGGTGATCCTTCGGAGGAATTCCTCCACCTCGGCTCGATGTCGGGTGCGCTTCATCGGAGGAAGCGCGCGCACGATGTCCCAGCGGTAGTTGGCGGTCCCGAGGCGCGGGTCCATCACGGCCACGACGCCGGTGTCGGTCGCCGAGCGAATCAGGCGGCCGGCCGCCTGCGCCAGCATCATCGAGGCGCGCGGGATGTCGATCTCGCTGAACGCCGTCCGGCCGAGCTGGTCGCGTCGAGCCGACAGGAGGGGATCGTCGGGCCGGGGGAAGGGAATGCGGTCGATGACGACGAGCGAGAGTGTCGTCCCGGGGACGTCGACGCCCTGGAACAGACCCGCCGTTGCGAACAGGCAGGTGGCGTCGTCGTCGGCGAAGGCCTTCACCAGTGCGGTCTTGGGCATGTCGCGCTGTGTGAGGACGGGCACGTCGAGCCGTTCTCGCATCTCCTCGGCGGCCTCGTCCATCGCTCGGTAGCTCGTGAACAGCGCGAGCGTGCGGCCGCCCGCTGCGTTGATCAACGCTTCGAGTTCGTCGTTGGCCTGGGCGCGGAACTCGGGCGAGTTCGGGTTCGGGAGATGGATCGCGCAGTACAGCAGCGAGTTGGACTCGTAGTCGAACGGGCTGCCGACGTCGGCGACGTCGACCGCATCCGGTGCGATCCCGACGCGACTCGCAAGCGAGGACGGAATCGTGGCGCTCGTCAGGATCGCCGTTCGCCGCGTCCACACGCCCTCGTCCATCGCCGGGCCGACGTCGAGTGGCGCCACCTCGAGGCGGGGCGAGTCGCGCGTTCCGGAGACGAATGCGACGTAGCCCTCCCGGCCCTCGATCGCGATGTCGAGTTGCTGGATCGACCGTCCGGTCATGGTCTGTGCGCGCAGCTTGCGTTGCTTCGCGTCTTCGTTCGTCGTGTCGATCGCAGCGAGCGCGTCGTTCGCGTTGCCGAGGGTGAGGCGAGCGGAGGCGAGCGGGTCCTGCACCGAGTCGGGCAGCGGCGTCGTGAGCCGTTCACCGACGTGCGGCGTGAGCGCATCTCGGATCGTCTCGCCCAGCTCGGCGACCGAGCCCGTCAGGTCGGGATCGTCGAGAATCCGACGGATCGTTGCGGCGAGCGCGACGAAACGCCCGGGGGAGACCTCGACGCCCACGGTGTCGCTCATGATGTCTTCGAGGACGTGGGCCTCGTCGAACACGACCACGTCGTGGTCGGGAAGAATCGCGTTGTCGGAGGCGACATTGAGGCCGTACAGGTGGGTGTTGACGACCACGACCTGTGCGGCCTGCGCGCGTCGTCGGGCCTGTTCGGCGAAACAGGGTTCGCCGAGCGGACAGCGTTCGGCCCCCGGACACTCGTCCGAGCCGACGCTCACCGAGCGCCACGCATTGTCCGTCGGGGTCCAGTCGAGCTCGGCGGCATCGCCCGTGGCGCTCGTGCCGGCCCACTCGGCCAGCCGCTTGATCTCCGCCTGCGTGACGACGGCCATGTTGTCGAGTTCGAGCTGGCCCTGCTCCGGGTTCGCCATCTCGCGGAGCCGTTGCAGACACACGTAGTTGCTCCGCCCCTTCAGGACCGCCCAGTCGAAGTCGATGCCGAGGTGTTCCGCGAGGAACGGCAGATCCTTCGAGGCCAGCTGATCCTGCAGTGCCTTGGTCGCCGTGGCGACGACCACGGTTGCGCCTGAGGTGAGCGCCGGGACGAGATACGCCAGCGTCTTGCCGGTGCCCGTGCCGGCCTGGACGACGAGGTGCCGCTTGTCCGCGATCGCCTGCTCGACGAGCTGCGCCATCTCGCGCTGACCGGCTCGATCCTCGCTGGCTTCCAACGCACCGGTGACCGTCGACAGCGCCGCCAGTGTCCGGTCGGAGGTTTCTCGGTCTGACGCGTCACTGCCGCTCATCGAGCGGGCACCAGCGCGAGCGCAGCGTCGAGCTCCGTCGCGTCGAAATCGGGCCACGGTGCGTCGGTGAAATAGATCGCCGCGCCCGCCGCTTGCCACAGGAGGAAGTTGGACACTCGACGTTCACCGCTGGTGCGGACGAGGACGTCGACCGGCGGCAGATCAGGAAGATAGAGGTGCCGCGAGATCGACTCGGTGGTGATGCCGTCGGGGTCCGCCCGTGCCTTCTCGACGGCGCTGACCAGCTCGGATCGGCCGCCGTAGTCGAAGGCCACGGTCAAGGTCATCCCGGTGTTCGCGGCGGTGTCGCTGATCGCCTTGCGAATGGCGCGCTGCACGTATCTCGGCGTGCGAGCTTCGCGGGAATCGAACGGTCGCCCGATCCACTGGATCCTGACGTTGAGCTCGTTGAGCTCGGCGACGCGACCGAAGAGCTTCTCGTGGAGGCCGAGAATGTGGCGAACCTCCGGGCGTGGTCGTCGCCAGTTCTCCGTCGAGAACCCGAACACGGTCAGGTAGCCGATGTCACGTCTGACGGCGACACGGACGAGCCGGGCGAGGTTCTCTTCACCCTCGGTGTGGCCATCGGTACGCGGGAGGCCGCGACGAGCCGCCCACCGTCCGTTGCCGTCCATGATGCACGCGACATGCAGGCCCGGGTGGGTCCCCGGGCGAGGATCGGTCGGCTCCATCGGGTCGGCAGGCACGAAGGCCGAGGGTAGCTGCGGAGGAATCCGGACGCGGGCACCATTCGTGGCGGTCGACATGGAAAGATGGGGGTGTGTCGATGACCCCATCAACCACCGATGTCGATGCCGAGCGTCGCGCCGGCCGCGACGAAATGGTCGAGAGCCTGCCCGAGCCCGATTCGACACAGCAGTTCCTGCGCCACGTGATGGTGGTCGGCGGCACGCTCGGCGACTGGGACGACCTGGGGGTCAAGCGCTGGGACGAGCGCGTCAGCGAGCTCGGTGCCGTGGCGGCCAATGCCGGCGCGACGTTCCTGACGCTGCGCGCCTTCGAACCCGGCAGCCGCCCGAGTGACAGCACGGGCTGGGAGCGGATGGTCGACGGCTGCCACGTGATCATCGATCCGTGCGGCGACGGGCGCGCCCGATTCGCTCAGGCGATGGCCGACCTGCCGGCCGACGAACCCGTCAACGAGGCGACGGTGTCGGAGATGCTGTACGCCCCTGCCGACTACGAACCCGATCTGATCGTCGTGCTCGGCGAGCCGACGCGCCTGCCGCCATCGCTCGTCTGGGAGCTCGCGTACGGGGAGCTCGTCTTTCGCCCGATGGCCTGGAACGAGCTGACGAAGGATCACCTGGTCGAGGCGATCGCCGACTTCGCCCGGCGCGAGCGCCGCTTCGGTGGGCTCGACGACTCCGACGAGTCGGTCGGTTGAGCGGGCTCTATCACGACGTCGGGGTCGTCCTGCGCACCTACAAGCTGCGCGAGTCCGACAAGATCGTCGTGATCCACACGCGCGACAACGGCAAGGTTCGGGCGGTGGCCAAGGGCGTCCGCAAGACGCGATCGAAGTTCGGGGCACGGCTCGAACCGATGAGCCACGTCAAGCTGCTGCTGTATCGAGGCCGCGAGCTCGACATCGTCAGCCAGGCCGAGGCGATCGAGCCGCTGTCACCGATGTTGTCGTCGCTCGATCGGGCGTCACAGGGTCTGGCCGCGTTGGAAGCGGTGGATCAGCTGTCGCTCGAACGCGAGCCGAACCCGCAGCTGTACAAGATGTTGGTCGGGGTGTTGCGCACGATCGCGGTGCATCCGTCGCCGCTCAACGTTCCGGCGTTCTACTGGAAGCTGCTCGCCCGCGAGGGTTTCCATCCGCAGCTCGACACGTGCGTGCGGTGTCACGCGTCGGAGCCCGACGTCGCGCTGGTGGCGTTCGATCTGAACGAGGGCGGCGTGCTCTGCCGGTCGTGTCGGTCGGGGCAGTCGATCAGTCCGGCGGCCATCGGCATCTTGCGAGACATCCTCGGCGGCCGGCTGCAACACGCACTCGACCAGGACGAATCGCCCGCGACCCACGAGGTGTCGTCGCTCGCCACGAAGGCACTCGAGTTCCAGATCGAACGACGCCTCCGAGCGGTCGCGATGTTCGAAGCGCACTGAGGGGCACACGGGGTTCTCGAGACCATCCAGGCGGGCGCATCCCGCGATGCTCGGAACGACTGCTTCGGAGACCGCCCCGTTCTGCACGACCCGCATGGTCCACCCGGCCGCCGCGCCGTCGGCGGTCACCTCGTCGTCGGCCGATCCGTCGCCGTCGGTGTCGAGGACCGACCTGACGCTTTCCGACGTGACGATCGTGTGACGCAGGGAACCGGGTCGAGGCCGATGGCGTCCAACACCCATGAAACGCAGCAACGTGAACAAGACAGTGGCGGCCGTCGTGGCCGTGGGGACACTTCTGGCGGCGTGCGGGTCCGACGACGATGCGTCGGACGACTCCACCACGGAACTGGACTCGGGACGAAGTGGTGACGGAGCCGAGGGAGGCGGCCAGGACGTGGGCGTCGACGGGGACGACGCCGAGGGGGAGTTCTCGCAGGAACCGGCCTCGACCGATGCCGCGACCGACATCGTCGAGGGGGATCTCGAAGAAGAGACGGCGGGCGATGCGGCGACGGATGACGGCGCGCTCGATTCAGGGGCGGAGTCCACAGCGGAGCCGGCGATCGACGTCGAGGACGAGTTCGGCGAAGCTGCCGACGACCGGTCGAGCGGCGCAGGTGGTGGACTCTTCGACGACGAACCACCCCCGGAGGACGCCGAGGGGCGATTCGAGGACAATCGCTTCGAGGACTACGGATACCGCGACTTCGTTGCCGCCGCCGACGACCCGCTGTCGACGTTCGCGCTCGATGTCGACACCGGTTCGTACTCGATCGGCCGCCGGTTCCTCGACGAGGGTTCGCTTCCACCCCGCGAGTCGGTGCGCCCGGAGGAGTATGTGAACGCGTTCGACTACGCCTACGACGCGCCGCGTGATGGTTTGGAGATCTCGGTCGACGGCGGGCCGTCACCGTTCAACGACGACAACGTCCTCGTCCGCGTCGGCGTGCAGGGGGAGATCGTCGCCGAGGAGGACCGTGGTGATGCTGCGCTCACGTTCGTGATCGACACGTCGGGATCGATGGACCGCGACGACCGGCTCGGTCTCGTGAAGGAATCGCTGACGCTGCTCGTCGACGAGCTGAACGACGACGACACCGTGGCGATCGTGACGTACAGCGACTCGTCGGGCATCGTCCTCGAACCGACCTCGGTACGCGATCGCGATCGGATCATCGACGCCATCGACGAACTGGGTCCCGGCGGTTCGACGAACCTCGAATCCGGTTTGCGGGAGGGATACGCCCTCGCTCGGGAGGCGTTCGACGACGGTGGGATCAACCGGGTCGTGCTCGCGTCCGACGGCGTCGCCAACGCCGGCGTGACCGATCCGGATCAGCTCGCCTCGATGATCCGTGAGGACGCCGACAACGGCATCGACCTCGTCACGGTCGGATTCGGGATGGGCAACTTCAACGACGTCACGATGGAGCAGCTCGCCGACAAAGGCGATGGCTTCTACGCCTACGTCGACACGTTCGACGAGGCCGAGCGGCTGTTCGAGAACGAGCTGACCTCGACGCTGTTGACCATCGCCAAGGACGCCAAGATCCAAGTCGAGTTCGACGAGGAGTTCGTCAGCGCCTACCGCTTGATCGGGTTCGAGAATCGTGGCGTTCGAGACAGCGAATTTCGTGACGACTCTGTCGACGCAGGCGAGCTCGGTGCGGGCCATCAGGTGACCGCGATCTACGAACTCGAGCTCGCCGGCGGGGTCAGTCTCGACGATCGAGCCGAGCTCGGGGTGGTCGCGCTGCGGTGGGAAGACCCCGACTCAGGCGAGGTGACCGAGATCGACGAGGACATCGACCTGCGTGACATCGAGCCCCGCTGGGGTGACACACCCGACGACTTCCAGCTCGCCACGGTGGTCGTGACGTTCGCCGAGAAGCTGCGCGACAATCCCTACGCCGACGATGTCGACGTCGATGATCTCGCCGAGGAGGCTCGGCGTCTCGCCGGCGAACTCGAGATCGACGACGTCGACGAGCTCGCCGCGCTCATCGAACAAGCTGCCGACCTCACCTGACCACCCCCTCCTGCGGTCACCGGTGAGAAACGGACGGGCGGGCGGGGTCGGGCCGGGTCGGGCGTAGCCTGGGGCGCCGTATGGCCGCAACCGACCTCGAACAGATCGTCTCCCTCTGCAAGCGCAGGGGGTTCGTGTACCAGTCCGCCGAGATCTACGGCGGGTTCCGATCGACGTACGACTACGGCCCGCTGGGCTCACTCCTGCTGCGCAACGTCAAGGAGGCATGGCTGCGTTCGATGGTCCAGCAGCGCGACGACGTGGTGCTGATCGACGCCGCGATCCTCAGCCCGCCGCAGGTGTGGCAGGCGTCGGGCCACCTGGCGAACTTCTCCGATCCGCTGGTCGACTGCACGAACTGCAAGAACCGGTTCCGGCTCGACAAGCTCGACGACGCGGACACGTGCCCGAACTGCGGTGAGAAGAACAGTTTCACCGAGGCGCGCGAGTTCAACCTGATGTTCAAGACGCAGGCCGGCCCCGTCGAGGGCACCGGCGCCGATGCCTATCTCCGACCCGAGACGGCGCAGGGCATGTTCACGAACTTCACGCAGGTGCTGCAGACGTCGCGCAAGAAGCCGCCGTTCGGGATCGCGCAGATCGGCAAGAGCTTCCGCAACGAGATCACCCCGCAGAACTGGATCTTCCGCACGCGTGAGTTCGAGCAGATGGAGATGGAGTTCTTCGTCCCGCCGGCGGAATCCGCACAGTGGTACGAGTACTGGTGCAAGGAGCGTCTCGATTGGTACAAGGACCTCGGCATCCCCGAGGACATGCTGATGCTGCGCCCTCACGGCGACGACGAGTTGTCGCACTATTCGACCGGCACCTCCGACGTGGAGTTCAAGTTCCCGTGGGGCTTCGACGAGCTCGAAGGCATCGCCCAACGAACCGACTTCGATCTCAAGGCGCACGCCGCCGTGTCGGGGGAGCGGCTCGACTACTTCGATCCGCAGACCAACGAACGCTACGTGCCCTACGTGATCGAGCCCGCCGCCGGTGCCACCCGCACGATGGCTGCGTTCCTGCTCGCCGCGTACGACGAGGACGAGGTCAACGGTGAGAGTCGCACCGTGCTCCGGCTGCACCCGCGCCTCGCGCCGTACAAGGTGGCCGTGCTGCCGTTGAGCAAGAAGGACACGCTCACGCCGCTCGCCCACGACGTCCGCAAACTGCTCGCCGACCGCTACATGGTCGACTACGACGAGACGCAGAACATCGGCAAGCGCTACCGCCGCCAGGACGAGATCGGCACGCCGCTCGCCGTGACGGTCGACTTCGACTCGCTCGACGACAACGCGGTGACCGTCCGCGATCGGGACACGACCGAGCAGGTACGGGTGCCGATCGACGACCTGCTCGCGACGATCGGCGACCGTCTCGGCTTCTGACGCTCCCCGACACCGCCCGCCTCGAAGCGGTACCCGACGTCGGGCACCGGTAGGTTGCGGGGCATGAGCAAGGTTGTCGTCATCGCCAAGATCACCGCACTGGAAGGCAAGCGCGAGGAACTCGTCGCCGCCATGGGCCCCATGATCGACCACGTCGAGGCCAACGAGCCCGACACGCTGGCATACATCCTCAACGAGGACGCAGGCGACGAGAACGTGGTGTGGATGTACGAGGAGTACACCAGCCACGAGGCGCTGGCAGCACACGGCCAGAGCGAGTCGATGAAAGAGTTCGGGATGGCGCTGCGCTCGCTCGCCGGCGCTCGCCCCGAGATCACCGTGCTGAATCCGGTGCGCGGCAAGGGTCTGTGACCCAGACCTACCTCGACGCGATTCTCGAGGCGCATCGAGCGGCCGCTGCTGCTGACACGCGCACGCTCGATCACCTGATCGACATGGCGCGGGGCATGCCACCCGCCCGGGGGTTTCGAGCCGCACTTGCGAACGCCGACCAGTTCGGAGTCATCTCGGAGATCAAGCGGCGTTCGCCGTCCAAGGGCGACCTGCACGCCGACCTCGATCCGGCCGAGATGGCGCGGACGTACGAACGCGGGGGAGCGCGGTGCCTCTCCGTCCTCACCGACACGCCGCACTTCGGCGGCTCGGTCAGCGACCTCCAGATGGCCTGGCAGGCGTGTTCCCTCCCGGTGTTGCGCAAGGACTTCACGGTGAGCGCGTTGAACGTGGTCGACGCCCGGCTGATGGGCGCTGACTGTGTCCTGCTGATCGCCGCTGCGCTCGACCGAACGGAGCTGGTCGACTTCCATCGGTTGGCGACCGACCTGGGGCTCGATGTGCTCGTCGAGATCCACGACGAGGCGGAGCTCGAACTCGCCCTCGCGGCGGACGCCACGCTGGTCGGGGTCAACCAACGCGATCTCGTGACGTTCCAGGTGGACCACGAACGCGCAGAACGCATGGCGGGCGTGATCCCCGACCATGCCGTCAAGGTGGCCGAATCCGGTGTCCGCGGCGGTGCTGACGCGCGCCGACTCGAAGCGGCGGGTTACGACGCCGTCCTCGTCGGTGAGACGCTCGTGACCAGCCCGGATCCGGCCGCAGCCATCGCTGAGCTGATCGGCTGACCGGTCATCGCCGTCAGGCGGCCAGTCGCTTCTCCCGCTCGCGTTTCGTCATCGCCACCAGGAATCGTTGGTAGAGCCCGGCGGGGAGCCGCGACACGATGTCGAACAGGACGGCGTCGGGTCCGATCGTGGCCCGGCGACGGTTTCGCTCGACCGACTTGAGGATCTTGTTGGCGGCCCCCGCCGGTGTGGTGCGGGCGAGCCGATCGAAGTCGTCGGCCATCTCCTCGTGGGTCGCGCCGCCGATCATCGCCGACTCGTCGGTGCGCGCGTTGCGGGCGATGTTCGTCTTGATGCCACCAGGGTGGATCGTGGTGGACGACACGCCGCACGGCTCGATCTCGAGTTCCATCCGCAAGGCGTCGGTGAACCCGCGCACGCCGAACTTCGAGGCGTTGTAGGCGGACTGGAGCGGGATGCTCACCAGGCCGAACACGCTCGAGATGTTGACGATGTGGCCGTCGCCGGTTTCGCGCAGGTGAGGGAGGAACGCCTGCGTGCCATGGACGACGCCCCAGAAGTTGATGTTCATCAGCCACTCGAAGTCGTCGATCGACTGTGCGGCCGCCGTCGCACCGAGCGCGACGCCGGCGTTGTTGGCGATCAGGTTGACCTTGCCGTGATCGGCGACCACCGTGTCGGCCCACGCAAAGACCGCGTCGCGATCGGACACGTCGAGCCGCGCCGGTCGCACCGTCACGCCGGCTCGCTCGCACCGGAGCACGGTCTCGGCGAGACCTTCCTCGTCGACGTCGCTGAGCGAGAGGTCGCACCCACGACCGGCCAGTTCCTCGGCCAGTGCCTGCCCGATACCCGAACCGGCTCCGGTGATCGCTGCGACCTTGCCCCTGGTGATCTTCATCCCCTGGACCGTAGCCATCGGAGATGTCGAGTCAGGCCTTCCAGCGCTCCATGCCTTCGACGACGCGCTCGTTCAGCCTCTCGAGGAAGTTGACGCGGGCCCACTTCTTCTGCTCGCCCGAGATCAGATTCCACGGAGCGACTTCGTGGTCGGTCATCGCGAACATGTCCTCGATCGCTTCGACGTACTGGGGCCATTTCTCGCGGTTGCGCCAGTCCTCGTCGTTCAACTTCCAGCGCCGCAACGGATCATCGCGGCGAGACTCGAATCGCGCGAGTTGCTCCTCCTGGCTCACCTGCAACCAGAACTTGACGACGATCACGCCTTCCAGGGCGAGGCTGCGCTCGAATTGGACGATCTCGTCGTAGGCCCGCATCCACTCCTCGCGCGTGGCGAACTCCTCGACGCGCTCGACGAGTACTCGGCCGTACCAGCTGCGGTCGAAGACGCACATCCCGCCCTGCCCGGGGATCTTCGTCCAGAACCGCCAGAGGAAATGGTGTCGCTTGGCTCGGCTGTCGGGCTTGCCGTACGAGTACACCGAGAAGTGGCGCGGATCGAGCCGCTCGACGGTGCGCCGAATCGCACCACCTTTGCCGCCGGCATCGACGCCTTCGACGACGATCAGCAAGCCGGGGCCGATGTCGCCGCCGGTGGTCTCACCACCGAGTTCGAGTCGCAGCGCGAGAAAGCGCTCCTGCGCGGCCTTCAACCGCTCCTCGTATTCCTCGCGATCAAGTCGCAGTGTCAGATCGATCTCGTCGAGTCGCCCCATCGCCCCCGACCATAGACCCCAGCGACCTGCGCGGCGCAGTACGGTCGCGACAGCATGTTCGTGAAGATCTGTGGCATCACCAACGAAGACGATGCATTGCTCGCCGTGGCGATGGGCGCCGATGCGGTCGGGTTCATCTTCGCGCCGTCGACGCGTCAGATCGCCCCGCAGAAAGTCTTCGACATCACCCGGCGGTTGCCGCCGGAGATCCTCACCGTCGGGGTGTTCCGCGACGACCTTCCGTCGCGGGTGGTGGAGACCGCCCACCGGGCGGGCGTCAAGGCGGTACAGCTCCACGGCCGCGAGACCCCCGACCAGTGCAAGGAGATCGGCGGCCACTTCCGCTGGGTCATCAAGGCCTTCGGCGCTGGCGACGAGAACCTGCCGCGTGCTGACCAGTACGGCACCGACATGATCCTGATGGACGCTCCCGAACCCGGCTCCGGCAAGGTGTTCGACTGGAACCTGGCCGGCGATGCGCCGTCGCAGCTCAAGTTGATCCTCGCGGGTGGGCTCAACCCCGGCAACGTCGCCGCGGCGATCGGCGAGGTCGAGCCGTGGGGCGTCGACGTGGCGAGCGGTGTCGAACGCGAGCCGGGCAAGAAGGATCCCATCGCGGTGATGCGCTTCATCGAGAACGCGAAGGCGGCTGCTCCGGAGCAGTACCTCGGCGACGACGAGGGTCCGTACAACTGGGATTTCGAGTAGGACCGTTGCTCATGGGGCACCGCACGCTCGGTACCCTCAGCAGCGATGACGCCTCCACCTGTCAGCACACTGAGTGCACCTCCTGATCAAACCGGTCGTTTCGGCGAGTTCGGTGGGCGATTCGTCCCCGAAACGCTCGTGCCGGCGTGCCAAGAGTTGGAGGCGGCCTTCGACGATGCGTGGTCCGATCCGGACTTCCGCGCGGAGCTGACGCAGGTCCACACGCAGTACTCGGGTCGTCCGTCGATCATGACCGAGTGCCACAATCTGGGCGCGCAGCTCGGGATCCGGCTGATCCTCAAACGCGAGGACCTCAACCACACCGGGTCGCACAAGATCAACAACGTGATCGGCCAGGCGCTGCTCGCGAAGCGGATGGGCAAGCGGCGCATCGTCGCCGACACGGGCGCGGGTCAACACGGTGTGGCCAGTGCGACGGCCGCCGCGCTGATGGGGCTCGAATGCAAGGTCTACATGGGGGCCGTCGACGTCGAACGTCAGGCGCTCAACGTGTTCCGGATGAAGCTGCTCGGCGCCGAGGTCGAAGCGGTCCACTCCGGGAGCCGCACCCTCAAGGACGCAGTGAACGAAGCGATGCGCCACTGGGTGGCGAACGTGTCGGACACGCACTTCTGCCTCGGCTCCGTGGTCGGTCCGCATCCGTACCCGTTCATGGTCCGTCAGTTCCAGTCGATCATCGGCGACGAAGCGCACGAGCAGATCCAGACGATGACCGGATCGATGCCCGACGTCGTGGTGGCCTGTGTGGGTGGCGGATCGAATGCGATGGGGATCTTCTCCGGCTTCGTCGACGAGCCCGACGTTCGTCTCGTCGGTGTCGAGCCGGCCGGCGGCGCGGCGGTCGGCCGTGGCACCCCTGGCGTCGTGCACGGGTCGCGCAGCTACCTGATGCAGGACGAGGTCGGGCAGGTGGAGGAGGCGGTGTCGATCTCGGCCGGCCTCGACTATCCGGGCGTCGGACCCGAGCATTCTCATCTGGCGGCGATCGGTCGTGCCGAGTACCCGAGTGTCACCGACGCCGAAGTGATCGATGGTTTCCGGCTGCTGTCGGAGACCGAAGGCATCATCCCGGCCCTCGAGTGCGCGCACGCCGTGGCCTGGATCAGCCGCACCGCTCCCGACATCCAGGGGCAGACGGTGTTGATGAACCTGTCCGGCCGCGGGGACAAGGACGTCGCCCAGATGATGGACATCCTCGAAGGCCAGCTCTGATGGGTCGCCTCGAAGGCGAGTTCCGCACCAAGCGCGCTGCGGGCCGCAAGCTGCTCGTGCCGTACATCACCGGCGGCTACCCCGGCTGGCAGGACGCGATTCGTGCGTGTGCGGCCAACGGCGCCGATGCGGTCGAGATCGGCATCCCCTTCTCCGACCCGGTCATGGACGGCCCGGTCATCCAGCAGGCGAGTCAGGCTGCGCTCGACGCCGGGATCACGCCGGCGGCGATCCTCGACGAGGTACCCGACCTCGACGTCGACATCCCGCTCGCCGTGATGACGTACTACAACCTCGTGCACCACCCGGGCCCGGAGCGGTTCGCTGCGAATCTCGAACGCGCCGGTATCGCCGCAGCGATCCTGCCGGACCTGCCACTCGAAGAGTCGGGACCGTGGTGTGCGGCGGCGGATGCGCACGGGATCGAGACGATCATGCTCGCCGCACCGACGGCCCCCGACGAGCGGCTCCCGCGCGTTGCCGCACGCGCTCGTGGGTTCTTGTACTCCGTCGGCCTGCTGGGCGTGACGGGCGAGCGGTCGTCCTTGGCGCAGACCGCCACCGACCTGGCCGCACGCCTGAAGGCGATCACCGACGTGCCCGTGCTCGTGGGGGTCGGCGTGTCGAATGCCGAGCAGGCACACCAGGCGACCCGCGTCGCCGACGGTGTGATCCAGGGGGCCAGCATGGTGCGACGGCTCATGGAGTCGGGTCCCGATGCAGTCGGGGAGTACGTCGCCGAGGTTCGCGCCGCGATCGACGCCTGAGCGTCGTCCCGGCCGGGAGCGGATCACCGCTTACCGATGTGCGAGCGTCGGACGTCTGGCAGACTGCCCGCGTGTACGACTTCGTGATCGTCGGCGGTGGCTCTGCGGGTTGTGCGCTGGCCAATCGTCTCAGCGCTGATCCTTCGAACCGGGTGCTGCTCATCGAGGCGGGCCGTCGCGACTGGAAGTGGGATGTGTTCATCCACATGCCGGCCGCGCTCGCGTTTCCGATCGGCAGCCGGTTCTACGACTGGAAGTACGAGTCCGAGCCGGAGCCGTACATGGGCGGACGGCGGGTGTACCACGCCCGCGGCAAGGTGCTCGGTGGGTCGTCGAGCATCAACGGGATGATCTTCCAGCGGGGCAATCCGATGGACTACGACAAGTGGGGAGCGCTGCCCGGGCTCGAACACTGGGACTGGGCGCACTGTCTGCCGTACTTCAAGCGGATGGAGACCTGCCTGGCCGGTGCCGACGAGTGGCGCAACGACGACGGGCCGCTGAAGCTCGAACGCGGCCCGGCCTCCTCTCCGCTCTTCGACGCCTGGCTGGAGGCAGGGGTGCAGGCCGGGTTCAACCGCACCGACGACGTCAACGGCTTCCGCCAGGAGGGCTTCGCGGCGTTCGACAAGAACGTGTTCCGGGGACGGCGCTTGAGTGCCGCTCGTGCCTATCTCCACCCGGTGCTCGACCGTCCGAATCTCGACCTGATGACCAGCACGCACGTGAACCGGGTGGTCTTCGACGGCAGTCGGGCCGTCGGCGTCGAGATCGCGAAGGGCCGCGGGGTCGAAACGATCGCCGCGGGGGAGGTCGTGTTGTGCGGGGGAGCGTTCAACTCCCCGCAACTCCTGCAGCTGTCGGGGGTCGGGGATCCGGACCACCTCGGCTCGCTCGGGATCGACGTCGTTGCCGAGGTGCCTGGCGTGGGGGAGAACCTGCAGGACCACCTCGAGGTGTACATCCAGTACGAGTCGAAGTTGCCGGTGTCGATCCAGCCGCATCTCGCGCACTGGAAGAAGCCGTGGATCGGGTTGCAGTGGCTGTTCCGAAAGGGTCCCGGCGCGTCGAATCACTTCGAGGCCGGGGCGTTCGTCAAGAGCAACCCGAACGAGTCCTACCCGAACCTGATGTTCCACTTCCTGCCGATCGCGATTCGCTACGACGGCTCGTCGCCGCGTCGCCCGGACGGCGGCAACGCCAAGATCGAGCACGGGTATCAGGTGCACGTCGGGCCGATGTACTCCGACGCTCGGGGCACGGTGAAGATCACCTCGACCGATCCGCGACGGCACCCGGCGGTGCGGTTCAACTACCTGTCGACCGAGCAGGATCGCCGCGAGTGGATCGAAGCCGTCCGCACCGCCAGGAGGATCCTCACGCAACCGGCGTTCGAGCCGTTCAACGCGGGCGAGATCTCGCCGGGGCCGGCCGTGGAGACCGACGAGGAGATCATGGACTGGGTGGCGCGTGATTCCGAGACCGCACTTCATCCGTCGTGCACCACGCGGATCGGGGCGCAGGACGATCCGATGGCCGTGCTCGACCCGGAGTCGATGCGGGTGTGGGGGACCGACGGGTTGTGTGTCGTCGATGCCGGCTGCATGCCCAACGTCAGCAACGGAAACACCTACGCCCCGACGATGATGATCGCCGAGAAGGCGGCGGACCTGATCCTCGGCAACACGCCGCTGGCGCCGGATCACACCGCCGTCTACCGCGGGGCCACCTCCGACGGCGGGCGCCGATGACGACCGTCGCGGCCCGGTCAATCCGTGACACCTGGTGCCGGGCGCTCCGTGCAACAACGAGGCGGGAGCGAGACCGATGATGCCGAACGTGCTGCTGATCATGGCGGACCAGCTGGCGGCGCCGATGCTCGGGATGCACGGCGGGCCCGCCATCACACCGCACATCGACCGGTTGGCCGCCGAGGGAACCGTCTTCACGTCGGCGTACTCCAACAGCCCGCTGTGCGCGCCGGCGCGTTTCGCGATGATGAGCGGCCAGCTCAACTCGAGAATCGGGGCCTACGACAACGCCTCGGAATTGCCGGCGAGCGTCCCGACGTTCGCGCACCACCTGCGGGCGGCCGGCTACCAGACGTCGCTGATCGGCAAGATGCACTTCGTCGGGCCCGACCAGCTCCACGGCTACGAGGAGCGTCTGACCACCGACATCTATCCGGCCGACTTCGGCTGGACGCCCAACTGGGCCGATCCCGACGGGCGCTTCGACTGGTGGTTCCACAACATGGACTCGGTGGTCCACGCCGGAATCGCCGATGCGACCAACCAGCTCGACTACGACGACGACGTGGGGCACCAGGTGATCCGCAAGCTGCGTGACCTCGCCCGCAGCACCGACGACCGGCCGTGGATGATGACGGTGTCGTTCACGCATCCGCACGATCCGTACGTCGCGCGTCAGGAGTTCTGGGATCTCTACGACCACGAGTCGATTCCGCTGCCGACGACCGCCGGCCTTCCCGACGACGCGGCTGATCCACACTCGCGTCGTCTCCGGCATGTGATCGGCGCAGACGTCACCGAGGTCACGGCGGAGCAGGTACGCACGGCGCGTCATGCCTACCTCGCGAACATCAGCTACGTCGACCGCCACGTCGGCGAGACTGCTGGAGGTGCTCCACCGACACGGGATGGCGGACGACACGGTCGTGATCTTCACCGCTGACCACGGCGACATGCTCGGCGAACGCGGCCTCTGGTACAAGATGTGCTTCTTCGAGCACGCGTGCCGGATCCCGCTGATCGTCCGCCGGCCCGGGCTCGTCGACGATGTGGCGGCGGGTCGCGTGAACCAGTCACACGTGAGCCTGCTCGACATCGCGCCGACGTTGCTCGACATCGCCGGGATCGAGCCGCCCGACGACATGGACGGCGCATCGGTCCTGCCGCTGCTCGACGACGCGACCGACGTCGAGCGCACCGTGTTGGGGGAGTACCTCGGTGAGGGCGCCGCGGCGCCGATCTTCATGATTCGTCGCGGGCCCTGGAAGTTCGTCTGGTCGCAACCGGACGGCGCGCAGCTCTTCGATCTCGACGTCGACCCCCACGAGCTCGTCGATCTCGTCGGCGATCCGGACCACACCGACACGCTCGCCGACTTCACCGCCGAGATGCTCCGCCGCTGGGATCCGGACGCGATCGATGCCGCTGTTCGTTCGAGCCAGCGTGCTCGGGCGCTCGTCGACAGCGCCCTGCGACGGGGGCGGTTCGCTGCCTGGGACTACCAGCCGACAACCGATGCCACCAACCAGTACATGCGCAACCACCTGGATCTCAACGAGGTCGAGGCCGGCCGGCGCGCCTGAGCTCTGTCAGGTCGGATCGAGGAGCTGCACGCCGAATGCGGCGACGCGAGCGCCGGCCAGACGTCCGTTGGTCGCGGCGGCGGCGAGCTCGTCGGGACCCGAGCGGCGGACGTCGACGTCGGCGGCGATGACGACGTCGACGCCGTGCTCGACCGCGAGTGCCTTGAACTCCGGGCCGTCGTGGGTCCCGGTCGCCATCAAGCGATCGCCGAGGTGCAGGTCGAAGGCGAAATCGTCGAGCACCAGTGCGACGCTGGAGGGCGCATCCATGAGCTCGGCGGGATAACCCGTCAGCGAGCCGAGGACGTCCGCGACATCGGCCCAGCGTGGGGGTCGAGCTTCGTCGGCCGACTCGATCGCATCGAACGGCACGACGAGCCGCGCTCGCCGATCGGCGCCGGTGCCGACGAGCGCGGTCCGGTGCTGCTCGCGCCGCCGCTTCGAGCGGGCCAACGCAGGCTCAGCTCGCCGATTTCCGGCGGATGATGTTGAGCGCCGATCCGGCCTCGAACCACTCGACCTGTTCGGGGCTGAACGTGTGGTTGCACTCGAAGTCGACCGTGGATCCGTCCGGCTTCGTGATCCGGCAGGTGACCGTCTCGCCGGGCACGGGCGGCAGGTCGATCACGCTGATGCGGTCGTCCTCGTCGATCCGGTCGTAGTCGGCCGGGTCGGCGAACGTGAGCGGCACCATGCCCTGCTTCTTCAGGTTGGTCTCGTGGATCCGAGCGAAGCTGCGGGCGATCGCGACGAGACCGAAGCGGAACCGCGGCTCCATCGCAGCGTGCTCGCGACTCGAACCCTCGCCCATGTTCTCGTCGCCGATGACGACCCACGGCTGGTCGGCCTCGTGGTACGCCTTGGCGATGTCGGGGAACTTCTCGGTCGCGCCGGTCAACTGGTTCTTGCCGTAGCCGACCTCGTAGCCCTCGTACGCGTTGACGGCTCCCAGATACAGGTTGCCGGAGATGTTCTCGAGGTGGCCTCGGTACTTGAGCCACGGACCGGCCATCGAAATGTGGTCGGTGGTGAACTTGCCCTGCGCCTTCACGAGGACGGGCAGATCGTTGTACCGCTCCAGCGGCACCGGCTCGAAGGGTTCGAGGAGTTGCAGACGCTCCGATGTCGGGCTCACGGCGATCGGCACGTCGTGGCCGTCGGCCGGCGGAGCCGTGAAGGTGTCCTCGCCGGGGTCGTACCCGGCGTCGGGAAGCACCTGACCGACCGGCGCGTCGAGGCGGACCTCGGTCCCGTCGGGTGCGGTGATCGTGTCGGTGGTCGGATCGAAGTCGAGCGTGCCTGCCAGCGCGATGGCCATCACCGTGTCGGGTGAGGTGACGAACGCGAGCGTGTTCGCCGAGCCGTCGTTGCGCTTCGGGAAGTTGCGGTTGAACGACGTGACGATGGTGTTGGTCTCGTTGAGGATGGCCTCGGGCCGGCTCCACTGACCGATGCACGGTCCGCATGCGTTGGCGAGCACCGTCGCTCCCACCGCTTCGAGGTCGGCGAGGAGGCCGTCACGTTCGATCGTGGCCCGGGTCTGCTCGGAGCCGGGCGTGATCATCAGCGGCACCTTCGTCGTGATCCCAGCGGCGGCCGCCTGGCGGGCGATCGACGCCGCGCGGGTGATGTCCTCGTACGACGAGTTCGTGCACGATCCGATCAGCGCGGCCGAGGGAACCAGCGGCCACCCGTTCTCGCGGGCGGCCTCGCCGACGCCGTCACCGACGCGGTGGGCGAGGTCGGGCGTGTGCGGGCCGTTGATCAGCGGCTTCAACGCGTCGAGGTCGATCTCGATCAGCTCGTCGTACAGCGCGCCGTCGTCGGGGCGAAGGTGTTCGGCGACCTTGTCGGCCGCATCGGCGATCGCCTCGCGGCCCGTCGACTTCAGGTATGCCGCCATGTTCGCGTCGTAGCCGAACACGGAGGTCGTGGCGCCGATCTCGGCACCCATGTTGCAGATCGTGGCCTTGCCGGTGGCGGAGATCGAGTCGGCACCTGGGCCGTGGTACTCGACGATCGCGCCCGTGCCGCCCTTGACCGTGAGCTGGCGGGCGACTTCGAGGATCACGTCCTTCGGGCTCGACCAGTCGGAGAGCGAACCGGTGAGCTTGACGCCGATGACCTTCGGCCACTTCACGTTCCAGGCGAACCCGGTCATCACGTCGACGGCATCGGCGCCGCCGACCCCGATGGCGACCATGCCGAGCCCACCGGCGTTCGGGGTGTGGCTGTCGGTGCCGATCATCATCCCGCCCGGGAAGGCGTAGTTCTCGAGCACGACCTGGTGGATGATGCCCGAGCCGGGCCCCCAGAACCCGATGTTGTAGTTGGCGCTGACCGACTTGAGGAAGTCGTACACCTCGGCGTTGGTGTCGACAGCAACGCCCAGGTCGATCTTCGCGCCGACCTTGGCCTGAATCAGGTGGTCGCAGTGCACGGTGGAGGGGACGGCGACCTCGGGGAGGCCGGCGGTCATGAACTGCAGCAGCGCCATCTGCGCGGTGGCGTCCTGCATCGCCACGCGATCGGGGTGGAAGTCGGCGTAGCTCTCGCCGCGTTCGAGCTCCTGGTTCTCGGGATCCGAGAGGTGATTGACGAGGATCTTCTCGGCAAGCGTGAGCGGGCGTTGGAGGCGGTTTCGCGCGATCTCGACGTTGCCGGGAAGCGCGGCGTACACCTGCTCGACGAGCTCGATGGGAGTGGTTGCACTGACGGAGGCCATGGACATCACCATAGCAGACAAGTTAGATACAAGTTAAGGTGGACGGGCGTCGGCGACGGCATCGATCACGTGCAGGTCGCGATTCCGGTCGGCGCCGAAGACCGGGCTCGCGATTTCTACGCCGGCACGCTGGGATTGACCGAGGTCCCCAAGCCGGCGTCGATGGCGGCGCGAGGTGGAGCCTGGTTCGAGGCCGGCAACGTCCGCATCCACGTCGGCGCGGAGGACCCATTCGTGCCGGCCCGCAAGGCGCATCCGACCTGACGTGCACGGTCTCCGTGCGATTCGTCGAGGCGACGGGCCTCGAAGTGATCTGGAACGACGAGATCGAGGGACTCGTCCGCTGCCACGTCGGCGACCCGTTCGGGAACCGCATCGAGCTGATCGGTGCTGGCGCGTGAGACACATCCGTTACCAGGAGATCGCCGACGAGTTGCGTACTCGTTTCGCTGACGCCCCCGTGGGGTCGGTCTTGCCGTCCGAGTCGGAGATGTCCGCCGAGTTCGGAGCATCACGGGTCACCATCCGTCGTGCCCTGGAGCTGGTGCGCGACGACGGGTTGATCGCCGCGCGTCAGGGGTTCGGCTGGTACGTCGCGGGTGAGCCCGTCCGCCAGTCGCTCGGGTCGCTCGGCACCATCGAGTCACAGATCGAAGGGGTCGGCAAGCTCTCCGAGCGCAAGATCGAGGAGTTCGCCTTCGAGGACGCCCCGGAACGGGTGCGCAAGATCCTCGGCGTCGACCAGGTATTGCGGGTCAAGCGCGTCAACCTCGCGGATGGCGAGCCGTTCGCAGTGGTGACCGTCTGGTGTCCTGGGGATCTCGGGGCGGCGCTGTCGCGCCGACGTGGAGCGACGTCCGTTCTACGAACTGCTCGACGTCGAGTTGCGGGGCGCGACGCAGACGATCGGCGCCGACATCGCGTCAGCGTCCGACGCCGCGCTGCTCGGCGTCCCGATCGGGGCCCCGCTCCTGCGCTGCCAGCGGGTGACGACCGATCACGCCGGACGGGCGTTGTTGCTCAGCGAGCACGTGTTTCCCGCCCATCGGACCGAGTTCGTCGTCGACCTGCCCCAGGCGTCTCCGAGCATGACCCCGAGCGGGCTGCGCATCGTCGACTGACTTGCCCGAAGCTCGGATGCTTAAGTCTGTGCGCCCGGGCACTGCCGCGAGCTCGGTATCTGAGTGCGGCGGTCTCCGTTGCCGTTCGCATCGATGGCGAAATCGACCTGAAGTGCCGATGAAGCGCACTGGATGACCGAAGGCACACGGACCTGTCGGGGTACGGTCCGGGTGATGGGCATGATCTCGACATTTCGGGAGACGGTGCAATTCCGGAACGTGTCGCTGTCTCCGGTCGAGCGGCGTCTTCAGCGGTGCGTGACGATCGACGACTATCGTCGTGCGTCTCGACGGCGCCTGCCACGTGGCGTGTTCGACTACATCGACGGAGGCGCCGAGGACGAGCGAACGCTCCGAGGCAATTCCGAGAGCTTTGCGGATCTCGAATGGCGACCCCGGGTGCTGCGCGACGTGAGCGGTCTCGACACGACCACCACATTGCTGGGCCGTACGCTCTCGATGCCCCTGATCCTCGCTCCGACCGGTTACACCCGAATCGCACACTCGCAGGGAGAACTCGCGGTTGCCCGGGCCGCAGAACGAGCCGGGATCCCGTACGCGCTGTCGACGATGGGGACCCGGTCGATCGAGGAGGTTGCCGCTGTCAACGGTGGGAACAAGTGGTTCCAGGTGTACACGTGGCGCGATCGAGGTCTGGTGAAGGAGCTCGTCCTCCGAGCGCAGGCAGCGGGGTACGACGCGCTGTGGTTGACGGTCGACACCGCGGTGTTGGGTCGACGTGAGCGAGATGTCCGGCGGGGTTTCTCCCTGCCGCCGAAGATCGGCCCGGGGACCCTGATCGACGGGGCCATTCACCCGGCGTGGACCTGGGACTTCCTCCGCAACGATCCGATCATGTTCGCCAACCTGGCGAACAGCTCGGCCCCGGACGGATCCAAGCCGGTGGCGCTCGCCGAGAAGGTCGCGACGCAGTTCGATCAGAAGCTCTCGTGGGACGACATCGATTGGCTCCGCTCGTTCTGGGACGGTCCGATCGCACTCAAGGGGATCCAGACGGTCGCTGACGCCAAGTTGGCGGTCGCCGCTGGAGTCGACGCGCTCGGCCTGTCGAATCATGGCGGCCGGCAGCTCGACGATGCGCCGCGGCCGATCGAGCTGGTCGAGCCGGTCCGCCAGGAAGTTCAGGATCGATCGAGGATCATCTGTGATGGTGGGATACGACGCGGCGCCGACATCGTGAAGGCGATCGCGCTCGGTGCCGATGCGGTATCGATCGGTCGTCCCTATCTGTACGCGCTCGGCGCCGCAGGTGAGGCCGGCGTCGACCAGTTGCTGTCGTTCTTTCGGGATGGCCTCGAGCGGACCATGTCGCTCAACGGGTGCCGAGCAATCGGTGACATCAGCCGCGAGCTGGTCGAGTGGAAGCGCTGACTCAGCGCTCGGGCGCGTCGATCACGGGTGGCGTCTCGAAGAGCTCGACGAGTTCGTAGCTCGTTGCGAACGTCGCCGTCGTGACGGTGACCAGATCGATGGACCGGTCGTCGGAGCTGATCTCGGCCTGGACGACGACGATGTCGCCGGGGGCCAACACTGCAGCATCGCTCGGATGACCGAACTGTTTGATCCAATCGCCGAACGCATCGGGTCGAGCGGTGGCGTACGCGAACGCGTCGACTTCAGCGACGACGTGGGAGGTGCCGTCGTCTCGCTCGTTGGTCGCCGACGTCGTGTACTCGGTGGTCACCGGGTCGAACAGCTGCTCGATCGTGAGCGGTGCGTCGAGGCCGAGTCGTTGGATCGAACCGAACGGGTCTGCGACCGTGGTCCACGCGAGGTCGCCTCGCCGGCCGAACACGGTGTCGCCGATCCGGCGCCACTCCGTGCCGTCGCTGACGTCGAAAATGAAGTTGCCCGTCGTGGCGTCGACGATGACGGTGGCGGTCTCCGCGGTGCCGTAGTTCCAGACGAACCGGTAACCGGCCGCATTCGTGGCCGCCGAAACCGCGTTGCCGGTCGGGTCCAGTCCGAGCGCGTCGAGTGCCTCGGCTTCTGTCGAGTTCTCATCGATCGCGTCGAGCACGTCGTTCGCGTCTTCGATGGGGACGAGCAGCGGGTTCGTCACGTCCTGCGCCACGATGTCGAGCGAACTCGTCGTGGCAGGCTCCGGCTCCGAAACGGTCTCGGCGGACTGACCGAGCGCGTACCAGGCGCCACCCCCGATCGCCGCGACCGCGAGCACCGCCAGCAGGAGCATCGATCCGCTCGATCGACCGGATCGAGCGGATCGCGTTGGTGGGACCGGTGACACCGGTGGAATCGACTGCGGCGTCGGGAGCGCCGATGCCATCTGCTCGGCGGGAGGCGGCACAGTGGGAGGCGGCACGGCGGGAGGGGGCACGGTCGGGGGTCGCTCACGCTGAGACGGCAGCGTGGGCACGCCGGGCGGTGTCGGCGACGGGGCAGGAGTCGAAGGAGCGCCCGGCAGCGTCGGCTCGGGCGTGACGACGTCCGCCGGTGCGGGCGGAGTCGCTGGCAGCAATGGTGGTGCAGGTGATGGTGGTGCAGGGGATCGTGCTGGCGGTGATGGCGCTGGCGGTGACGGTGCGGGAAGTGATGGTGCGGGAAGTGATGGTGCGGCTGGCGACGTGCTGGTCGCTGCGTCACCCACCGCTGGTGGGGCGAACGGATGGAACTCGATGGCCACACTCGTTCATCGGCGCCGCCGGAGACGGCCTTGAGTCAGTCGGCGCCGCCGATCGTCACTCGTCGCCTCACCACTCGTCCCAGTGCAGCACGGTGTCGAGCGGGAGGCGTTCGGCGAGCTTGAACTCGGTGCCGACCGTGTAGGCGATCGGGAACAACCCGGCCTGGGTGACCTGATCGTGCGGGATGCCGAGGATCTCTGCGGCTTCGGCGTCACCGCCGTCCATCAGGTGAATCGTCGTCCACGCGGAGCCCATCGCCCGCTCCCGCAATGCGAGCATGAAGCTCCACACGGCCGGCAGGATCGACCCCCATGCCGAGGCGGCTTGGAACGTCGGGGCCCGATCGAGTTGCCCCGTGATGCAGGGGATCATCATCAGCGGGACGCGATGGAAATTCTCGACCAGATGCACGGCCGACGACGTGATCCGATCCTTCTGGTCATAACGCGGATCGCCGGGCTGGTACTGGTTCGACGCGGCGACGCCCGCATACTTCTGGAAGTTGCGGTCGTAGATGTCGGCCAGCGCCTGCTTCTTCGCCGCGTCCTCGACGAACACGAACTGCCAGCCCTGGCTGTTCGACCCCGTGGGCGCCTGCAGGGCGATCTCGAGACACTCCTCGACGATCTCCCGCTCGACGGGGCGGTCGAGATCGAGGCGCTTGCGAACCGAGCGGGTCGTGGTCAGGACGTCGTCAGCAGACAGGTCGAGGTGCATGTCCCGAGCATGTCACCGACGCCGCGGCATCGCTCAGCCGGAGGTGACCACCAGGATGAGGAGCAAGACGCTGATGGCTGCACCGATCGCGCCGCAGATCCGCCCGGCGTTCACCACGCCCCGGTTCGAATAGGCGCCGGGGTTGGCGTCGATCTCCTTGAGGGCGTTGTTCCCCATCACGAAGGCGACGATCCCCAGGACGATCCCGCAGATGAAGAACGAGGCGATGCCGAGCACCAGGATCAGCGTGCCGCGCGGGTGCGGCTTGGCAGCGCCGGCTGGGCTGTCGGAGCTCTCGTATCCGGGTGGTGGCGGCGGTGTCATGCTCATTCCAGAGGTTGTAGCACGACCTCGGTATCGGAGGCATGAGTCTGCCAAGCTCGTGAGATGTCCGACCGCGTCACCATCTCGATCAACGACGGCATCGCCGATGTCCGTCTCAATCGCGCCGACAAGCGCAATGCCCTCGACAACGCCATGTTCCGCGGCATCGCCGAGGCCGGCGAGCGCCTGAAGTCCGAGCCGGGAGTTCGCGTCGTCGTGCTGTCGGGGGACGGGCCGTCCTTCTGCGCCGGCCTCGACTTCTCGTCGATGCAGGCCCTCGCCGACGCTGGTGAGGACGGCGTCGAACAGGCCGCGGCGCGCAGCGATGGCAACCCCGGCGAGATGGCCGACGGTCGCATCACCCACCTCGGCCAGCAGGTGTGCTGGGTCTGGCAGGAGGTCCCCGTTCCCGTCATCGCTGCGGTCCACGGACACGCCCTCGGTGGGGGACTGCAGATCGCACTCGGTGCCGACATTCGCATCGTCCACCCCGACACCAAGATGTCGGTGCGCGAGGTCCACTGGGGGCTCGTGCCCGACATGACCGGCACCTTCATGCTCTCGAAATTGACCCGTCCCGACATCGCCCGCGAGCTGACCTTCACCGCGCGCGTGTTCGACGGCACCGAGGCGCACGCGCTCGGGCTCGTGACGCGCCTCAGCGACACGCCGCTCGACGACGCCTTCGCACTGGCGGCGGAGATCGCCGGTCGGAGCCCGGGCGCGGTGCGCGGTTCGAAGGCGTTGTTCAACCGCCTCGACCACGACGGAGCAGCCGAGGCCTTCGCCGAGGAACGTCGCGTGATCGGCGAGCAGATCGGCTCGAAGAACCAGGTGGAAGCCGTGATGTCGGGCTTCGAAAATCGTGCGCCGGTCTTCGTCGACTGACGCCAGACTCCACTCATGCTGATCGACCAGATCCGAGCCGACCTCACCGTGGCGACGAAGGCGAAGGACACGCTGCGCCAGCGCACGCTGCGTTCGGTGATCGCCGCCGTCCAGGAGGCGCAGGTATCCGGTGCGGCAGCGACCACGCTCGACGACGACGGCGTGCAGGCGGTGCTCAAATCGCAGGTCAAGCGGCGAATCGACGCCGCTGAGGCCTTCGAAGCCGGTGGCGCGACCGACCGCGCGGCCGATGAACGCGCCGAGATCGACGTGATCGAGGCATACCTCCCCGCCGCGCTCGGCGCGGACGAGCTCGAGGCGATCGTGAGCGACGTGTTCGCGACGCACGGATTTTCGTCCAAGGCCGACATGGGCAAGGCGATGAAGGCGGTCAACGCCGAGGTTGCCGGCCGTGCCGACGGCCGTGCGGTCGCCGACCTCGTCAAGTCCCGTCTCTCCTGACCAACAGCCCGGTACCGACCGCGTCGACCACACTCACCGCACGAACGGGTGGGGCCGGACGATCACGAGGGAACGAGGTTCCATCGGAGGGGGTCGACCCCCTAGAATCAACACTGCGTTCGGCTCTGGCCGAGCCGCCTCAGCGTCGAGGCACCGCCGTTCGGTCAACGTCGACCCTGCGCAGCGTTCGAAACGACTCTCTCCGGTCCTCGCGCCCGGACGTACCTTCGAGGATGTGCCCAGATGATCAAGGCTCCCGGACCCAGCGGTCTCTACGACCCCCGCAACGAGCACGATTCCTGCGGGGTCTCATTCGTCGCGAACCTCAAGGGACAGCGGTCAAACGAGCTGGTCATGACCGGGCTGACCGCGCTGACGAACCTCGAGCACCGCGGTGCCACCGGCGCCGAACCCGACACCGGCGACGGCGCGGGCATCCTGATCCAGGTGTCCGACCGCTCTCTACCGCGACGTCGTCGACTTCGAGTTGCCGCCGGCCGGTGCCTATGCGACGGGCATCGCGTTCCTCCCCGCCGACGAGGTGGCCTGTGAGAAGGCGCAAGCGGCGATCGACGCGACCGTGGTCGACGTCGGACTCCAGGTGCTCGGCTGGCGCGAGCTTCCCGTGAACCCGACTGTCTCGGCGCGACGGCGCGGGCGGCGATGCCGACGTTCAAGCAGCTGTTCGTGTCCGACCCCGCCGGCTCCACCGACATCGACCTCGACCGCAAGGCGTTCGTGGCTCGCAAGCGCTCACGCCGCGAGCTCGTCGACGAGCTCGACACGTACTTCGCGTCGCTGTCGTCCCGAACGATCGTCTACAAGGGCATGCTGACGACGCCGCAGCTCAGCGAGTTCTTCGCCGACCTCACCGATCCGAGGATCGAGTCGGCGCTCCTGCTGGTGCACTCCCGCTTCTCCACGAACACCTTCCCGTCCTGGCCGCTGGCCCACCCCTACCGGTTCGTGGCGCACAACGGCGAGATCAACACCGTGCAGGGCAACCAGAACTGGATGCGGGCCCGCGAGGCGATGCTCGAGAGCGAGAGCCTGCCCGGGATCGATCGGGCGTTCCCGATCTGCACGCCGGGCTCGTCGGACACGGCCCGCTTCGACGAGGTGCTCGAGCTGCTCCATCTCGGCGGCTATCCGCTGCATCACGCCGTGATGATGATGATTCCGTCGGCGTGGGAGAACGACACGACGATGTCGAAGGAGCTGCGTGACTTCTTCCGGTTCCACGCCTCGATGATGGAACCCTGGGACGGACCGGCGAGCGTCACCTTCACCGACGGCAAGGTGATCGGCGCGGTGCTCGACCGCAACGGGCTCCGACCGAGCCGGTACTGGGTCACCGACGACGACCTCGTCGTCATGGCGTCGGAGGTCGGCGTGATCGACGTCGACCCGGCCAAGGTCATCGCCAAGGGTCGGCTGCAGCCGGGCAAGATGTTCCTGATCGACACCGATCAGGGACGCATCGTCGACGACGACGAGATCAAGGCTGCGCTGGCCGCGGAGCATCCGTACGGGGAGTGGCTCGAGCAGGGAATGGTCGACCTGGCGGATCTGCCCGAACGCGAGCACGTGGTGTTCAGCCACGACAGCGTGCTGCGCCGCCAGCAGATGTTCGGCTACACCCACGAGGAACTGAAGATCCTGATCGCGCCGATGGCTGCGAAGGGCATGGAAGCGCTCGGCTCGATGGGCACCGACACCCCGCTCGCCGTGCTGTCGGAACGCCCGCGCCTGCTCTTCGACTACTTCAAGCAGCTGTTCGCACAGGTGACGAACCCGCCGCTCGATGCGATTCGAGAAGAGGTCGTGACGGCGGTGTCGTCGAGCGTCGGCCCGGAGGCGAACCTGCTGGCACCCGGACCGGAGTCGTGCAAGCAGCTCGCGCTGTCCAACCCGATCATCGACAACGACGAGCTCGCCAAGATCATCCACATCAACGACGACGGAGACCACGACGGCCTCGCCGCGAAGGTGTTGTCGGGGCTGTATCGCGTCGAGTCCGGCGGGGAGGGACTCGCCGCTGCGATCGATCGGGTCTGCGAGCAGGCGTCACGTGCGATCGAGGACGGCGCACGTCTGATCGTGCTCTCCGACCGCAACGCCGACACGATCGACGCGCCGATCCCGTCGCTGCTGTTGACCGCTGCGGTGCACCACCACCTCGTGCGGACCAAGCAGCGCACGATGGCCGGCTTGATCGTCGAGGCCGGCGATGCCCGCGAAGTGCATCACATGGCGCTGCTCATCGGCTACGGCGCCGGAGCGATCAACCCGTACCTGGCGTTCGAGTCGATCGAGGACCTGATCGCCGAAGGCATGCACGGCATGGGCGACCTGAACCCCCACCAGGCGATCCGCAACTACATCAAGGCGTGCAACAAGGGCGTGCTCAAGGTGATGTCGAAGATGGGCGTCTCGACCGTGGCGTCCTACACCGGGGCGCAGATCTTCGAGGCGATCGGCCTCGGCGAGGCGCTCGTCGACAAGTACTTCACCGGCACGATCAGCCAGCTCGGCGGCATCGGGCTCGACGAACTGGCCCGCGAGGTGGCGGCCCGCCACCGGGCGGCCAATCCGAAGCGCCCCGAAGAGCGTGCCCACCGCAAGCTCGAGCTCGGCGGCGAGTACCAGTGGCGCCGAGAGGGTGAGCCCCACCTCTTCAACCCGGAAACGGTCTACAAGCTCCAGCATTCGACGCGGAGCGGCCGCTACGACCTGTTCAAGGAGTACACCGCGACCGTCGACGACCAGTCGAAGAAGCTGATGACGCTGCGCGGCCTGTTCGAGCTGTCGCCCGGGGAACGCACCCCCGGTCCCGATCGACGAGGTCGAGCCGGTCAGCGAGATCGTCAAACGCTTCTCCACCGGGGCGATGAGCTACGGCTCGATCTCCGCCGAGGCGCACGAGACGCTGGCGATCGCGATGAACCGCCTGGGCGGCAAGTCGAACACCGGCGAAGGCGGCGAGGACGCCGATCGGCTGTACGACCCGGAGCGCCGCTCGTCGATCAAGCAGGTCGCGTCGGGGCGCTTCGGCGTCACGTCGGAGTACCTGGTCAACTCCGACGACATCCAGATCAAGATGGCGCAGGGCGCCAAGCCCGGCGAGGGCGGCCAGCTGCCCGGCCACAAGGTGTACCCGTGGATCGCCAAGACGCGGCACTCCACGCCGGGCGTCGGGCTCATCAGCCCGCCGCCGCACCACGACATCTACTCGATCGAGGATCTCAAGCAGCTGATCCACGACCTGAAGAACGCCAACCCGTCGGCGCGGGTCCACGTGAAGCTGGTCGCCGAGACCGGTGTCGGCACCGTCGCCGCCGGCGTGTCGAAGGCGAAGGCCGACGTCGTGCTGATCTCCGGCCACGACGGCGGCACCGGCGCCAGCCCGTTGACGTCGCTGAAGCACGCCGGCGGCCCGTGGGAGCTCGGCCTCGCCGAAACGCAGCAGACGCTGATGCTCAACGGCCTGCGCGACCGCATCGTCGTGCAGACCGACGGCCAGATGAAGACCGGCCGCGACGTCGTCATCGCCGCCCTGCTCGGCGCCGAGGAATACGGCTTCGCCACCGCGCCGCTCGTCGTGTCCGGGTGCATCATGATGCGCGTCTGTCACCTCGACACCTGCCCGGTCGGCATCGCCACGCAGAACCCGGAGCTGCGCAAGCGGTTCACCGGCAAGCCGGAGTTCGTCGTCAACTTCTTCGAGTACATCGCCGAGGAGGTGCGCGAGCTGATGGCGCAGCTCGGGTTCCGCACGATGGACGAGATGATCGGCCACGTCGAGTGCCTCGACACACGGGCGGCGATCGATCACTGGAAGGCCTCGGGTCTGGACATCAGCCCGATCCTGAAGGTGCCCGAGAACCCGTACGGCCAGACGATGGTCCAGTCGGTCGGCCAGGACCACGAACTCGACGTCGCGCTCGACCAGCAGCTGATCGCGCAGGCACAACCGGCGATCAACGAGGGAACGCCGGTGTCGATCGAACTCCCGATCCGCAACATCAACCGCACGACGGGCACGCTGCTCGGCCACGAGGTCACCAAGGTGTGGAAGGGCGCCGGCCTGCCCGACGGCACGATCGACATCACGTTCACCGGCTCCGCAGGGCAGAGCTTCGGCGCCTTCGTTCCGGCCGGCATCCAGATGCGCTTGATCGGCGACGCCAACGACTACGTCGGCAAGGGCCTGTCGGGCGGGCGCCTCTGGTGCAGCCGTCGACCGACTTCCGCGGCGACGTCGCCGAGGACAGATCATCGCCGGCAACGTGATCCTGTACGGCGCGACCGGCGGCGAGATCTTCCTGCGCGGCATCGTCGGCGAGCGGTTCTGCGTCCGCAACTCGGGCGCGCACGCCGTGGTGGAAGGCGTCGGCGACCACGGCTGCGAGTACATGACCGGCGGCCGGGTGGTCGTCCTCGGCCCGACCGGTCGCAACTTCGGCGCCGGGATGTCGGGCGGCATCGCCTTCGTGTACGACCACGAGGGCGTGTTCGCCGAGAAGGTCAACTACGAGATGGTCGATCTGGAGCCGCTCGACGACGACGACGATCGTGCCGCTGCACGGAGACGATCCTCGTCGAGCGCACCGCGAGCTCACCGGCTCGCCGGTGGCCGCAGCGCATCCTCAACTCGCTGGGCGGTCGAGGTGTCGCAGTTCCGCAAGGTGATGCCGAGCGACTACAAGCGGGTCCTGACGGTGATCGCCGACAGCGAGGCCGCCGGCCTCGACGAAGACCAGACCGTCGAGAAGATCATGGAAGCGGCGCGGGTATGACGCCAAGAGGAACGAGCGAGCGAACGAGCGACGAGGAGATGTGTCATGGGTAAGCCGACCGGGTTCTTGGAGTTCGACCGATCGACGCCGAGGCACCGTCCGGTGCCGGTGCGGCTCAAGGACTGGAAGGAGGTCTACGAGCCGTTCCCCGAGGACAAGCTGAGACACCAGGCCGGCCGCTGCATGGACTGCGGCATCCCGTTCTGCAACAACGGCTGCCCGCTCGGCAACCTGATCCCGGACTGGAACGACCTCGTCTACCGCGACCACTGGCGCGACGCGATCGAGCGGCTGCACGCCACCAACAACTTCCCCGAGTTCACCGGGCGGCTGTGCCCGGCGCCGTGCGAGGCGGCCTGCGTGCTCGGCATCAACCAGACCCGGTCACGATCAAGCAGGTCGAGGTCGAGATCATCGACCGCGCCTTCGCCGAGGGCTGGGTCACGCCCAAGCCGTCCTCCGTAGTGACCGGCAAGCGGGTGGCGGTCATCGGCTCCGGTCCCTCGGGGCTGGCCGCCGCGCAGCAGCTGACCCGCGCCGGCCACGACGTGGTCGTGCTCGAACGGGCCGACCGCATCGGCGGGCTGCTGCGCTACGGCATCCCCGAGTTCAAGATGGAGAAGCGCCACCTCGACCGCCGGCTCGCGCAGATGGAGGCCGAGGGCACCGAGTTCCGGACCGGCGCCGCGGTCGGGGACGACGTCGAGCGTGGACATCCTGCTGGCCTCCCACGACGCTGTCGTCCTGGCCTGCGGCGCGGCCGCGTGGCGCGACCTGCCCGTGCCCGGCCGCGAGCTCGACGGGATCCACCAGGCGATGGAGTACCTGCCGCCGTCCAATCGGGTGCAAGAGGGCGACCTGGAGGAATCACCGATCACCGCGACGGGCAAGCACGTCGTGATCATCGGCGGCGGCGACACCGGCGCGGACTGCCTCGGCACCGCGCACCGCCAGGGTGCGGCCTCGATCCACCAGTTCGAGATCCTGCCGCGGCCGCCGGACAGCCGTGCGGACAGCAATCCCTGGCCAACCTACCCGAACATCTACCGGGTGTCGTCGGCGCACGAAGAGGGCGGCGAGCGCGTGTACAGCGTGAACACCGAGCGCTTCGTCGACGACGACGACGGGCAACGTGCGCGCTGCGTGTGCACGAGGTCGAGCTATGATCGACGGCAAGTTCCAGAAGGTCGAGGGCACCGACTTCGAGCTGCCCTGCCGAGCTCGTGCTGCTGGCGATGGGCTTCGTCGGGCCCGAGAAGGGCGCTGGCTCGACCGAGCTCGGCGTCGAGCTCGACCGCGCGCGGCAACGTCGCGCGCGACGCCGAGTTCATGACCAACGTGCCCGGCGTGTTCGTCGCCGACGGTTCGCACACCGTCGTCGCCGGAGAACTCCTATTTATCCCAGAAACCAGGACGTGCTGGCGTAGTTGACCCGATACGAGACGCACGGCCTCATGTCGCAGGTGCGTGCGCATGGAGACGGGCGTCGAGCGAATCCGGCAGGGAGAACGGTCTCTGGACGATTGAGTCGCGCGCCGCGGACGGCCCCACGGTCCGAGAGACGTTCACGCACGTCGTGCTCGCCACCGGCCGGTACCAGAAGCCCGTCGTGCCGGACGTTCCAGGGCTTGCCGGTTTCAGCGGTGAAAGCGGAGCGATCCACACGAAGGCCTACAAGGATCCGGAGCGCTACCGCGGCAAGCGGGTCCTCGTGGCGGGATGCGCGATCAGCGCGCTCGAAGTCGCCAGCGATCTCGCGATGCTCGGGGCCGCCCGCGTGCTCACCACGAAGAGAAAGCAACGCTACATCCTGCCGAAGCTGTGCGCCGGGGTGCCGACCGATCACGCCTTCTCTCGATTTGCCGGGCTCGCCCGCCGAGCATTTTCCGCTCGACGCGGTGGCATCTGCCTTCAAGGCGTTCGTGCTTCGCATCGCCGGCAATCCGGAGCAGTTTGGTGCGCCCACGCCGCCGGACAACATCCTGGAGGCCGGAGTCTCACTCAGTACCAGCACTATCTGCCGCTTGTGGCGGAAGGGCGGATCGCGATCAAGCCCTGGATCGCGGGCGTCTCGCCGAGGGCAGCGCGTGACGTTCGCCGACGGCACGGAAGAGGAAGTCGACGCTCCTATTTTTGGGACCGGTTACGTCTTCGATTGGGACCTGCTGGACGACGAGCTGTCCGCCCGTCTCGATGCGGACGCGGAGCACGTCGATACGCACAAGTTCACCTTTCATCCGGACCTCCCAGGCCTCGCGTTCGTCGGTCTCTTCCATCAGGTCGGACCATTCCTTCCCGTGCTGGAGCAACAGGCGCGATGGGTCGCCTACGCCTGGAGTGGAGCCCGGTCGATGCCGTCGGAGGGTGAGATGCGGACGGGCGTGGAAGCCTACCGCTCCCGGCGTCATCTTCCGCAGCTCGTGCCCATGCACACGACCGCGAGAATCTTTGCGGGCGAGGCGGGCGTCGAGCCGGACGTCAGGGACTGGCCGGACCTCGTGCGCCCGTTGCTCTTCGGGCCGCTCACGCCAATCTCGTACCGGTTGAGCGGGCGCGACTGTCTTGCCGATGCGAGGGAGTCTCTTCTCGGAGATGCTGCAGCGTTCGGGGTCGTTCCGTCATTGAGCTGCTGCCGGAACAGTGCACACAGCTTCAGATGCTGGCTGCCGCGAGGCACGATCTGGACTTCGCCGCATTCGTCGCCAGATCACGGCCAGGGCATCGCAAAACATATACTCCTAGACAGACAGGCCCTTGCGCGCGTGGAGGAGCCGGGAGGATGCGGGGCTCCCTTGTCCCGTCGGTTTTGCCATCGCGTTGAGATAACCACCGTTTCGTCCTCCCGGAACCGCGCGTCGCTACACCGCCTCTCTCGATATTTGACCTCACCGCGCTTGCGTTCGCGGAAGACGCGCGCGCTGAATCAGGCGCCGGCATCACGCCAGGCCTCAGCGGCTCGACGCACCGATGGGCGGCGTCGTCGATCCGGCGCTCCTCGAGGGCATGCAGTATCGGCTCGTGGGTCCGTCTCGCGGGGGACGCGTTAACGACGGTCACCGGCGTGCCATCGCAGCCCAGAACGTTCTACATGGGCGTCGCCAGTGGAGGCTTGTTCCGGACGACTGACGCCGGCGCGAATTGGGTACCGATTGCCGACGGCAAGATTCCGGTTGGATCGATGGGATCGATTGCCATCGCCGACTCGGATCCCAAAGTGATCTACGTCGGCACCGGCTCCGACGGCGTGCGCAGCAACGTCTCGACCGGCCGTGGCGTCTACAAAACGACCGACGGCGGCGACACGTGGCAGTTCGTCGGGCTGTACAACGCAGGGCAGATTGGCGCCGTTCGCATCCACCCCACGAACCCCAACGTCGTCTGGGTCGCGGCGATGGGCGACGCGTTCAAGAAAAGAACGACGAACGCGGCATCTTCAAGACTGTGGACGGCCTCCCCAAGGTGGACAACTGGAACCGGTTCACCCGCAACACCGGCGGCACGTTGGTCGAAAAGACATGCCATTTCTTCGACCTGATGCTGCAGATCACCCAAGCCAAGCCGCCGCGCCTGGTCCTGCTCGACGAGCCGTCCGAGGGCCTGGCCCCGGTGATCGTCGAGCAGATGGCCCTGGCCGTCGGCCGGCTCAAGCAGGAAGGCCTGTCCGTGCTCCTGTCCGAGCAGAACCTGCGCTTCGCCGGGGCTGTCGCCGATCGCGTCTACGTCATCGAATCCGGCCATATCCGCTTTGCCGGACCGGTGGGCAGCTGCTCGAGGACGCCTCGATCCGTCGGGCCTATTCCGAGTGTCTGAGCGGCTAGGACAACGCTCATGATCCGCATCGGCGTCGACGTCGGCGGCACCTTCACCGACCTCGTGCTGCCGATCGACCGCGACGCACGTCCGGATCCGCGTCGCCAAGGTCCCGACCACGCTGCCGCAACCAGGCCGAGGGCTGTGCGCGCCGTCGACCGCCGCGGGGGCGTCACCGGTGCGACCTCGCGGCTCCTCGTCCACGGCACCACGACCACCACCAACGCGCTGCTCGAGCGCAAGATCGCGCGCACCGGGCTGATCACCACCCGAGGCTTCCGCGACGTGCTGGAGCTCGGCCGGCGCACCCGGCCGCATCCCTACGGCCTGACTCGGCACTTCGAGCCGCTGATCCCGCGCGAGCTGCGCCTCGAGGTGCCCGAGCGCATGGACGCCGACGGCGAGGTCGTGACCCCTCGACGAAGGGCCGCGGCGGCGCGATCGCCGAGGCTGCTGGCGCTGGCTGCGAGGCGCTGGTGATCCACTTCCTGCACGCCTACGCCAATCCGGCTCACACGAGCTGCGCCGCCGAGATCGTCGCAGGCGCTGGCCCAACCGCTACGTGACCGCCGGCCACGCGATCCTGTCGGAGTACCGCGAGTACGAGCGCGGCGTGACCGCCGCGCGTCAACGCCTCGGTCCAGCCCGATGCTCGACCGCTACGTCACCGACCTCGCCGGCAGAGCTGGCCGAGCCGCGGCTACGCGCACGAGCTCCTGGTGATGCAGGGCAACGGCGGCACGGTCGCGGCCGGCATGGTCGCCGAGGACGCGGTCAACACGGTGATGTCGGGGCCGGCCTCGGGCGTGATGGCGGCGGCCTATACCGGGCGCAAGGCGGGCGTCCGGAACCTCATCACCTACGACATGGGCGGCACCAGCTCCGACGTGGCGCTGATCCGCAATGCCGAGCCTTCCAGTGTCAGCGCGAGACCGAGATCGAATACGCCATGCCGATCCACGTGCCGATGGTCGACGTGCACACGATCGGCGCCGGCGGCGGCTCGATCGCGACGGTCGACGCCGGTGGGCATGCTGCGTGTCGGCCCGGAGAGCGCCGGCGCCGATCCCGGGCCCGATCTGCTACGGCCGCGGCGGCGAGCTGCCGACCATTACCGACGCCAACCTGGTGCTCGGCCGGCTGGACCCGGGGCACCTGCTCGCCGTGGCGCGGCCGGTGACGGTGGCCCAGGTGCGCGAGGTGTTCGGCGAGCAGCTCGCCAGGCCGCTCGGCATCGACGTCGACGCGGCGGCGGCGGCCGTGATCCGGCTCGGCAACACGCACATGGCCGGCGCCATCCGCATGGTCTCGCTGTCGCCCGCGGCCACGATCCGCGCGATTTCGCGCTGTTCGCCTTCGGCGGCGCCGGCCCGCTGCACGCCGCGGCGCTCGGCGCGCGAGCTCGGCATTCCCACGGTGCTGGTCCCGGCGCGGCCCGGCATCACCAACGCGCTGGGCTGCCTCGTGGCCGACCTGCGCCACGACTTCGTCCGCACCCTCAACCAGCCGCTCACCGAGCTCGACATGGCCGAGGTGCAGGCCGTGGCCCTCGAGCAGCAGGCCGGGGGCCGGCGGCCCTGCGCGCGAGACGACCCCGTCGAGGTCGAGACGGTGCTGATCCAGCCGCCGACATGCAGTTCCGCGGCCAGACCCATCTGATCCGCGTCGACCTGCCCGCCAGCCGAGCTCCTCGCCGGCACGCTCGCGGCGGACGAGCTGCAGAGCGCTTCGACGAGGCCTACTGCAAGCGCTTCGCCGTCCGCCTGCCGGAGATCGGCGCCATGCTGGTCAACCTCGTGACCACGCTCATCGGTCACCGCCCGGCGCTCGACCCCAAGGCACTCATCGCCGCCGACCCACGCGGAAAGCGTCGCCGCAGCCGCCATCGGCGAAAGGAATGTCTGGTTCGAAGGCGGCTTCCGCCCGACGCCTGTTTACGACCGCAACCGCCTGCCGCTCGCCGCGAGGTTCAACGGCCCAGCCATCGTCCAACAACTCGACGCCACAACGGTGATCGAGCCCGGCGACCGGGTCGAGGTCGATCCCTTCGGCAATCTGATTGTCTCGATCCACATCTCCCCGCCGGTCCGGGATTCCAACCCATGACCCTCGACCCCGTCACGCTCACCGTCATCCAGTCGGGGCTGGTCCAGGTCTGCAACGAGATGGACATCGCCTTCAGCCGGGCCGCGTTCTCGCCGGTGATCGCCGAGGCCAATGACCGCTCCGATGGCATCTACGCCTTGGCCGACGGTGCCCTGATCGCCCAGGGCGAGCTCGGCCTGCCGGTCTTCGTCGGCACCATGCAGGACAGTGCGAAGGCGGTGATCGACAAGATCGCGGCCGGCGAGACGGCACCGCCCGAGCCCGACGACGTCTACATCGTCAACGATCCCTATCTCGGCGGCACGCATCTGATGGACGTCCGCTTCATCAAGCCCTTCTTCTACCAGGGCCGCCACTGGTGCTGGCTCGCCAATACCGGCCACTGGCCCGATATCGGCGGCGCCGTCCCCGGCGGCTTCTCGGCGAGTGCGACGGAGATCGAGCAGGAGGGGCTGCGCCTGCCGCCGGTCAAGCTCTTCAAGCGCGGCCGGATGGACCCCGAGATCTACGCCATCGTCATGTCGAACATCCGCGTTGCCGAGCAGCGGATCGGCGACATCAAGGCCCAGGCGGCCGCGCTCGAGGTGGGTGCCCGGCGGCTCACGGCCCTTCTCGACCGCTACGGTGCCGAGACCGTCGAGACCGCTATCCAGGAGCTGCGCGCCGCCGCCGCCAGGCAGATGCGGGCCAAGATCAAGGAGCTACCCGACGGCAGCTACCAGAGCACCGCCTGGGTCGATTCCGACGGCGTGGTCGACGAGCCGCTCGCCATCCACCTGACCGTCACCAAGACGGACGACACGCTCACCTTCGACCTGACCCAAAGCGCGCCACCCTGCCAGGGGCCGATGAACTCGGTGATCGCCACCACCCGCAGCTCCATCTATCTCGCGGTCAAGCACATCTGGCCCGAGGTGCCGATCAATGCGGGCCTGTTCGAGCCGCTGCACATCATCGATCCCGTCGGCACCTTCCTCTATGCCGAATACCCGCGGCCCGTCTCCGGCTGTGCCGCCGAGGTCTCCCAGCGCATCGCCGAGGCGGTCTTCGCCGCGCTCGACCAGGCGGCGCCCGAGCGCGTCACCGCCGCCCCCGCCGGCACCTCGGGCAATTTCTGCCTCGGCGGCGTCGATCCGGGCAAGGGCAGGGGCTACGTCATGTACCACATCACCGGCGGCGGCTATGGCGGCAACGCCCAGACCGACGGCCTCGCTTATGGCTGCTCGACCATCGGCATCTCGAAATCGGCACCCTTGGAGGTGATGGAGCAGCAATACCCCATCCTGTTCGAGGAATACGCGCTCCGCGAGGGCTCGGGCGGCGACGGCGAGCATCGCGGCGGCATGGGGCTGCGCTACGCCGTCACCCTCAGACGCGGCACCGCCAATGCCAGCTTCGTCATGGACCACGGCCGCTTCGGCCCGCAGGGCGTGCTCGGCGGCACGGATGGTGCGGTCAACCGGATCGAGATCGCCTACCGCGACGGCCGCCGGGAGACGCCGCCGCATCTCTCCAAGGCGCAGAACATCCGCATCGGCGAAGGCGACACGATCCGCATCCAGACCCCGGGCGGCGGCGGCTATGGCGACCCGGCGAAGCGCGACCCGAAGCTCAAGAAGCGCGACCGCGAGCGTGGCTACCTGAACGCGCCGCCCGCCGATAGGTGAAGGCCATCGAAATCGCATGGCGAAGCGCTTCCTGGTCAACAGGCTCGCCCACACGCATCACCAGCGCTCGATTGCCTTTGAACGTAAAGCTCTCCGGGTAGAGCGCCCGCAGATCCTCGACCAGCGTCGTCTGGCAATGCAGGAACAGGCCGTAGCCATCCGGCGCATCGCGCAAGGCACCGATCCGGATCGTTGTGCCTTCGCCCCTGACCGCACGCCGATAGGCCGGCTGGCCCCATTTCAACGCTTCCTCGGGCAGCCTGCCGCCATCCATGCTGGCGCCGATCTCGAGGATTGTATCACGAAGAGCCAGGAGTTCCCGGCCGACCGAGGGCGCGTATGCCGAGAACACCCGCGCCACGGCTTCGTTGAGAAAAGCATGCCGTTGCTGGACCTCGCCCACTCTACAGCTCCCGCCGCATGATCGGCCGCGTGGCCGAGCGGCGCGCCACCTCGACGAACCCCGCCCGGCGAAACGCCGCTGCCGTGCCTGTCCAGGCATAGACAGCCGGATAGGACTCGACCTCAGGCTCGACCGGATATCCCTCGACGATTGAGCCGCCCTGCGGGCCGACGAAACCTGCCGCCCCTTCGAGCAGCGCCACCGAGACACCCTGCCGACGAGCCCCTTTCGCCACCAGCAGGCAAGAGACGGACCAGACCTCGGCGTCGTCGACTGGTTTGAGGATGCGCGACGTCTCGAGACGCGGAAAAGCACTGCGCGGCGCCACCGAGCACCAGCCGACGGGGACGCCATCCAGATAGGCGAGCACGCCCGGTGCCGTGCCGCTCTCGAACACGCGCCGCATAGCGTCGCGATGGCCGTTGCCCTTGCCGGCGGCGAAGCCCTTGGCATGCAGTCGCCAAAGCATGCACCAGCAACCGCCCGATCCGCCCTTCGGTGTCATCACCGCTGTGAAATCGTCGAACCGCTCGGCGGTCGCCGGATGGACCGCAATCTGACCAGCCGCCATCGCCCCCCGCCTCCTGGTCGAGTCCCAGCCTAGTTCGTCATCGTCCGTTCATACCAGTCCAGCGCCAGCTCCGCCCACCCCTCGGGCACGACGTGCCCACCGGCGTGCAGCGCCAGCTCCAGGGCAGAGCCCTCGCTGCAACGGGTCCACCAACGCTGCCAGAATGCACCGTCCGTATCGTATTCGTCGGCGCGCAGGCCGGTGCAGCCATTGGCGTCGCGCAGGATGAGCAGGCCGTGAAACACGTCGCCCTGGAGAATGTCGGCGCTGCGCAAGGGCCGGCCCTCCAGCGGCACGGTCTCGTCCCGCCAGCCATGCGTGTGCAGCAGCCGCACCGGACCGGCGCAGCTACCTACTGCCGGATGCGGCCGCCAGAAGGCACCGGCAACGGGGGCATAGGCAGTAGCCACGGTCGGATCCTGGCAGGCCAGGTACCAGGCGAGCGAGCCGCCGATGGAGAAGCCGGACATCAGGACGGAGCCGCGGTCGATGAGGTGCTGCTCGGCCGCATCATTCAGAACCTCGCGACTGAACGCCAGCTCGTCGCGCAGTGCCGGACGCGCCGGGTGAAAGAACCAACCCGGCCCGAACCGGCTGTCCGGCCGCTCCAGCCCGTCCGGCGCGATCACCGCCCAACCACGCGCCAGGAACGCATCGACCATCACGGTGTTGGCGAGCGTCCGTGCGCCCGACCCGCCGGCGCCATGGAAGAACAAGAGCGCCGGGTAGCCCGCCTCGGGCGCCGCTGTCTCCGGCAGGACGATCCGGTAGCTGCCGAGCGGCACCTCGCAGGCAGCGCCCTCGGGGCCGCACGCTGCCGCGTCCGAGGCGACCACGAGGCCGAGGCCGCAGGCGAGGGCGGCAAATATGCGAGAAAAATCCATCCAGCAACGCTCCTATCCAGTGCGCGGCTCTTCGAGATAGCCTGTGTCGCTGCCACGCCAACTGGTGCTGCCGTTATTGCCGGAGTGACCGGGATCGGGCAGGCTTCGGCACCCAGCCAGCCCAGCCAGCGGAGCGTGCCATGCGGGTCATCTTTCTTCTCTTCGACTCCCTGAACCGCCGGGCACTCGAGAGCTATGGCGGCACCACCGTCAAGACGCCCAACTTCACCCGCCTGGCCCAGCGCGCCGTCAGCTTCGACAACCACTATGTCGGCTCGATGCCCTGCATGCCGGCGAGACGCGACCTGCACACCGGCCGGCTCAACTTCCTGCACCGCTCCTGGGGCCCGCTCGAGCCCTTCGACAACTCGTTCCCCGAGCTGCTGCAGGCGGCCGGCGTCTACTCGCACCTGGTCTCCGACCACTACCACTATTTCGAGGACGGCGGCTGGACCTACCACCAGCGCTATTCGAGCTTCGAGTTCATCCGCGGCCAGGAGGCCGACAAGTGGCAGGCCATGGTCCGCCCGCCCTTGGAGCGCCTGCGCGAGCGCTACCACGCGCTGCAGATGGAGGAGGATCGCAAGGGCTACCGCCTGCAGAACCTGCTCAACCGCGAGGCCATCAAGGACGAGCAGGACTACCCCGCCGTCCGCTGCTTCGAGCAGGGCATGGCGTTCCTGGATGCCAACCGCGACGCCGACGACTGGTTCCTGCAGATCGAGACCTTCGACCCGCACGAGCCGTTCATGGCGCCCGAGCGCTTCCGCGCCGACTATCCGACCAACTATGGCGGCCCGATCCTCGACTGGCCGCGCTACCGCGAGACCGAGGAAAGCCCCGATGAGATCGCCGAGCTGCGGGCCAACTACGCGGCCCTGGTCGCGATGTGCGACCACTATCTCGGCCGGCTGCTGGACTACATGGACACCCACGACCTCTGGCGGGACACGGCACTCGTCATGACCACCGATCACGGCTTCATGCTCAGCCGAGCACGACTGGTGGGGCAAGAACCGGATGCCGTTCTACGACGAGATCGCCCACATCCCGCTGATGATCTGGCACCCCGACCACGGGCCCTCGGCCGGCCAGCATCGCCAGGCGCTCACCCAGTGCATCGACCTGATGCCGACCTTCCTCGACATGTTCGGCCAGCCCATCCCGCCCGAGGTCCAGGGCCGCTCGCTGCTGCCGGCGCTCGCCCAAGAGCAGCACGTCCGCGATGCCGCGATCTACGGCATCTTCGGCGGCGCCACCAACGTCACCGACGGCCGCTACACCTACTTCCGCTACCCAGACGACCTCTTCGCCCAGGAGATCTTCGAGTACACGCTGCTCCCGGTCCACATGAAGAGCTTCTTCACCAAGGCCGAGTTCGAGGGCGCTGCCCTGGTCGAGGATTTCGACTTCCTCAAGGGCCTGCCGATCATGCGCCTGCCGGCCCGCCGCGATGCCAAGCGCCCGCCCACCCAGGGCGGCGGCTTCGCCGAGGCGGTGACCGTGCTCTACGACACCCAGACCGACCCGGGCCAGGCCCGCCCGCTCGCCGACGACGAGGTCAGCACTCGCCTGACCGAGCTCATGCTGGCCCAGATGCGCGCCCACGACGCCCCGCAAGAGGCCTACCAGCGGCTCGACCTCGCCCCCTGACCGGATCACCACCCGCCACCGGCCTGGGCGCACCCGGCGATCCATGCTCTAATGCCGCTCTTGCAGGCAGCGCGCCGCGCCGTCACGCTCGATGAGGGTCGGCGGCATGTGCTGGGGGCAAACGGCGTCGGCGACTTTTCTCGCCATCGGAGTGGCGGCGACGGTCGTTGCCATCGTGCAGCGGCGACCGACAGCCGTGTCACTGGCGCTCGCCTATTTCGCGGCAATGGAGGGGCTTCAGGTCTGGGGCTACGCCGTGATCGACGCCTGCGGCACGCCCGCGAACCAGGCCGTGACCCTGTTCTCCTACCTGCACATCGCCTTCCAGCCGCTGGTCATCAACGCCTTCGCCCTGGAGCTGGTCCCGGTCGAGCGCAAGGTGCGGGCGCGCCCCTGGGCGCTCGGCGCCGCTGGGATGGCGAGCCTGGTCATGCTGCTGCAGCTCCTGCCGCTGCCCACAGCCGGCCTCTGCCGCCCCGGCGACGTGCTCTGCGGTGCCGAGCTCTGCACCGTCTCCGGCACGTGGCACATCGCCTGGGACGTTCCCTACAATGGCCTCTTCGTGCCGCTCGATCAGGCACTCGGCACCAGCTTCGCCTTCCCCGCCTACCTGCTCGCCGTCTTCGCCCTGCCGCTCGCCTACGGTGCCTGGCGCTTTGTCGTCTTCCACGCCCTGGCCGGCCCGGTCCTGGCGAGCATCTTGACCAGCAACCCGAACGAAATGCCGGCCGTCTGGTGCCTGTTCTCCGTCGGCATCATCCTGATGGGCCTCAGCCCCTGGATCTGCGCCCGCTTCAGCCAGCCCGGCAGTTGGGCAAGACCAATCAGCGCCGCCCCGGCCTGAGCGCCGACAACTCAATCATGCGTCTCGCCTCAGCATCAACGCTGAAAGGGTGCCGAATCGCAGAAATCGTTCGTCTCGTCACACTCCAGCTCCAGCCACTCGTAGAAGACGCGCGGCTCACCCTCGATCGCCAGCACGATTTGATGGTCTGGGTGGAGATGCAATAGGGTTTCCTCGATTTGCGCGAAGATCGATGCCCGCGCGCACACGCTCTCGGCATCCAGAACGACGTCACGCAGGTCGACCAGGTCGACATAGACGGTCTCGTCAGTGACCTCGGCGGACAGCAGCACCGGCCCGGTCTCCGCCGAGAACACCGAGCGGTAGCCGGCAACGTGCTCCTGGGTGGTCGGGCCCATGAAGAGCTGTTGCAGCGCTGTCTCGACCGGATCGGGCGAGATTGGCACCGAGCGGGCCACCGGGAACACCATGCCGCAGGCCGTTTCGCCTTCACCCAGCCCCTCGCTGTTGAAGTAAACGGTGACGGTCTCGTCGCCCGGCAATGGTCCGCCGGCACTGTCGACAGGCGCCTTATCGGCGCAGCCGGCGAGCAGCAGGAGCGCCAGGAATGCGCGCGGTACCAGGGCCAGGCTCATCCGGCGATCCACACGATCGGCGCTCGCCCCTCGCTGAACCCGAAATCGTCACCCTTGCAGCAGCGACTGTCGTCCAAGACCCTCTCCCATCCAAAGTGCGATAGTTGCGCGACAACACCGGAGAGGCGAATCAAGGGCGGACGCTCCTTACACGCGATCTACCGGCGACCGGCGCGTCATAGGTGTCAGAAATCCAACCGGCGTCAATTGCCATTGTCGCGATCGCCAATCCTCGCCCGCCGGTACCTCTTCTCGTTGACCGCGCTGCATCCGTGCGTCCAGTCGAGCGGCCGGCGAGGCAGCAAGACCGTGATCGACGTGTGCGGCCACAGGCATTGGCGTCTGGATGACCTGCATCAAGGCGCCGTGCCGCGACGGGGAGGTGTGCCATGACGATCCTCGATGTCAGTGCTCGCTTAGCGGTCGATCGGACCGCCATGATCGCGGAGGGGGCAATGACGAACGAGCGCGAGGCGATGGGGCTGCGTGAGGCGGTCGGTGTGTTCGACGCTCGGCCTGCCGAAGCGCTGGAAGCGGTGATCGACGAGCTCGAAAGCTCCGGCTTCGACCGCAACGAGATCAGTCTGCTCGCCACCGAAGAGGCGGTCGAAAAGAAGCTCGGCCATCGCTACAGCAAAGTTGCCGAGCTCGAGGACGATGCGACGGTGCCGCGCACCGCCTACGTCTCAGCTGAGTCCACCGGCGACGCCGAAGGCGCGTTGATCGGCGGCCTGCTTTACGTTGGCGCGATCGCCACGGCCGGGGCGATCGTGGCCAGCGGCGGCACCTTGGCTGCCGTCATCACCGGCGCGGCACTCGCCGGCGGCACGGGTGGGCTCGCCGGCGCTGTCCTCGCCAAGCTGGTCGGCGACCATCACGCCCGTTATCTGCAGGAGCAACTCGACCATGGCGGGCTGCTGCTTTGGGTGCGAACCACGACGCCCGAACGTGAGGTGCTGGCAACCACGATCCTGGCCCGGCACTCCGGCCACGATGTCCACGTCCACACGCTGCCGCTCGCCTGAAACGGCTCCGGTTTGCACCGATCGGCGCCATCGCTGCAGCCAGATCGTTGACCGGCAGCCAACCTTGACGCACTTTCCAGCACCGACGGGTCTCTAGGGAGCAGGCGCATGGAATGGCGCGGCCGACGCGGCAGCAAGAACGTTATCGACGTGCGTGGCCGCAGCGGCCGCGGCGGCGGCCGGATGGGCCGTGGTGCCAGGCGTGCCGGCGGCATTGGCGGCATCGGTGCCATCATCGTCATCCTTATCGGCCTCTTCCTCGGCGTCGATTTGAGCCCGATTCTCGGCCTCAGCGGCGGCGGCCTGGGCGGCGGGCAGCCGGGCACGACCGTGCAGCAATCCGGCCCCAACACCATCGACGACGAGGCCGAGGAGTTCGTCGCCGTCGTCCTCGCCGACACCGAGGAGGTCTGGGCGCAGGAATTCGCCGCGCGCGGCGCCACCTACCAGCCGCCGGAGCTGGTGCTGTTCAGCGGCGTCGTCAACTCGGCCTGCGGCACCGCCAACGCCGCCGTCGGCCCGTTCTACTGCCCGGGCGACCAGCGCGTTTATCTCGACACCGAGTTCTTCAGCACGCTCGAGCGCCAGCTCGGCGCCAGAGGCGACTTCGCCCGGGCCTACGTCATCGCGCACGAGGTCGGCCACCATGTGCAAAACGTCATCGGCGTGATGGACGAGACCAACAGCCTGCGCGCCGGTGCATCGAAGACCGAGGCCAACGCCATCTCGGTGATGGTCGAGCTGCAGGCCGATTGCCTGGCCGGCGTTTGGGCCAGGGGGGCCAACGAGATGTTCGGCACGCTCGAGCCCGGCGACATCGACGAGGCGATGAACGCCGCGACCCGGATCGGCGACGACGCGCTGCAGCAGCAGAGCCAGGGCTACGTCGTCCCCGACAGCTTCACCCACGGCAGCTCCGAGCAGCGCCGCTTCTGGTTCCAGCGTGGCTTCGAGACCGGCCAGCTCGAAGCCTGCGACACCTTCAGCGGTGAGGCGTTCTAGGCAGCTTCTCTGCCCTGTCGCCGGGCAGGCAGCAGGACAGAAGCATTCTTCTCGGGGAAGCTTGCCGGAATGGCATCGCAACTCGGCCACCGGCCATGCGACGGTGCTATCTCACCAGCAGAGCGCCGTTGATGACCTCAATTACGGCGGTCAAAACGGGCGCTGGATGGGCTCTCTACTGAACCTTGATTGACTGTCCGAGGTCCGGCCGGGCATCACTGGACAATGAACCCGGCCGGCGAGTTCGGGTCACGTCTTCGCGGTAATGCCGCTCTTGTGGAGCAAACCGGCAATCACTGCGCCGAGCAGCGGTGCGACGATGAACAGCCAGAGCTGCGCCATCGCCGTTCCGCCAACGAACAGCGCAGGTCCAATCGACCTCGCCGGATTGACCGATGTGCCGGTGATGGTGATGCCGACGAGATGGATCATCGTCAGTGTCAAGCCAATCACCAGGCCGGCCAGCATGGCATTGCCAGATTCGGACGTGACACTGAGAATGACGATCACAAAGACTGTCGACACAATCAGCTCGAACAGGAAAGCGCCGGCCAGACCGTACTCACCACCGTAGCCGGGACCCCACCCGTTTTGGCCCAAACCATTAACGGCAACGTCGTAACCGCCCGCCGACGTCCCGACGATGATATAGATCATCCACATTGCGACGATTCCACCGAGGACCTGGGCCACCACGTAGCCGAGGAGGTCCAGCGGCGTCATTCGCCCGGCGACAAAGCACCCGAGACTAACCGCCGGATTGAGATGCGCGCCCGAGATCTGGCCGATCGAGTAGGCCATGGCGATCACGGAAATGCCGAATGCGAGGCTGATTCCGGTGATGCTGATCGCGTCGGCAAGCCCGACCCCGGCGCCGGCGAGCACGGCGCTGCCGACCCCGAAGAACACCAGCGCAAACGTGCCGATGGCCTCGGCTACATACTTCTTCATGTCCATAACAGTCCCTCGAAGACGTGTCCGGTCCGATCCCGACCGTCTGTTTGGTTTGTGGCACGGTGCTGTACGGTCGAGACCGCCAGCCCCGTTCTGGCAATGCTTCGCGCCCGGCGGGTGGCTGGTCCGGGCATCGAGCACGAACCGGCAAGCCACTCATTCTCTCAGGCAGGCGATTGTGGCCTGCTCCCTACTAGCTCTGCCTCGCGACGGAAAGGGGATTTCGGGGTGCGAAGCCGCGCCCGAGACTGGCGCTGGAGCGCCAGCACTTTTTGTGTTAGTTTTCCATAACGACGCTGTGGTTGCACAATGGCAGGGAGAGGGTAGTGTTCAATCTCGAGCGGTTGGTCGAGGATTGCCGGGCGGCGGTCCGCGACGACCCCACCCACAAGGCGGCAGCCGAGGTCATGGCGCGGGCCTTCCGCGATCCGGGCGCCATCCTCACAGCGCTCGGCGAGCCAACCGGCCCGGGCCTCACGCCAATCTACAAGTCACCCGATCTCACCATCATCAACCTCGTCTGGAAGCCGTCGATGACGGTGCAGCCGCATAATCACGAGATGTGGGCCGTCATCGGCATCTATGGCGGCCGCGAGGACAACATCTTCTGGCGCCGCATCGCGGACGACCCGGAAGGCCGCATCGAGGCCGCCGGTGCGAAAGCGCTGCGCACCGGCGACTGCGTGCCGCTCGGCCGTGACCTCATCCACTCGGTGACCAACCCGATCCCCAAGCTCACCGGCGCCATCCACGTCTATGGCGGCGACTTCTTCGAGGCCGAGCGCAGCGAATGGGACCCGGAGCGCCTCGACGAGCAGCCGCTCGACATCGCCAGGGTCAAAGCGATGTTCAGCGACTAGCTCGTCCGCGCCCCGGGCTCACTCCGGCGCGGGGATCTTGCTGTTGAACTCATTGGTGAAGACCGCCTCGGCGTCGAGCTCGCTCTCGAGATTGCCGCCGGCCTTGGTCAGCTCGATGGTCCCCGCCATCCGCTCGGGCAACACCCAGCCCAGGCCGTATTCGCGCGACCGCTCGGTGATAACGAGATCGAGGATCAGGTCGAGATTGGCCAGATAGGTTTCCTTGTCGACGCCGTCGACCTTGGCCGCGAGCGCGTCGATGGCGGCTTCCCGATCATTGTAGGTGTCGGCCCAGCCCCGATAGGTCGCGCGCAGGAAACGCTCCACGAGGTCCGGGTTCTCGGCCGCCAGGTCCTCGTGCACGATGTAGGAATGCCCGTAGAGCGCCACGCCGTAATCGGCGAACAGCATGTTGCCGACATTGTCGTCGCCCAGGACCTTCTGCCAGACGGCGTAGTTGGTGTAGAGGTCGAAGGCACCCGCGACCTGCTCGGAGGCGACGATCGCCTGCTTGCCCTCGGGCTTGACGTTGACCAGCGTGACCGATTCCGGGTCGACGCCGTTGATCGTGGCGAAGGAGGGCCACAAGAAACGGTGCGAATCACCGGGCGGTGCGGCGATCTTCAGCCCGGCGAGGTCGGCCGGCGTCTCGATGCCGCTGCTCTTGGGAAAGAAGAGGTTGTTGGCGGCATTGTCGTAGACCATGCCGACGATCAGCAGGTCTGCCCCCTTGCTCATCGCCGTCAGCACCGTTGGCGTGTCCGAGATGCCGAACTCGGCCTGCTTGAGGTCGATCTTCTGCGCCGAGTCGCCCGAGCCCTGGCCGCGCACGATGGTCAGCTCGATGTCCTCCTCGGCGAAGTAGCCGCGCTCGTCGGCGAGGTAGAACGGCGAATGATCGGCCAGCGGAAACCAGTTCAGTTGCAGCGTGACGTCATCCGCGGCGAGCGCCGGCCCGACGGCACCAAGCGCCAACACGCAGGCGATAGCAGTCGTGCTGAAGGTTCTTCTCGGCAGCATGGTTCTTACCTCCCCATTGATTATCGACGCCGTCGAACCCGGTTGCTCAAGGCTCGACGCTTCCGGTCTCCCAAGGCACCAGCACCCGCTCGGCCACGACCACCAGCGCATAGAGCCCGAGGCCCATGACCGAGATGATGCAAAGTGAGGCGAAAATCGCCGGCGTGTCCAGCGAAACGCCGGCGATGATGATCAGCGCCCCCAGACCCGCCTCCGACGCCACAAACTCACCGACAATGGCGCCGATGACCGAGAGCGTCGCATTCAGCTTCAACCCGGCGAAGACGTAGGGCAGGGCATTGGGCAGGCGGATCTTGGTGAAGATCTGCCGCCGCGTGCCCTTCAAGGCGCGCACCAGGTCGATCAGGTCGTTGTCGACCTTGGTGAGGCCGGTCGCGGTGTTGATGACCATCGGAAAGAAGCTCACCGTCACCGCGATCATCATGTTGGGCACGATGCCGTAGCCCAGCCACAACACGAAAAGCGGCGCCAGCGCCACCTTGGGCAGCGTGTTGAACAGCACCAAGAGCGGCATCAGCGTCCGCTCGATCAGCCCGTGCCACACAACTGCGATGCCCAGAAAAATCCCGAGCACCGTCGAGATCACGAAGGCACCCACCACCGCATAAAGCGTCACCAACGTATTGGACAGCCAGCGATATTTGGGATCGAACAACGTCGCCAGCGTATCCCCCGGCGCCGGCAGCACATACTCCTTGATCTCGAACCAGACGACCGCGAAGTGCCAAATGAGGATCAGCGCCACGATCGCCGCAGCACTGGGCAGATAATAAGCCAGCCGCGCCGCAACCGCCCGTCCGGCCCCCGCCTCCGCCATCTCAGGCAATGCGAGCGCGAACAGCGCCACCCGCATCGACCACGATCCCGACCCGCATGGCCCATTGCCTCCCCGCCACCTATCGCGCGCGGACTATGGCGCCGGGCGACCGGACTGGCAACGCCAGGGCTCTCCGAGATCGAAGCCTAGCCAACGAAGAAAGAGTCGGGGAGGCGCTGGCCTCCCCGCGCCCCACCGTTCCGTGTTGGGGTTGGTGAGCGGCTATTCTATGCCGCCAGGAGCGGAAGCCGGGGCAGCGCCGGCAGGCACTCGCCGACGAAGCCCCAGTCGCCCGTGGCGATCCACAGGAGCCAGGCTGGCAGCGGGCCGGCCAGCCATTGGACGCCCTCCCAGATCAGGAACAGCGCCGCGACCGCGACCACCAGGGCGGCGGGATAGATCATCGCCGTCTGGCGAATGCGCCACCACGCCACCCGGCGCAGCGTCTCCCGCCAGACGCCCGGCTCGGCCGATGCCTCGGCCTGCCGCTCGGGCCTGCCGGGCAGATCGGCATCGGGCGGCGCTGCCCTGTCGCCCGTGAGATAGGCCGCCCGCTCCTGCCAGACCGGCGCGCTCGGCAGCAGCCAGAAGGCCAGCGGGCTCGCCACCAGGAACATCAGGTGCAGCGCCGTCGGCAACAGCGTCGAGAACAGCATGCCGCTCGCCCAGAGCCCGGCGCCCAACGGGTCCTGCGCCGCCGTGCAGAGATAGGGCCCGAGCGGCGCGTCGAAGCCGCCGACCAGCGCGCCAGCCAAATCGAGGAACAGTGCCACGGCGCGCGGCAGGACATAGGCCAGCAGCACCAGGAAGAGGGCAGCGCCCGCCACATCGACAGCGCCGTGCCAGAGCAGCGCCCAGAGCTGTCGGAGACGGCCGCCTTCGAGCTTGCGCAGCAGATCCCGTCCGAGCCAGCGGCTGAGCAGCCAGGACGGCCAATCCAGGAGCGCATTGAGCAGCGGCAGCACGGCGAGGAAGAGGCCGAATGACAGGCCGAGTTCCGGCGATATCAGCGCTAGCCCCGGGAGGGTTAGGGCCAAGACGACACCGGCACCAACAACTGCAAACGCACCGGCACCGGCTACGGCAACGGCAACGGCACCGGCACCGGCACCGGCAACGGCAACGGCAAAGGCAAAGGCACCGGCAACGGCAAAGGCAACGGCACCGGCAACGGCAACGGCAACGGCAACGGCAACGGCAACGGCAACGGCAACGGCAACGGCAACGGCAACGGCAACGGCAACGGCAACGGCACCGGCAACCGGCAAGCCAAAGGCCAGCGAGTCATCGTGAACTCACGACCAGTGAACCCAATACTCTCAGCAAGAAATGGCAAGCACCACGACGAAAGTGATGACGGCGAGCAGCCGTTTGACCAGCGGATCACTTGTCGTGCGGCCGAGCAGTCGCGCCAACTTGGCCTGGCTCCATTCATCGATCTGCTCGCTGTTGCGCAGCGCCAAGCCTGCGATGCCGAGCCAGAAGGACCAGGGCGAGCATCGCTCCCGCGCGAACCCACCACGGGCGCGACGCGTCGGCATCGGGCAGCAGGACGAGGTCGCCGAAGCCGGTGCCGTGCCCGTACAGCAGCCAGGGCAGGAAGACGAAGGCGGCCGCATAGCCCATGGCCACCGCGAGGCACCAGCCATAGCCGCGGCCAAGCTCGGCATAGCCGCCCATCCAGCCGTCGAGCTTGTCGAGGCCCCGCTCCAGCGAGCGGCGGTAGAGCGTGACCAGATTCGCCGCCTGCAGCGCCTGCCCGAGGCGTTCGCGCGCCATCGGGTTCTTCGTCATCTCGTCGATCAGGTGGTTGCGCCAGGCGAGGACCAGGAACGGTGTGCCAATGAGAGCGATCAGCGTGCCGAGAATGCCGGCAATCGCTCCGATCGTGCCCCAGTCCTCCGGAGTCATGCCCATCATCGACGTCTCTCCCGCCCACGCTCACACCCTGGTGCGCCGCATTAGAGCGGTCAAGATCGCCAGCAAGCCGGGCCGCGAACCAGCCGCATCGCCCGCCCGCATACCCCACACAAACGCAAAATCGCGTGGGGTGCGGGGAGATCATCTCCCCGCTTTCTTGACTGGCCGCGCCCCTGTCAAAAGGGTCTGCCGCACGCATCGCTCAGTCAGCAAACGCGGTCATAACGAACGCTTATGGCTAGCATGGACGGTGTTGCATATAGTGCAACGAGGCGCCGATTCTGTTGCGCTATATGCAACGGGAACCCGAGAGCGTTGCATATAGCGCAACGAAACCTGAGAAATGTCGCATATATCGATTCATTAGCGTTGCTTATGGCGCATATAGCGCAAAAAGTCCTAGAAACGAACCCGAGACGGGCCAGATTCACGACGAACGAACCCGACTTTGCAACGAACGAACCCAGGAATCACGGCGAACGAACCTGGGCTCGGGTTCACGAACCCAAGGTACGACTTGCCGCATCCGACGGGCGAAAAACGTCCCAAATCAAAGAGTAACAGATCGGTCTTCAGAAAGCTAGTTGGCAAGCGCGACGATTGTCCTGCATGCCGCCACAAGGCCGTGCCGAGCGAACCCGAGCCCGGTTTGACGAGCACCGCTGTTTCCGCTATTATTCCTAAACTGCGTTTCGTGCTTTGGCTGGTATGGCCGGCCCGCAGCCTAGCCGGCGAACCGTACCGAGGGCGTGCCGGTGACACCGGTCTCGATGGCCAGGAGCGCGCCCTCGTGCGGGTTGGCGGCCAGGGCCTCGGCGGAGAGACCGTGCCGTGCTGAGGTGACGTAGAGGGTGGTGAGGTCCTTGCCGCCGAAGCAGCAGGAGGTGGGCTGGCTGACCGGCAGGTCGATCTGCTGGTCGACGGTGCCGTCCGGCTTGAAGCGGATCAGGCAGGAGCCGGCGAAGCGGGCGTTCCACAAATAGCCCTCGGCATCGATCGCCGAGCCGTCGCAGTGGCCCGGCAGCTTCTCGTCGCTGAAGGTGCAAGAGACACCGAGATGGCCGTCCTCCTTGACCTCGAAGGCCCGGATGACGGACGTCGCCGTGTCGGCGAACAGCAGGGTCTTGCCGTCATTGGTCCAGGCCAGCGTGTTGGAGAGGCCGATGCCGTCCACCTCACGGGTCATGCTGCCATTGTGGCGCACCCGATAGAGGCCGCCGGTCGCCCCGCTCATCTCCTTGGCGGAGCCGTCCGGATGCAGGTTGTTCTGCATGGTGCCGACCCAGAAGCTGCCGTCGGGCGCGCATTTGGCCTCGTTGGTCCGGTTGTCCGGCCGGTCCGGCTCATGCGCCACGAAGAGCGTGCGCTCGCCCGTCGCCGGATCCATGAAGTAGAGCCCGTCGCGCATCGCCAGCAGGAGCCCGCCCTTCTCGCGCACCACGACTGCCGAGGCGAAGTCGTCGAGCGGCCAGTCCTGCAGCTCATCTTTGGCCGGATGCCAGCGGCGCAGCCGCTTGCCCGAGATGTCGACCCACCAGAGCTCGTTCTCGTCGTCGTCCCAGAACGGTCCTTCGCCGACGCCGTCTTGCGCGTCGACCGCGATCTCGATCTGCATACCAGCTCTCCCTGCCGCTTTTAGCTCGTCGGCGGCCGGACTATGGCCCCGGCCTGTCGGGCTGGCAACGGGCAGACTCAGTCCTCAGGGCTATGACAGGCGCAGGCGATCTTGTGGCCGTCGAGGTCGCGCAGATAGGCGCCGTAGAAGTCCGGGTGATAGTGCGGCCGCAGCCCCGGCGGCCCCTCGCATACGGCGCCCGCGGCCACTGCCGCCGCGTGAAAGGCCCGCACCGTGGCCCGGTCCTTGGCGAGGAAGGCGAAGGTCTGGCCATTGCCGACAGTGGCCGGCCGGCCGTCGATAGGCGTGGTGAGATAGACCTGCGGCGTGCTCATCGGGGTCTCCGCATAACCGGCGAGCCCGTGCTCGGGCTCATGCGCGATGCAGCCGATGCCGAGCGTGCCGATGACCGCGTCGTAGAACGCCTTGGCGCGGTCCAGATCATTGGTGCCGATGGTGACGTGGCTCAGCATATGCGGTTCCTCGAGCTCGTTCCGGTTCAGTCCTTGTAAGGGTCGGCCTCGCCGGCACCGGCCATGACGACGACCAGCGGGCGGAGCCGCGTGACGACGCGGATCGTGTCGGCATGATGGGTCAGCACCTCATCGAGACGGCGATAGGCCATGGGGCTCTCGTCCAATCCGGCGCCGCGCAGCACGACACCGCGCGCCTTCAGCCAGGCGTCCATCTCGGGACGGGCGAAGCGGCGGATGGCCTCGCGCCGGCCGAAGGTCCGCCCGGCGCCGTGGATGGTCGAGTGCCAGATGGCCGCTGATGCGTCACCGCCCACGCCCTCGACGATCACCGCATCATCACCCATCGAGCCGCCGACGAAGCCGCGTTGGCCGGGGAAGGCCGGCGTGGCACCCTTGCGGACCACCCAGGCCTTGCCAGCCGAACCGTGGTCCTCGGCCCAGGCGAAGTTGTGGTGGTTGTGCACGGTCTCCACCGCCTCGGCACCCATGATCTGCAAGACCCTGGCGACCACCCATTCCCGTCCAGCATAGGCGTAGCGACCGGCCAGCTCCATGGCGGCGATGTAGCGCTGGCCGATTTCGCTGCCGACATGGAGGACGGTCGGTGCCACATGGATGCCGTCGGCACCGCCGGCCTTCTTCAGGTAACGCGTGGCGCTCTTGTGGCCAAAGCCGCGGCTGCCGAAATGGACGCCGACCCAGATCCGGTCATCCGGATCGGCGAAGAGATCGACATAGTGGTTGCCGGAGCCGATCGTGCCCAGCTGCTCCCTCGCCATCTGGCGGAGATCCTCGACGTCGCCCGCAGCCCAAGCCTCGTCGTCATCGAAAAGGGCATGCTCGACACGATCGTCGTTGACCCGGCCGACGCCGAAGGAGAGCGAGCGGGCAAGCGTGTCGGCAAACGCGTCTCGATCGCCGAGCTCGGCCGTTCTGAGCTCGGTGCGCACCGCCATATTGCCGCAAGCGATGTCGAAGCCGACGCCGGAGACCGAGACGTGCTCGCGATAGGCGATCACGCCGCCGACCGGCTGGGCATAGCCGAGATGTCCATCGGCGCAGATGGCACCACCGAGCACAGTCCCATAAGTTAGGCAGCGGTTCATCTGCGCCACCGTGCCCGCATCGTGCTGGCCGATGACGACCGGCTCGGGCGCCGTCTCGCCCGGGTCGTGGACGACCCCGGCCGGCAGGGCATCTCTGGCGAGCGCCTCGGCGTCGTTGTGCTTGCGCTGCTCAGCCGCGAGCCAATTGTCCCGAACGCGCTCGACCACTGCACGAGCGTCGGCGGCGTTCGCCTCTGCCGCGGCGGCCTTCAGCGCTTCCTTGAACCACGGTGCAGGCTTGTAGCCCCACTCGATCAATGTCTTGCCGTCGATCCTCGCCATGCCGGTTTCCATCGACTTCGTCGCTCGCCGGCCAAGCCTATCAAGCCAAGCCGTCCCAATTTGTCGTATAATACGATCTATTCTTGCGGTCGCGGTGTGGTCCGCTTAGCCTCGCGCAAGGTAGCTTGAAGGCTAGCACGAACAGGGAGGAATGAGGATGCGGAAGCTCGCGATGCTGGGCGGCGTTGCCGCGTTGGCGCTGACCTTTGGCACTGGCGCCGCCATGGCCCAGGACCAGGCGCAATACACCTATCTGCACCATGCCACGCCGACCAACGTGTTCTGGCAGGCGGTGAAGCTCGGCATGGACGAGGCCTGCGCCCAGATCGACGCCGATTGCCAGATGGTCTTCCTGCAGCAGGACGGCAATTTCCAGGAGCAGCTCAACAACCTGGAAGCGGCGATCGCCCAGCAGCCGGACGGCATCATCAACACCTTCGCCGGCGGCAACGTCTTCGACGAGGCGATCGACCGCGCGATGGCCGCCGGCATTCCGGTGCTGGCCTCCAATGTCGACCACCCGGACGGCACGCACCGGCTCTCCTTCACCGGCCAGGACCTCGAGCAGGCGGGCTACGACCTCGCCGCCGGCCTGGCGCCGCAGTTCCCCGAGGAGGGCCCGATCCACGTGCTGATCGGCATCTCCGGCCCCGGCCAGGTCTGGGCCGAGAGCCGAGGTGCCGGCATCGCGCGGTTCATGGAGGACTACATCACGGCCAACCCGGACCGTGAGATCACTTACGAGAAGATCGACAGCGGCCTCGATCTCTCGGTCACCGGCCAGCGCGTCGCCGCCTATGTGCAGACGACGCCCACCACCGCCTATTTCGACGTCGGCTACTGGGCGGCCGGTGCCGCGGTCAGCTTGCGCGATCTCGGCAAGCAGCCGGGCGAGGTGCTGCTCGCCTGCTTCGACCTCGTGCCGGTCGTGCTCGACGAGATGAAGTCGGGCTACATCCAGCTGACCATCGACCAGCAGCCCTTCCTGCAGGGCTACGTGCCGATCCACCAGCTGCACATGATGAACCAGTACCAGCTCGGCGCCTATGACGTGAACACCGGCAAGGCGCTGGTCCGTCCCGACCAGGTCGAGGCTCTCCTCGAGCTGTCCGCTCAGGGCATCCGCTGACCAAGCACCGCTGGACTTGAGTCACTCGGGTCGCCCCGCGTTCTTGGGGCGACCCGACAGGCTTGCCGAACCAAGGATACAGCCGATCGTCAAGGCACTGCTCTCGCGCCCGGAGATCACGGCCATCATCATGCTGTTGGTGGTGGCGGGCGGCTTCGCCCTCTATGCGCCGCATTTCGCCTCTTACGGCAATTCGCGCGTGCTCCTCTTCTCGTTGCCCGAGCTCGGCATCATCGTGCTCGGCGTCGGCATCTTGATGATCGCCGGCGAATTCGACCTCTCCGTCGGCTCGGTCTTCGCGCTGGTGCCCATGGTCATTGTCGTCGCCATGGGCCGCTGGGGCCTCGATCCCTATTCGGCGATAGCGCTCGGCTTCGTGGCCGCACTCGTCGTCGGCTACATCAACGGCTGGATCACGCTCACCTTCAACATTCCGAGCTTCGTCACGACGCTGGGCATGCTGTTCATGGCGCGCTCGCTCGCCACGGTGCTCTCCGGCGGCTTTCCGCCACCCTTCCCGGCAGACTTGCCGACGGACATCTTCGTCGCCGATCTCGGCCTTTTCCGCAGCTCGATGCTCTGGTTCGCCGGCTTCGCGCTGATCTTAGGCATCACGCTGCACTACTCCAATCTCGGCAACTGGATCTTCTCCACGGGCGGTCAGCAGCAGGCCGCGGCTGACATGGGCATCGACACGCGCAAGGTGAAGATGGCCTGCTTTATGCTTTGCAGTGTCATGGCGGGCTTTGCCGGCATGATCACAACCTTCCGCCTGCGCTCGGCCCTGCCGTCCTTGGGCGAAGGTATGGAGCTGCAGGCGATCGCGGCCGCGGTCATCGGCGGCACGGCGCTCACCGGCGGCATCGGCTCGATGATCGGCTTTATCGTCGGCACCAGCCTGATCCGCGTGATCGACAATGGCCTCGTCATGGCCCGCGTCGACGCCAACTGGTTCCGCTTCGCCATCGGTGCCCTGACGATCCTCGCCGTCATTCTCAATATCTGGGTGCGCAATCGCGCCCGGCGTATGCACTAGGAGCCCGCGCTTGAGCGAGATCCTCCACGAGCACCGCCTGTCCCGGGATCGCTTCGTCGAGCCGAGCGACGACGCGCTCGTCCGCTGCGTCGGGCTCGACAAGTGGTATGGCGGCGTGCACGCGCTCAGCAATGTCGACTTCCACGCCGAGCCAGCCGAGATCGTGGGCCTCGTCGGCGACAACGGCGCCGGCAAGTCGACGCTGATCAAGGTGCTCTCCGGCGCCCATCCGCCCGACGGTGGCCAGATCTACTTCGAGGGCAGGGAGGTGCAGCTGCGGACGCCCAAGGAGGCGATGGCGCTCGGCATCGAGACCATCTACCAGTACACGGCCATGGTTCCGGCCATGTCGATCGCCCGCAACATGTTCATCGGCCGCGAGCCTTTGACCCGTTTTCGCATTGGCGGAATTGGGCTGATGGACCAGCGGACCATGGTCGACCACGCCACCCGCTCACTCACCAATATCGACCTGACCGAGCGCTCGCCCGAAACACCGGTCGACGAGCTCTCCGGCGGGCAGCGCCAATCGGTGGCCATCGCGCGGGCGATGTACTTCAAGTCCAAGCTGTTGATCCTCGACGAGCCGACCAACCACCTCTCGGTCAAGGAGACCAACAAGGTGCTGGACTACGTCATCTCGCTCAAGGAGCAGGGCATCGGCTCGATCTTCATCAGCCACAACCTGCACCACATCTTCCCGATCTCGGACCGGATCGTGGCGATGGCGAGAGGCGAGAAGATCGCCGACGTGCTGAAGGCCGGAACGTCCATCGAAGAACTCACCGAGCTCATCGTCTAGGGGGAGCGCAAACATGGAACATCAAGGCAGAACCGCACTCGTCACGGGCGCCACCGGCGGCTTGGGCGTGGCCGAGTGTGCCGCGCTCGCAGGGTCCGGTGCCGATGTCCTGATGCTCGACATCAAGGGCGAGGAGGTTGTCGACGCCATCCGCCAGGACCTTCCAGCCGGGTCCGGCAAGCTGCGCTTTGTCGCCTGCGATCTGGCCGATCCACAGGCGGCCCAGGACATGGTCAAGGGCCTCGACCAGGAGGTCGGCGGCATCGATATCCTGGTCAACAATGCCGCGATCAATCCCTTGAAGCCCATCGACGGCTACGATCTCGCCGAATGGCAAAAGGTCCAGGACGTGAACGCCACGGCCGCGGTGGCATTGGCGCAAGCCGTCGTGCCATCGATGAAGCGCAAGGGTTTCGGCCAGATCGTGCAGATCTGCTCGGTCACGCTGAATGGCGGCTGGTCGGACTTCACCTCCTACGTCTCGTCCAAGGGCACGCTGCTCGGACTGACCCGTTCGATGGCGCGCGAGCTCGGCAAGTTCAACATCCGCGTCAATGCGGTGAGCCCGGGCGCCATCCCGACGGCGCTCGAGAAGGAGGTCTGGGCCGATCAGCTCGAGACTTATGAGAAGTTCCTGCTCGACCATCAGGCGCTGAAATACCGTGGCAGCGCGGAGGACATCGCCGACGCCATCCTCTTCCTCGTCTCCGCCAAGGCGCGCTTCATCACCGGTCAAAACATCGTCGTCGATGGCGGCTGGTGGATGACCTGAGCGGGCTCTGAGCCGCGACCGATGAGCGATCCCGCGAGCGCCTTCGCCGCCGAGCTGCACAGTCGAACCTATCCCAACCGCGGTGTGCACGGCCGTTTGGTCGAGGTGATCGGCCAGCGAATCGTCGGTGACGCCTTGGCGCCAGGGACAGCGCTGCCACGCGAGGCGGAGCTTATGGACGAGTTCCAGGCCTCGCGCACGGCAGTGAGGGAGGCGATCAAGGTCCTGGCAGCAAAGGGTCTCGTCGATTCCCGGCAAAAGCGCGGGATGCGCGTTCGAGCCCAGGACGACTGGAATTTGCTCGATCCCGACGTTCTCGCCTGGTACGCCGCATCGAGCCCGTCGGCAGAGCTGATGGCCCAGATGGTCGAGTTGAGAAGGATGATCGAGCCTGCTGCTGCGCGCCTTGCTGCCGAGCGCCGGAGCGAAGTGCAGCTCGCGGAGCTGGATCTGGCACTCGATGCGATGCGTGACGCGCTCGACGATCTCGTCGCCTACTACCAGGCCGACCTGGCGTTCCATCGGGCCGTGTTCCGCGCCTCCGGCAACCCGTTCGTCGACCGCTTAGGCGCCATCGTCGCTGTGATCCTGGAGGTCAGCTTCCGCCTGCAGCAGCGCTCGCTGATCCCGGCCGCGACCGGGCTGGCGCTGCATGGGCCAGCGCTGGACGCCATCCGGGCGCAAGACGCAGAGGCAGCCGAGGCTGCCATGCAGGCCATCATCGAGGCCGCGGCGGTCGAGCTCGAGATCGCGACGCGAGCGGCAGGTCATTGATGACGACCGCATCACCGAGCGTGATCGAGATCGCCAACGATCGCCTGACGCTAGGTATCGTGCCAGCGATTGGGGGTGGCGTCGCGCGTTTCGACGCGTTGACCGAAAGCCGGGCGATCCCGCTCTTTCGCCCCTGGGACGGCGTCACGGCAGAGCCCAACGCGCTCGGCTGCTACCCGCTCGTGCCGTTCTCGAACCGCCTCGGTGCCGGCGGCATTGATGCTGGTGGGCGCTTCTGGCCGATGCTGCCCAATATGCCTCCGGACCCGTACCCCATCCACGGCGATGGCTGGCAGCAAGCCTGGGCCGTCGAGGCGCAGTCCGAAGCGCGGGTCGTGCTCGCTCTGGACAGCCGGTCATTGCCACCCTTCGACTACACCGCGCGGCTCTCCTATGCGCTGACGGGCGCCAACATGACGATGCGCCTCGAGGTCGAGCATCGTGGCGCCATCCCGGTCCATTTTGGCCTCGGCTTCCATCCCTGGTTGCCGCGCACCCCCGGCACGACGCTGGCCGCACCGGCAAGCAGCGTCTGGCTGGAGCAGGCGGATCATCTGCCGGACCGCGAGGTGCCGATCGACGAGCGACCTCTCTGGGACTTCAGGCAACCCCGCCCGTTGCCGGCGGCCTGGATCAACAACACGTTCACCGGCTGGAGCGGTGAGGCGCAGGTGCGCTGGAAGGAGACCGGAATGGGCCTTGCCATCAAGGCGTCCGATGCGCTCGGCACCTGCATCGTGTTCTCGCCTGGCGCGGATTGCGACTTCTTCTGCTTCGAGCCCGTGAGCCATCCGGTCGACGCGCATCGCCTGCCGGGCAAGCCCGGCTTGCGCCTGCTGGGGCCCGGTGAACGCTTCGCCGTGGCCTGCCGCTTCACCCTCGTGGCCGGCTGAGCCCATGCCGTCCAAGATCCGGATCACCGGCATTCGCCCGACGACGGTCACGGTGCCGCTCGAGGCACCGCTCCGCCATGCCAATGGCTGTCATTGGGGCCGTTTCGTTCGAACGATCGTCGAGGTCGACACGGATGTCGGGATCACTGGGCTCGGCGAGATGGGCGGCGGTGGCGAGAGCGCGGAAGCCGCGTTCAAAGGGCTCGAGCGCTATCTCAATGGCCACGATCCCTTCCAGCTGGAGGCGCTTCGCTTCCTGATCGCGAACCCGACGGCCAGTCTCTACAACAACCGAACCCAGTATCTGGCGGCGATCGAGTTCGCCTGCCTGGATATCATGGGCAAGGCGCTGGACCAGCCAGTTTACAATCTGCTTGGCGGCAAGCTCCGTGACGCCGTGCCGTTCGCTTCGTACCTCTTCTTCCGCCATCCACGCGACGCGCAGCGGGCTGGCGAGGTCCGCACCAGCGATCAGCTCGTGGCCGACGCCAAGCGGCTGAAGGCGTCGCATGGCTTCACCAGCCACAAGCTCAAGGGCGGCGTGTTTCCACCCGCGTACGAGCTCGAGTGCTACAGGGCACTGGCGGCAAGCCTGCCGGGCGATAGCTTTCGTTACGACCCCAATGCTGCCTTGCCGCTCGAGGAGGCGATACGCTTCGGCCGGGCCATCGAGGATCTGAACAACGACTACTACGAGGACCCCGTCTGGGGCCTCAACGGCATGCGGCAGGTGAGGGACGCCGTCCGCATCCCGACCGCGACCAACACGGTGGTGGTCAATTTCGAGCAGCTGGCCGCCAATCTGCGCGATCCCGCCATCGATGTCATTCTCTTGGATACGACGTTCTGGGGCGGCATCCGCCCCTGCCTCAAGGCGGCCGGCATCTGCGAGACGATGCAGACAGGCATTGCTGTTCACAGCTCGGGTGAGCTCGGCATCCAGCTGGCCACGATGCTGCATCTGGGCGCGGTTTTGCCCAACCTCACCTTCGCCGGTGACGCCCACTACCACCACCTCGACGACGACGTGATCGAAGGCGGCAAGTTCGCCTACCGAGATGGCGCGATCAACGTGCCCGATGGCCCAGGTCTCGGCGTGAGCCTCGACCCGGAGCGGGTCGCTCGCTATGCCGAGCTCTACAGGCGGCTCGGCAGCTATCCTTACGACCGTGACCCGCTGCGCCCGGATTGGTACGCGCTCGTCCCGAACACGCGCTGGGCCGATCCAAGGGACGACCGGGTGCCGTCTCTCGAGCCCTGACCACAGGAGACCAGATCCGTGTCACTGTTCGAAGGCTTTGCGACCCGCCGGATCGCAACCCGCGACGCCGAGATCTTCGTCCGGCACAAGGGTGAGGGGCCGCCGCTGCTGTTGCTGCACGGCTATCCGCAGACCCACGCCATGTGGCATGCCGTGGCGCCGGCTCTGGCGGAACGATTCACCGTCATCTGCGCCGATCTGCGTGGCTACGGCGACAGCAGCAAGCCCCAAGGCGGCGGTGACCATGCCGTCATGAGCAAGCGCGCCATGGCCAGCGACATGGTCGAGGCGATGGCTACCCTGGGCTACTCGAGGTTCATGGTGGCCGGCCATGACCGCGGCGGGCGCGTCACCCACCGGATGTGCCTCGATCACCCAGACGTCATTACCCGTGCCGCCGTGCTCGACATCGTGCCGACGCGCACTTTGTTCGAGGCGACCAGCAAGGAGCTGGCCGAGGGCTACTACCATTGGTTCTTCTTGAGCCGGCCGTTCGATTTCCCCGAAAGGCTGATCGGCGGCGATCCGCTCTACTACCTGCACGCCAAGCTGGGCAGCTGGTCCGGCGGCAAGTCGAGTGGGTTCGCGAGCCCCGACGCCATGGCCGAGTACGAGCGCTGCTTTGCCGACCCGGCCACGATCCACAGCTCGTGCGAGGACTACCGGGCGGCGGCGACCATCGATCTCGACCACGACAATGCGGACGAGAGCGCGCGCATCGCCTGCCCGTTGCTCGTTCTTTGGGGACGTCAGGGCTTGATGGAGAAGCACTTCGATGTGCTCGCGACCTGGCGCGAGAAGGCAGCGGGCCCGGTGCGTGGCTGTGCGCTCGATTGTGGCCACTATCTGCCCGAGGAAGCACCGGAAGCGACGACGCGTGAGCTGTTAACCTTCTTCTCGGATTGATGTGCTATTGCTGGCAGGGTGACGGTCGCGCTTGACGCGCGGGCACCGGCAGTGGATCGTTCGAGAATGGCTCGCTACGTCCTGGCACTCATCGCCTTGGTCGGCGGATGGCTCGTTGCGCCATGCGGTGCTGCGGCGACGCTTGTCCATGTCCTGCCGGTCGAGGGACCCATTGGACCGGCCACCAGCGACCTCGTCGAACGCTCGATTGCCGACGCCGTCGGCGAGCAGGCAGAGCTGCTGATTTTGCAGATCGATACACCCGGCGGCCTCGACACCTCGATGCGCGCGATCGTTCACGCGATCATTGATTCGCCCATCCCGATCATTGCTTATGTGGCACCTTCGGGTGCCCGCGCCGCCAGCGCCGGCACCTTCATCCTTTATGCCTCCCACATCGCCGCCATGGCACCGGGCACCAATCTCGGCGCAGCTACGCCGGTTCCGGTCGGCGGGGACCGATCGGCAGACGAGGAGAATCCGGCAGCGAGCGACGGCCAGATCGACGCGCCACCGGCGGCCGGTCGATCCGCCAGCGCATCGAAGGCCGTGGAGGATGCCGCGGCATATCTGCGCGCGCTTGCCGAGATGCGCGGTCGCGATCCCGCGTTTGCCGAAGCTGCCGTTCGACAGGCCAAGAGCCTGACCTACCGCGAGGCACTGGATGCCGGTGTTATCGACCTGATTGCGAGCGATATGGACGAGCTTCTGGCGGCAATCGACGGGCGCGAGGTGGAGCTTGCCCGCGGTCCGACCGTCGTCGACACCAACGGGGCGACGATCGAGACGATCGAGCCGGATTGGCGCTACCAGCTCCTCGCCATCATCACCAATCCGAACGTCGCCGCCATCTTGATGCTGATCGGCGTCTACGGGATCATCTTCGAGTTCTATTCCCCGGGACTGGTCGGCCCAGGGCTGGTCGGCGCCATCTGTCTGCTCTTGGGTCTCTATGCTTTTCAAGTCCTGCCGGTCAGCTATGCCGGGCTGGCACTCCTCGGCCTCGGCATAGCGCTCGTCGTCTCCGAAGCGTTGCTGCCGGCCTTCGGGGTTCTCGGCATCAGCGGCGTCGCCGCGTTCATCGCCGGATCGATCCTGCTGATGGATACAGAGGTGCCAGGCTTCGGTATCTCGCCCTACGTAATCGGCGCGCTCGCGGCCTCGATCAGCGGCGTTTTCCTGGTCACGCTCTCGCTCGTGTTTCGCAGTCACGATCGACCGATAGCAACCGGGCCTGAGGCCTTGGCGTCCGGGCATGGCGAGATCGTCACCTGGCACCGGGCCGATGGCATCGGCGGCGAGGGCCGCGTGCGTCTCGATGGTGAGCTCTGGCACGCGGTTGGTCCGGATAAACTCGAGCCCGGCACGCGGGTCACCATCAAATCGCGCGACGGCCTTACGCTGACCGTCGAGCCCGACAAACCCAGGCAATGAGAGACATCATGTTCTTCGAGCCACTGCTCATCCTGCTGGTCTTTCCCGTCATCATCATCTTGATGTCGCTCAAGATCATGCGCGAATACGAACGTGCGGTGGTCTTTCTCTTGGGGCGATACTGGAAAGTGAAAGGCCCCGGGCTGATCTTGATCATTCCCGGCCTGCAGACGATGGTTCGCGTCGATCTGCGAACTCGGGTCCTCGACGTGCCGTCGCAGGACGTCATCAGCCGTGACAACGTGTCGGTGAAGGTCAACGCGGTGCTCTATTTCCGCATCATCGAGGCCGACAAAGCGGTGATCCAGGTCGAGGATTTCGCCGCCGCCACGAGTGAGCTGGCGCAGACCACGCTCCGCTCGGTGCTCGGCAAGCACGAGCTCGACGAGATGCTGGCCGAGCGGGACAAGATCAACGACGACATCCAGGAGATTCTCGACAACCAAACGGTCGCCTGGGGCGTCAAAGTCGCCAATGTCGAGCTGAAGCATGTCGACATCGACGAGACCATGGTCCGTGCCATCGCCAAGCAGGCGGAGGCCGAGCGGATCCGTCGGGCGAAGGTCATCAATGCCGAGGGCGAGTTTCAGGCTGCGGAACGGCTAGTCGATGCGGGCAGGGTGCTGAACGTCGTGCCCGAGGCGATGCAACTGCGCTATCTCAGCGCTCTTGCCGACATTGCCAATGATCGCAGCAACACGATCGTCTTCCCTTTCCCGACCGACCTTGCGGACCTCTTCGGCAAGCTGAAGAACGACCGACAAACCTAAAGGCGCCTTCGCCGGCTTCCGTAAGCGCTGATTGCGCTAATCAGACGTCCAGACGACAATGCTGCGGCTTCGACCATCGATGTGGTGCGGTCCGAGCGATCGGAGCGTTTCTGGTCGCTCAGTCAGGAGTTGCGCCACCCTGTCGCTGACCAACAACGAAACACCGAGCTCTCTGGTCATCCGCTCGAGTCGGCTCGCGACATTGACGGTGTCGCCAATAACCGCAAATTCGAAACGCTGGCCCAAACCTTCACCACCGCCGATGTCACCCATCGTGACCGGACCGTGATGGATGCCGATACCGACCTCGACCGGTGCTTCACCGGCAGCACGGCGATCTTTTTGCCAGTCTTCGACCGCTCGAAGCATCGCCATGCCACAGGCAAGGCTCCGATCGGCGGCGTCGCTCAGCGGCTGCGGCGTGCCAAATGTGGCCATGAGCCCGTCGCCGAGAAACTTGTCGAGCGTGCCGCCGTGAGCGAACACGCAAGCAGCCATGCGGCTGTGAAAAGCGCGCAAAAGACGCATTGTATCGGCCGGAGAGCCTGCCTCGGCCAAGGCCGTAAATCCTTTGATATCGGCAAACAGCACCGCAACATCATGGGTTCTGGTCTCACCCATTGGCCGGTCGATCCGGGCCAAGGCGTCCACCATGTTGGGCGCAACGTAGCGCGCAAGGTTCGTCCGCTCGCGAATGACTTCAGCTTGCTCGACCATCAGGCGACGAGCTCGATAGGCGCCATAGGCTAGAATGAGGCCAACAAGAAAGGTGATGAAGATGCGCACCACGGCATCGTCAACATGGACGTAATACGGATCGAAATAGCTCATCAGTTGGACGACTCTGTCGACAGAGTCACCAGTTTGCGGAATCTCCAACAGCGCCCCTGGCGATCGCATGATCAGCGCCGTGCCAATACTCCAGACCATGGCGATCGATAAAACCGACCAGAGCACCACGGCAGGACGAAAGCTCAACGCGGCAATAGCCGGGAGGAGAAGAAAATAGAGGAAGCTCGGCTGGCGCAACACGGCGGGCCAAGGCCATTCGATGGGGTAGGTTCGACCTGGAGCGATCAGTGTGAAGCCGAGCAGCACAGCGTCAACTGACACCGCAAGATAGGCGACCCAATGCCGGTCAGGACGGTCCTTGGCCAAGGCGTAGGCAACTAGCCCATTGGCTACAAAGGCCAAAAGAATGAGGGCATTTTCGCCCGCGATCGACCACCCATAGTTCAGCCATAGCCAGACAAAGATCGCAGCAAACACCAGGCTGCGAGCGACCGTCAGGCGTTTGAGATTCCGCGCCTCGTGCCACTCGAGAACGCTCTTGACGATGGCCGCCGACGACCCCGGCTCTGTCGGACGCCTGAAACGGAGCCAACCGGGCCGCACCGCCATCACCGGTTCTCCTGTTCTCGATCAGCCGCCTAGCACGTGCCGGATATCGCCGGTTTGGACCGTTGCGCCATCACCGGCGGCTCCGAAGGGCGTCGAGCTTGGCTGCGGCAGCTGCGCGATGTTGCGGTGTCAGATGCCGGCCGAGTAGCGACATGACCGCGGCGATGACTGCGGCGTCGTCACTAAAGCCGAGCCCGGCAAGGTAGTCCGGCACAAGATCGGTGGGCAGGATGAAGTAGGCCACGGCACCCCAAAGTAGGGCGCGGACATGCACCGGAGTTGCCGAGTCCAACGCGCAATACCAAACCGCAACAAGATCCTCGGCAAACGGAATGCTGGCAAGAACACGGCCCAGCTTACGCCAAAAGGTCCGCTCGTCGGGTTGTCGCCGTGCTGTTGGCAGAGAGGTCAGGTTGTACTGCATAGACATAAGATGGCGAAACGAGAGTGGCGTATCAAGCGCTGTCGGCACAGGTTCTCTGAAAACCGCTTGGCGGATGCATCGGCGCTGCGACAGCCTGCGCACGTTTCAGAAGCAATGGAGCTCGCCATTGGGGCTCAAGCCAGCGTACGGATGTCTGATGGCGCATCGCCGCGCCGCTCGAATGGCAATCGACCCGCAAATCGCGCGCGATCACCCAAACTCTCCTCGATCCGGATCAGCTGGTTCCACTTGCACATCCGCTCGCTTCGGCTGAACGAGCCAACCTTGAGCTGCGGCACCTGCCAACCGATCGCCAGATCACAGATCGTGGTGTCCTCGGTCTCGCCGGAACGTGCGGAGACGATGCCGCCCATGCCGTAGGCTCGTGCCGCCTGCCAGGCATCGCTGGTCTCGGAGAGTGTGCCTCGCTGGTTCGGCTTGATCAGCACCGCGTTGCAGGTCCCGGCCTGAGCTGCAGCGCGAACCCGATCGGCGTCGGTCACAAGAAGATCATCGCCAACGATCTGCACGTCGTGACCGACCTTGCTGGTGAACCCAAGGAAGCCCTCTGGATCATCCTCGCCAAATGGGTCCTCTATCGAGATGATCGGGTAACGCCGGAGCCAGCCCTCAAGCAGTGTGGTCATGCCGTCGCGATCGAGCTCGGAAGCGTCCCGGGCAAGTCGGTAGCGGCCGTCCTTGCCGAACTCGGAGGCCGCCACGTCGAGGCTGATGCAGACCTCGTCGCCCGCGCGGCGCCCGGCCCGCTCGATAGCGCGAACCAGCATCTCCAGAGCCGCCTCGTTGCTGTCGAAGACCGGCCACCAGCCGCCTTCGTCTGCCACGCCAGCGAGTCGTCCCGTCTCTGCCATCAGGCGACCAGCGCTGTGATAAATCTCGGCTGTCCAGGCAAGCGCCTCCGCCTCGGATGCTGCACCCGGGCAGGTGATCATGAAATCTTGGACGTCCAACCGTCCGGCAGCATGCGCGCCGCCGCCAAAGATCTGGATCTCGGGCAATGGCAGCATGACCGGGCCAAGATGATCACCCAGGAGGTGCTGCCAGAGAGGCCGGTTGTTCGCTGCCGCAGCAGCGTGAGCATTTGCCATCGATACGGCGATCATGGCGTTGGCGCCGAGCACATGGCGATCCGGTGTGCCATCGAGCTCGATCAATGCATGGTCGACGGCTGCCTGGTCTTGCGGATCGAGACCGATCAGGGAGGGTGCGATCCGTTCGGAGATACCTTCCAGCGCCAGGTCGACGCCATAGCCGCCGAACGCGTCGCCCCCATCGCGTCGATCGAGCGCCTCGCCAGAGCCCTTAGACGCGCCGGCCGGGGCAATAGCCCGACCAAAGGCGCCGTTGGCTATCGACACCTCGGCCTCGACCGTCGGTCGGCCGCGACTGTCATAGACCCGGCGAGCCCGAACCGACTGGATCTCATTGCGCGCGGTCATCAGCTCAGTCCGTCGAACCAGGCCTCGCGCAGGGCGGACAATCGCGACGGGGGCTCGGTCAGATAGTGGAAGGCAAAGTCGCGCACGTCCGCTTTCTCCTTGTTGGCGTTGAGATACTCGACCGGTGACTTGCCATCGATCCGCGCCAGCATCAGGCCGGGCAGGAGCGAGGCGATACGCGCCTCGAGCTCGGCGCGCGGTTCCCAATCGACATGGCCGAGATAGGCGTTTCCCAGCGCCATGAAAGCCTCACCGAGCGCCCGGGCATCCTCTCGGCGATGCAGAGCCTTGAGGCACAGATGATTGAGGACAAAGGCTGGATCAAACGCCGGATCGCCGTACCAGGCGCACTCGGCATCGATGAAGACCGGCCCGAGACGGCCGATCAAGATGTTCTTCGGGCTGACATCGCCGTGCACCAGAGCGCGGCGAATGCCGGCCGTTCGCCTTGCCAAGGCGCGCAGCGGCCCTGCGACCATCGGCTGTGCGTCCGCTGCCGCAAGCAGATAAGGCTCGAGCCGAATGGCATGAAAAATAGCGTCACTGCGAAAACGCTCGGCAATCGCTGGATCGTTCGCCGTTCGCTGATGTATGCGACCCAGGCGCTCGCCCACGGACTTCGCGACGGCGCGATCGACCCGCCCCTCCATGAGGTCCGCTTTCCAGAGCCGGTACGCCTTCGGGTCGAGGAACCTCGTCACCAGCGCCGCCGCCCCGCTATCGGCATAGATCAGCGGCAGCGCCGCTCCAGGGACCAGGCTGTCGACCACCGCCATATAGGCCGCTTCATAGTTGTTCCGCTCGATCGGTGCCCGCCAATCGGCTGTCACCTTGAGCTTGGCAAGCGCACGCTTGACGCAATAGGACTTGCCGTGCGCCTCAACACGCCAGATATCGGACGAGACGCCGCCGGACAGCGGCTGCATCACCGGCACATCGCCGATATCCAAGATGCCGGCCCGGCGCAGCACCGCCATGATGTCGCTGTTCCAACCGACTCGCAATGCGGCTTCCCTGATAGGCTGGCCCCAACGCGACCGGTCAGTCGACTTTGGGGGAAGGAGGTCGTGCTTGACCCGTGTGCTGTTTCATTACCAAGCAACGCCCGAGCTGGCGAGACGTCTGCATGACCTACGCGCGGAAGGCATCGACGTGCGCGTCGTGCCGCCGGACGACGATGCTGCGCTGGAGCGTGAGTTGCCCACGGCCGAGGTGCTTTGGCATGTTCTGGCACCGGCCGACGCAGCGCTGATTGCGTCAGCGCCCAAGCTACGTCTCATCCAAAAATGGGGTGTCGGTCTCAACACCATCGACCTGGAGGCTGCCCGGGCACGCGGCATTCAGGTAAGCAACATGCCTGGCACGAACTCGCGTGCGGTGGCTGAGCTCACCCTGCTCTTGATGCTCGCCTGTCTGCGGCGACTCTCGACGATCGAGGCCGATTTTCGATCCGGGCAATGGGCACTGGAGCCCCATGTGCTCGCCGCCCAAGGCGAGCTCGCCGGGCGCACCGTCGGCCTGGTCGGCATGGGTGCCGTGCCAACGCTTCTGGCGCCCATGCTCACGGCGATGGGGGCGAAGCCCTGCTACTGGAGCCGCACGGCCAAAGCCGGGTCGACCTTGCCATTCCTCGCACTGCCAGAGCTGCTCGCGAGCTCCGACATCGTCTCGTTGCACCTGCCGCTGACCAGTGAGACCGTGGGCATCATCGATGTTTGGTCGATGAAGAAGGGCTCGATCCTGATCAACACGGCCAGAGGCGGTCTTGTCGACGAAGCGCAGCTCCTCGCTGCCCTGTCCGCCAAACATCTGGCAGCAGCGGGTCTCGATGTCTTCGAGGCAGAGCCGATATCGGCCGACCACCCGCTCTTGGCGCTGGAATCGGTTACCGCCACGCCGCATGTCGCATGGCTGACCGCCGAGACACTCCTCCGCTCGCTCGACTTTGCCGTCTTGAACCTCCGGAACTTGGCGGCGGGTCGGCCAGTCCTATCTCGCGTTCAGTAACAAGAGATCAGGGAGTTTCTGAATATGCGGATCAAGCTGCTTGCTCTAGCGCTGGCCGGCGTAGCGTTCGGCACACTACCCGCTGTGGGCCTTGCGATTGAGCGGACGCCGGCACCCGAAGGCGCTGCCGTCACCATCCTTTCTCCAGCTGATGGCGACGTCGTATCGAGCCCGATCACAGTTCAGTTCGGGCTAACGGGAATGGGCGTCGCGCCAGCCGGTGTTGAGCAGGACAACACCGGCCATCACCACTTGCTCATCAATGTCGATGAGTTGCCAGACATGAGCGCCGCCATTCCTTCAGATGACAAGCATCGCCATTTCGGCGGCGGACAAACCCAGGTGACGCTGGAGCTGCCACCCGGTGAGCACACGTTGCAGATCTTGCTCGGCGACTGGCAGCATCTGCCACATGATCCACCGATCGTGTCCGAGCCGGTCACGATCACGGTTCAATAGCCAACAGCCGTGCCAAGCGCTTTGCGGCCGCAGATGGCGACGCGTTGATCGAACCACTGTGGCGCACGTGCTTGGTCGGATTGGTCCTCCTGATCTGCACCTTTCCGGCCTATCTTGTTTCCGAAGCCTGAAGGTGAACCGCCCATGACCACGTCCGTGCACGCGACCGTTTGCCCACATGACTGCCCATCAGTCTGCGCGTTGGAGGTGGAGCGAACCGCCGATGGCAGGCTCGGCAAGGTCAAAGGCTCGAAGCGTAACGCCTACACGGCAGGGGTGATCTGCGCCAAGGTCAGTCGCTATGCGGAACGGTTCCATCACGAGGATCGGCTCGCCTTTCCGATGCGTCGGAAGGGACCCCGCGGCTCCGACGAGTTTGTACGGATCAGCTGGGACGACGCCTTGGACGAGGTGGCTGAAGGGCTGGCGCGGGCCGAGCAGCGGCATGGACCGGAAACCGTGTGGCCCTACTGGTACGCCGGCACGATGGGCTTCGTGCAGCGGGACGGCATCCAGCGGCTGACCCATGTCAAGCGCTGGTCGCGCTTCAAGTCGACGATTTGCGTCATGCTGTCGGACAATGGCTGGCGTGCGGGGTACGGCAAGCGCTGGGGCGTTTCGGCCGAGGAAGCTGGCGCGCACGCGGATCTCATCATCGTCTGGGGCGCCAACCCAGTCGCGACCCACGTCAACCTGATGAGCCACATTGCTCGCGCCAAAAAGCGCGGCGTCAAGCTCGTCGTGATCGATCCCTACAAGAATGGTACGGCCGACCAGGCCGACCTCCATCTGCCGGTCAGGCCTGGAACCGATGGCGCCTTGGCCTGCGCCATCATGCACGTTCTCTTCCGGGATGGCTTTGCCGACCGACCTTACCTCCTGGCCCAAACCGATTGTCCTGAAGACCTCGAAGCGCATCTGGCAAGCCGGGACCCGGCATGGGCAAGCCAGCTGACCGGGCTGTCGATTGAGGCGATCGAAGGCCTGGCTGCCCTCTATGGCCGCGCGAAGGCGCCTTGGATCCGCTTCGGCTTCGGCTTCACGCGTTCGCGCAACGGGGCTGCCGTGATGCATGCCGCGTCCTGTGTGCCCGTGGTCAAGGGCGCCTGGCAGCATGCGGGCGGCGGCGGCCTCTACAATATGGGCGACCTCTATCATTGGGATAAGTCCGTGATCGAGGGGACGGACGTCATGGATCCGACGACGAGGCTTCTCGATCAGTCACGCATCGGGCCGATCTTGACCCATGATCCGGTCGACCTGCAGGGCGGCCCGCCCGTGACAGCGCTCTTGATCCAGAACACCAATCCCATGTGCATCGCACCCGACCTGGGCAAGGTGCACGCCGGCTTCGCCCGCGATGATCTGTTCGTCGCGGTGCAGGAGCAGTTCATGACCGAGACGGCGAAGCAGGCGGATGTCTTGCTGCCGGCCACCATGTTCCTCGAGCACGACGATATCTACCACGCGTCCGGGCATTCGCGCTTCCAGATCGGCGCCAAGCTCTTCGAGCCTTACGCTGAGGTTCGCACCAACCACTCTGTCGTATGCGCGCTGGCAAAACGCTTGGGAGCGGAGCATCCAGGCTTCGCGATGAGCGAATGGGAACTCATCGACGACCTGTTGGCGCGATCAGGATGGCCTGATGCGCAAACGGTCCATGCGTCCGGCGGATGGGAAGCTCTACCCGACAGCGATACTGCCCACTATCGAAACGGCTTCCCGACACCTTCTGGACGGTTCCAGTTTCGCCCCGATTGGGCTGCTCTCGGCGCCGATCACGAGCGGATGCCGAGGCTTCCCGACCATATGGCAATTACCGATGAGACCAACCAAAGCCATCCATATCGCTTGGTCGCAGCACCAGCGCGGCAATTCCTCAACTCCAGCTTCACCGAGCTTGCCAGCAGCCGCCAGCGGGAAGGACGCCCGACGATCATGCTCCATCCCGATGTGATGGCACAGCTGAGCATTGCTGTCGGCGACCTGGTGGAGATCGGCAACGAGAAGGGGTCAGTCCGTCTGCACGCCGTCAGTGGTGAGCGTCAGCATCCTGACACGGTCGTTGTGGAGAGCATCTGGCCCAACGCCGCATGGCCCGGCGGCATCGGCGTGAACAAGCTGCTGTCGGCAGATGCAGCTCCGCCCAATGGCGGCGCTGCAATTCACGATACAGCGGTGTGGCTAAGGCGAATCGTCGCCGAGGAGCCTGATCGCTAGCGGCGGTCGGCGCCAGCAGCCTGCTACAGTATACGGCGTTGCTCGATAGCGATGTCGGGCGGCAGATCGAGGCCGAAATAGATCGCGTAGGCGGAGGACGTGCCATTAGCGACCCCGTTGATCTGCTGGGTGAACGCCTCCCGCAACCGCACCGGACGGGTCGGTGAATCAGGCGGCACGATCGCCGTGAAGCTGGTTTTGTCCAGAATATCGCCGGCGGGGCCCGCGATAACGACGAAATACGGGACCTGGGTTCCAGGCGGTGCGTTGACGACCAGATCGACGCTCATCTCCATGCTGAGCTCCGTGCCGCCATAGGTGCAAAGCCCGTCGATGTTTTCGAGCGTGACGCTGATTTCATCACCGCTCGCGGTCTCACCGAACATGCGGTCCAAGCCATGAATGATGGCACTGTCCGGGCAGACTGCCGCAGCGGAGCGGTTGCTGCTGCACGCCGTCGCCGAGAGCGCAACCAGGAGGCTGGCGGCAAGCACTGGGCGCAAAGCGTGAGACGTCATCGATATGCCCCTCAAAGCGAGTTGTGCGTGCCGTCGCAAACAGGCTTGTTGCCCGACCGCTTGCAGCCGCAGAAAAACACGGGGCCGTTCTTCTCTGCAGCAAACTTCACCGGGGCAAACCCAGAGCCCTTGTGGCTACCGTCGCAAAAGGGCTGATTGGCGCTCAAGCCACACGCGCACCAGAAATACGTCTCACCGCTCTTGACCTCAACCTTGAAGGGCGCGGCCTTCGGCATCGCGGGCTCGTTCATCCTCGGCACCTCGACATGCTCGTCAGTGATAACGCGACGTAGCAAGCGGCAGGTCCATCGGCAACCGATAACGCTCCGAAGCGTCAGGCTACCCGACTGTGGGTGGAAACCGCTTTGCTGAGAGCGACAAGGCCCGTACCATATCTTGGTCGGATGAATAGATGTACAGACAGCCAGAGCAAAATCTCCCACAACTCAGCAGCAGGGCGTGGCGGAGTCCGCAAGCCGGGCCACCGACCCGCATTGCTGCCCTCGATCTCGGCACGAACAACTGCCGGCTCCTGGTGGCCGAGCCCGGCGTCAACGGCTTCGACGTCGTCGACAGCTTCTCGCGCATCACCCGTCTGGGAGAGGGTCTCGCTACCACCGGCCAGTTGAGCGAAGCGGCGATCCGTCGAACGCTGATGGCACTGGCCGTCTGCCGGCGAATCATCAATCGCAACCACATCGCCGAGTTGCGTTGCGTGGCCACTGAGGCCTGTCGCCGCGCCAGCAACGGGCATGATTTCATCGAGCGCGTCGAGCGCGATGTCGGCATCCGACTCGAGGTCGTCAGTCAAGACGAGGAAGCGCGCCTGGCGCTGCTCGGCTGCCTGCCTCTCATCGATGAACTGGCCGAGCAGCTGCTGATGGTCGATATCGGAGGCGGCAGCACCGAGCTCGTTTGCTTCGATCGATGCACCGCCGTCGGCGACGACGGTGGCCCGGGCATTGCCGTCTCACTGCCCGTCGGTGTGGTGACGCTTGCCGAGAGCTTCGCCTCGCAGCTGGAGACGGGCGCTTACGAAGGCATGCTCGAGGCGGCCCGCGCCGCCATCAACGCAGCCCCTCTCGACGGCTTCAGACTCCGCGCGCTCGAGGCGCCGACGGTGCAGATGCTCGGAACCTCTGGCACTGTCACGACCTTGGCTGCGGTCCATCTCGGGCTGCGGCGCTACGATCGACGGCGCGTCGACGGCATCGTCCTGGACTATGCCGCGATCGCCGCGGTATCCGAACGCCTGAGGCGTCTCGACAACCGTGGTCGCGCGGCGCACCCTTGCATTGGCCAGGGCCGCGCAGACCTCGTTGTCGCGGGCTGCGCTATACTCGATGCCGTTCACGAGCGCTGGCCGATGCGGCAGATGCGCGTTGCCGACCGCGGTGTGCGCGAAGGTATCCTGCACGGTCTCATGGGCCTCGATCTGCAAGCTTTGGCGCAGCCTCGGTCCGGTCGCATCTGACGTCGAATTCGGCCACAGCCAATATCACGAGCGGCAACACGGACGGGCCATGCAACGGACCGAGAAGACGAAGCTCAATCGCTCGAAGACGCGCCGCTTGAGCTCGACCCGGTGGCTGCAGCGGCAGCTCAATGATCCGTTCGTGCAGGAGGCGAGGCGGGCAGGCTATCGTGCGCGCTCGGTCTTCAAGCTCGAAGAGATCGACAAGCGGTTCGAGCTGATACGCAGAGGAGCTGCGGTCGTGGACCTCGGTGCGGCACCGGGCAGCTGGAGTCAATATGCGGTACGCAAGGCAGCACGAGTCATCGCGCTCGATTTGTTGGCGATCGACCCCATAGCCGGCGTCGATCTCTTGCAGGGCGACTTCCTCGATCCTGATGTGCAGGCCGAGTTGCTCCGCCGATTGGATGGCAAAGCCGATACGGTGCTGAGCGACATCGCACCCGATGCAACTGGCCGGCGCGTCGTCGATCGTCTGCGTGCCGAAGCGGTGGGTGAGGCCGTCGTCGACTTCGCCAGTCGGGTGCTCGCGGCCGATGGTCAGCTCCTCATCAAGCTGGTCAAGGGTGCCGAGACTAGCGTAATGGAGCTGGCCCGGCCCCATTTCTCGAAACTGCGGCTGCTTCGACCCAAGGCGACGCGCAGCGATTCGTCCGAAGCGTTCCTCCTCGCGACCAATTTCAAAATGCACGGTGACGTCGATAACGGCCTTTCGGGCTGACCATCGTCAAAGGCAAGTCGGGGCGGGACCGTGTCACCCAAGCATGTCGTCTACATCAAGGCGCCCCAACGCCTGCAGCCGTGTGGCGGAATCTGGTAATTTGTTGTGTTGTGGTATTGTTTTTGGACCCCGCGTTTGGTGTGGTAATGGGGTGGGGGTTCGGAAAGATCGGATGCGCGCGAGGCTGGCCCCCTCGATCTGACGACGACGGCGTGGTGTAGGAGGGATCGAGCAGCGGTGGCGACGACCGTCGCCGAAGACGTCGCCCCATCCGACCGCGTTGAGTGAGATCTGCGCCCTTTTCGTAGCGGCGTGACCAGCTGAAGAAATTCGCCGCCATTGCCGATCGCAGATAGCCGATCTCGTCGTGATCACAGAGCTCGGCTGTAAAGGATCTTCTCGACCCGGCCTTCGCGCTCGGCCCGGCCAAGCCTCGATCACTCGCCAGCGTGCAGCGATAGACACTCTTGCCGGCTTTCACCGCGGCGATGCCGAGGGCGTGCAATGACTTTTCCCAGTTCCTGGCGGGCCGAAAAGTGCCCACCTCGGCACGAGCGATGAAGTCGAGCTGGGCGAGCGCCATGATGCGATCGCGATCCAGGGACGGCTGGAAGGAAAGTCGAAGCCTTCGAGCGTCTTGGGCGGGTCAGCTGGCGGTCGACAAGGCGACGCCGATCCGGCGATTTTCGCGGATTTGAGCTCTTCGGCGAGGAGCCTGTCGATCGCTTCGAGGGTCGAGAGCTCGCCCTGCTCGATCAGCCGCACCGTATGGTCGAGCGCCTCGAGCGCCCGTGGCATCCGCAGGCCGACCAGGTGGGCGGCGATGCGATCGAGTATCTCGGTCATCTCACCGCCTCCGTGGCGAGCCGTTGCGCCACGGCGTCGTAGAAGGCCAAGGGCCGCTTGCCGACACCACGATCGGAACGAGGATCGATTTCGATCGCCTGCTGCCTCGGTGGTGCTTGTCGATGGCTCGGATCGAGGCGGCTTTGATGCTTGCCCGGCAGAACAGGATGGCAGGCGATGCGTTGCCCCGCCTCGAAGGTCCGGATTTCTTTTGGATAGATCTGGACTTCGACCGTGCGTCGCCGGGTGCTGTCGGGCACGCTGTAGAGATTGCCGTCGACCGAGATCATGCCGTCTCGGCTGATCCGACGCTCGATGGTGATTGCGGCACTGTAGGCGATTGCCGGCAGTGCCAGGAGCTTCTCCTCGGCGAACGCCTCGGCCACGATTCTCCGGGGTCCCCACGCGATCCTGATCGCGTGGGGTGGCACGCTTGGTGGTGGCGTGCCGGCGCGGATTGGCGACCTCGGCCAGCCAGCCGGCGAACTGAGTGTTCAGATCGTCGAATTGCGAAAGCTGCGGGCGAGGAAGAAGTCCTGGCGGACATAACGATAAGGTCGCTCGACTTTGCCCTTGGTCTTGGCCCGGTAGGGCTGGCAGGCCCGTGGCTGGTAACCGTAGTGATTGGCGAGGGCGACGAGCGACGGGTTGTAGACCGCGCGAGCGCCTCGTCATTGCCCAGCACCACCGTCTTCATGCGATCGTAGAGGATCTCCTCGGAACCTCGCCGAGCGCCGCGAACGCGTCGATATGACAGCGCAGGACTGTCGCGAGCTTCTGGTTGGACAGAACCGGCCCCAAAAAAACGGCTGTAGCCGAGCGCCATGGTGAACAGCCAGACCACCTGCTTCACCCCGGGGGCGTCGGTGAACTCGACCTCGAAATAGGCGAATCGACCTGCCCCTGCTGGCCGGGAGGTGTCTCGAAGCGACGCTCGTAGACTGAACCGACGGCGGCCGAACCTCGCGAAAAACTGGTCAGCGCCGAATAGCCACCGGTGTAGCCCCCTGCTTGACCTCGCAAACAGCCGCCGACCCGAGAATCGGGCCAAGCCGTCACGCGGTCTCAAATATCCCTCGAACGCTCGACAACCGCGCCTTGGGCGGCCTCGGCCCATAGCTCGGCGCCTCGAGCCCCTGCTCAGCGGCGGGTAACAGTCCGTCGGCTGATCCCGAGTTGCCTCCGATCCCGTGTCGACAACCCTGCTTTTTCATCTGAATCTGACAACATCTCTCACGAAATCACCCACCTCTCCCGACCCTCTGGCCGAGACTACGGCGATTTGCCGCAGCCGCTAGCCCGGCATGCCCCGGCTCCTGCGCTCAGCTGAGACATTTTCGTTTGGCACAAACGGGACAAATTCAGTTGGCATCGACAGTGCGTGCGGAGATTCTGGTCGGGCGTGAGCGGCGGCGGCGCTGGGCGGCGGATGACAAACTGCAGATCGTGCGCGAGGCGTTCGCGCCCGGGGCCCGGGTGGCTTTGGTGGCGCGGCGGCGGGACGTGTCGCGGAGGCAGGTCTATCAGTGGCGGGCGGCGCTGCGCGAGGGTCGGCTGAGGAAGCGGGCGGCGAGTCGTCGGGTTCGTGCCGGTGGAGATGTCGGAGTGCCGGCGCGCGGAGACCGTGCCGAACGGGAGACTCGCCGCCGCTCGACGATCGAGATCGGCTGGGGGTGGCGGCTGGAAGGTGCCGCGTCGCTGCGACGGCCGAGCTGCGGCGGCTGATCCGGGCGGTCGAGAGCGCATGATCGGGCCCGGCACGGGCGTGCGGGTCTACTTGGCCTGCGGCGTTACGGACATGAGGAAGGGGATCACGGGGCTCGCTGCGGCGGCGCAACAGGTGCTGAACCAGAACCCGGCCTCGGGTGCGGTGTTGCCTTCGAGGCGCCGGGCGATAGAATCAAGCTGCTGATCTGGGACGGCCAAGGTTCTGCCTCTACTACAAGGTACTGAGCGGGCCGCTTCCCGTGGCCATCCCCGGCGGATGGCGTCGCGCGCCTGACCTCGGCGCAGCTGGCCATGTTGTGGGAGGGGATCGACTGGCGGCGGCCGGCGTGGACGGCACCGCCCGCGCGCGTCGTCTGATTATCTGTGGATGACGATAAGATAAGGCTGGCAGTGGGGTCGAATCGCGGGTAAATCGTCGGCATGATCGCCTCGACGGCTTGCCGGACGATCCCGCGCGCTGAAGGCGATCGTCCTCGCCCAGCGTGCCGAGGCCGAGCGGATGGCGGCGTCGGTGCGGGCCTACGAAGCCCTGATCCAGGCGCTGAAGATCCGCATCGCCAAGCTCAGGAAGCAGAAGTTCGGCTCGAGCTCGGAGAAGATCGAGCGCGAGATCGAGCAGCTGGAGCTCGCCATCGAGGACCTCGAGGTGGCGATGGCCACGGCCGAGGCCTCGGCGCCCGAGCCGCTTTCGCCCCTGCCGGCGGGCGGGCCGGAGCCCGAGCGCAAGGAACCCCGCCGGCGCGGCCGGCCGCGCATCGCCGACACCGTGCCGCGCGAGCGGGTCGTCCTCGACCCGGGCGAGCCTGCCCCGACTGCGGCGGCGCTTGCGCCTGGTCGGCGAGGACGTGGCGGAGATCCTCGACCTCGTCGCCGCCCAGCTGAAGGTCACCGAGACGGCGCGCCTGAAGAAGTCCTGCCGGCTGTGCGAGCGGATGGTGCAGCCGCCGGCGCCCACCCGGCCGATCCCGCGCGGCATGGCCGGGCCGGGCCTGCTCGCGCACATCCTGGTCGCCAAATTCGATGACCACGTTCCGCTGTACCGCCAGGGCGAGATCTTCGCTCGCCAGGGCGCCGACATCCCGCGCTCGACGCTGATCGACTGGTGCGGCAGCGCCGTCGCCTGCCTCGAACCCTTGGCCGAGCGGATCCGGGCCGAGGTCTTCCGCACCGACCGTCTGCACGTCGACGACACCCCGGTCCGGGTGCTCGATCCGAAGGTGAAGCAGACCCGCGGCAAGGAACGCGGCGTCAAGGAAGGTCGGGTCTGGGTCTAGTCCGCGACGACCGTCCCTGGGGGGCAGGACCCGCCGGCGGTGGCCTACTGTTCTCGCCCGACCGCAAGGGCGAGCACCGCAACGCATCTCGAGGCTTCCCGGCATCCTGCAGGCCGACGCCTATGCGGCTTCGCCAAGCTCTACGAGGCGAGCTCGACCGGCCGCGGATCCGCGAAGCGGCGTGCTGGGCGCACTGAGGCGCGACTTCCACGACGTCTGGAAGGCGACCGGCTCGCCGATCGCCGAGGACGCGCTCGGCGGATCGGCGCGCTCTACGACATCGAGCGGGAGATCCACGGCCAGCCGGCCGAGCGCCGCCTCGCCGCGCGCCAGCAGCAAGCCGGCCGCGGGTCGGCGTTCCGCACCTGGTGCGAGCAGCAACTCGCCCGCATCCCCGGCAAGGGCGACTCGCCAAGGCGATGCGCTACGCCCTCGGCCGCTGGCCATCGTTCACCTGTTCCTCGACGATGGCCGCGTCGCCATCGACAACAATCCCGCCGAGCGCGCCATGAAAGCCGTGGTTCTTGGCCGGAAGAACTGGCTGTTCGCAGGCTCAGACGCCGGCGGCGAGACCCTCGCCGACGCCATGACCGTCATCGAAACCGCCAAGCTCTCGGGCCTCAACCCAGAGGCCTATCTCGCCGACGTCCTCGCCCGCATCCGCGACCACCCCGCCAACGCCTCGACGATTGCTGCCCTGGAATGAACGCCAACCTCCGCCGCCGCAACCGCCTGATCACCGGGCCCCGACCGGCCGGTTACGTGTGGCGAGCCGATCCGCAGCGCCAGCGCCGGCAACGAGTGCCCAGACATAGGCATGGGTGAGAAAGAAGGCAGCCGCATCGGCATTGCCGTCGGCTGAAGCCAAGTCGGCAGCCGTCCCATAGGCGTTCATCAGGGCCTGGGCATCTCCATCCCGTGCCGCCGCGCGAAGCGCTTCATCCACGCGCTGTCGCCGTCGCGGATCGTCAGCCCGCGTCAAGGCCTGCCGCGGCATAGCGGTTGGCTACCCACTGATGAAAGGCGGCTGTCGCGGCGTCCATTTGCGGCGACAACACGCCGCCGTCGAAACGGTCAGCGTGGCGGCCCTGCTGCATCCCTTCGACGACCTGGATGTCCTCCTCGAAGACCTCACGCCACAATGCCGAGAGCCGCTGCCGGACATCGGCATGCGCATCGTCGAGCGCCGTGGCGTCGGCGAACCAGAGTGCCACATGCTCGCGCGTTCGGTCAGGCGCCAAAGGCTCGAGACGAAGGGCGAAGGTATGGTCCTTGTGCACGCCCAAGAGGAGATTGGGGTAGAGGGCAACGTACTCTGCACCCTCGCTCCAACAGTCCGACAAGTCTTCAAATGCCGGCAAGCGGCTTCCGTCCGGGCTCAGCATGGGCCGGTAGGCGAGAGTGCCCTGGCCGGCAAACATGTCCTCGGCAATCGTGTAATGGTCTTCCAGTCTCGAGTAGCTATTGAGTCCCGGGTGAACCCAGGGCAGGTGATAGCTCTCGCAGTAGTTCTCGACGGCGAGCTTCCAATTGCATTGCACGTCAAGGGAGAAGCTGCAGTCGGCGCCGCCCGGATGCAGCTTCCGATCGACAAAATCCGCCCACCGGCCGGCAAGCGGTGAGACGTGCTCGGCAAAGGATCCAGCAGTGCCGGACAGATCGACGAAGACGCAGCCGAGCCATTCGGCTGAGCGAACCTCGATCAAGCCGAGCTTCGAGCGATCGATTGTGGCATCGGTGTTCGTTCCTGGGCCGCCCACATGCGGCGTAACTTTGAGCTTGCCATCGAGAGCATAGCACCAGGAGTGGTAGGGACAGCGCAGCACGCCCGAGAGCCGCGCCGGCTCTCGAACCAGCACCATCCCGCGATGGCGACAGACGTTCCAGAAGACACGCAAACGACCGTCGTGGTCGCGGGCCAGCAGAAGCGGCTTTTGACCAAGCTGCACCGGTCGGACATGCCCAGGCTCGGGCACTTCGTGCCCGAAGGCTAGGCAGAACCAGCCGTCAGCCCAAACTGTCGCAAGCTCGTTGGCGAAGAACGCCGGATCGACATAGGCCTTGTTGCGGAGCGGCCGTGCTGCACCAGCGCTCAGCTCAGCTTCGCATGCCACGGCCATCGGCGCTCTCCCAGCGATCACTCACTGGACAATAGCTGCGCTCTCGGCCTGGAACTTGCCGCGCAGCGGCACGCGGCCAAGGTCAGGCGGCGTGCTGTCTCAGAAAGCTGGCAATTCTCCCCATGGCCTCTTCAATCGCCTCGATGGACGCCGCATAGGAGAACCGCACGTACCCCTCCCCATAAACGCCGAAGCTGGTGCCGCTGATCACCGCGACGCCGGCCTCGTTCAAGAGGCCATCCTGCAGCGCTCGGGAGGCCAGGCCCGTTCCCTCGATGTTCGGAAAAGCGTAAAATGCGCCGCCCGGGCGTGCGCAGCGAAAGCCGGGCAGGGCGTTCAATCGGTCAAGGATGACACCACGGCGCTGATCGAAAGCATCGACCATCGTCTGAACGGCATCCTGAGGTCCTTCGAGCGCAGCTATTCCGGCGAACTGGGTCGGTGCGTTGACGCAGGAATTGACATTGATCGCCAACCTGGTGGCAAGCTCGGCGAGTTTCGCCGGCCAAACACCCCAGCCGAGCCGCCAGCCGGTCATGGCATAGGTCTTCGACCAACCGTCGAGGAGAATGAGCCGGTCCTGCAATTCCGGGTAGGCGGTCAGCGATGCGTGCGGCACGTCGTCGTAGCACATGCGCGCATAGATCTCGTCGGACATCACCGCCACATCGGGGAATGCGGCCAGGCCGGCGACGAAGGCGTCGAGCTCGGCCTTTGGCACCACCCCGCCGGTCGGATTTGCCGGGCTGTTGACGATGATCAGACGTGTTCGCTCAGTGATCTGTGCAAGAACCTCGTCGGCGCTAAATGCAAAGCCCTTCGATTCATGGAGCGCCATCGGCACCGGCGTGGCACCAGTATACTCGATCATCGATCGGTAAATGGGGAAGCCAGGGTCCGGATACATGATCTCCGCGCCGGGCTCGCCGAACATCATGATGGCAAAGGCCATCGTCACCTTGCCACCCGGCACAATGACCACCCGGTCAGCATCGACCTCGATGCCCCGCCGCGCCGACATGTCTCGCGCAACCGCTTCGCGCAGTGCCAAGATACCGTTGGCCGGCGTATAGCCGTGGTGGCCGTCTCGCAATGCCTTGATGGCAGCTTCGACAATGTGGGGCGGCGTTGGGAAATCGGGCTGACCGATGCCGAGGTTGATGATGTCCCGGCCGGCGGCCTTGAGCGCCGTTGCGCGCGCTAGAACCTCGAACGCGCTTTCCGTGCCCAATCGTTGCATGCCGCTCGCGAGCCGCATCATTGTTCCCCCTGATTGCAAAACGTGAAGCCGACCGGCGCACGCTGCCAGCCCTGTAAGCAGCTACGACGTCTTGCGTCCAGCGGCTCGACCACTCGAGCGGACAGGACAGGCGTGATTCTTACGTTGGCCTACAGGGACAAGGACTACCGACAACACCATATCAACGACCAACCTCTCAGCACGAGCTGGTGGCGACGAGCGAGGCGGCGATCAAGGCAAAAAAAGACCTGTGAGGAAACGGTCCCCCACAGGTTCCAAATCTCAGCCCTCAGCAGGAATAAAGAGAGCACGGGTCGCTCGATCATGCTGTGCGAAATCGCACAATCTGTCGTTGAAGCTGATGTAAATGCTCCCTTTACGCAGCGCTAGCTCCAGGTCGCACGAGACGAAGAGCGCCAAGCTTGCTCACCTCGAGCAGCTCGTTCGCGTGAACACCATCATCCGCCGTCGGCAAGAGCAATTGCTGGTAGAGAACGGAGCATCCCCGTACCTTGACCTCGATAAGCTGCAAGCTGGGTACGCATGTCGCGAAAGCCGCATCGACATCGAGGCGGAGCGCTTGCTCGAGAGTGGTGGGCGTCGCATCCTCTCTTGTCGCCGAAGCATATGGTGCCAAGCGACCGCAATAGGCGCCTTTGGACAGCCAGATGGTATCCGGCACGAGCAGCCGAAACGTCGGCGTGTCGATCGCACAACGCGTCGGCAGGAAGTCGCCATCGCGACGATCGGACCAATACCGATAGGCGACGACCAACGCCGGATCGGCGATGGTCAATGCCGGAATCGGCAACGAGCGCTTCTGCACCCAGTGCATCATCTGTTTTCCTCTACCTGAGGCGTTTATGGTCTCACTGCGAGGAACTTCTTGTTCCCGGAGATGCAGCAAGCTTGCGCAACACCCTTTCTACACCCGTGATGATGAAACCAGCGTAAACACCGGCGGGCTCATCTCAGTGCTGATATATACCCCGATGCCGCAGGAGGTGATCAGCCAGCACAACTGCCAACATGGCCTCACCAACAGGCACTGCGCGAATGCCGACACACGGGTCGTGACGTCCCTTGGTCACGACGGCCGTTTCCTCGCCGCTCTTTGTGATGCTGCGTCGGGGTGTCAAAATTGAGGAGGTGGGCTTCACGGCGAACCGGACCACGATGTTCTGACCGGACGAGACACCGCCCAGGATGCCGCCAGCCTGGTTGGAGAGGAACGTCGGAACGCCGGCCTCAATGACCATCTCATCGGCATTCGCCTCGCCAGTGAGGGCCGCTGCCGCCATGCCGACGCCGATCTCGACGCCCTTGACCGCATTGATCGACATCATCGCCTTCGCGAGATCGGCGTCGAGCTTGTCGTAGATTGGCTCGCCGAGGCCCGCGGGCACACCCCTGGCGACGACCTCGACAATCGCGCCGATGGATGAACCTGATTTGCGCACGGCTGCCAGCTGCTCCTCCCATCGCTCTGCAGCGATTGGATCTGGGCACCAGAACGGGTTGCTCTCGATCGCCTGCCAATCGAATCGGCTTCGGTCGATCGCGTCTCCACCCATCTGGACCATGTAGCCTTTGAGCTCGACCGTTGGACCCAGGATCTTCCGGGCGATTGCACCTGCGGCTACCCGCATGGCCGTCTCACGCGCCGAGCTTCGGCCGCCGCCGCGATAGTCACGGATGCCGTACTTCTTGTCGTAGGTGTAGTCCGCATGGCCGGGGCGGTAGGTCTCCGCGATCGCGCCGTAGTCCTTCGATCGCTGATCTTGGTTACGAATCAGCAAGCTGATCGGTGTGCCGGTGGTTTGCCCTTCGAAGACACCTGACAAGATCTCGACACGATCTGGCTCCTGGCGCTGGGTCGTCCATTTGGACTGGCCGGGCTTGCGCCGGTCGAGCCACTGCTGGATGTCATCAGGCGCCAATTCGAGGCGCGACGGCACACCGTCGACCACGCAGCCAATCGCCGGCCCATGGCTTTCACCCCACGTGGTGAAACGGAAAAGCGTGCCGAAGCTGTTGCCGGCCATTGTGCGACGAAACCTCCGGGCTACACGGTGGCGATGTCGGGGGCGTCGACAGCTTTCATGCCCACCACATGGTAGCCGCTATCGACATGCAGCACCTCGCCAGTCGTGCCACCGCCAAGATCAGACAGCAGGTAGGTGCCGGCGCCGCCGACGTCGGCGAGGGTCGTATTCCGTTTGAGCGGCGCATTAAGTTCATTCCATTTCAGAATGTAACGGAAATCGCCGATTCCAGAGGCGGCGAGTGTGCGCACAGGCCCAGCCGAGATGGCGTTCACCCGAATGCCGTCGCCGCCGAGGTCCGCAGCGAGGTAGCGGACGCTTGCCTCGAGCGCAGCCTTTGCGACGCCCATGACATTGTAGTGCGGCACAACCTTCTCAGCGCCAAAATAGCTCAACGTCAGGAGGCTACCGCCGGCTGTCATCAGCTTGGCGGAGCGGCGCGCGACCTCGGTGAAGGAGTAGCATGAGATCAGCATCGTTCGCTGAAAGTTCTCAGCGGTTGTATCGACATACCGCCCCTTGAGCTCCTCCTTGTCGGAGAAAGCGATGGCATGCACGGCGAAGTCGAGACCTCCCCAGCGCTCGCCAATCGCGCCGAACAATGCGTCCATGCTGGCACTGTCGGTGACGTCTGCAGGGAGCACGAATGAGCTGCCGAGTTGCTCTGCCAACGGCATGACGCGCTTCTTCAGTGCCTCACCTTGGTAGGTGACGCAAAGCTCGGCGTCCTGCGCTGCAACCGCCTGGGCAATCCCCCAGGCCAGCGAGCGCTCGTTCGCTATCCCCATGATCAGGCCGCGCTTGCCGGCCATGAGCGATGCACTATTGGTCATGGCCGTGCGCTCCTCGCTTGCAGATTGTTTTGAAGTGGCCGGACACTAGTCCGAAGGGCGGAACAACGAAAGAGGGACCGACGCTCTCATGCGCTCACATGTTCCGCCGCTGTCGCTGAGACGAGCTGGGACCGATGTCGGGGCTGTCCGGCATTTTCGATGAAAACAACGGTTGGCCAGCGGCAGGGGATTGCTGCGTCAAGCGCGTCGACGAGGTTGCCCGAAAGAGTTGCCTCAATATCGTGAGGTGCGGCGCGCTTGCCGTCACTCGTTGACAACGTCTCGCTGCACGCCACAGCAGCCTCAGGCGGACCGCCGCTCTGCCTGCAGTGCGCGCTCGCGCATGATCGCTGCATTCAGCTGGGCGCCGATGATGAAAATGCAGGCAGACACGTAGAAGAAGAACAACGTCAAAATCACACCACCGAGGCTGCCGTAGATGATGCTGTAGCGGCCGATGCTCGAGAGGTAGACCGAATAGGCTTTCGTCGCGGCAAGCCAGGTCCCGGCTGAGACGATCGTGCCGGGCAAGACATCGATGAACCTCAAGCTGCGGTTCGGCAGCAGCAGATAGAGCGAGAGCGTGAGGAAGAACAGGAGACCCAGACCGATTCCGTAGCGCATGATCAGACCCATGCGCTCCTCGATTCGCTCGTGCTCGGCCATCCAGGCAATGATGTTGTCGGCGATCGGCAGGCCCACCAGCACCGTCATCGCCGCAAGGATCACCGCCGCCGATGCCACGGTCAATGCCATGCTGGAGAGGCGATTGGCCCAAAAGCTCGATGGGTCGTTGATCCCGTGCGCCAAATTCAAGGCATGCCGCAAGCTCTCGAGTCCCGAGGACGCGAACCATACGGCGAGCACGATGGAGAACGTGATCAGCGTACCGTGCGGGGCGGAGCGAATCTCGATGATTGCCGGCTGCAGCACACTTGCCACCTCGGCTGGGAGGATCTCGAGCGAGATCGACAGGAACTCTTGTGCCGCCTCGCCCTGGCCGAGCCAGCCAGCCAGCGACAGCAAGAAAATCAGGAAGGGAAACAGCGCAAAGATCGCCGTGAATGCGATGTAGCCGGCGAGCACGAAGCCTTGATCGTTGATGAAATGATCGATCGCCGGCCATAGAATCCGTCTTATCCAACCGAGGTCCGGAGGCCGTATCCGACGCGTGCGCACCGGCGATTTGCGGTTCTCGAGCTCGGTGGTCGCGAAAGGCTCGATAGGCGTCAGGAGCGTCGGCCTGTGGCGGCCACGCCTGGAGTTGCGCCTGACGGTCTTCGCTTCCGTCGCCATTCCGATCGTTGGTTCCCGTTTGCAGCGCAAGTTGCCGTCGTAGAGAATGAGCCCCCAACACCGGCCGTCCGAGAATTGGAACGGCCGCGCCGGCTCAACCGGGGGCGTCCGCTGTATCTAGTCAGCTTAAGCGTCGGTGACTATGGTTCTGAGCCAACACCCGCCACCCAATCCGTCGCTGAATGTAGCGGTTATGACCGGAGACCAAGCCTATGACGACCGTTACAGTCTACGATAAGAGCCGCTTGCCCAGCCGCCACGCCACGGTAGGGCCAGACCGCGCACCGCACCGCTCATACTACTACGCGATGGGACTCTCGCTGGAGGACATGGCTAGGCCCTTCGTTGGCGTTGTGACCACATGGAATGAAGCGGCGCCGTGCAACATCGCGCTCGGCCGGCAGGCACAGGTGGTCAAGCATGGGGTGGTGCGAGCCGGCGGCACGCCGCGTGAGTTCACGACGATTACCGTGACCGACGGCATCGCCATGGGCCACCAGGGCATGAAGTCGTCGCTCGTCAGTCGCGAGGTCATCGCCGATTCGACCGAGCTCACGATGCGCGGTCATGCCTATGATGCCATGGTGGGGCTCGCCGGTTGCGACAAGTCCCTGCCTGGCCTGATGATGGCGATGGTCAGGCTGAACGTGCCTGCCGTCTTCATGTATGGTGGCTCGATCCTACCCGGCCGATTCAAGGGCAGGGATGTGACGGTCCAGGACGTGTTCGAGGCTGTCGGCCAACACGCGGTCGGCAAGATGAGCGACGAAGACTTGGCCGAGCTGGAATCCGTGGCCTGCCCGTCAGCAGGCTCCTGTGGCGGCCAGTTCACCGCCAACACGATGGCCTGTGTCTCCGAGGCCATCGGCCTGGCGCTACCTGGCTCGGCCGGCACGCCAGCACCAATGGAGGCTCGCGATCGCTGGGCCGAGGCCTCGGGCGAGGCCGTGATGCGCCTGCTCAAGGACAATATCCGTCCGCGCGACATCGTCACCCTCAAGAGCCTCGAGAATGCCGCTCGGGTGGTCGCCGCGTCGGGCGGCTCGACCAATGGCGCCCTTCATCTCCCGGCCATTGCCCACGAGGCCGGCATTTCCTTTGACCTCCACGACGTCGCCGCGATCTTCAGAGACACGCCTTACATCGCAGACCTCAAGCCAGCCGGCCAATACGTCATGAAGGACTTGGCTGAGGCAGGAGGCGTGCCGCTGTTGATGAAAGCGTTGATGGACGGTGGCTTTTTGCATGGCGACTGCATGACCGTCACCGGCAAGACCATTGCCGAAAACCTGGCCGATGTGACCTTCAAGCGCGATCAGGTGATCGTGCGACCAACCACCGAGCCGATCACGACCTGGGGCGGCGTTGTCGGCCTCAAGGGAACCCTTGCCACCGAAGGAGCGATCGTCAAGGTCGCCGGCCTTCCCGAGTTGGCGTTTCGCGGCCCTGCTCGTGTCTTCGATTGCGAGGAGGACGCCATGGCTGCTGTGCAGGCTGGCCAGTACGAGGGCGGCGAAGTCCTCGTCATCCGCTATGAAGGCCCAAAGGGCGGGCCGGGCATGCGCGAGATGCTGGGCGTCACCTCCGCGATCTACGGCCAGGGCATGGGCGACAAGGTGGCGTTGATCACCGATGGCCGCTTTTCCGGCGCCACACGCGGCTTTTGCATTGGCCATGTTGGCCCTGAAGCGGCGGTTGGTGGTCCCATCGGGCTCCTGGAGAACGGCGACATCATCGCCATCGATGCCTCAACCGGCACGCTCGATGTCGAGCTGGATGACGCCACGCTGGCGAAACGTCGCGCTGCCTGGCAAACTCGTGACACGTTCTATGGATCGGGCGCCCTTTGGAAGTACGCCCAAACTGTCGGCTCGGCGGAAAAAGGTGCGGTCACCCATCCCGGAGGCACAGGCGAGCGCCATGTTTATGCCGACCTTTGAGATGGGGCGAGCAAGCTTCTAGCCCGATTCGGCCAAGCTTCGTCGAGCCTCGATGTCGTCTCGCACAGGCGCTACTGGTCCCCATGCGCGCTCTGCCTTTGCAGCCAAGAGGCTCGTCGGAATGCCGGGGTCTCAGGGCCATTTGACGAAACGATGCCCATTGCTGTGCCCAGCGCATCAGTGTGCCGGCACGAGCGGCATCGGCTGGCAGATGCGACGCCCATCGCAATGCCTGGACCGTGCTCGCGTTGGCCAGTGCTATGGTCCGGATCGCCTTGCTCGGGCAAGCGTCTCCTTTTCCGGTTTGACACCCCGCAGCGAGTCATCCGGCGTCACACAGCTCGCCGATAGCGCTTGGCCTTTACCTCGCGATGACGGCAGCTTAGAGCAACGAGCTGATAGCGATTCAACGAGATGGGGTGCCGGCCATGGAATGGTTCACCGAGACGTTGCACATTGGCTGGCGCCAGCAGATCAAGGTCGATCGCGTGCTCTTCCATGACAAGACCGAGCACCAGGATCTGATCCTGTTCGAAAGCCCGCAATGGGGTCGCGTGTTGGCGCTCGATGGCATTGTCCAGACCACCACGGCCGACGAGTTCGCCTATCATGAAATGTTGGTTCATCCGGCGATCATCGCTCATGGCCGGGCGCGTAGCGTCTGTATCGTTGGCGGTGGTGACGGCGGCACCGCGCGCGAGCTCGTCAAGCATGCGACGGTGGAGCGCATCGTTCAGGCCGAGCTCGATCCGGGCGTGATCGATTTTTGCTTGAAATACCTGCCGAGCTTGAGCGATGGCGCCTTCGACGACCCCAGGCTCGTGCTCTCTTTCGGCGATGCCGCAGCTTTCATGGCCAAGGAAGGGGAGCGCTTCGATGTGATCCTCGTCGACTCGACAGATCCTATCGGGCCCGGCGCAGCACTGTTCACCGAGAGCTTTTATCGCGACTGTCGCCGGCGGTTGAACGAGGGCGGCATCCTGGTGACGCAAGCAGGCAATCCTGCGCTGGCTCCTGAAGAGCTTGCTGAGGTCATGGCCCGCAAGCGGGCGGCTGGATTCACGGACGTCGACTTTCTGCTGACGGTCGTGCCGACTTATGTCGGGGGCTTCATGGCTCTCGGCTGGGCCTCCGACGATGCGACGCGTCGGCGTGTCCGCGTCGACACGTTGCGTTCTCGGCCGCAGCCCGAAGGGCTGCGCTACTACACGCCAGAGGTGCATGCCGCGGCATTCGCGCATCCCATTTGGGTTCAGCGCGCCGCAGAGGGCAGCTGAGTAGCGGATCAGGCTTGGAGGAGGCTGAGCGTAACCTTTGTTTCCTGCATCAGGTCTGCGTCATACTGGGATGCATTGGCCAATGCAGTGATCAGGCTTGTTGCCATCCGCAATCATGGTTAATTTCACCTTAACGCACGGGCGATGAACCCGTGACGGCCGTACGGATCGCAACAACGGCTGAGCATAATGAGCACAAACCAATCCAAGGCGCTTGGCGCGAAGTCAGCCGTGCCGCCTGACGAGACTGACGCCCAACATGGCGTCATCGTCGATGATCAGTTTCTCGAACCCGAGAGCGACGTTTTGACTCTGGAGCTGACCGACTTGCTCCGAGACAGCAACGGCGAGGTGGTTCTCTTCAACGACTCGCACCTGCCGGCGCTCGTCGTGCGAGCGGATAGCCAGCTCGTGGCGAGCGGCGAGGCCGAGCAGCACGTCACGGTCGCCGGCGATGATGTCACCGGTTATCGCTTTGTCGCTTTCGACAACGGCACGACGCTCTATTACCAAGAATCGCTCGACCTCGTGATTTTGGACGGGCAGGAAGCCATGCACGGCTGATCGAATCCGGTGGACCGCCAGCACCTGCTGGCTGTCAGTCTGGTCGCGTAAAGGCGTCCCGCTCGGCATCGCTCATCACCTTGATCAGGGCTTCGAGCTTTTGCTCAGCGTTCTGGCCCGTTTCTGGTGTGAACAACCGAAGCTGCTCGGCCACCCAAATGGCGACACGGGTGTTGCCATCGAGGATCTCGTGCTCGAGCTTCTCACGCACGCGTTCGGCTATCGGGCGGCTGGGAGGGAGGCTCGGCGGGAGAGCCGGCGGGTCGCCTGGAATCGCTGCCGCATACTGCTCGGTGAGCGCACGAAACAGGCCGCAGTGACGCTGCCGGCGGCTCAACTGACTGCGTGAGCATCCGACCGCCGCCATGATCGCCGCCGGCTTGGCACCTTCTGCCGCCAGCCGTGCTGCCTTGGCCCAATCGATCGGCATTAGGCATTTCCGGTCATGGAAGACGATTCCTCAAGGCGTGATCGGACATCGATCACAGTATAGCGGATTTTATTCTTATGTCAAAACCGTTGTCATTGATATCAACCTTGGGTAGAATTCGATGTCAAACTCTTAGGGCCATGTATGCTCCGCGACAAACGATCAACGGTGCGACGCTCTGCTCGACGTACCGGCACGCACTCTCGCGAGATCGACCGCTTGAAGAAGGCCCTTGCTGCGGCGGAGCTGCGACTGGCGGAGCGCGGCTCTTTCGTAGCGGCCATGAGCCATGAACTGCGTGAGCCCATCAATGGCGTTCTTGGCATGGCGCGGCTGCTCAGCGATACGCCGCTCGACGACGAGCAGGTCGGCTATGTCGACGCGGTGATCGAGTCTGCCGAATCGCTCGTCACTCTTGTTAATGATGTTCTGGATCTTTCGAAAATCGACGCCGGCCGAATTGAGCTCAATCCTGTCGACTTTTCGCTCCCAGCCTTCTTCCAGCGTTTGGCGGACACCTTCACGCGACGTGCCAGAGCCAAGGGCATCCGGTTCGTCCTCGAGCTTGCAACGACTCTGCCAGACGTCGCGCGTGGCGATCCTGGACGTCTGCGACAGATCACAACGAATATCGTCGCCAACGCGATCAAGTTCACCAGCTGTGGACACGTCAGCCTGACGGTTTCCTCTGTCGACGGAGCCGATGAAGGGCAAGTCGGTATGGTGCTGCGGATCGCCGATACGGGTATCGGAATCCCGCCAGACCGCCAGGCAGACCTGTTCAGCCCTTACGTCCAAGCGAGCGCCGAAACGGGCAGACTCTATGGGGGCAGTGGCCTCGGCTTGGTGATCGCGCAGCGACTCGCGAGAGCGATGGCGGGATCACTCGACCTCGAGGCATCATCTGACGCCGGCACCGCATTCGTCGCAAGAGTGATGCTCGAGCGGCCCAAGGATGCGCGGCCGCGTCCGGAGCGTTCGGCCATCGCCGGCGCCCGCCTCCTGATCGCTGATTCCCAGCCCAGAACGGCACAGGTGATGGCGGAAATGGCCCGATTGTGGAGCATTGATACCAGAATTGCGGCGACCGCTGCGGAAACACTCACAGTTCTGCACGAGAGCGCCGATCGTGGCGCCGCTTTCGACTTCGCCGTGATCGATCGCAACCTCAAGGACCAGCGTGGTGACAAGATTGGCCCGCTCGTGCGCGCGGCACCAACGTTGGCAGGGCTCAAGCTCGTGCTTATGGTGGCAGCTGGCTTTCGTGGCGATGCGGCCGATGTGCAACGCCTCGGCTTTGATGGCTATCTGCAGAAGCCGGTAACCGGCAGCACACTTCTTGATGTCCTGCAACAGCTCCAGGGTGCCAAGGCAGCCGGCCAACTCCTGACCATGCACAGCTTGAGTGAGCGACGCGGGCGATCGATGCGCCTGTTGATTGCCGACGACAATCCGGTCAACTGCCGACTAGCCGAGATCATGCTCGAGCGGGCCGGGCACTCTGTTGCCACGGTTCCCAACGGCTCGGCCGCCGTGGCCGCTGTCCAGGCGGAGAGCTTCGACGCGGTCTTGATGGATATACAGATGCCGGTAATGGGAGGGCTCGAGGCGACGCGGCAGATCCGTGCCTTGACCAATCACAAGCACGCGCAGGTACCCATCATCGCCATCACAGCCAACGCAATGCGCGGTGACGACGATGACTGCTATGCGGCTGGCATGTCAGGCTATGTCACCAAGCCGATCGACGGCGCACGCCTTCTTCAGACCCTGGATCGTGTGACCGCAGCGCATGATCCCAACTGAGCAGGTCGCCGTGCGCAAGGAGCGCAGGCGGCGACCTTGGCGACTTCAACCGTGGCGATGGCGTTCGGCAAAGCCCTTGAGTCGCCGCCGGGCTGTTTCGAACGCACCAGTTAGAGCGCCTTGCAAATCGGCAATTGGCTCCCGCGTCACGATGAGCTCGCGCCCCGGCAGCGCAATCTCGATACGCACGGCGTAGGTCTTGCCCTTTGCCTGAGTGCGATGGGGGCTATCGATCACCACGCGTGCGCCGGTCATCCGATCATACAGCTCCTCAAGCCGTGCCATGCGAGTCCTGACGTCGGTCTCCAATGCCTCACTGTGTGGCAGGTTGTGGAAGGTGATTTGTAGGGGCTTGTCCATGTCAATTCCTCGCTTCGCTTAACTGCCGTCAGAACCCTGCCAATCCACGGGTCCACTGCAGCCAACCGCACGCTTGCCTCCAGCGCAACAGTCGGGGGAAACAGAGTGTTGTTGAAACCGCACAGCCGGTCAACCGCGAGGCGAGAGTGAATCAACATTCATCGCTTGATACGAGAAAAAAGCCGTTTATAATCGCCAATAAGTTGATTTCCAATCGCACCCTCGCGGAGGCTTTGTATGGTTGCGCGCGCGCCGAGCGCTGGAATATCCGCACGCGACCTAGTTTGCGGCCTTTGCATGCTCGCAGCCAGTGCTAATGACGCGTCTGGCCAGAGCGAGACCGGGCAGCTGACGGTCAGTGCCACCGTGCTCTCCGGCTGCACGCTCATCGGCGGAACCCTGAATTTCGGCACCTACATCTCCGGCCAGCAGGCGCCACTCGATGCTTCTGGCCAAATTAGTTACGTCAACTGTAGCGGCAGGCTGACCTTTGAGCTGGACGGCGGCCAACAGGGCAACGTCAACGATCGCAAGATGAGCGGCTCTGACGGCACGTTGAGCTACCAAATCTATCAGACGAGCACGCGTAGCTCGGTCTGGGGCAGTGGCGGCAACGCCTACGTTCTGGACCTCTTGGGTGCAACGCCGATCAGCGGTGATGTGACCGTGCATGGTCGGATCCCCGGTGGCCAAACGGTGCCTGGCGGCACTTACACGGACATCGTCAACATCACGCTCACTTTTTGAGGCGACCGATGCGCTCGCTTGCTCTCCGCTGCCTGCTGACCACGATCGTACTTCTTTGCGGCGCATCTACCGAAGGGCGCGCTACGTCGCTGAGCGTGGCGCCGACCCGCGTCGATCTTGCCACCGATGCGCGCAGCGGTTCCGTCAGCCTGGACAATACCGGCGATCTGGCAACGACTGTGCAGGTCCAGACGTTCGCCTGGAAGGAGGGCAACTCGATCGAGTCGCTCGAGCCGACCCGTCGGCTATTGGCGGTGCCGGCAGTCTTCAAGCTTCCGGCGGGCGGTCGCCAGGTGATCAGGGTCGCGAGTCGCGAGGAAGTCCCTGCAGATGTCGAGACGGCCTATCGCATGGTCATCACAGAGGTGCCCTCGGCCGGCCCCGACACGGCTTCCGGCATTCGTTTCGCGCTCCGGCTCAGCCTCCCTGTATTCATTACGCCGCGCGGCGCATCCGCTGTGCCCGCCTGGCAGCTGAGCCCGGACGGCCGAGGGCTCGACGTGCGAAACGATGGCAACGCCCATCTCCATGTTCGAGGCCTCGTCATCCGTGACCAACAGAGCGGTCGCATCCTCGCCGATGTCGACTCACCAAGCTACGTCCTCGCACGGGAGGCTCATAGCTGGCCCGACCTGCTTGCAGCGGGCAGCGGCCCGGTGCTGGTCGAGGCACAGACCAATTTGGGCGCCCTGAGCATTGCCCTCGAACGCTAGCAGCACGGCTCACTGGCTTCGCTGGGCAGTCGCGCTCGGGCTGTCGACGGCAGCGGTTCTCGGCTATGCAAGCGACGATGCGAGCGGGCTAGGCGCCTCGCTCGATTCTGCAGTTCCAGCTGTGGAGAACGATGGACGTGCCGTTGATCAGCAGCGACTGACACTCCTCGCAAGGATGCTAGAGCAAGGCGAGATAGCCGATGCTCGCAGCCAAACCCCAAGCCCGGTGTCGGCGACAGAACTCTTGATCGATGTGGACCTGGGTGAGGCTGGCACCAGCGCACATGAGGTGGCAGCCTTTCCGCGACAGGCTATGAGACCGGACGCCGCATCAGACGAACCACTTGCATCTGCGGCTACTCAGCTGGCCCAAATGATTCCAGCCCATCGGCCAGTTGATCCGTCAAATATGTCAGCTGGCGGAATTGTCGAAGTTGCGGCGTTGCCTGAGCGCTTGAGCACTCCTGAGGCACCGCATGACATCAAGCAACTCGAGGCCATCGAGCCGACAGCAGGGATCACCTTTCGTCGCGATACCGTGGAACCGCCCTTGCTCGAGAGCGAGCGCTGGACGGAATGGGTGCTTTCGGTGGCGATCAACGATCGCGAGGTCAGCGACGGCAGCGTTTTTATTCGAGATCCGGTTTCGGATCGCCTCGCCGTCGAGCTCGCCACAGCACAGAGCTGGCGACTGCTGATCGACAGGGACGCGGTGTTGTCCTTCGAAGGCGTGCCGTTCTATCCACTCGACGCCATTGCTGGGCTGCAGCAGGAGGTGGACGAGACCGCCCTCTCCATCCAGCTCCAGATTCCCCCTGATGCTTTTGAGCTATCGCGGCTCGAGATCGAGGACGGGCTGAGCGAGCCACCCAGGCCTGGCACTGGAGCGTTCTTCGACTACGACGTCCTGGCAAGTGGCGGGCAGGAAATCGATGAACAGGTCGATGGGCTGTTTGAAGCAGGGCTCTTCGCTGCCGGCACCGTCTTGATCGGCAATGTCCGACTGCAGGATGCCACCAGCGATCCCGAGCTTCAGCGACTGGAGACGACGCTATCGAAGGATTTCCCGGGCAAGCGCGCCACTTTTCGGCTCGGCGACAGCCTGACGGTTGGCGGCTCCTTTGCTGAAGGCGTGCGCTTCGGCGGGCTGCAATGGGCGACCAATTTCGCTACCGACCCCGCCTTCGTGACGTTTCCGCTGCCGACGATTGGCGGTCTTGCTCAGCAGGATTCGGTGGTCGACGTCATTGTCGATAATCTGAACCAGGATACCAGAAACGTACCGCCGGGCCCCTTCGCCATAGAAAACGTCCCGGTCGTCACCGGTGGCGGCGAGGTTCAACTGCGTGTCACCGATCTCCTCGGGCGCGAGCAGTTGATCACGCAATCCTACTACGTCAGCAGCCGCCTCTTGAAAGAGGGGCTCAACGAGTTCTCTTACGAGGTAGGCTTTGCGAGGAAGGACTTCGGCAACAAAAGCTTCGACTATGGCGATATTCTCGGCACAGCCACCCATCGTTACGGCTTTACGAACGCCGTGACGGGCGAGGTCCATGCCGAGGCCACCAATGAGCGGGCAAGCCTGGTCGGAGGCGGTGCTCTGTTGCTCGGACCGTACGGGCTGCTGACCGGTGGTGTCGGCGGCAGCGCCGATCATGAAGAAGGCGAGGGAGGCCTCGCTCAGATCGCCTACGAGTATATCGGCCAACGGTTCAGTGTCGGCGCGCGAACGCGGTTCACGTCGAGCAGCTTTCGCCAGTCAGGCGCCGACGACGGGCGGTTCGAGCGGGTCGATCAGTTCAATGTCGGCTTCGACGGCTTGACCTACGGGCGCATCGGTCTCCTGCTGCTGAATCAGGAACGAAACGACGGCGACGATCAGCGCTCGGCGACGGCCAGCTATAGCCTGTCGTTGGGGCCTGGATCATTGATCTTGAATGCCGGCAGAACCTTCACCCCCAATCGGGATTACGTGGTCACTGCGGCCTACTCGGTGCCGCTCGGCCCGACTCGCAGCATTACCGCAACAGCTCGAAGCAGCAACGACTCCGGCCGAGGGCGACTTCAGTACACCCGTACCCGCGGTGCATCCGAGCTTGGCGTGGACTACCGCGTGGCAGGTGAGGTCGGTGACGATTCCCGACCCATCGACGCTCGCCTGGGCTACCAGGCAAGCTGGATCGGCACCGACATCGACGTCGAGCGCACGTCAGACAACAACCGTTTTCGCCTCGGCGTGAACGGCAGTGCCGCCGTGGTTGACGGAAACTTCGGACTGACCCGGCGCATTGGCCGAGCATTTGGCCTCGTCGATTTACCAGGTTTCCCCAACGTACGCGTCTATCTCGACAATCGCATCGCCGGCCAGACCAATGCCGACGGCAAGCTGTTTTTGCCGAATCTTCGACCTTATGAGCATAATCGCGTCCGCTTGGCGGTCGAGGATTTGCCGCTGTCGGCTGATCTCGTAACCGCGGAAACGGCGGCCGTGCCCTTTGATCGAAGCGGCATGACAGTCAATTTCGGCATCGTCGCCGTCGATCGCGCAACCGTCACGCTCGTCGACAGGGAAGACGCGCCGCTCCCGCCCGGCCTGGTGCTCGCAAGCGACGATGGCGAGCTCGAGGCCATGGTTGGACGAGACGGTTTCGCTCAACTTACCGGGAAGCTCACTTCCCGCAGCTACCTCTTCGGCGATGCCAATGGGCGCCGCTTTGTTTGCGCCGTCCCGGCAGCACCGCCTGAAGATCCATTGCCGCATCTTGGAGATGTGCGTTGCGCTGGCTGATTGCTCTCTCGGTGGTCATCCCCGCCTGTCAGCTGGGCGCGAACCCGGCGCATGCCGCGTGTCAGGTCGATACCAAGCCTGTGGCTTTTGGCGTCGTTGATGTTGCAAACCGCAACGACAGCAATGGCGAGATCGTGCTCAATTGCTCGATTGGCACTTCCTTCGCGCTAGGCTTGTCAAGCAACGGCTCGCCGAGCGACAGGTCCATGGCCGGCCCCAACGGAGGGCGCCTCGCATACGATCTCTTCACGGACAGGACCCGCACGACACGCTGGGGTGATGGTGGCGGCGGAAGCAGCGAAGTGACCGGCAGTAGCGATGGCGAGAATGCCAGCCGCTTCACGATTTATGGCCGCGTCCCGTCGCAGGATCCGGTTCCTCCTGGTGCTTACAGCGATATCTTGACCGTCTCTGTCGTCTTTTTTTGAGCGTGTGGTCGAGACGCGTGACGCGCTAACCTGTGGTAAAGGGGAGTGTGCTAGCAGTCATGCTGGCACCCGCCGGCGCACGGCATGTGGCAAGGAGTGGACGCGATGGTGGAACGGGTAGCACGTGGAAGGCTGATCGTTCCTGCTGCCGCGGTCTTGACCTTGCTGGCAACCGGGATGACAGGGTCAGGCCAGGCTTTGGCTGGCACCCGCGACACCACGCTCCAGATTCGTGTCCAGGTGGTCGAGAGCTGTCAGATCCGAGTCTCGGCAATCGGTCAACTCGCGCAGTCCTGTGGTGGGGGAGGCGTGGGGGCACCTTTGCCTTCTTTACCGTCACTGCCGTCTTTGCCGTCACTGCCGTCATTGCCATCTCTCCCGGCGCAACTAGCCTGGCCGAGCGATGGGCTGCCATCTCTGGTCCGCATCGATCCTGCCGAACGGATTAATCGCGCCAACCAGCGAGCCAATGCAACTGCAGAACGCATCGCTCAGCGTGTTCGCTACATCACGATCGTCTATTGACCGAATGCCAACGCTTGATCGGGCTTGCCGCCGGCAGCATAACCTCGGGTAGGATGTGAGTGCATCGATTAGCGAGGATGAATAGAGGATGGCGCATCGAGCCTGCCGGACCACTGATCGCCAGCGCCACGGAGACATTTCGCCAGTGAAGATCGTTGTCCTCGGCCTGATAATGCTGGCTGGTAGCCTCACCGCTGCGAGCCCGGCTATCGCAGCAGCGTTTGACGCATGGCTGCTGGACTTTCGCCAAGATGCAGCCGCAGAGGGGATAAGCCAATCGACACTGGACGCTGCACTAACGGGCGTCCGGCCCATCCCGCGTGTAATTGAGCTCGATCGTCGACAGCCCGAAGGGCGCATGAGCTTCGTCGAATATCGAGGCAAAGTGATTTCTGACGCGCGTATTCGCAAAGGCAGGGAGCTGCTGCGAAGGCATCAGGCACTCTTGTCTCGCGTCGAGGCGACCTATGGCGTTCCAGCCGAGGTGATCGTGGCGCTTTGGGGGATCGAATCGAGCTATGGCGAGTATACGGGCAGCTTTTCGGTGGTTGCCTCGCTGGCGACACTCGCTCATGACGGTCGACGTGCAGAGTTCTTTCGTGGCGAGCTCTTGAGCGCGCTGCAAATTCTCGATGCCGGCGACATTACTCCTGACGCGATGGACGGATCTTGGGCCGGAGCCATGGGCCAGTCACAGTTCATGCCGTCCACGTTCCTGGGCTACGCGGTTGACGGCGACGGTGACGGGCGGCGTGATATCTGGACCAATCATGCCGACATCTTCAGCTCCATGGCCAACTATCTCAGCAGCATGGGCTGGGATCAGCGCTACATTTGGGGGCGAGAAGTGCGTTTGATGGATCGGGTTGACAGTGATGGCCTCGATGAGCGCCTCGACCTTGCACGCTGGCAGTTGGCCGGGGTCCGACGCACCGACGGTGGCAACCTCCCTGCGGTCGCGATCGATGCCTCCCTTTTGAAAATGGATGACGGCAGTGGGCCGAGCTATCTCGTCTACGACAATTTCCGCGTGTTGATGCGTTGGAACCGATCGACCTACTTCGCGACCAGCGTCGGCCTCTTGTCCAATGCCCTGCGCGCATGATGTCACAACGCCCCGTCACACTGCTCACCTTGGCATTAATCGGCGTCCTGCTCACGGCTTGCTCCGGCCAGGTGCCGCGCGCGCCGGCCGACCTTACGAGCGCGACCCCGCATGGCACCTACAAGCTCGGCTCGCCCTATCAGATCAACGGTGTTTGGTACTATCCCGAGTTCGACCCGGCCTATGACTCGGTTGGGATCGCTTCGTGGTATGGCCGGGATTTTCATGGCCGACCGACCGCCAACGGCGAAGTCTTCGATATGGGGCAGATCAGTGCGGCTCATCCAACGCTGCCGATGCCGAGTCTCGTTGAGGTCACGAACCTGGAGAACGGGCGGTCGGTAAAGTTGAGAGTCAATGACCGCGGGCCGTTTCACGGCAATCGTGAGATCGATCTCTCCCAGGCGGCCGCACGCGAGCTCGGCTTCGAGAACAAGGGGCTGACCAAAGTGCGCGTTCGCTTTGTCGGGCTGCTGCCGGCGAACGGCACGCCGCCGCGACCAGGTACCAGCACCAGACCGAGTGCAGTCGTTGCTTCGACGGCTGCGGCCACACAGCAGATGAGCGAGCCGAAGCCAGATCGGATCTCCGCAGCGAGCCTCGCCAATGGCTGCGGCAATATCGATGCGCACTTTGTGCAGGTCGCGGCCGTACGCGAAGTGTCGAGCGCGCGTCGTCTCGCTGCCGAGCTCGGCACGCTCGGCGACGTCGAGCTGGCAGCGGCGGCGCAAGAGCTCACTCGGGTGCGGCTTGGGCCTTATCCAAACCGACGGGACGCCTTTGGCAAGCTCGCACAGGTTCGCGGGCTAGGTTACCACGATGCCCTGGTCGTGAGCTGCTCATGACGGCAAGGCCCCGCCACTCAGGGCTGGGTTGACCAAAACATCGGTGCCGACAGACCGGATTAAGGAACTACTACTAACATGCTGCACGTCGTGACTTTCCTTGTTGTGGCCATCCTTTCGATCGGTGGCGCTGCGGCGCAAAATTTCGAGACGGCGGCACGGGCCGCGGTCTTGATCGATTATCGAAGTGGCGATGTGCTGTTCGAGAAGAGCCCGGACGAGCCCATACCGCCCGCTTCCATGAGCAAGCTGATGACGGCGCTCGTGGCCTTCGAGGAGATCGAGGCAGGGAACCTCACCTTGGACGAAACACTGCCTGTCAGCGAGCGAGCCTGGCGCATGGGTGGCTCGCGGATGTTCGTGGAGGTGGGCACACGCGTATCGGTGCACGATCTCCTGCAAGGGATCATCGTGCAGAGCGGCAATGATGCATGTGTGGTCATCGCTGAGGCGCTCTCTGGGAGCGAGGAAGCGTTTGCTGACCGACTGAACCGTCGCGGCGCAGAAATCGGCCTCACCAATACGACGCTGCGGAACGCAACGGGCTGGCCGAACCCCGAGCATCTGATGAGCGTTCGTGATCTGTCGATCATTGCTCGACAGATCATCATGCGTTTTCCCGCAATACTATCAATACTACTCGCAGCTCGAGTTCGAGTTCAACGGCATCAACCAGCACAACCGAAACCCGCTGCTCCAGGCGGAAATCCCTGGTGTAGACGGCATGAAGACCGGATATACGCGCGATGCTGGGTACGGCTTGGTTGCTTCGGCAGAGCGTGACGGCAGGCGATTGATTCTCGTCGTTGCCGGGCTGGAGAGCTCGACGCAGCGGCGCAGTGAGAGCGAGCGCTTGCTTGAGTATGGCTTTCGCCATTTCGAGGAATATCGGCTGTTCGAGCCCGATACGATCGTTGTGGATGCACCGGTCTGGCAGGGTGCCACTCCGTCGGTCCCGCTCGTCGCCGGTGAGGTGGTTGGAATCACCTTGACCCGGCAGGCCCGAGAGTCGCTCGAGGTACGGGTCGTGTATGACAGCCCTATTCCCGCCCCGGTTGAGGCCGGTCAGATCATCGGCCAGATCGAGCTGACTGTCGCCGACCAGCCGACCCGTGTCCTGCCGCTCGTTGCCGCCGAGGCTGTGGACAGGGCAGGCGTGCTCGGCAGAATGACGGGAACGCTGCAATACCTCATCTGGGGGGCGCCAAGCTGAGGGCGCAGCAGGCTGAGAGCGATAGCGGCGTATTCATCACGTTCGAAGGCGGGGAGGGTGCCGGCAAGACAACCCAGCTCCAGGCGCTTGCTGCCTATTTGCGCAACGTGTCTGTCGAGCCAGTCCTCACGCGGGAACCCGGTGGGACGACCGGTTCGGAAGCCATTCGTGCACTTGTCCTGGATGGGACTGTGGAACGTTGGAGCAGCGATGTCGAAACCCTGTTGATGACCGCCGCCCGGCTCGATCATGTCGAACGCTTGATTGCGCCGTCCCTGGCTGCTGGTCGCTGGGTGCTCTCTGACCGCTTCGCTGATAGCACCCGCGTCTATCAAGGAATTGCCGGGAAAGTCGGCCTCGAGCGGGTCGATGCCCTGCATCAGTTGTTCCTCGCGACGACGTGTCCCGATCTGACCTTCGTTCTGGATCTGCCGGTGGATGTCGGCCTCGGGCGGCGCGAGGCGGCGGGAGGTGCTAGCCGCTTCGAGGCCAAGGGGACAGCGTTTCACGAGCAAGTTCGTGCTGGATTTCTCGACCTTGCGCGTCAATCGCCCGAACGGTTCATCATCATTGATGCGACGGCAGCGCCACAGATCGTAGCTGAGCAAGTAGCGGCGGTGACCTTGGAACGACTAGCCGCTCGCCTGCCGACACAGGCTGGGACCGCTTGACGTGTTGCTACTGGCGCCCCGGGAGAATCCGAGCCTCTTTGGCCACGAACAGGCGCTGAACGTCTTCGGTCGCGCGTTGCAGAGTGGCCGCCTGCCGCACGCATGGCTCCTTGGTGGTCCACCCGGCATCGGCAAGGCGACACTCGCCTACCGCCTTGGACGGCGCGTGTTGGCGGCTGGTTCGGCTATCGACGATCCCGACAGCAGCGAAACGCCGTTGTTTCGCCGGGTCGCTCATGGCAGCGAGCCCGATCTGCTCGTCCTCGAGCCGACAGCGCACCCACGCAGTGGCAAGCTGCGCCACGAGATCACCGTGGATCAAGTGCGCGCAGTCACTGCGGCGCTGCACGAAACGGCGCTCGGGCAAGGCGGGCGAGCGGTCGTCGTCGATACCGCCGATGTCTTGAACAGCGAAGCAGCGAATGCCCTCTTGAAGCTCTTGGAGGAGCCACCGTCAGGGGTCGTACTGCTTCTCGTTTGCCACGCGCCGGGCCGCATTCCGCGCACGCTGCTCTCACGCTGCATCAGGCTGCAGCTGGCGCCTCTCGATGATCGAACGATGCATGCCGCGCTTCTGGCCGCGGGGCTGGCGACAGATCCAGATCCGCCGTTGCTGTCGTTGGCAAAGGGCTCCCCCGGTCGCTACGCCAGATTGGCCGCTGCCGGTTTCCTCGAGCAGTATGACGCATTGCTCGCTGGCCTGACTGCGAGCGCTCGACCGCGGGCCGGCTTGATGGAGGTGGCCGAGCGACTTGTGGCATTCGGCAATGGCGCTGGCACTGACTTGGCCGCAGATCTGCTCGGTGCTGTGGTCCAGCGTGGTGCCGAATGGTCGGCCAAAGGAGATCTGGGCGAGCTTTTCGCGGCGGATGAGGCGAACCGACTATCGCTTCTGGTTGATCAGCAACCGCTTGATCGCTGGTTGGCCATGTGGGACAAGCTGCGGCGCCTGCCGTTCGACCTGGATCAGTTGAACGTCGATCCTCGCCAAGCCTATTACGTGGCCCTCGCCGCTCTCACCGGAGCAGACCTTGCGCCGCGTGAGGCGCTACGCGCCTGAACCGGCAGCCCTCGATCCTCAGATAAGCCCGATCGGCATTGATCGATCCGACCGGGCCTGCACATGGAGACCAGCATGGCAGCCGGCGCTGCTTTCTACATCACCACGCCGATCTACTACGTGAACGATTCACCGCATATCGGCCATGCCTACACGACGCTGGCTTGTGATGCGGTAGCGCGATTCATGCGCCTGGACGGTCGCGATGTGCACTTCCTGACGGGCACCGATGAGCACGGCCAGAAGGTCGAGAAGGCGGCGCACGATCGCGGCATGGATCCCCAAGCCTTCACCGATCAGGTCTCGACCCGGTTTCGGGATCTCGCGTCGGTGATGCATTTCAGCCATGACGACTTCATTCGCACCACTGAGGATCGCCACAAGAAAGCCGTTCAGCACCTCTGGCAGCAGCTGGTCGATGCTGGCGAGATCTACCTTGGCGCCTATTCCGGCTGGTACTCGGTTCGCGACGAGGCGTTCTATACGGAAAGCGAGCTCGCCAATGGCAAGGCGCCGACTGGGGCGCCGGTCGAGTGGGTCGAGGAGCCTTCGTATTTCTTTCGCCTGTCGGCATGGCAGGAACGCCTGCTGGCCTTCTACGAGGCTCATCCAGATTGCATCCTGCCGGAAACCAGGCGCAACGAGGTCATCAGCTTTGTTCGCGGCGGGCTGCACGATCTCTCGGTCAGCAGGACAACCTTCAATTGGGGCATCCCTGTGCCGGGCAACCCTGACCATGTGATGTATGTCTGGCTTGATGCGCTCACCAACTATCTCTCGGCCTTGGGCTATCCCGATGATGCGGCAGGACTCTGCGAGAAGTTTTGGCCGTGTGACGTGCACGTCGTCGGCAAGGATATCCTGCGGTTCCACGCGGTTTATTGGCCGGCATTCCTGATGGCAGCTGGCCTCGAGCCACCGCAACGCGTCTTTGCTCACGGCTGGTGGACGAATGAGGGCCAAAAGATCTCGAAATCGGTCGGTAATGTCATCGACCCGCACGAGCTTGTGGCCCGTTATGGGCTCGATGCAACCCGGTACTTCCTGCTGCGTGAAGTGCCGTTCGGCAATGATGGCGACTTCAGTCACGCCGCCATGCTGCGCCGCATGAACAGCGACCTCGCCAATGACTATGGCAATCTCTGCCAACGCGTGCTGTCGATGATTCACAAGAACTGCGCAGGCGAGCTGCCAGTGCCAGGCGACCTCGACGCCGCCGATGAGGCCATGCTGGCAAAGGCGGAGAGCATGCTCGACGATTGCCGGCACCTGATGGATCGTCAGGCCACACATGCGGCGCTCGAGGCGATCTGGACCGTGATCAGCGAGGCCAATCGCTATGTCGACACGGTCGCCCCCTGGGCGTTGCGGAAATCCGATCCTGCTCGGATGGCGACAGTGCTCTGGGTGCTGGCCGAAACCATCCGTCGCGTCGCCATTTTGACCCAGCCATTCATGCCAGATGCTTCTGCGCGGATTTTGGACCAACTCAGCGTGCCGACCGACCATCGCAGCTTCGGTTATCTGAGCGATGCCGAGAAGCTCGCGGGTGGTGTCGCCCTGCCCAAGCCCGAGGGAGTCTTTCCGCGGCTGGTCGAGGAGGCGTCGAGTGGCTGAGGATGCAGTGTCCGGAAAGCCTCTTGGCACTTTCGTCGACAGCCATTGCCATCTGGACTACCCGGGGCTTGCCGCTGATGCTTCCGCCGTGGTCGAGCGAGCCCGTGCAGCCGGCGTGCAGTCCCTGCTGACGATCTCGACCCGGCTGTCGAGCTTCGCCGCCGTGCTGGAACTGGCGAGCCATTTCGCGGACGTCTGGGTTGCGACCGGTGTCCATCCACATCAGGCCGCAGAGGAGCCCGACGGCCTCGAGCCTGAAGCCTTTCATCGCCAATGCGAAGCAGGCAAAGGTCGTCGCGATCGGCGAATGCGGCCTCGACTATTTCTACGACAAGAGCCCGCGCGACGTTCAGGCGAGATCCTTCCGCGCCCAGCTCACCGCCGCCGAGCAGACCGGCCTGCCGTTCATCGTGCACACCCGCGACGCCGATGCCGACACAGCGGCGATCTTGACGGAGGCGGCGAGTCGCGCGGCGCTTCGAGGTGTCATTCACTGCTACAGCACGTCGCCCGAGCTGGGCTGGAAAGCGATCGACCTTGGGCTCCATCTGGGCATCGGCGGCATCATGACGTTCAAGCGCTCGGATGAGCTGCGCGCTACAGTGCAAGCGCTGCCCAAGGAGCGGATCCTGCTCGAGACCGATGCGCCCTTCCTCGCGCCCGAGCCCTACCGCGGCAAGCGCAACGAGCCTGCCTATATTCCCTATGTCGCGCAGGTCCTGGCCGAGCTCTGGAGCACCGACACTGCCGAAGTCGGCCAGATCACGACGAGCAACTTCTTCGCGCTCTTCAGCAAAGCGCGCCCGGCGTGATGCGGGTGACCGTGCTCGGCTGCGGCACCTCGGCCGGGGTTCCGATGATCGGCTGCGACTGTTCCGTTTGTCGCTCCAGCAACCCGCGCAACAAGCGCCGACGCTGCTCGATCCTGCTCGAGGCCAAGGGCCAGAAGATCCTCTTCGACACGGGCCCGGATCTTCGCCAGCAATGCCTCGATGCCGGTATCGATCGGTTGGATGCCGTGGTGTTCACCCACGCCCATGCCGATCACCTGCACGGCCTGGATGATCTGCGCGCGATCAACAACATCATCGGCAAGCCGCTGCCGGCCCACGCGCACCACGACGTCATGGAGCGCATCCAGGCGCGGTTTCCTTATGCGTTCGGCACCGGCCAACACGGTGCCGGTGGGTTTTGGCGACCAGAGATCCTGCCAATGCCGTTTACCGGCGAGGCGCCGTTCAAGATAGGCCCGGTCGAGCTCCTGCCGCTCAGGCACGGCCACGGCCGTTCCGTCGTCTGGGGTTTTCGGATTGGGCGCTTCGCCTACTCGACCGACGCGGACGACCTCGATGAGGCCTATCTCGCAGCACTCGCGGGCGTCGATGTCTGGATCGTCGACGCGCTCCGCGACGACCCGCACCCGAGCCACTCGCACCTGATCAAGACACTGGGCTGGATCGACCAAGTCAAGCCAGCCGCTGCCTACCTGACGCACATGAATCACGAGGTCGACTACGCAACTTGGCAAGCCAAGTTGCCTGATGGCGTGGCCCCGGCACATGACGGGCTGATCATCGATCTCGACGATTGACGCCTGGCTGAGACTGATGGGCTCACTCCAGGGCGAGCACTGCTCTTTCCGCGACGTGCTCCGGCAGCTCCATGCCATCGAGCACTGTCTCGAACGCGTCTGTCTGGTCATAGGCCGAGAAGCCGGCAGCTTCGTAGACCTGAAGCGCTTTGGGGTGGTCGAGGTCGCAAGTGTTGAGATGCAACCGTGAAGCGCCTTTGTGAAACGCGTGGCGGATCGTCCAGTCGAGCAGCCATGGACCGATGCGGCGGCCTGTGAACTCGGGCATCAGGCCAAAATAGGTAAGATTGGCGTCTGGTGACGCGCTGAAGTCGAGTTCGACGTACCCGGCGGGCACGCCATGCACCCAGACCACGCGAAGATCCGTCGTCGGTGCCCGAACGATCTGGGCCAGCGTTTCGTCGTTCATGAGCCTGCGGCGGGTCCATAGCCAAGGACCGCCGACGGCTTGGTAAAGATAGCGGTAGAAATGTACGGGCGACTCGAGTGCACGGACGATCTCCGTGCCAGGAACCGGCGCTTGCAGCACCGGACGGGAAGGGCGCTCGAGCATCTCCAGCCAGGTGATCCTGGTTTGCACACGTCCGATTGGACGTTCATGCATGATGTGACGCTTTATGATTTAGGCAGGCGGAATGACCTCGAGCGCAAGGCCCAGCAATGGCGTTTGCGGCCTGGCAAACGCAGATATCTCGATCATTCATGGACTTGCAAACTACACTCAATCATGTCCGTCCGCTGGACGGTCTCTTGCAACGGTCAGCGAGATGGCAGCGATGACGAGCGCCAGCAGGGGAATGATGGCCATTGCCATGCCGAGGCCGACGCCTTCGGCAAGGAGGCCAATCAAGGGAGGACCTGCGAGGAACCCAGTATAGGCCAGCGTTGCCACGGCGGCCACGCCAACGCCGGGTGTGATGCCCTCCGTGTTTGCGGCGCGCCGAAAGGCGATCGGCACGACCGCCGCAAACCCGACACCGACAGCGAAGAATCCCAGAATCGCAGCCGAGGTTGTCTGAGAGACGATGCCGCCTGTCATGCCGAGGGCAGCAATCAAAGCGCCGGCACGCAACAACACCAGATCACCAAACCGCTCACCGAGCCGGTCCGCAGCGAACCGTGTGGCGGTGAGGCCGAGCGAGAAGGCGGAGAGCGCCAGCGCCGCGACCCCGGGCGAGGAGCCGATCGTCTCGCGAAGATAGACAGCGCTCCAATCCGCAACGGCGCCCTCGGCCAACATCGATGCGGTGGCGATCAGCGCGAGCGGCCAGAGCGCCCCGCGCGGCAGGGCCAAGACCGGGTCAGTTGTCGACACCTGGGCTGGCTTGTCGTGGAGAATTACGCGTTGCGTCAGGAGGAGCCCGAGCACGGCCATCGCCACGATCGGCAGATGCAGACCCGGAACGGCACCAATCGCAGCAAAGAGGGCGCCGGTCGCGGCGCCCAAGAAGAAGCCGACGCTCCACATTCCGTGAAAGGCCGACATCAGGTGGACGCCGGCAGCAGTCTCTACCGTCGCCGCCTTGGCGTTCATGGCGACATCCATCATGGCGTTCGCCGTGCCCAGCAGAATGAGCGCCAGGCAAAGGGTCCAGACATCACGCCCGAGGCCGGGGAGCATGATCGCAGCTGCGAGAGCGGCACCACTCGCGAGCGCCAGGCGACCAGCGCCGACACGACCGACCAGCCTACCGCTAAACGGCAGAACCAGCATGGAGCCCAAAGGCAATCCCAAGAGCGCCAGGCCGAGCGCCCCGTCGCTGAGCGCCAGCGCCTCCTTCATCGCCGGGATCCGGCTGAACCAATTGGCTAGCGCGAAGCCATTGCAGAGGAAGAGCAGGGCCACCGCACGGGTTGGTCGCGTGGCCGAGATAGCACGAATGCTGTGTATGAACATCGACCGTCAGGAGCCCCGCGCTGACCGCCTCGAACACATTGATCACGAGGCTCGGGGTGAAGCAGCGCGGTCGCGCCAATCATGCCCCATCGACCGTATGCAGCACGAATAGGTCTGCCGAGCCAGCATGGAATTGACGTTTCGGCAGTTGCGTGAAGCTAACTTGCAGGCGCATAACGACCGCCTGCCGACCTCAGTACCCGTTCACCCGCCAAACATCCATGACATGGCGTGGTCGTCCGTAGCGATCGACGGTGATCAGATCGAAGCGGCAGTCCAGATGGGCCAACTGCGGACGCATCTTCAAAAAGTATTGCGCCGCTGCTGCGATGCGTTGTTGCTGGCGTGGTCGCAAGGCATGCAGAGCCAACTCTGTCGACACCCGGCCTTTGACCTCGACAAAGACCAGGCAATGGCCGCGCTGGCAGACCAAGTCGATTTCACCAACCCGCGTCCGAACCCTGCGAGCCAGCACGCTGTAGCCCTTGAGCCGCAGCCAGAGTGAAGCGAGCAACTCAGCCTGCCGACCAAAGCGCTCGCTCTCGCGACTACCCATCGGGGGTGCCCATAAGCCTACCATCATTCCAGTATTCGACTGTGCAATCTCTCTTCAATACAACTCATAATAGAAATATACCAAGAGAATTCGCTTGCCGACACCGATGGCGCTCAACTCCCCCGATAGGACGCCCCTTGTGGCTAGGCGCTTGGCGTCCGCATCATTTGCGGCCGCGCCAGAGGAGCACGATCGCACCAACGATCGGCCCGAGCGCCATGACGAAGAAGGCCATCGTCCAGGCACGTTGGCCGCTGCCGAACGCGTCGAGAACACCACCGACGGCAAGGGGGCTGACCAGGGCCATGAAAGCCGCAAGAAAGGTCTGAATCGCGATCGCCGCACCACGCCGCTCGGCCGGTGTGCTCTGGATCGTGCCGACGAGGATGGCAGAGTTGTCAGCCATGAGCAGCGCGCCGTAGACCATCGCCAGGGCGGCAACGACCATGAAGCTCTGGCCCGTGGCCAGGCCCGTGGCGACACCCAGGCACGCGGCAGCCAGCATCAAGATGGCCACACCGCGGCGGCGGTCGGTCCGCGCAGCGAGCTCATTGCCGAGCAGCCCCGCAGGAAGCCCGGCCAAGACCAGGAGAGTGGCGATGACGCTGACCAGGACAGCGCCGCCGGCATTGTTGGTCGATGCTGCAAAGGCGAGAAACGCCACGATCCATGTGCGAAAAGCGAACATCTCCCAAGAGTGGGCAGCATAGGCAGCGATGTAGCGCATGGCCGGCCGGTCTCTTAGAACAGCGTGAATGCGTGTCGTCATATTGCCAGCGCCGGCGGAAGCTGCCGGCGTTCGGGCCGGTAAGGCCACCATGAGCCCGCTCGCCAGCAGCGCTGTTATTCCTGTTACGGCGAACGCGGCGCGCCAACCCATGGTCTGCGTCAAGAGCCCGGCGGCTAGCAGCGACATTGCAGAGGCGAGTGAGAACGTGGCGCTATAGAAGGCCTGCGGGCGGCCACCTGCCGGACCTTCCGGCAGCCGATCGGTCAATGCCTTCAGGCCAGGCATGTAGCTGCCTGCAATGGCAATGCCCGTTATGAATCGCCACGCCATGGCCGACCAGAAGCCACCAGCCGAGAAAGCAAAGCCGGTACCGCCCACGGCGCCCAAGAGGCATGCACAGATCACGATCCGCCGCGCATCCAGTCGGTCCGTCAGGGCGACGAGTGTTGGCGCGGCAAGCGCGTAACCGACATAGGACGCGCCGCCAATCCAGGCAGCCTGGGTGTTGGAGAGCTGCCACTCGGCAATGAACACCGGGATCAGAGCCTGGAACGTGAGCGAGCCCGTCATCACCAGTAGTTGAACGACGCATAGCAACGCCGTTAGCCGAAACGGCGACATCATTGCCAAGCCGATCGCCCAGATGCCATAAGCAGCGCCAGTCGTGACAGTTGCAACACCTCGACCGCGATGTGTCGAAACCGGGAAGTTCGATGGCCAAGCAATTGCTGCATCTGGTGTTTGGAGGCGAGCTCGCCGATCCGACCGGCACCGAGTTCGTCGATCTCGAGAAGCTCGACATCGTCGGCATCTTTCCGAGCTACGCCGAGGCCGAGAAGGCGTGGCGCTCGCGCGCGCAGGCCACCGTAGACAATGCCCAGATGCGCTATTTCATCGTCCACATGCACCGCCTGCTCGATCCAAAGAGCACCGCCGGCGGTCAGTGAAGCAGCCTCTCGGGCGACAGCTTGGCCACAAGGTGCGCGAGATTGGGCGGCGCCGTCTCGCCGCAGACCAGACGCGATGCCAGGAGCGCCATCGCAGGTGCCGTCTGGATGCCATAACCGCCTTGGCCGGCGAGCCAGAAGAAACCCTGCGCACGTGGATCGATCCCTAGGACCGGCGTCTTGTCAGGCGCAAAGGTTCGCAGTCCCGCCCAACTATGCTCGACCCGCTGAACGTTGAGCGGCAGCGCTTTCTCGATCCGATCGATCGCAATCGCTATGTCAAGCTCCTCAGGCCGCGCATCGCACGGCTCAGAGGGCGTTTCATCGGCCGGTGAGCAGAGGAGCTTGCCGGCTTCCGGACGAAAGTAGAACTGCTCGTCGATGTCATCCACGACCGGCCAGGTGTTGACATCCGCACCAGTTGGCCCAGCCACGATGAGCGCGGTGCGGCGCTTTGGCACCAGACCGAGTGGCTCGAGCCCAGCCAGTCCGGCAACGCGGTCGGCCCAAGCTCCAGCGGCATTGACGATGATCGGCGCCTCCAGCGACCGATCACCGGCGCCGATCCGCCAGACATCACCTCTGCGCTCCAGGCTGCGAATGGGCGCATCGACGATAAGCTCGCCGCCGCGTTCCCGATAACCGCGCAAGTAGCCCTGAAACAGCGCGTCCACGTCCATGTCGCGCGCCTCGGGATCCAGAATGCCTGCCGCCGCGTAACTGGGATTGAGGGCTGGTACCATAGCGAGCACCTGTCGTGCATCGAGCCGCCGGGCCGATGGCACATGGCGATGCAGCCGCTGGAGTGTCGGATCCAGGCGCTCGAGCTGGTCGGGGCGGACGAGGCTGAGCGCACCGCGAGGTTTGACCAGCTGAGCACTGGCGAAGCCATTCGGTGGCTCCTCAAGAAAGGCCTCACTCGCACCGGTCAGATCACGGATGACATCGTTGCCGTAGCCCTTGAGATAGACCGCAGCCGATCTCCCGGTCGTGTGGTAGCCAGGTCGCTCCTCGCCCTCGACGATCACCACGCGACGACCCTCGGCAAGCGCCCAAGCAACGCCGGCACCAGCTATTCCAGCGCCGATAACGGCGACATCATAGGTCGACATAAGGAGAAGCCTTTAAGCTGCGCCAAGCTCGGCAAAGGAGAGAAAGCGGACAGGGTTTCCCGGCTCGATCAACGTGACGTCGGGGTCGACCTCGATCAACCCACTCGCATCAGTGAGCGAGGTCAAGATTCCCGATCCTTGGCGCTGTATAAGCTCTGCCTTCGGCATCCCAGTCTCATCACTCCGGATCAGCCGAGCGCGCAAGAGCTCCGTTCTGCCGGGCTTCTTCTCGAAGCCGAAGGCCGCAGGCACGCTGAATGCCTGTGGCTCCAGCCACTTGCTACCGGCAAGCCGAGCAATGACTGGCCGCGCAAGGCGCATGAAGCAGACCGCCGCGGCTACCGGGTTGCCGGGCAGGCCAATTGTCACAGCGCGTTCTAGACGGCCAAAAGCCAAAGGGCGACCGGGCTTCATGGAGATTTGCCAGAAATCGAGGCGGCCGCACGCCTCGACAGTCCGAACGACGTGGTCCTCATCGCCTTTCGACGCGCCACCCGAGGTCAAGATCACGTCATGATTCTCGGCACTGTCCAAGAGCGCGGCACGCACGGCCTCGGCGCTATCGGGCAAGATGCCACAATCAGTGACCTCGACCGGGAGCTGGCGCAGCAGTGCCGTCAGCATGAACCTATTGGCGTCGAACACGCCACCTTCATCCAACACCACGCCAGGCGCCCGCAACTCGTCGCCGCTGGAGTGCAGTGCCACGCGGAGGCGACGAAAGACGGGCAGCAAGTCGAGACCAAGCTCGGCCGCGACGCCGACGTGCATGGGACGCAGCAAGACTCCCTCGCCGAACAGCTCTTGTCCCGCCCCAACGTCCTCGCCCGCTCGACGGCGATTGCTATTGACTGGCAAGGGGCGACGCAGCGCGATAGTCGACCTCTCGACCTTGACTTCCTCGTTCATTGCCACCGTGTCCGTGCCACGCGGCAACACGGCGCCTGTGAGAACTTGGATAGCATGGCCCGGCAGAACGGCGTCGACGGCCGGATGGCCTGCAGCGGCGCGGCCGGTGGCAAGCGCTAGACGAACCGGTCCATTGCGCGGCTGGCTCGCTGCGGCGAACGCAAAGCCGTCGACCGCCGCATTGTCGAAGGCCGGCACCGGACGCGGGCTGGTCAGCGGCTGCGCAAGCACACGCCCGGCTGCCTCCGCCAACCTAACAGTTTCGGTGTCAGTCAGCGGCCGCAGACGGGTCTGCAGCAGGTCGAGCGCGGCTGAAAGCGAGATATGGCCGCGGCTGAAGTCGAAGCAGTCGCTGGGCAGCAATCCGGTCATCGACTGAGCGCTCTAGCGTGAGCCAGCACGGCGGCTGCTACGGCAGCAACATCATCCAGCGGGATAACCGGGACGTTGAGGTCGGTGAAGGCGACATCAGAGGCAACGGCGACGACGTCCGGATCGGAGCGGGCAATCAGAGCCGTGCCTCGCTCGGCTCGGTGCACCTCGATCTTCGGCAGATGCGTTCCCTTGAAACCCTCGACGATCACGAGGTCGACGGGTGTCAGCCGGGCGATAAGGTCGGCAAGCGGCGGCTCGGCCTCGTTGCGCAACTCATGCATCAAGATGTAACGGCGGGACGTGGCGAGCAGCACCTCGCTCGCACCGGCTTCTCTGTGCCGCCAAGTATCCTTGCCTGGTCGGTCGAGGTCGATGCTGTGGTGCGCATGCTTGATCGTTGAGATCCGATATCCGGCGCGACTCAGATGCTCGACGAGCCGAACGACCAGCGTCGTCTTACCATTGTTCTTCCAACCGACAACACCTATGACACGCATCGTTGCCTGATTTCGCCCATCGAGATAGGGGCCTTGGCCCACGACGATTCGTGTAGCATAGCGCCTAGACTGCGACCACACCCAGCCTCGAGCACCGGTAAGGCCTGGCTCGGACCGAGGGGTATCGCGTTTCAACTAGTCAGTAGAGCGACGAGACATGGACGTTCCAGCCAAGCTCGATGCCCGCGGGCTGAACTGCCCCTTGCCCGTGCTCAAGGCGCAGAAGGCGCTGCGCGGCTTGGCTGCCGGTGATCGACTCGTGGTTCTAGCCACCGATCCGAAGGCGCCAGCCGATCTGCGTCAGCTTTGCGAGACCTCCGGCCATCTCTTGCTCGCTTGCGAGGATCTTCCCGACCACGTTGTGGTGGTGATCGAAAAGGGTGGCTGACCGCCTGGCGCTTACATTGCCGCGCTGGGCCTCCGGCGCCTTGGTCATCGGCGATATCCACGGTCAAGCCGAGTTGCTCGAGACGTTGAGGGACCTTGCCGAGCGAGAGCACTTGCTGGTCGTGTCGCTCGGTGACCTCGTCGACCGTGGACCGGACAATGCGGGCGCACTGAGGTTGATGTTGCAGCTTGTCGGCACCGGCCGAGGCCTCTTCATCCGCGGCAATCACGACGACAAGCTGTTTCGCACACTCAAAGGCAATCCCACGATCGTCGATGGCGATCTCGCCGTTACCATCGAGCAGCTCGATGCCGCGTCGGATGGCAAAAACCTGAAACGCGGTTTCTGCGACGCCTACAAGGAGGCCCCCTTCCTGGTCGAGCTGGGCAATACCGTGCTCGTGCATGGCGCCATGGCGCCGGCTATGCTGCGGACCAAGAGCCTGCCACGCAAGTTGAGAGCGCTCGCCCTCTACGGCGAGGCGACGCTCGACGATGTGCGCAGTAAACCAGTGCGAACCTATCGTTGGTTGGCGTCCGTGCCAGCCGGCAAGACGGTGGTCATCGGCCATCACCCGATCAGCGACTCAACTATTCTCACCCGCGAGAACGCCGCAGGCGGCAAGGTCATTCACCTGGATTGCGGGGCTGGCAAGGCCCGGGGCTTGGGTGCTCTCAGACTGGACAAGCAGGGATCGATCGAAACGACTTGGCGTGCCATCCGCGAAGGGAATTCTGTTCGCCTGATGACCCCTCCCATGCTGCCAGTAAATGGCGTTGCGGCAAGATCTGAAATAGGCTAATATACCTATATCATCATTGCAGCGGCGGATTTCTCTTGCGTAGCTTTGTCCTCTCGCCGGTTCTCTTGGTCATGGTCGGTCTCGTTGCTTGGGCGCAACGAATTGATCCAGTACCGATTCAGGTGTTGATACTCGACAGCCTCGCTATCGCTATCGCAACAGATGTCTTGCCGGTGTTCGAGGCCGAGCTCAGGGCCGAGCTGGGCGCGACCGGGCATACCGTCGCTTATCACCGCGTCCGTTTCGGCGCAGAACCATTTCGACGTCTATCTGAGCTGCCGCAACTGCCGCATGCTGACTTGGTGGTAAGCTTCGGCGCCTCGGCAACAGAGCAGGCGAGCCGTGCACTAGGTGGCACGGCTACTCCGCATTTGTTCGCATTCGTGCCACGCCAATTGGCCGTGGAGGTTGCGACGAGTGCTCGTAGCGCGGGTGCCCCGCCGCCAACCGGTATTGCCGGGCAATTGCAACGCGATTCAGCAGTTGCGATTGCCGCTCGATTGCTCGAGACGCGACCCGGCTCGCCGTTGCGGGTTGGCTACCTTTACCCGATTGGCAGCCAAGCACCTGACCCATTCGTATCCTCGACGGCCATCACGCAAGACCTTGCGCGCTTTGTCGGCGTGCCGTTCGGGCGATCGCACGACACCAGCGCAGAGGCGGTCCTGGCAAGTGTAGTGAACGCCGCAGCCGCGGCAGTCTCTAACGAGCCATCGATCGATGTCTTCTGGATAGCGGCCGAGCTGGCTGCACCTTTTGACATCCTTGTTCGTGCGATCGAGGAGCGGACGGGTCGCCCGGTCCTCTTCGCGCCGACAGAAGCCGCCGTTGCTGCCGGTGCCTTGATGTCGATGGCGCCAGAGCCCGTTACAACCGCGCGGGAGGCCGCGATGCTCGCGAGTCAGCTGCTCGGCGGCACTGCGCCGGCGATGCTGCCAGTTCGGTTGCCTCGCCGTGCCGAGTTCGCGCTCAATCTCACCACGGCCGAGGCCCTCGACATCGTGCCACCGCACGAGCTTTTGGAGCTTGCCCGTGGCCGACTGTTCAGGTGAGGCCTAGCCCATGCGACTGCGAAGCAAGTTTCTCGTCGTCCTGCTGCCCGTCGTCTTGGCCGGGCTGACGTTGCAATGGGTCGTCAGCAGCTACACGCAAGATCGGCAAATGACAGGCCAGCGTGTCGCCTTGCTCAGCCATGTCCTCGACAACGGAGCACTACGCCTCATCGAGGAGCGCCAAAGAGTGCTCGAGACCTATGACCTGGAACAGGTCGAAGTCTATGTGGAGCGCTATCAAGACGCCGTGCTCGATGACCTGGTGGAGCTTGCTGAGCGCGCAGATGTCTTGCTCGTCGTGCGCGACCGCCGGGGACAGGTCCTGCTGCCGGAAGCCGAAGAGCTTCACAACGACGCCGCACTGCCCGTCCTCGACAAGCTGACCGGGAAGAGCTTCGTTCACGATTTCAACGGTGAGTCCTATCTGGTCGTCGCACGCTGGGAAGAGGCTTGGAATTGGACGGTGTACGCGGCGTACCCACTCGCCGCCGTCAAGAATGCCATTCGAAAGGTCAACCTCGCGATCACGGGCTCATTGATCCTGGCAGGCCTCTGCATCGCGCTCAGCTTGTTCGTCGGCGTGGACAGACTGGTGATCAGCCCGGTTCGCCAGCTGGAGCACAAGCTCAGAGCCCTGGCAGCCGGTCGCCCGCCTGATCACTTGCGATTGGCTGGCACGGATGAGATTGCCGAGCTTGCGGCCGAGATGGACGCGATGGCTGCCGGTATTGCCGCCTACACGGCCGAGCTCGAGCGATCGAATAGTGAGCTCGACAGCTTCGCCGCTGCCGTGGGCCACGATCTTCGAAGCCCGCTCCGCGCCCTGAAAACGATCGCCGGGTGGATCGAGGCCGACGCCGGGACGTTGCCGGCGATGGCGCTGGCGCATCTGGACCGGTTGAGGGACCAGATCACACGCATGGAGACCATGCTTCAAGACCTGCTGCATTACGCCAAAGCGAGCAAGGTTACAGGCCCGCTTGGCGCTTGCGATGTGCGGGAGCTGCTGAGCGAGCAACTCAAGCTGCTGTCACCCAAGAAGGCAGTCGAGCTCACCGTGAGTGGCGATCCGCCCGTGCTGATCACGCCAGAGCCACCATTGGCGCTGGTGCTTCGGAACCTGATCGACAATGCGATCCAGCATCACGATCAGCCGACCGTCGCCATTGATGTGCACCTGGCTCGTCAAGGCCGACGGGTCGTTTTCCAGGTCAGCGACGATGGCCCCGGGATTCCTCCTGACGAGCGCGTCCGACTGTTCGCCTTGCTCGGGAACCACGACTGGCGAAGCCGCGGCACCAATAGTGTAGGCGGCTCCGGCATCGGCTTGGCACTGGTCCGGCGAATCGTCCAGCGCCTCGGCGGCTCGCTCGAGCTGAAGTGCAATGAGTCCGGCCGCGGCACGATTGCCATCTTCGACTGGCCCTTGGATTGCCACATGCTGCCGACATTGACCACCCCGGCCATTCGCCTGCCGTCGGCACTGGTGCCAGCCGCCTGAGCGGGCTACCACCTGTCCTCTCGAGCGCAATGGGGATGGGCATGGGCGCAATACGGCAAACGATTGAGGATCTAGAGCTCTCCGGCATCAGCAAGGTGGCGATGGGCGCGCTTGGCGATCCCGACGTGATCCCGTTGTGGTTCGGGGAGAGCGACATCGCGACGCCTTCCTTCATCCGCGAGGCCGCGAAAGCGGCGCTCGACCGCGGCGAGACTTTCTACTCCTTCTCTCGCGGCACAGCTGAGCTTCGGACGGCGATCAAGGCCTATCTGGATCGGCTCTATGGCGTTTCGCTCCACCCGGATCGCATTTCTGTAGCTGGGTCAACCATGCTATCGGTTGTGGTCGCCTGCGAGTGCCTGCTTCAGGCGGACAACGAGATCATCCTGATCGGCCCGTACTGGCCGAACATCCGCGTCGCTGCCCGAATCATGGGCGCGCACCCTGTCGAGGTAAGGCTGCGCGACGGCGAAGATCGCTGGGAGCTCGACCTTGCTGACGTCGAGCGGGCCATCACCGGGCGAACCAAAGCCGTCTACGTCAATACGCCGTCCAATCCTACAGGTTGGATCATGCATGAAGACGAGGGCAGGGCGCTGCTCGACCTCTGCCGGCGCCATGGCATCGGGCTTATCGCTGACGAGGTCTACCATCGCAACGTCTTCACGGGTCGTGATCCAGCTCCCTCGTTCCTCGAGCTGGCCGGCGAGGACGAGCCGGTGTTCGTCCTCAATGGCTTTTCAAAGGCCTGGGCGATGACCGGCTGGCGGCTCGGCTGGATGGTGACGCCAAAGCACTTGGCCGAGCCGATGGCGGTGCTCGCCGAGTGCAACAATACCGGCGCCACCGTCTTCGCCCAGGCCGGTGGGCTGGCAGCGCTCGAGCAGGGCGAGGCCTTCATCGCCTCGTTTGTCGAGCGCACACGGGCGAACCGCGATATCGTCATGGAGGTCGTCGGCAGCCATCCAAAGGTGTCGATGCCGGTGCCTGAAGGCGCCTTCTATGCCTTTCCGCGCCTGTCCGGCTTGACCGACAGCCTGGCATTTGCCCGAGCTGCGCTAGAGCGCTGCAAGGTCGGTATCGCCGGCGGCTACACGTTCGGCGAGAACAATGAAGGCCATGTGCGCATTTGCTTTGCAATCGAGAGCGAGCGGCTGCGGACAGCTCTATTGCGACTGCGTACCCTCTTCGACGAGCTCTAGCAGCCGCGCTGCCTCGGCCACATCCGCGGGCCGATTGACGTTGAAGAAGGGATCCAGGCGCTCATGCGCGAATGTCACCCGTGCCACGCGGTGGCGGGCAGCGAAGCGATCGATCTTGCGCTCGTCCTCCTGGGTCAAAGCCTTCGCCAGCTCTTCGCGCAACGACAGATGCCAAAGTCCGAACACCGGATGCGTGCGCCCATCCGAGACAGCAAAGGCCACCTTGGCTCGCTGATCGAGAGCGGCAGCCAAGAGCTTGGCGGCGAGATCGCGTGGAAAGAAAGGTGTGTCGGTTGCCGCTGTCACCAGCCACCCAGCCTCTGGCGCGACGTCGCTGAGCCAAGTCAATCCGGTGAGAATTCCGGCGAGCGGCCCAGCAAACCCAGGAACCACATCGTCGACAACCGGCAGGCCAAAGGCCAGGAATCGCCGCGGATCACCATTGGCGTTGATGGCCAACGGCACCACCTGCGGATGCAGCCGCTCGATGGCACGCGCCAGCATTGGCTTGCCGTCGAGCTCGAGCAGGCACTTGTCGCCACCGCCCATCCGGCGCGCCTGGCCGCCCGCAAGCAGCAGGCCACCGACCGGAGAGCTAGACATGGGCGTCATCAGCGGCGGCGGCTTTGCGTCGATGCTTGCTCTCCTCCTCGTTCACCGCGGAAAGATCGGCGTCGAAAATGATTCGCTCGGCACCGGAGAGGGCCAGAAATCGTCGGCCGCGGGCTCGCCCGATAAGCGTCAGCCCGGCCTGCCGTGCCAAGTCTACTCCCCATGCCGTGAAGCCGGAGCGCGAGACGAGGATTGGAATACCCATCTGCACCGTCTTGATCACCATCTCGGAGGTCAGGCGCCCGGTGGTGTAGAAGATCTTGTCGGCTGCCTCGAGACCGTGGCGGAACATATAGCCGGCGATCTTGTCGACGGCATTGTGCCGGCCGACATCCTCCATGTAGAGCACGATGTCCGAACCTTCGCAGAGAGCGCACCCATGAATGGCGCCAGCTTCGAGATAGAGCGAAGGACAGGTGTTGATGGCCTTCATCAGCGCATAGAGCCAGGAGGTTCGAATTACGGCATCCGCCGGCAGCAGCACCTCGTCGAACCGCTCCATCAAATCGCCGAACACCGTGCCTTGGGCGCAGCCCGACGTTCGAACCTTCTTTTGCAGCTTCTGCTCGTAGTCGGTCGCCCGCTCGGTCCGTACAACGACCACATCGAGATCCTCGTCATGGTCGATGGCCGTAATCCGGTCATCGAGCTTCAGCATGTTCTGATTGAGCAGGTAGCCGAGCGCCAAGTAGTCTGGATGATCGCCGATCGTCATCATGGTGACGATCTCTTGACCGTTCAAAAAGAGTGTCAAGGGACGTTCATGGATGACCGCGGCGGCCACCTCTTGCCCCGCATGGTCGATCCCCGTCACCCCTCGCGTGAGGCGTGGATCCTTGGGGTCGGGCAGGACGAGGCTCCGGGCCAGGCCGTGATCCGCAGCAGCCATGATCGGCGTCGCTCCTACAACACTCTTTGGATAGGTCAGACTAAGCCCCTGACAGAGACTTGCAAATCGCCGTGCGGGCTGCGATCAGGCTGGCGCACACTCGACCACTTTGGAGGCAAATGGCGAAGCGCCTGCGTCCACCGAATCCTAGACGAGGGACAAAGGCCCCTCCGACCGCGAAGCGTCGGCGACCCATGAGAGCGCTGCTGCGGCTGCTGCCGCCTCTCTTTGTGGGTCTGCTGGTGGTGTGGGTCGGGCTGTTCATCGTCTATGCGCCGGAGCTGCCGGACACCGACGCGCTCTTCAACGATGCGCAACAGGCGCGGGTGACGCTGATCGCCGCTGACGGCAGCGTGCTCGCCGAGCGCGGTGCCAGCGGCACGGCCTTCGTCCGCCTGGGCGAGGTCAGCCCGCTGCTGCGGCAGGCGGTGATCGCCACTGAAGATCGGCGATTCTACAGCCATTTCGGCCTCGATATCAGAGGCACGACCCGCGCGCTCTTGAGCAATCTCCAGGCCGGCGGGGTGGTCGCCGGTGGCAGCACGCTGACCCAGCAGCTTGCGAAGAACCTGTTCCTGACGCCGGAGCGGGCGTTTCGCCGCAAGATCCAGGAGCTGATCTTGGCACTCTGGCTCGAGGCGCGCCTCTCCAAGGACGAGATCCTCGAGCTGTATCTCAACCGTGTCTATCTCGGCGCCGGTGCCTACGGTGTCGAGGCGGCCGCGCAGCGCTATTTCGGCAAGCCAGCGGCCGAGGTCGATCTGGCCGAAGCGGCGCTGATCGCCGGCCTGTTGCAGGCACCATCCCGCTACGCGCCGACCAACGATCTGGATCGTGCCAATCGGCGAGCCGCGACGGTCCTCCGATTGATGGTCGAGACCGGCAAAGTATCAGTCGAGCAGGCAACCAGCGCGCGGGCAACGCCAGCCAGGCTCGCTCCAGCAGGTGGCTCCGAGACGGCGGGGCACTTCGTCGATTGGGTCTTGGACCGGCTGACCGATCACCTGGGCAAGCCCGAGGAAAGCTGGATCGTTCGAACCACGCTCGATCCACGCCTGCAGCGTGTCGCCGAGCGGGCGGTAGCCTCACGCCTGGCAGGCCAGCCCGGTGTGGAAGCCGCTGTTGTGCTCATCGATGGTAGCGGTGCCGTCCGGGCCATGGTCGGCGGGCGCAGCTACCGAACCGATCGGTTCAACCGTGCCGCGTTCGCCGAGCGGCAACCCGGCTCTGCGTTCAAGCCCTTCGTCTTCATGATGGCCTTGGAGCAAGGCATGGCGCCTGGTGACCTGATTGATGGTAGCGCCATCAACATCGGCGGCTGGGCACCCGGTAATTTCGGTGGCGAGGCGTTCGGGATGGTGAGCCTGGACGAGGCGCTGGCGCGCTCCATCAACACGGCGGCCGTCCGGCTCGGCGAGGAGATTGGGCCCGACCGCATTGCCGAGCGTGCACGGTTGCTCGGTATTGCCAGTGAGCTTCGCCCGGTGCCCTCGCTCGCGCTCGGCACCTCGGAGGTGACGCCGCTCGAGCTTACAGCCGCCTACCAGCCCTTCGCCACCAACGGCGTTCGCCGGCCCTATTTTGGCGTCGAGCGGGTAACCGACGCAGGCGCCGACATTCTCTATGAGCACAGCGACAGCTGGGCACAGATCGTTGATCCCGATGTCGCAAACCAGCTGCGTTCGATGCTCGCCAATGTCGTCCGCCAGGGCTCCGGACGGCAGGCTGCCTTGCCGGACCGCCAGGTCATGGGCAAGACCGGCACGACACAGAACAGCCGCGACGCCTGGTTCGTGGGCTTCTCGGGCGACATGATCCTCGGCGTCTGGGTAGGTCGCGATGACAACCGTCCGATGGCTGGAATCACGGGCGCTAATCTACCAGCCCAAATCTGGGCCGAGGTGATGGCCGAGACCGCGCCAACCGATCTCCTGGCCGGGCTCGAGCCGCCGCTTGCCAAGCCGACTCGCGCCGCGCGCAACGAACAAAGCGAGACCTTTGTCCTGCACGATCTCAAGCGCTGGCTCGACGGCTTCTTAGGCAGCGCCACGAATTGATGCCTAGAGCCTGTCCGAAGAGTTTCCGCGGCCTTTGATGAGCTTGGCAGCGGGCAGATGCGAGGAGTTGGTCGGTCGTCGATGCAGGAGCATTGTCGGTCGACCAAGGACGAAGCAGGTGCTGCTGCCAAGCTCACCTGCGGTCGACTTGCGATCGGCTCCGGCTTTGTCGCCGAGCTTGCCCGATGCCCCGGCATCGAGCCGCGCTCGGCTTCGCGTCGGCGGTCGATCGCAAGTCGATGAAATGCCTCGGAAACTCTTCGGACAGGCTCTTAAGGCTTGCCGCGAGCGACCCGCCATAGATAGTGAATCAACCAGATCGGGACGACGACAACGGCACCGATGAAGATGTACTTGATCGCCCATTGCACCCAACCCGTGGCATCACCGAGCATCGCGGTAATCTGATCCCTGGCAAGATAGAGCAGGTCCAGCGGATCCGTGTCGAAGTAGGCGAGGACCAACCCCACACAGAGCGAGGCGATGATCAGCTTGACGACTGTGCTGGCGGTGATACGCGGGAGGGCCATTGAGCTCAGCCGCCGCGGCGCGAAGCCTCGATCTTGCGATCGGTGTTCCATTGCGAAAGCGCATAGACGGCCCAGAGGGCGGCCGGTATCCAGCCGATCAACGTCAGCTGCAGGATCAGGCAGATGATGCCCGCGATGGGGCGCCCAATCGTGAAGAAAGCGACAAACGGCAGGAATATGGCGAGCAGCAGACGCATTCAGAACTCTTTGCAAAGTGTGGCTTGGCGCGATGCCGGCCCGTATAGGCAGCGGCGCGGCCCGGCGCAAGGCAAGGCATGACAGCACGCTTGGGATCGCTCGAGCTCTTGCTGGTCCATGCCGAGGGTGAGATCGGCAAGGTGATCATGCGCGGCGCGCCGTCGATCCCTGGCAAGAGCGTGCTCGACAAGCTGGTGCATCTGAACGACGTCGACGACCAGCTCCGCCGCTTCTGCACACTCGAGCCACGCGGCATGGTCCAAGCGTCCGTGAACCTCTTGTTGGAGCCTGCGACGCCGGGTACCAATGCCGGCTTCATCGTCATGCAGCCCGACCGCTGCCATGCCATGTCCGGCTCGAACGCCATTTGTGTGACGACAGCGCTCTTGGAGAGCGGTCGTGTGGCGATGACAGAGCCCGAGACACGGCTCGTTCTCGACACGGCAGCTGGGCCTGTTCCCGTCACGGCGAGCTGCAGAGACGGGCGTTGTGAGCGGGTCAGGCTCGACATGCCATGGAGCTTCCTGGTCGAGGACGCTCTGGATCTCGAGGTGCCTGACATCGGCAGCGTTCCTGTTGCCATCGCCTTCGGCGGAGTCTTTTATCTCTTGGTGGAAACAGGTCCACTGGGGGTCTTAATTGGCGCCGCGGACGCGCGACAGCTGGTCGATCTCGGGATGGCAATCCTCGAAGCGGCGCAGGCTCGATGGCAACCCGTGCACCCGGAGCGCCCCGGTATCGCGGGCCTCGCCTATCTCATGTTCATGCGCGAGGCAGCCGACGGTCGCCGAATAAATGCTACGGTCATGCCACCGGGGCGGGTCGACAGGTCACCTTGCGGGACCGGCAGCTCCGCGCGGCTCGCATTGCTGCACGCTCGCGGTGAGTTGGCCGCTGGGGCCGGCTGCAGCTTCCACTCGATCATTGACAGCCGCTTCGACGCCGGCATCGGCGAGGTCGGCACGATGGCCGGCAGGCCTGCCATTCGGCCCTGGATCAGCGGCCGCGGCTGGGTCTATGGCCGCGAGGAACTCTACCGCCTCACCGACGAGCCCTTTCCGGGGGGATACGCGCTTGGTGATACCTACGGTCCCGGCATTCGCGCGTGACATCATTGGAGCCAATCGCCCTTTACGTTCACTGGCCGTTCTGCCGAGCCAAATGCCCCTATTGTGATTTCAACAGCCATGTGCGCGACACGGTCGACCAGCCTCGTTGGCAAGCAGCTCTCCTGCGCGAGCTCGACCATTTTGCTGCCGAGCTGGGCCCGCGTCGGCTCACCTCGATCTTCTTCGGCGGCGGCACCCCGTCCTTGATGCCACCTGCGACCACGGCCGCCGTGATCGACCGTGCTGTTCTGCACTTCCAGCCAGATCCCGATCTCGAGATTACGCTCGAGGCGAACCCGACCTCGGTCGAGGCGAAGCGGTTTCGAGGCTACCGCGCGGCCGGTGTCAATCGCGTGTCTCTTGGCGTCCAATCGCTCGACGACCGGTCCCTAAAGGCGCTCGGCCGCGAGCACGACGCTGCCGAGGCGCTAGCTGCCCTCGATCTCGCCGCCTCGATCTTTCCACGTTTCTCCTTCGATCTGATCTATGCCCGGCCGGGGCAGACGGGCACGAGCTGGGAAGCCGAGCTGGAGCGAGCGCTGCAGATCGCCGGCGACCATCTTTCTTTGTATCAATTGACGATCGAGCCCGGCACGGTTTTTCACGCTCGCCAGCGTGCCGGCTTGCTGAAGCCCCTGGCCGAGCAGCGCCAAGCCAAGCTCTTCGAGCTTACGCAGGCAATGACGACGGCAGCTGGGCTCGCTCCGTACGAAGTTTCCAATCATGCGCGCGCCGACGGCGAATGCCGTCACAATCTGACCTATTGGCGCTACCAGCCCTATGTCGGCATCGGACCCGGCGCCTTCGGACGGCTGCCGGGTGGGGCAGGGCGTGTGGGCACAGCAACGCGGCGCGTGCCAGAAGCTTGGCTCGAAGCTGTCGAGCGCCAGGGTCACGGCGAGCTGGAGCGCGAACGCCTGACGCCTAGCGAGCTCGTCATCGAATGCCTACTCACCGGGCTTCGCTTAACCGAGGGCGTGCCTATCGATCGGCTCGAGGCGCTCAATTCAAACTGGCGATCCGTGGTCGACAATGAGTCTCTGTCGACCCTGCGCCAGGCCGATTGGCTCGACGATGATGAGCAAGCGCTGCGACTAACATCACGCGGCGGTCTCTATCTCGACGCCGTGCTGCGCCAGCTCATTGCCGTTCCTGCCTGAATGAAAAAGCCCCCGGCCGCGTCGGCGGCCAGGGGCTCCCTCGATCGTCAAGAACTCAGGTTCGATCAGCCGCCGATGCAGGTATCGGCGTTATCGGGCGAGCAGACGTCGAGGCCCGTGTACGTCGGATCCTCAGGGTTCTCGCCACCTTGATGGATCTGCCGGAGGAACACCATCGACTGGTAGCCCATCTCGAAGGGCCGCTGACCGACCTGACCCAAGGACAAACCTTCGGCCATCAGCTCCATCTGCACCGGCAGGGTATCGGCAACGACAAGGGCAAGCTCGCCACCTTCGACGCGCCCCTTATGCGGCTCTACAGCAGCACGATAGGCATCGGGGATGAACTGCGGGAAGCCACCGGTCGGGACAAACGCGTCGAGATCAGGCTCGCGGGCAAGGATATCCTCGAGCTGCTGATTTGCGCGCATGAAGTCGTCGTCGGTGTAGAGCGGGCAACCGTCGATCTCTGTCCAGCCATTGGCCCCCTCCAGCCGGTCTCCTGGAGGCTCGGTGCCTTCGACACCGGCAAGCGTGTCACGAATGCCCTGCATGCGCTCATTGTGGTTGGCCGCAGCGGCACCGCCGGACTGGATACAGATGCTGCCGCCATCGGGCTTCAGCTCTTGCACGCGCTTGGCGAGGTTGACGCCGATGTCGTAGTTCTTGGTGCCGACATAGGCGATGCGCAGGTCCTGATGCTCGGGCAAGAGATCACTGTCCCAGGTCAGGACGGGGATGCCGGCATCGGCGGCGCCGGTAAGCGCCGTGGCAATCGCCGGCGCATTCGAGGGCGAAACGGCGATGCCATCGACCTGCCGCGCGATCAGGTCATTGACGACCTGGAGTTGCTCCTCACCGCCGCCATGCTCGCCGGGGCCGATGTAGAGACACTCGAAGTCACCGAACTCCTCCTGGGCCTTCATGCAGCCGTCGCGGGCCTGATCGAAGAACGGGTTGTTGGTGTTCTTCGGCACCAGGGCGAACACCGGCTTGTCCTGCGCCAGCGCTGAGGTGTCGGTGAAGGCGAGGAGTGCAGCGACGCCGGCGGCGCCTAATAGTAGCTTTTTCATGAAGTTCGAGCCTCCCGTGCTCTCTGGTTTCAACTCAATGGGGATCGCACCCCATCCGCTCAGCCTTGTTGACGCGCCCTGAGACGCTCGAGCAAGACCGCGAGGATAATGAACAGCCCGACGAAGAAATCGTACCAATTGGCATCGATCCCGAACATGATCAGGCTGTTGCGTATGAGAAAGATTAGCGCCGCGCCGATGAAAGCACCATAGATGCTGCCCTTGCCGCCGGCGAGGTTGGCCCCGCCGATGACGGTAGCGGCAATGACGTACAGCTCGTACATCCGGCCCATGCCGTTCGAGGCGGAGCCCATGTAGCCGACGCTCATGACCGCCGCCAAAGCCGCGGTCATGCCGGCAAGGATGTAGACCTGCAGCTTGATCCGGTCGACCGGAATGCCGGTGAGGCGGGCGGCCTGCTCGTTGCCACCGATGGCGAAGAGATAGCGGCCCCAGGCGGTGAATTTGAGGACAATCGCCATGACGATTGCCAGGACGACGAGCACCGCAAAAAGATTGGAGAGGTCGAGCCAGCCGCCGTCGATCCAGGGGATACTGATCCTGCCGCCGCCAATTGCCTTGAAGGCGTCAGCGCCTGGGCCGAACTGGTAGATCACGCGATTCTCGGACAAGACAATCGCGGCCGACCGAGCAATCGACAACATGCCGAGCGTGACGACAAAGGGTGGGAGCTTCACGTAGGCGATGAGGGTGCCGTTGATGGCCCCGGCCACACCGCCGGAGAACAAGCCCACCAAAAATGCCAAGTACCATTCACCACCGGCCTCCATGACCCGAGCCGCGACCACTGCGGCCACGGCCATGACCGAGCCCACCGAAAGGTCGATGCCGCCGGTGATGATCACGGCCGTCATGCCCATCGCCATGATGCCGATGGCAGCGAAATTGCGCGTGATGTTGAAGAAGTTACTTTTGGTCGCGAACGTGTCCGGCTGATAGTACGCGGTGGCAAGGCAGAGCAGGATCACCGTGACCGTGACCCAAAAGGCCTGGTTGGCGATCGTTGCCTGGAGGTAGCTGGTCTCGCGCAGGCCAGTGACGTCGCTGATGGCGACGCTCGACGAAGCGCTTTGCCCGGATGCTTGCATTCGTCCTCTACCTCATGCCCGCTCGATGGCGCCGGTAATGAGCCCGGTGATTTCCTCGGGCGAGCTCTCGGCCACTTGCTTGTCGGCCACCTTCATCCCGCGTCTGAGGACGGCTACGCGGTCGCAAACAGCGAAGACGTCTGGCATACGGTGGCTGATCAGGATAACCGCGATGCCTGTGTCGCGAAGCCTGCGGATCAGCTCCAAAACTTCGTGCACCTGCCGGACGCTGATGGCGGCAGTAGGCTCGTCCATCAGCACGATCTTTGGATCGGTCAAGCGGGTGCGCGCGATCGCGACGGCTTGGCGCTGGCCCCCTGACATCTGCTTGACGAGATCACGCGGCCTCGTTTCCGATTTCAGCTCGCCGAACAGATCACCGGCTTTGGTGAACATTGCCGAGAAGTTCAGGAATTTGAAGGGGCCGAGCGAGCGCTTCACCTCACGGCCCAAAAAGACGTTGTCCGCTGCGGTCAGATTATCGCACAGGGCCAAGTCCTGATAGACGATCTCGATTCCCTCCCGCCGCGCATCGATCGGCTTGTGAAAATGCTGAGATCGGCCATCGACGCGGATTTCGCCTTCCGACGGTGGGAAATTTCCAGCGATGATCTTGACCAAGGTCGACTTGCCGGCCCCATTGTCACCCATCAGCCCCAGCACCTCGCCGGGCTCAAGTGCAAGGTCGACGCCGCGCAATGCCTCGATGGCGCCAAAGTGCTTGGCGATATGCTGCAATTCCAGAACCGCCATTTGCCTCCCCGGGGCCGTGTTGCCGACCCCTTTTCCGATCTTGTGCAGAGCGGAGCATACCGCGCCGGCACGATGGGTAAAGCCCTGACTTTCAGGCCGTTAGGGGCAAGCGCCATCACCCACGGCCACTATCGCTGCGACCCTCACGCTCACAATCCGACACATGGTAAATGAGCGCAAATATTAAGACCTGCACTTACTTAAGAGCGTATAAACAGATGTGAAGATTTATTTACCAAAACACTTCTTTTATAAGATTGCCCAGAGACGGCGATGAAGCGTTTTGATCGCCCTTCATTAGAGCAGCTGACCAAGAGGAGGGTGCGATGGCGCGCGGACATTTCGGTATCGCCGTGAGCAGGGCCGTCTGCCTGGGCCTCACACTCATGACTGTCGATGCGAGCTGCGCATGGGCGGCCGGCTATGGTGAGAGCTCGGCCTGGCAGTTCCGCCCACCGGGCGAAACTCAGGTCAGGCTGAATGAAGAGGCGCTGCGTCTGCAACTGGAGCAGCAAGGCACGGTGCTGCCGGGCGCTGGCGGCGGTGCGGTCAGTGTGCCGCTTTCTTCTGGGGCTGGAGGCCTCGGCCTTGGCGGCAGCTCGGCCACGCTCGGCAATCAGACGAACACGACGACGAATGTGAACATCAATGTCACAGGCGATGGCAACGACGTGAACGTGGATGGCTACCTCAATCTGGAGGCGGAGCAGACCACTGACGGGCAGACCTCCAATATCGGCTCTGGGGGCTCGCAATGAGACGCTCCCTGCTCTTCGGCGGGCTGCTCGCCACGCTCTTGGCGGGCTGCGCAGCCGTCCCACCGGGCGATACGCCCGTCGCCGTCACCCGGGGCCCCCTCCCGACGACCACGACGACACCGATGGATGACGCGCTCAGTTGCCTGAGCAAGCATGTGCCGCGCAACCTGGACATGCGGCTTGCGGTGCACAGCATTCCGGATCGCACCGGCGTCAACGACTACGACGGACCCGGCTCCTACGTGACGCAAGGCGCCGAGCTGATGATGATCTCGGCATTTGCCAAGACCGGTGTGCGCCAGGTCAACCGGACGGCAACCAGCATTGCCGAATGGGAGCTCACCCAAGCCATGGAAAAACGCCTTGGCGAGGGCTCGAAGGTCATGGTCGGAGATACGCCGGTAGGCTTCCGACCAGTGCAGATCGGCTACTATCTCGGCTCGACGCATACGGTCTATGGCGGGATCACGGAGCTCGACTTCGATATTCTCAGTGGCGGGTTCGAAGGTCAGGTCGCCGGTGTCGGCGGCAAGGCCCGCGGCTACTACATCAGCGTCGGTTTGGATGTCGTCGTAGCCGAGAGCAAATCGACAGAGATCGTGCTTGCCAAGTCTTACCGCAAGCAGATCTGGGGTCAGGAGCTCGAAGCGAACCTGTTCCGCTTTTGGGACATCGGTAACGGCGGTGACGATATCGGTGATTTCGGCACAGAGCTGTTCGACCTCAGGCTCGGCCAGCAGAAGAACGAGCCGATCCATCAAAGCGTGCGGTGGGTCGTCGAGCAGGCCGCCTTCGAGATGGTCCGCGATCTCGCAGGCATCGGCACCTCTTGTGAGCAGCTGATCCCGGAGCTGAGCCGGAGCGAGCCCTCGGATGTGGCGCTGGCCGCACCGAGGAACAGGCGGCTGGCAGGGCTGCCAGCCGCAGAGCCAGCGGAGCCGCGTGAGCTGGCGAACACGCCGGACGCGGTGCCGGAAACGGTAACACCCGAGATAACGCCCCAGGAAGTACAAGCGGTGAAGAAAGCCGAGTCGCTATCGGGGCAGAAAACCGCCGGCAGGCGCGCGGTGCGCCTGCCGAACGGCAAGATCCTGGTGCCTCAGGATCGCTGAACAGTCCCTGGTCGGGGACACCTTCAACACGATGGAGTATAACCCATGAAGCGCTTGCTTGCGACGACGGCATTTGCGTTGATCGCCTCTGCCAGTGTGGCTCAGGCCAACGATCCCGAGACGGTGAAGATCCGGCAGCACTTCGACCTGCCGCGCTACGAGGTGCAGGACGTCACCAACTACATCGGTGCCGTGACCGACATCACCAACTCGAGCCTGTCGGGCACCAACATCCAAAACCTGCTGCAGTGGCGTGACGTGTCGGTCGACGGCGGTGTCGGCGACATCTACGACTTCAGCCAGTACACCGACGAGGAGCAGCTCGTCTCCAACACCGCCATCTCGTCCTACGGCGATGTCGGTGCGGCGCTCGAGGCCGTCAACATCATGAACTACGTCGAGCTCGAGGACATGCTCGGCGGCACCGGCCATGTCGGCGACCACATTCTGGTCGACCAGCTGGTCTGGGACACGGAGCAAAAGGGTATCAACACCATCCTGGCCAAGGGTGAGGTGCTCGCGGGCAGCTCGGCCTCGGTCACCAACCTCGCCAATGTCGCCGATATCACCGGCGCCAAGGGTGGTGATCCCTACGGCGACATCCTCCGCCTCGACCAGCTGGCGAAGTACTCCGTGCAGATCGCCAACAACTGGGCGGAAGCCGGCAGCGTCGGCGGCCTCGACATGAGCGCCACCAACGGCGTCAACATCGCCAGCTTCGATCTGAGCGACATGTCCGGCAACGCCAACATCGGGATCAGCCAGCAGACCTACGACGTCAAGCAGACGATCCAGAACGGCGTTCGCGCCCATGGCTCGGTCGCCGATGCGGCGCTCTCGGGCGTCAACCTGGGCAACGTGCTGACGTTCGCGGTGCCCGACGTCCAGTAATCTCGCCTCCTCGTCAGCCTAGCTCTGCGGTCCCTTCGGGGGCCGCAGTTTTTTTATTCGACCCGGCCAAGCCGTTTTTTTGAGCCGACGGGCCGCGCCTACCGTTGTGTTGGCCGTGAGGTGCTCTACAGTTGTGCGTATCAATTTCAATTGCGCAGGGCGAATGGGTTTTGGTCCCGTAGCTCGAGTGGAGGACAGCATGGCGAAGTTCGGCGTCGGTCAATCGGTCAAGCGAGTCGAAGATCAGCGATTGCTCACCGGCAATGGTCGCTACACGGACGACATCAGCCTCGATGGCCAGGCCTACGGTGTCGTTCTCCGCTCACCTCATGCCCACGCCAAGATCCTCGGCATCGATACGACCGCTGCAGCCGCAGCGCCCGGTGTTATCGGGGTCTTCACGGCGAAGGATTTCGGCAGCGTCGATGCCGGTGTGCCCTGTTTTATTCCGGTCACCAACAAGGACGGCAGCGGCCGCGCCGACCCGAAGCACCCAATCTTGTGCAACGACAAGGTGCACTATGTCGGCGACAATGTGGCATTTGTCGTTGCCGAGACGGTGACGCAGGCCAAGGACGCCGCCGAGCTGATCGAGGTCGACTACGAGGAGCTCGAGGCGGTCACCGGCACGGCTCAGGCAATCGAGGCAAGCCGACCGCAGATCCACGCGGATGCGCCGAAGAACATCGCCTTCGACTGGTTCCACGGCGACGAAGCCCAGATCGATGCGGCGTTCAAGGCGGCCAAGCACATCACCAAGGTCGAGCTGATCAACAATCGGCTGGTGTGCAACGCCATGGAGCCGCGCGCAGCGGTTGCCGAGTTCGACAAATCGTCCGGTAGGCTGACTGTCCACACCTGCACGCAAGGTGGTTGGGCGTTCCGGGACACGCTTGCCCAGAATCTCGGCCTCGAGACGGAGAACGTTCGTGTCGTCACGCCCGATGTGGGCGGCGGCTTCGGCATGAAAGCGATGTTCTACCCCGAGTATACGATGGCGGCGCTTGCTGCCACCAAGCTCGGCCGAGCGGTGAAGTGGTCCGCCGATCGTTCCGAGAGCTTCCTTTCTGATTCGATGGGCCGCGATCATGTGACGACAGCTGAGCTGGCCCTCGATGCCGATAACCGCATCACCGGCCTGCGGGTCTCGACGATCGCGAACATGGGCGCCTATTACTACTTCTTCGCGCCGTTCATCCCCACTGGCGCGGCGTTGAAGGTGCTGCCGGGCGTCTACGACATTCCGGCCATGACCTATGCGGTGACCGGCGTCTTCACGAACACCGTTCCGGTGGATGCGTATCGCGGGGCTGGCAGGCCGGAATCCATCTACTGCATGGAACGGCTGATCGATGCCGCAGCCCGCGACTTGGGCATGGAGCCGACCGAGCTGCGCCGGATCAACTTCATCAAGCCGGCGCAGATGCCCTACGACACGGCTGCGGGCGAGACCTATGACACCGGCGAGTTCGAGCGGGTCATGGACAGCTGCATGAAGAAAGCCGACTACGCCGGCATGGCTGGCCGCAAACGTGATGCGGCGGCGCGCGGCAAATATCGCGGCATCGGCATGTGCTACTACATCGAATCGACGATGGGCGACCCTTCGGAAAGCGCCGGCATCGAGTTCAACGCCGATGGCACTGTCTCGGTGCTGGTTGGCACGCAATCGAACGGGCAGGGGCATGAGACCGCTTACGCTCAGGTCCTCAACCAGAAGCTCAACGTGCCGTTCGAGCAGATCCGCATCGTGCAAGGCGATACCGACCGCATCAAGGCTGGCGGTGGCACTGGCGGCTCGCGCTCGCTGACCGCCCAAGGCACAGCCATCAACAGCGCTGGCGACATCGTCATCGAGCGCGGCAAGGCCTATGCGGCCATGCATTTCGAGACGGCCGCTGCCGACATCCAGTTCGATGACGGCACGTTCTCGGTGGCGGGCACCGACAAGAGCATCGAGATCATGCAGCTCGCCGCCAAGGCGCGGACGATGCCGGCACCTGCCGATGGCGTGGAAGGCGGGCTCGACGCCGCGACGACCATCAAGCTCGACGCCTGGACGTTCCCGAACGGCTGCCACATTGCCGAGATCGAGCTCGATCCCGATACCGGCGTCGTCAGCATCGTGAACTACAATATCGTCGACGATTTCGGCCTGGTCCTCAATCCGATGCTGGTCGAGGGGCAGGTCCATGGCGGCGTGGTGCAGGGCATCGGTCAGGCGCTGCTCGAACACACCGTCTACGATGACAGCGGTCAGCTGATGACCGGCTCGTTCATGGATTACTGCATGCCGCGAGCAGACGATATGCCATCCTTCGACTTCTCGACGATCGAGGTGCTCTGCGCCAACAACGCGATGGGGATCAAGGGATGCGGTGAGGCAGGCTCGGTGGGCTCGCCCGCCGCGATCATCAATGCCCTGGTCGACGCGCTGCAGCCATTGGGCGTGAAGCATGTCGATATGCCGGCAACGGCCGAGAAGCTCTGGCGTCTCTGCAATCAGGCCAAGGCGGCCTGAGCCAGCATACCCATTTCGGTGTCCGGTAGCCGTTCTCGCTGAGATTGCGGCTGCCGGACACGGCTTGGCCAAGCGTCACGAGGCGCAAATGAACATTGGAACCGCCGCCGAGCGCTCGGGCTTGCCTGCCAAGACCATCCGCTACTACGAGGAGGTGGGCCTCGTCCGCCCGGCGAAGCGCCGGGGCAATAGCTATCGCGACTACGATGACGCTGACATCCATCGCCTCTGCTTCGTCCAGCGCGCTCGCGCCCTGGGCTTCAGCGTCCAGCAATGCCGCGAGCTCCTGGCCCTGTACGAGGACCGCGGCCGCGCAAGTGCTGACGTCAAGGCCCTGGCACTTCGCCATATCGCCGAGATCGATGAGCGAGTTGAGGCGCTGGGCGCCATGCGCAACACGCTATCGGCCCTGGCCGAGCGCTGTCACGGCGATGACCGTCCAGCCTGCCCAATTCTAGAGGACCTGGCCGCATCCGCCGGTCCCTGATCAACACCCGCGCAGCTGGCAGCTGCGCAACGGTATGGTGGCCATTCTTGAGCATGTAGGTCCGATGCGCCCGGTGGCCTCGGCTAAGAGCCTGTTTGAGAAGTTTTCGTTGTGTTTCATGAGTTTGGCGGCGATCGGCTCCGGCTTTGTCGCCGAGCTTGCCCGATGCCCCGGCATCGGGATGCGCTCGGCTTCGCGCCGACGGTTGATCGCAAGTCGATGAAACACAACGAAAACTTCTCAAACAGGCTCTTAGCAATAGCTGCCTGACCTCCAGCGCAACGCTGCGTTGCAGAAATGTTTGTGCAATGCAGCATTTTTGCCCTTGCGCAGGATCCTTCATCAGCTATTTTTTGTGCACCGCAACATTCTCTCGGGAGAACACCATGCCGACCAAATCCGCCACACCTGCCATGCCCAAGTTCGACGTCGAGGCTATGGTCTCGCTGCAGAAGTCGAACCTCGACACGTTCGTGGCCGCGCAGAAGATCATGTTCGATCTCGTGCAGACGATGGCCAAGCGGCAGAGCGACATGATGCAGGACGCTTTCGCGCGCAGCGAAGAGATGATGAAGAGCTTTGACGGCAAGAAGCAGCCGCAGGCCTATATGGACGACGCCAAGGTCGCCATGGAAAAGGCTATCGCCGAGGCCAAGGAGACCATGGACCTCAGCATGAAGGCCCAGACCGAGGTGGTCGACCTCTTCGTCAAGCGCGCCACCGCGAACTTCGACGAGGCCAAGACGATCTCCAACTGAACCACAGACACCGCCCGAGTGCGGTGACACAAAGCCTTGAGGCTTGGTGTCAATTGGCGATGCAAGCGGCTCCCGATCGGTTCTCGGGAGCCGTTTCTGTTGGTTCCGCGCGCAGCTCACCAAAATTCCAGCCTCGAGGCCTGGTCGGCGCTTGCCTTGCACGGTCGGGCGGGCAGGATGAAGATGCAACAGCATCGGGACTTTTCATGCGGACGACCGACGACGCCCATCTCAACCGGCCAAGCGCCCGGCAAGACTCCGAGTACGCCAAGGAGGTGCCATCGACACCGCAGACCGACGCAGCGAGCTATCGGCTGGCCTTCGCCGACCCCGACTTTCTGCTTCGCGATGAGCTGCGCCCGGTTCGCCTGCAACTCGAGCTGCTCAAGCCCGAGCTCGAGCTGCGGGAGATGGCCATCGAATCCACGGTCGTCGTCTATGGTAGTGCCCGGATCGGTGATCCGGAGATGGCGGCAGTCGAGCTGGCTCGCGCCGAAGCCGAAGCCACGCGGGATCCGAGCAAGGCCGGCGCTGTCGAGAAGTGCCGCCGGGCGTTGGCACGCTCCCAGTACTATACGGAAGCCAGGCGGTTCGGGCAGCTCGTCTCGGCAACGACCCAGGTAGGTCCGACACGCCGGTTCGTCATCGTCACCGGTGGCGGCCCCGGCATCATGGAGGCGGCCAATCGCGGCGCGGACGATGTTGGTGCGGTGTCCATCGGCCTCAATATCACACTGGAGCATGAGCAGGCGCCGAACGCCTTCGTGACGCCGGAGCTCTCTTTTCAGTTCCACTACTTTGCACTGCGCAAGATGCACTTCTTGATGCGTGCCCGCGCCCTGGTCGTCTTCCCAGGTGGCTTCGGCACCCTGGATGAGCTGTTCGAGTCGTTGTGCCTCATCCAGACGACAAAGGTCCGCAAGATCCCGGTCCTACTGTTCGACCGCGCCTATTGGCAAAAGATCATCGACTTCGACGCCTTGCTGGACGAGGAGGTGATCAGCCCGGAGGACCTCGAGCTGTTTCATTATGTCGACACGGCCGAGGCCGCCTGGGCCTTCATCAAGGAGCATTACGGTCTGGTCGAGGACAGTGTCGTGGGCAGGGACTGAGGTCATTCCGCTCCGGCCGGCGCACGACGGCAAGCGGCGGATCACTCGTCACGCCAACTCCCTTCCACGCATATAGGATTATTGTCCGAAAACGTGGCGAGGTCAAGGCCGCGGTCGGGTTCGTTCGAGAAAACGTGGCCGCTGAGGGGATGTCGCGATGGGTGGGCTGCATGGCGTGGCGATTCATGCCGTGATCAGAACGGGTTGGGCCGACACGGTGCGACAAACCGTACCCTCGGGTTCGTTCGCCAAAGCCCGGGTTCGCTCGCCATTTCGCCGGGTTCGTTCGTCGTTTTCCCGGGTTCGCTCGTCGATTGCCAGGTTCGTTCGCGGGTTCGTTCGCCCGGAATGAGTCGATATACGCTACATAAGCATTGCTAATGAGTCGCTATATGCGACATTTCTCGGGTTTCGTTGCGTTATATGCAACAACTCTTGGGTTCCGTTGCGCTATACGCAACAAAATCGCGCGGACGTTGCACTATACGCAACGGCTCTGGCCGGTCAGCCCGATCTCCATAAGCGTTCGTTATGATAGAAGACGGCGGGAAGACGGCGTGCGCAGATGTCCGTCTTGCTCATGCTTCACGCTAACAGACTAACGTGCCGGTTGTCGGCTGCAGCACGGTCTGAGGAGGGCAGGGCTTGCCAAGCGCAAGAGATCGGCGCTAGGCCACATCGGCAATGGCGATAACGGGAGGCTGCAATGCCAAAGGCCTATGCCAGCACGGTGCTGAACGCACCGGCGGGGACTGTTTGGGCGGCAATCCGCGACTTCAACGGCTTGCCGAGCTGGCACCCGGCGGTGACCGACAGCGAGATCGAGGACGGCAAGGCGGGCGATCAAGTGGGCGGTGTTCGCAGCTTCCACCTCGCCGATGGCAACCATCTTCGTGAGCGGTTGTTGTCCTTCTCCGACCCGAGCATGACGTACAGCTACAATTTCGAGAAGACACCCTTCGACGTCGAGAACTACGTTGCCACGCTGCGGGTCACGCCGATCACGGATGGCGATCGCAGCTTTGTCGAGTGGTGGACTGTCTTCGACTGCGACGTCGCCAAGATCGATGAATGGGTGGCGACGTTCTCCGGGCCGGTCTTCAAGACCGGCCTCGATGCGCTGAAGAGCCGTTTCGGCGGTTGATGGCTGAGTCGGCCGACCACGAATCGGCTTTGTCATGACGTCGACCACGCCTATCGTCGGCCCCGTTGTCGGGCCAGGCGATTTGGCCCGGTAGAGTTTTTGGGGGGCTAAGAAAAATGCTGCTCGGACTTGATCCGCTGCTGACGGGCGATCTCTTGAAGGTCCTGCGCGACATGGGGCACGGCGACACGATCTGCATCGCCGACTGCAATTTTCCGGCGCATGAGATCGCCAGGCGGGCCGATGTGCCCTGCGTTTCGCTCGCGACCGACACGGCTCGCGCGGCCAAGGCCGTGCTTTCGGTCATGCCGCTCGACAGCTTTGTCGAGCATCCTGTGCATCGCATGCAGGTTTGCGCCAATCCCGGCGAGCCCAACGAGGCGCACAAGGACTTCCTCGCCGCCGTTCACGCGACGGCCGGCGACCGTTGGCAGATGGGCGGAACCGAGCGCTTCGCGTTCTATGAGAAGTCCGCCAAGTGCGCTGCCATCGTCACCACGCTCGATCGTCGTGGCTACGCCTGCTTTCTCTTGGCCAAGGGCGTGCTCGGCCCTGACGGCAACGTCGCTTGAGCCGCTAATTCTTATCGGAGAGTTCCTGGAATGCGCAGAACGTCAATCGGTAGCTGGGCTTACAATGTCGGCCCCTACGGCGAGAACCCCATCCCCTTCGACACCGTGCTCGAGAAGCTGGCCGGGCTGCAGTTCGACGGCGTCGAGCTTGGCGGCTTCAACGGTTATCCCAACCCGCAGAACCACCCCACCAAGGAAGACCGTGACGCCCTGAAGCAGAAAGTGGCGGGCCATGGCCTCGCCTTCTCCGGGTTTGCCCAAGACCTCTGGAGCGAGCATCTCCTCGATACCGACGACCCTACCCAGTATATCGAGAGCTTCAAGGCGAACGCGCAGTTTGCGGTCGATCTCGGCATCAAGGGCATCCGCGTCGACACGGTTCAGCCGCCGACCATCCACAAGTCAGTGGATTATGACACGCTGTTCTCGCGGCTGACCTCGGTCTGGGATCGCTGCATCCGTTTTGCCGGCGAGAAGGGTCTCTATGTCACCTGGGAGTTCGAGCCCGGCTTCGCGTTCAACAAGCCGTCCGACATCCAGCGCGTCCTCGAAGCCCTGCCACACGACAATTTCGGCGTCATGTACGACACCTGCCACGGCCAGATGGTGGCGGTGAATGGAACCCGGCATGAGGGTGGCAAGGAGACGCTGCCCGGTGGCCAGCTCGAGCTGATCAGCAAGCTCTCCGGGCGGATCAACCATATCCACCTGATCGACAGCGACAACACCTGCCACAAGGATGACAATGGCGAGGACGAGACCAGTGCGCATCCGCCCTTCGGCGAGGGCGTGCTGGATTTCGATGCCATCGTGCCCGTCTTGGCCAAGGAGAACGTCGGCCACGATTGGTGGACCGTCGATCTCTGCTTCTGGCCCGATGCCTGGAACGCCACCGCCAAGTGCAAGACCGCGCTCGATGCGCTGAATCGAAAGTACGGCTGAGGGAGCAGGGCATGAAGATTGGCTTCAACCTCCTGCTTTGGGCGACACACATCACCGAAGCGGACTTCCACCTCTTGGAGACGTTGAAGAAGGTCGGCTATGATGGTGTCGAGATCCCGCTTTTCGAGGGAGATGTCGCGCACTACCGCAAGCTTGGTCAGGCGCTCGAGGACAATGGCCTGGCCGCTACGACCGTCACCGTCATGCCCGACACGGCGCACGACATCACCCGCGCCGATGCCAAGGAGCGACAGGGTGGTGCCGACCATATCCGCTGGGCCATCGACAACACCCAAGCCTTGGGCGGCACCCTGCTCGCGGGGCCGATTCATCAGGCATTGGGGCACTTCACGGGCGACGGTCGCACGGCCGAGGAGTGGGAGCGGGCGGTCGAGGTGATGAGCAGCTGCGCTGATTACGCAGCCGAGGCGGGCATCGCGCTCTCTGTCGAGCCGCTCAACCGGTTCGAATGCTATTTTCTCAACACGGTCAAGGACTCCGCGACCTTCGCTCAACAAGTGGGTAAGCCCAATGTCGGGCTGCTCTACGATACCTTCCATGCGAACATCGAGGAGAAGCACCCGGTTGGCGCGCTGCGCGAGAACATGCGCTGGATCAACCATGTGCATATCTCGGCCAACGATCGCGGCACGCCCGGCAAGGACCACATCCCTTGGGCCGCCACCTTCTCGGTCTTGAAAGAGAACGATTACGATGGCTGGCTGACGATCGAGGCCTTCGGCCGCGCCTTGCCTGATTTGGCTGCAGCCACAAGAGTTTGGCGCGACTTCTTCCCCAATCGCGAAGAGGTCTACACCTTCGGCTACGACTTCATCCGCACCGGCTGGGACAACAGCTGAGCAAGAGCGACTTCAGGGAGTTCCCATATGGGCATCGCAACGATCAAGGGACCGGCGCTGTTCCTCGCCCAGTTCGCCGGCGACACCGCACCGTTCAATAGCCTGGACAGCATTGCCGGCTGGGCCGCCTCGCTCGGCTACAAGGGCATCCAGATCCCGTCTTGGGACGCACGGCTGTTCGACCTCAAGAAGGCGGCCGAAAGCCAGACCTATTGCGACGAGGTCAAGGGCATCGCCGCATCGCATGGTCTGACCATCACCGAGCTCTCGACCCATCTGCAAGGCCAGCTCGTCGCCGTCCATCCGGCTTACGACGAGATGTTCGACGGGTTTGCGGCGCCTGAGGTTCGCGGCAACCCCAAGGCGCGTCAGGCCTGGGCGGTCGACCAGGTCAAGATGGCGGCGACAGCGTCGAAGAATCTCGGCCTCACCAAGCATGTCGGCTTCACCGGCGCCCTGGCTTTTCCCTTCCTCTATCCCTGGCCGCAGCGCCCAGGCGGCCTGATCGAGGAGGCCTTCGCCGAGCTCGGCCGGCGCTGGAAGCCATTGCTCGATCATTACGACGCCTGCGGTGTCGACTACGGCTACGAGATCCATCCAGGCGAGGATGTCTTCGACGGTGCGACCTTCGAGATGTTCCTCGACGCCGTGGGCGGTCACAAGCGGGCCACCATCAACTACGACCCCAGCCACTTCGTGCTGCAGCAGCTCGACTATCTGGCCTTCATCGACATCTACCACGAGCGGATCTCGAGCTTTCACGTCAAGGACGCGGAGTTCAATCCGGATGGCCGGCAGGGTGTCTACTCCGGCTACCAGTCCTGGGTCGACCGGGCCGGCCGCTTTCGGTCCCTGGGCGATGGGCAGGTCGACTTCTCGGGCATCTTCTCGAAGCTTTCGACCTATGGCTACGACTACTGGGCCGTGCTCGAGTGGGAGTGCTGCCTCAAGCATCCGGAGGATGGCGCGGCGGAGGGCTCCCAGTTCATCAAGGACCACATCATTCGCGTCACCGAGGTGGCCTTCGACGACTTCGCCGCGGGCGGCAGCGATCCGGCCGCCAATCGTCGCATTCTCGGCATCGGCTAGCGGGGCAGGGGCATGGTCAGCGAGAGCGCACAAGCGAAGAGCGGCGCACGGCGTCGGCTGCGGCTCGGCATGGTGGGCGGCGGGCAGGGGGCCTTTATCGGCGGCGTGCACCGGATCGCCGCCCGGCTCGACGATCGCTATGAGCTGGTTGCCGGCTGCTTTGCCAGCACGGCCGAGAAATCCAGAGCGTCTGGCATCGAGCTCGGCATCGATCCGGCTCGCACCTATGACGACTTCAAGGCGATGGCGAAGGCCGAGGCCGGAAGAGACGATGGGATCGACGTCGTCTCGATCGTCACCCCGAACCATGTGCACTACATGGCGGCCGCGGCATTCCTGGAGGCGGGGATCCACGTCATCTGCGACAAGCCGATGACGACGTCGCTCGAGGATGCCATCGCCCTGCAGGCGCTGGTGGCCAAGAGCGGCAAGGTGTTTGCGCTCACCCACAACTACACGGGCTATCCGATGATCCGCCAGGCGCGGGCCATGGTCGAGGCAGGGGAGCTTGGCGAGATCCGCGTCGTTCAGGTCGAGTACGCCCAGGATTGGCTGGCGACCAAGCTCGAGGATAGCGGGCTGAAGCAGGCGGAATGGCGAACCGATCCGGCGCGCTCGGGCCCCGCCGGCTCGACCGGCGATATCGGCACGCACGCCATGAATATCGCCACTTTCGTCACCGGTCTCGAGATCGACGAGATTGCGGCCGAGCTCACCACCTTCGTGCCTGGGCGGCGCCTGGACGACAATTGCCAGGTCATGCTGCGCTTCGCTGGCGGCGCTCGCGGCATGCTCTGGGCGAGCCAGGTGGCATGCGGCAACGAGAATGCCTTGAAGCTGCGCGTCTATGGCGAGAAGGGCGGCCTCGAATGGGCGCAGGAGGACCCCAACTACCTCTGGCACATGCCGCTCGGTGAGCCCAAGCGGCTGATCACCCGCTCAGGCGCCGGGGCAGGGCCCGAGGCCGCGCGGGTCACGCGCATTCCGCCCGGCCACCCCGAAGGCTATCTGGAGGGGTTCGCAACAATCTACAGCGACACTGCCGAGCTGATCTGGGCAGCGATCGAGGGCCGTGAGCCGGAGCCAGGGGCGACGTTGGTTCCCGACGTCCAGGAGGGTGCTCGAGGCGTGAAGTTCATCGAGGCCGTGGTCGACTCCAGTCGCTCAGGCGCCGCCTGGCGCTCTGCCAGGCTCTGAACCACTCGGGCAGCTTTGCCGCCTAATAGGCTCTGGCAATGCTGAAATCGATGATGTCCTCCATCGCGTCGCGATGCGGTGAGGGCCGGAAGCTGCGCAGCGCTGTCCGCGCCCGCTCGCCGGCTGCCCGGGCGCGGGCGAACGTGGCGTCGAGCGTGCCGTGACGCGCCAGAAGTCGCTGCGCTTCGTCGAGGTCGCTGTCGGTCTGCTTCTCCGGCGCGTCGATGACGCGCTCCCAGAACAGCCGCTCGTCGGCGCTACCGGCCGCATAGGCCATGAGCACGGGCAGGCTCGCCTTGCCCTCGCGGAAGTCGTCGCCGATCGTCTTGCCGAGCATCGCCTCGCGGGCTGAGTAGTCGAGCGCGTCATCGACCAGCTGAAACGCAATCCCCAGCTCCTCGCCATACGTGCAGAGCGCTTCCTCCGCTTCAGGCTCTCGATCCGCGACAACCGCACCAATCTGGCAAGCGGCGCGAAAGAGTGCCGCCGTCTTCGCCCTTATCACCTCGAAATAGGCAGCTTCCGTGGTCGAGACGTCGCCCGCCGTCAAGAGCTGCGCCACCTCGCCCTCGGCGATCACAGCCGAGGCGTCCGAGAGGATGCCCAGCACCCGGAGATTGCCGTCGGCCACCATCAGCTGGAACGCGCGGCTGAACAGGAAATCACCGACCAGCACCGGCGCCTTGTTGCCCCAGAGCGAGTTGGCGGTGGAGCGGCCGCGGCGGAGATCGCTCTCGTCGACGACGTCGTCGTGCAACAGCGTTGCGGTGTGGATGAACTCCACCGCGGTGGCGAGGCCAATATGCCGATCGTCATCGTGGCCGGCGAGCCGTGCGGAAAGCAGCGTCAAGGTCGGTCGAATCCGCTTGCCGCCAGCGGCGATTAGATGCCGGGCGAGCTCTGGGATCATCTTGACCTCGCTCTGCAGCCGATCGAGGATCAAGGCATTGACCTTCGCCATATCGTCGTGAACGAGATGCTTGGCCCGTTCCAGGCTAGGTTCGCCTGACGCCGGCTCGGCGACGGTCGATAGAGGTAGAGCGGTCAAGTCGGCATACTCCTGAAACAACGACAACGACGCTGACACGCCCCAGCAACACGCTGCGGTGATCGCCAGTCCGCTTGTCAAGCATTGCGCCGCTAGCTACCACGCCGGTCTCAGCCCTGGCAAACCACGGTCGAAGCCGACCGGCAACACCGAGTGGTCGCTATATGGTCGAATTGGTGCGCAGCAACGATCTTGTCTACCTGTCATGGGTTGAAGCGACGCTGGCTGCCGCAGGCATCGAGTCGCTGGTGGCGGACCAGCACACGAGCGTGCTCGAAGGCAGCATCGGCGCCATACCGAGACGCATTCTCGTTGATGACCTCGACGAAAGCCGAGCACGACGTATCCTGGCTCAAGCGGCGGCCGAGCTCAGCGACAGCTGACCCGGATGGCTGCAACCACCATCGACCACCTGCTCGATGGAAGGGTGGTGCTGGAGCAGCCAAGCCGCGGCTTTCGAGCCTCGATCGACGCGGTCCTTCTCGCCGCCGCTGTCGATAGCGGTCTCAAGCCTGCAGAAGCGTCAGCTCGGGTGGAAGTGCTTGACGCCGGCTGTGGCGTTGGCGCGGCAAGTCTTTGCTTTGCCCGGCGGCTTCCGGATTTCGCTGTTACCGGGCTCGAGATCGAGCCGAGCACTGCCGGCCTCGCCCGCGACAATGTGGCGCGCAACGGCCTTGGCGACCGGGTATCGATTGAGCTCGGCGACGTGCTTGCTCCGCCGACATCGCTTCGCCGTCGCCAGTTCGCCGCGGTGCTTACCAATCCGCCGTTCAACCCGACGAGCGGCCAAGCAGCGAGTGATGAAGCGCGAGCGCTGGCGACCGTGGATGCCGCCGGCCCGATGGCCTGGCTCGGCGCCTGCCTCAAGCGACTTGCGCCGGGCGGGCAGCTCGTGCTCATCCATCGCACCGACCGCTTGCCCGACGTTCTCACTGCATTGAACCGAGCAACGGGACAAATCGAGATCATCCCGCTCTGGCCGGGAGCGGCTGGTCAGCCCGCCAAGCGCGTCGTGATTCGTTGTCGAAAAGGCCGACGGACGCCGACTGCGTTGCTGCCGGGCCTTGTTCTGCACGAGGCGACGGGCAAGTTCACCTCTATGGCGGAAGCGATCCTGCGCGACGGTGCGGGCTTGGACGATGTCATGCCGAAGCCCTGACCGACATCGCTCGGGCAGCCGCTCGGCCCGCCTTGATTTCTCGCGTGATAGGGAGCCTGATTCTTGCCTTGGTCTTGGCCGCATTGGCTGCAACGTCGCGGCATCGTTGTCCCGGTCGTCCGCCTATCCGGTGTGATCGGTGCCGTTCCGTTCCGCGGAGGGCTGACCCTGCAAGCGGTAGAGCCCGTGCTGGCCGCGGCGTTCGCCGTCAAACGTGCCCCTGTGGTTGCCCTTTCGATCAACAGCCCTGGCGGGTCGCCGGTCCAGTCGTCGCTCATTGCCGGGCGGATTCGCGATCTGTCGCGCGAAAAGGAAAAACCGGTCATCGCCTTCGTTGAGGACGTCGCGGCATCCGGAGGCTACTGGCTGGCACTCGCCGCCGACGAGATCTTTGTCGATCGATCGTCGATCGTCGGCTCCATCGGGGTCATCTCGGCCGGCTTCGGCCTCGATGGCGCGATTGGCCGCCTCGGCATCGAGCGACGCGTTCATGCGACGGGCCCGCGCAAGGCCCTGCTCGACCCGTTTCGCCCCGAGGAGCCGGGCGACATCGCGGTGCTGCGCGAGCTGCAATCCGACATCCTCGCGACCTTCAGGGCAGAGGTCGAAAAGCGCCGAGGCGACAAGCTCCGGCTGTCGGCGGATGAGCTCATGTCCGGTCGTGTCTGGAGCGGTGAGAAGGGCGTCGAGCACGGTCTGGTCGATGGAATCGGCGAGCTGCGTCGGGTGCTGCGTGGGCGCTATGGTGAGAAGCTACGCTTGCGACCGGTCAGTCGGCAGCGCGGCTGGCTGCAGCGACGCTTTGCCATGCAGGGAAACGCCGCTGCTGATGCCCTGATCGAAAGGGCATTGCCGAGCGGTGCTTGCTCAGGTCGAGGAGCACGCGCTTTGGCGGCGTTTCGGCCTTTGATCGGAGCCCCGCGCCAGCACAGCCTGGCTCGAGCGAACGACAGCGATCAGACGATATCGCGCCCGACCCCACCTGATCTCTCGGCGAGCCTGCGCTTGTAGTATCGGCCGTTGCACGCCACCTTTGAGGTATCGGTGGCTCTGACGAACGATCTCACCGACAGCCTATCGTGCCAAACAGCGACGCGACGGAACCATGCTCGGCCTCTCTCTCTCGAAGATCCTCTTTACCGTGATGCTCGTTGTCGCCGTCTGGAAAGGCTGGCGACTGCTCACGGTCATTCGTGACAAGATCAGTGATCCGCCAGCCGAGCAGGTGCGGCGCGCGCCCCGCCAGGCCGCGCCGGCCAGACCGAAGGCCGAGACCCTGTACGAATGCCCGCATTGCCACACCTATGTGCCGAACGGCACGATTTGTCGGTCAAAAGAGCATTGCGTGCTCAAGCCGAGCTGAGCTGACCATCTCCGACCCGGCAACTGCCTCCGTCGCAGCCTTGGAAAGAAGCCGGTAGCCGCCGCCACGGGCATAAAGGCGAATGGTGTTCGCGAAGCGTCAGCGCGAGCGAGGACGGCAGCTCCGCTTGCTCACATCTCGACCCGCTCTCCGTCACGCAGACCGACGCGAAGCAGCAAGGCTCGATGATCGGAACCCGGCAGGTGGACGACCTCTCGATCGAGCAGTGCCAGGCCGCGCCCGGTCAGGGCATGATCGATCGGGATACGCAAGGGCCAGGGGACTTGTGCTGGCCAGGTGCCCTCCAGGCCCCAGGCGAGCTCGAGCTCGGTCTTGCGTGCCAGGCTCGGCAGCAGCCGTCCCCATGGCGACGCATTGAAATCGCCAACCAGCAGCAACGGATTGTCGATATTGGCCAAGAGTCTTACCAGGCCTTCGACCTGGCGTTCCTGCAGCTGGAGGCGGAGCGGCGGCAAGGGGCGGTCCAGGTGAACGCCAGCGACGGCGAGCGGTCCGAATGGCGTAGCGATCCGCGCAGCACTCGTCGCCACCCGATGATCAGCCAACCAATCACTGAGATCCTCGACAATCGGCAATCGTGACAGGACAACGCTGTCGCAGGACCAGTGCTCCAGGCAATCGACGCTGTACGGATAGGTCGATCCCAACTGCTCGACCAATACCGTGGTACGGGCGTTCAGCTCGGCCAGCACGACGATATCCGGATCGAGAGCGCGAATCTGCGCGGCAAACGCTTCGAGCTGGCGGTTTCGCGTCCAGACATTCGAGAACAGCACGCGGACACTCGTCGGTGCCGGATGGGCGGCGCTTGCCGCAAAGAAGTCCGGCTGGAGCAGTGATGCCTGAACGATGAGGCAAAGTGCTGTGAGCGCGGTCGCGATCCAACGCCGATAGGTCAGCAGAAAAACGCCGACGACGACGCTGAGAACCGCACTCTGCATCAAGAAATGGGCGAGGAAGTCCATGAGCACGCTGTGCTCACGAAGGAGTGGTGCCAGCGTCAGCAGCATGATGGCCGCGAGCATCAGACGCGGCAGCACCCATCGGCAGGCGCCGACCAGTCTTGTGGCGATCGAGATCGAGGATGGGCTCATGAGAGCTTATATGCTCGAAAATGCGTTAAGAAGCATTGAACATTCGACGTCTCGCATCGCGCTCGCCTCCAGCCGACAATCCGTTGATTCAGCCTAGCCACTGCCCTAACGCTTTGCCGCGTGCTACAGCCCCTGAACAACAATCGGTCAGGAGCCAGGGAGGAGATCGAGCGAATGTCGAAGCCGTTGCGAGTCGCTGTCATTGGGTACGGGTTCATGGGCAAGGCGCATTCTAGCGCCTATGCCAACGTGAACCACTATTTCGCCGATCTACCCTTTCGCGTCGAGCGAGCCGTGCTCTGCGGCCGCGATTCTGCCAAGGCACAAGCCTTCGCCGACACCTGGGGGTTCGCTGCGGTGGAGACCGATTGGCGGGCTGTCATCGCGCGCGACGATGTCGATATGATCGATATCTGCGTGCCGAACAATCTGCACAAGGACATCGCCATCGCCGCCGCCGAGGCCGGCAAGTGGGTCGTCACCGAGAAGCCGCTGGCGATGGACGTCGCCGAGGGCGAGGCCATGGTTGCTGCGGTCGAGAAAGCCCGTGTGCCGAACATGGTTTGGTACAATTATCGGCGCGTCCCTGCGGTGAGCCTCGCCAAGCAACTGGTCGATGAGGGGCGACTCGGCCGCGCCTACCATTATCGTGCCCAGTTTCTCCAGGACTGGACGATTGCCCCGGACGTGCCGCAAGGCGGCGCAGCACTCTGGCGCCTCGACGCTGCGGCCGCTGGATCCGGGGTCACGGGCGACCTTCTGGCCCACAACATCGACACGGCGATGTGGCTCAACGGCCCGATCACCAAGGTGATGGCCGAGACGGAAACCTTCGTGAAGGAACGTGTGCACCAGGCGACGGGCAAGCCCCAGCCGGTCGGCATCGACGATGCCTGCATGTTCATGTGCAGGTTCAAGAACGGTGCCATGGGAGTCTTCGAAAGCACGCGCTACGCCCGTGGCCACAAAGCCTTGAAAACGCTGGAGATGAACGGCGAGGACGGCTCCGTCCGCTTCGACCTGCACGATCCACAATATCTCGATTTCTTCGAGTACACGGCCAAGCAGACCGGCGAGAAGGTCGAAGGACATCTGACCGGCTGGCGCAAGATCCACGTCACCAATCACGAGCATCCCTACATGGACCATTGGTGGGTCCCGGGGCTCACCATCGGCTATGAGGCGACGTTCCTGCATGCGCTAGCTGACTTTCTCGCTGCAGCGCCCACAGGAAACTACACCGCCCCGACATTCAAGGATGCTCTGGACACCCAACGTGTCTGCGAGGCGGTCCTGCGCTCGGCAGAATCAGGCCAGTGGGAAGCGACCGGCCTCTAAGGGAGGGGAAACGAGTTCATGCACGGCAAGAAAATTCTCATGCTGGCAGGCGAGTTCAGCGAGGAATACGAGATCTTCGTCTTCCAGCAGGCGATGGAGGCGGTCGGGCATACGGTGCATGTCGTTTGCCCGGACAAGAAGGCGGGTGAGCTGATCAAGACCTCGCTCCACGATTTCGAGGGCGACCAGACCTACACCGAGAAACCCGGCCATCTCTTCCAGCTCAACAAGAGCTTCGCCGATGTCGACACCAGCGACTACGACGCGGTCTACGTCGCCGGCGGTCGCGGTCCGGAATACATCCGCATCTACCCGCGCGTGCAGGCGATCGTGCGCGAGTTCCACGACGCCGACAAACCGATCTTCACCATCTGCCACGGCGTTCAGGTGCTGATTGCCGTCGACGGCGTGGTGACCGGCAAGCGCGTGGCCGCACTTCAATACTGTGAGCCGGAGGTCAGGCTCGCCGGCGGCATCTATGTCGACGTGCCGCCCGAGGGCGCCATCAGCGATGGCAAGCTGGTCTCGGCCAAGGGCTGGCCAGGGCTCGCCGCCTTCATTCGCGAGTGCCTCGCCGTCCTGGGCACGGAGATCAGACACGGCTGACCGAACGGATGCCAGGGAGGGTGGCAACCCCGCCGTAGCCGCCACCTTCCGGCGGGAGGTCGAGGGCGGCGTTCTCTTGGCCTTTCGCGTGCGCTTGGCGGCGCTGCTGCTCATCGCGATCTGGACAACGCTGCGCATCGAGCCGCCGACGCTCTTTCACTATCTCTTCCTGATCGGTCTGCTCGCCGCCGTCGGCTATCTGCAGGTGCCACTGGCGCGCGTTCGCAACCGGTCAGGTCGCTTGGCGCAAGGCGCCGTCATCTTTTTCGAGATGGCGATCCTCGCCTATGCGCTGATCGCACCGCCACCAGGCGCGCCGCCGGAGTGGAGCATGGCGATGCAGTTTCGCCTCGGCAGCTTCGGCTATGTGTTCATGTTCATCGCACTGGCGGCACTGACCTACAGCCCCGGGATGGCGATCTGGACGGCATTTTCCGCGGTCGTGGTTTGGGGCACGGCGATGCTCGTGGCGCTGGGCGAGGGGACCACCTACACGATCATCGACCTCAGCCGCTTTCAGGCCATGGACGGCGCGACCTTGCGCCGAACGCTCCTCGACCCCGACTATCTGAGCGCTGTCGAGCGTGTGCAGGAGGGCCTCTTGGCGATCGTGCTCGCCACGATTGTGGCGCTGGCGTGCGCGCGAGCGCGGCGCCTCGTGCAGCGCGAGATCAAGAGCTCGGCGGAGCGCGCCAATCTGGCGCGATACTTCTCGCCAGACCTCGTCGAGGATTTGGCGACGCGCGGAACGTTCGGCACGGCGGTGGCGCGGCCAGAGGCAGCTGTCCTGTTCGCCGACCTTGTCGGCTTCACCCGGCTCTCGGAGAAGATGGCGCCCGAGCAAGTGATCGAGCTGCTGCGGGAGTTCCATGGACGCATGGCGCGGGCCGTCTTCGCCCATGGCGGCACGTTGCACAAATTCCTCGGCGACGGCTTCATGGCGAGCTTCGGCGTGACCGCGGCCGGCCAAGGCGCTACTCAGCCGCCGGCAGCACTGGCGCTCGATTGCCTCAAGGACATCCACGGTGTCATGGCGACGTGGAACGTCGAGCGCCAAGCCCGGGGCGAGACGCCGTTGACACTGGCGGCTGGCCTCCATTTTGGCCCGGTCGTCGCTGGCGATATCGGCGATGCCCGGTGCCTCGAGTTCGCGATCCTGGGCGACACCGTCAACGTGGCGAGCCGGCTCGAAAGCCTCTGCCGGCCGCTCGAGGCGGCTGCCGTGATCAGCGAGGACGTCGTGGCACAGGTGCCGGGTCATCCCGTGCTGCAGGCGTTTCAGGCGACCGCCGAGGCGACCGAGCTGCGCGGGCGCGCCGAGCCTGTGCAGGTCTTCAAGCTGCCGCGCGATGCCCGCTTCTAGCGCAATGCGCGAGCGCGAGCAGCGACGCAGATAGCAGCAAGCGGGTGATCCGCTCCTCGGTACCGTTTGCGGTCAGCTCATCAGTTGAGTGCTTGGCAGGGCTGGCAGCTTGCATTAAGGCTCGATCAACGAACAGGACCTGGGCCTCGGCGTCTCGGGCGGCAGATTGGGAGTCAGGCAGGCTTGGCACATCTTCGTGTCGACGACGTGGTGCGCCGGTTCGGCAGTGTGACCGCCCTCGACGGCATGAGCTTTGCCGTCGAGCAAGGCGAGTTCTACTGCATCCTCGGCCCCAGCTCTGCTGGCAAGACGACGACGCTGAGGGCCATTGCGGGCCTCGAGACGTTGGAGCGGGGTCGGATCGAGTTCGATGGCCGCGACCTCACCGGTGCGCCGGTCCAGGGCCGCGGCATGGCGATGATCTTCCAGACCTTCGCGCTCTACCCGCATCTCACGGTGCGCAAGAATTTCGGCTATCCCCTGCAACGCGACGGTGTCGGCCGGGCAGAGATCAACAAGCGGGTCGGCGAGATCGCCGAGCTCCTGCGCGTCGGCCATACCCTCGATCGCAAGCCGGACACGCTTTCTGGTGGTGAGCAGCAGCGCGTTGCCATCGGTCGCGCGCTCGTCCGCCGCCCCAAGCTCCTGCTGCTCGACGAGCCTTTGACCAATCTCGATGCCAAGCTGCGGCACGACACGCGCGCCGAGTTCAAGCGGCTGCACCGCGAGCTCGGCATGACCATGCTCTATGCCACGCCCGACCAGCTCGAGGCGCTGACCATGGGCCAGCGGGTTGCCGTCATCCGCGATGGCCGGGTCGTGCAGATCGAGGCGCCACGCAGCCTCTACGAGCATCCGGCCAACACTTATGTTGCCGGTCTCGTCGGCGCGCCAGCGATGAACCTGCTGCGCGGCAAGGTCACGGTTGGCGCTGCTGGGCGAATGATCGATCTCGGCTTTGCCGGCATTGATGCTGGCCCGAAGATGAGCGAGCTGGTCGCTGGTGAGCCGGTCATCGTCGGTATCCGGCCGCACGACATCCATCTCGGCAACGACACGAGCCACGGCCGGGTGTTTCAGGCCCAGATCCACCTGCGCGAGCCGCTGGGCGATGTCACTGTGGTCGATCTCCGCTTCGGCGATGCGCCGGCCAAGATGGTGGTGCGCGAGGAGGTGGGCGTCGGTCTCGCCGAGGGCCATGCCATCGACGTTACGATCGATCCGGCCGATCTCCATGTTTTCCATGCCGAGACCGGGGTACGATTCGGCTAGCCGCCGGCCCGGGAGGTTTGTTGCTAGGTCTTGCCAACACAAAAAGGAGCCAGTGCAAGATGCGAACGATCAGGGAAAAGCTCGTCCTCGGTGCATCCGCGGCGGCGCTCGGCATCGGCTTGACAGCCGGTGGTCCGGCGTTGGCCGATGACATCACCATCACCATGGCTGCCCCGGACTGGCCGCCGACGCGGTTCATGAAGGAAGAATTCGACCGCACCTACCAGTCGCCGGACGGCCACAACACGACCCTCGACATCGACTTCATCCCCTGGCCGAGCTTCTACGAGCGGGTGGCCGCATCGCTCGCGTCGGGCGAGCAGAAGTACCAGATGATCGTCACCGACAGCCAGTGGCTCGGCGCCTTCGTCGAAGGCGGCTACTACAAAGATCTGACCGATCTGATGATCGCGGATCCCGAGCTGACCGCGATCATGGAAGATCTGCACCCGGCCCTGGTCTCCGCCTATTCGACCTATCCGCACAAGACCAAGGATTTCATCGCCGAGAACAGCTTCCCGGCGCCCGACACGCGCTATTTCGGCTTTCCGCAGTTCCCGGACACCTACGTGACCTTCTATCGCGAGGACCTGTTCTGCAACGAAGGCGAATCGGCAAGCTTCGAGGAGCAGTTCGGTAGCCCACTGCCCTGCACCTACGAGGACTGGCAGGACGTCGACTGGGATACGTGGCGGGCCATTGGTGAGCATTTCCGGCGCTCCGCCGGCGATCCGCTCGGTGATGGCGTCGCTGATGACGATTTCTACGGCATCGCCTATCAGGCGGGTAAGGGCTACGATTTCTCGACCATGGCGATCAACGCCTTCGTCTGGCAGTATGGTGGGGGGATCTGGGACGAGACCAATGCGCCAGACAGCCAGGCCGAGGGTGTCGTGAACTCGCCCGAGGCCGTCGAGGCGCTGGAGCACTACCTCTCGCTGCTTCAGTACATGCCGCCGGTGGCGCAGACCGGGCAGATGGACATCTTCGTCATCCAGGACCTGTACATGCAGGGCAAGGTGGCGGCGATCATCGACTGGGTCGGCCTCGGTGAGCCGGTGCTCGATCCGAACACCTCGCTCGTCTCCGACAAGTCGGCCTTCGGTCCGGCACCCGGCCTGCGCAAGGAAGACGGGACGATCGACCGGACCGGCAATATCGGCGGCCAGCCCTTCGTGCTGACCACCTGGAACAGCGACGAGGTGGTCGACGAGGCATTGAACGTCGTGAAGTGGTGGCTCAAGCCGGAGACGCAGATCAACTTCGTCGCCAACGGCGGCCAGTCCGGCTTGATGAGTGTCATGGCCGATCCCGAGTACAACGGCTTGCGCCCCTGGAACCGGGCGCATGTCGAGATGCTCGACTGGCAGCGTGACGTCTGGCACGTGCCGGACTTCTTCGAGCTCCTGACGCAGCAGCAAGAGGAGTTCGACCGGGCGATCACCGGTCAGATCGACGCCCAGACCGCTCTCGACTCGGTCGCTCGCTTCCAGCAAGAGCTGCTCGAGGACGCCGGCCTGATCCAGTAGGCCATCGTTGAGCGGGAGCCCGGGTCATCCACGGATCCGGGCTCCCGTTGTGTCTTGCGAACCCTCGCCGAACTGGCGGGCATCGCTCCGATATTAGTCGCTGAGAGAACCGATAGAGATGGCAGCAGCTCGGCCACACGAAGACGGCGGCTTCTTCGCCTGGATGATGGCACCGGAGCGTCGCGGACCGATGCTCGTGGCGCCGGCCTTGATCGTCCTCTTCATCATGAACATTTTTCCGCTGCTCTGGTCGTTCGGGCTCAGCTTCTTCAACTATCGCGCCAACAGACAGAACATCCCGGACTTCGTCGGCCTTCGCTTCTACGAGCGCGTGCTCACCGACCCGGATGTCTGGGAGCGCTTTCAGACCACGGCGCTGATCGTCGGCTCGAGCGTCCTGGTGCAGCTGATCTTGGGCTTCTTGCTGGCGTTGATGTTCGCCAATCAGTTCCCGCTGCGCCGCATTTTGCTGATGCTCGTGCTGGCGCCGATGATGCTGTCGTTCGTTTCGGTCGGCGTCTTCTTCAAGCTCTATTATGAGCCGACATTCGGCATCTTGAGCCAGTTCGTGAGGATTTTCACCGGCGAGCCCTTTGCCATTCTCGCGAGCCCAACCGGTGCGATCATCGCGATCGTTGTCGCCGACGCTTGGATGTGGGCGCCATTCGTCATGCTATTGGTGCTCGCCGGCCTGGTGAGCGTGCCGAAATACCTCTACGAGGCGGCCGAGATCGATCGTGCGTCATGGTGGCGGCGGTTCCGGACGATCACCTTCCCCTATATTCGCAGCCTGCTGCTGCTCGCCGTGCTCTTCCGCACCATCGAGACCTTCAAGCTCTTCGACATCGTCTACATCATCACCGAGGGTGGTCCGGGCACGGCAACGGAGACGATCGCCGTCTTCACCTACCGCCTGGCGTTTCAGTTCTTCCGAACCAGCCAGTCGGCGGCGCTCGCCTACATCATTCTCTTCGTCGTGATCGTGCTCACCAATCTCTACCTCTACGCGGTCAAGCAACGTGAACGGGAGGTCTCCTGATGGCCAGGCAAGGAAGCCGCCCACGCGAGATCGGCAAGGCGGGCTGGGCTTGGACGGGGTTCGCGGGAATCGTCAGCCTGATCTACTTTTTCCCCGTCCTCTGGATCATCTTGACCTCCTTCAAGACCCGCGCGGACGCGCTGGCGGTGCCGCCCAAGCTCTTCTTCACGCCGACCCTGCAGAACTTTCAAAACGTCTTCTTTCGCGAGAGCATCACGGCCGATGCGGCGCAGGCCACCGAGTTTCCGCTCTTCTTCTTCAACTCGATCTTCATCGCCGGCAGCAGCGTCTTCCTGGCGCTGATCCTCGGCACGCTGGCGGCCTACGGGTTCTCCCGCTATCCGCTGCGCGGCAACGACACCTATCTGTTCGTGATCCTCACGACCCGCATGCTGCCGCCCATCGTCGTCATCATCCCGATCTTCTTGATGTTCCGCCTGACCGGGCTTGCCGGCACCTACTGGGGCATCATCCTGCTCTATACGGCCTTCAACATCCCGTTCTCGGTCTGGCTGGTGAAGAGCTTCTTCGATGAGCTCAATCCCGAGATCGAGGATGCGGCGCGGATGGATGGGGCAGGGGAGAGCCGCGTCTTCTTCGCCATGTGCCTGCCGCAGATCCTGGCCGGGCTCGCTGCCACCTTCGTCTTCGGCATGATCCTCACCTGGAATGAGTTCATCTTCGCGCTGCTGCTGACAGGCGTCGAGACGCGCACTGTCCCGGTCGCCATGGCCCGGACCATGGGCGGTGAGATTGGCGTCGATTACGGCCTCCTGGCCGCCATCGTCACGCTCTTCCTCATCCCGATCTTCGTCGTGACCTATCTCTTGCAGAACCAGTTGCTGCGCGGCGTCACTTTCGGAACGGTCAAGAAATGACGATCGAGCTCAAGCAACTCACCAAGCGGTTCGGCCAGCTCACCGCCGTCGACCAGATCGACCTCGCGGTTGGCGATGGCGAAGTGCTGTGCTTGCTGGGACCGTCTGGCTGCGGCAAGACGACGACGCTGCGCATGATCGCCGGTCTCGAGCTGGCGAGCGAAGGCGACATCCGCCTTGCCGGGCAGGTCGTCAACCACCTGGCGGCGCGCGACCGGAATGTTGCTATGTCGTTCCAGTTCTATGCGCTCTATCCGAGCCTGACAGTGGCGGAGAACCTCGCCTACCCACTCTACGCAGAGGGCCTGAGCAGCCGAGATATCGACGCCAAGGTGGCGCAAGTGGCGCGGGTGTTGCAGCTCGAATCGATCCTGAAACGGACTGCCGGGCCAGCTCGCTGAGGGCGAGAAGCAGCGGGTCGCGGTCGGCCGCTCGATCATCCGAGAGCCGAACTGCTTTCTCTTCGACGAGCCGCTGTCACGCCTGGATGTCCAACTGCGCGAGGAGATGCGCGGCGAAATCAAAGAGGTGTTGCAAGGACTTAAGAAAGCCACCGTGATCGTGACCCACGACCAGCTCGAGGCATTGACCATGGCGGATCGCATCGCGGTCATGCGGGCAGGGGTGATCGAGCAGGTCGCCAGTCCCCATGACATCTTCCAAAAACCAGTGACCCTCTTCGTCGCCGGCTTCATCGGCACGCCGGCCATGAACCTCATCCCGGCGACCCTCACGGAATTCAGCGGCGCCAGCCTCGGCACCTTCGACGTCGAAGGCGGGCAGCGGATCACCATCGAGGTCGACCCGGCCGTAGCCAAGCTCGATCGTGGTGCTGCCGTGACCCTCGGCATCAGGCCGCGGAACCTCGAGATTGTCCACGAATCCGCCACCGACGGCCTATCGTCCGAGATCGACATCATCGAGCCGATGGGCGCCGAGACGCTGGCCCATCTGAATGACGGCCGGCATGACATTCGGGTCGTGACGGACTGGCGGGCACCACTCGAGGAGCGTGACCGCGTGCATGTCCGCTTTTTGCCGGGAGCGACCCACGTCTTCGATCACCATGAGCAGGCCGTCCGGTCATGAGCCAGAACCCGTCGTCCGACCTTGCTGCCGCGCAACGCGGGACACCGGCCAGCGGCATGAGCCGCGCACAGGCGAAGACGGCCGAGTATGCCATTATTGCTCTCGCCATCATCGCAATCTTGATGATTTTCCAGCCGTTCTCGCTGACCCTCTTCTCGTGGGGTTGCGGACTCGTGGTCGTCGCCGGCCTCGCCTTCAATCTCGTGCCGTTCTGTCGGGCCGGCGTGCCGGCGAAGATGCTGCTCCGGGTTGTCCTGATCGTCTTGACGGTCCTGGTGCTCGCAGCCGTACTCGGCATCCTCACGGCCAATCTCTATGTCTGGTATCTGGGCACGCTGAGCTGAGCGGCTAGCCTCGACAATTGCCTTGAAAGGCAGGGAACTGATGCAGCAACTCTATTTCATCGAGCTCGGCACCGGCGTGGACTTGCGCGGCCAAAGCCTCACCAAGGCTGCGGTTCGCGCCGTTCGCGACGCCATCGGCCACAATCTGATTCCATCGGTGCCGCTCTTGACCGGCGGCGACCACGACAAGCTCCAGGTCAACGTGAAGCTGGCCGTGCCGACGCCGGAGGAACCCATCGATTTCGATGCCATTCGTGAGGTGCTGCCGGTCGGCACAGTGACCTTCGAGGTCGTCCAGGGCGGCATGATCACGTCGAACGGCATTGGCGACAACGCCCTGATGGTCAATGCGGCCGTCGAGGTCGGCCTTTAGGTCAAATGTCCGTGCAGAGCGCCGCCGCTGGCAGCAATCCGTTAACGAACATTAAGACCTATAATTTGTCATAATCTTTCTTATCGGATCTTTGCGGCAAGGCAAGCTTAGGTTCTAAGCCAGTTGCCAACAGACCCGTCAGAGCCCTGCCTCGCGGCCGTCGAGGGTCAAGAGCGGCAGATAGAGGTCCGGCCGGCGATCGCGAAACAAGCCCCATGCAGCACGCGCGGTGGCGAGCTCGTCGAGATCGAATGTTGCGGTGATCACCCCTTCGGCTTGGCCGAGCTCTGCAACGATGCCGCCCGTAGCGTCGGTGATGAAGGACGTGCCGTAGAACGTCACCGCACAGTGCGACCCCACCTCGTGGCCAATGCGGTTCGATGCAATGACGGGCATGCAGTTGCAGGCGCTGTGCCCCTGCATGGCCCGCCGCCAATGCTCGCGGCTGTCCAATGACGCATCCTGCGGCTCGCTGCCGATGGCTGTGGGATAGAGGAGAATCTCGGCCCCCATCACGGCCATCGCCCGCGCTGCTTCCGGAAACCACTGGTCCCAGCAGATCCCGGCACCAATGCAGCCGAAACGGGTCTGCCAGATACGAAAGCCCGTATCGCCGGGCGTGAAGTAGTACTTCTCCTGGTAGCCCGGTCCGTCAGGGATGTGGCTCTTGCGATAGACACCCATCACGCGCCCGTCCGCGTCGATCATCGCGAGCGAGTTGAAGTAGGCGTTGTTGGCGCGCTCGAAGAAGCTGATCGGCAGCACCACACCGAGCTCGGCAGCCAGTCGGCTCATCCGCGCCAAGAGCGGATTGCCCTCGAACGGATAGGCACGGCTGAAATGCGCCGGCGCCTGCTCCTTGCAGAAATAGACGGATTCGAACAGTTCCTGCAGCAAGATGATCTGCGCCCCGCGTTGGGCCGCACGCCGGACGAGCGTTTCGGCTGTCGCCAGGTTGCTGTCACGGTCGGGGCCGCAAGCCATCTGTGTGGCGGCGACGGTGACTTCCCGCATTTGCCCTCCTCGAGACGAGCGAAAAACTATGGCGTGGCGCGGCGCAGTTGGCAAAGCCGAAAACCCGGGACGGTCTGGCGGCCTAACCTATCGCCGCTCAGCCGGGCACTTTCGTGGCAAGCGAGATTTAGCCCCGCCCTCGCGACGGCCAAGACATGGCCGCGCGCACGGCCGGCAACCAGAGCCCGCAACTCCCTGGGTCGCACAGCAGGCCACACACAGGGCCGCGACACAAAGATTGCCTCTCAGGCAGCGCTCATCGGCTAGAACCGACCCTCACCTCGGGTTGTCACGGGGTCGCGCCGACGATGCTTTCAGTCGAGCGCAGGCAGTGATCCGGCCTCGCGTGGGACTGTCGCTAGCTGTGACCGGAGCCTTCGGCAGTTTCATCCTCGGTCTTCGCGCCCGAATAGTCGGTGGCCTTGTGCACGAAGACGACGATGACGGCGAGTCCGAAGAGGAAGAGCAAGCCGCCAAAGGTGGCAAACATGCCATCCGTCGCCCGGCCGTAAAGAAACAACCCGAAGATCGACAACAAACCCATGACGGCGCCCGAGACCCACTGGCTCATCGCCGGGATTTTCTTGATGGCGTCCAAGCTAATCAGGCGAGAACGAGTGCCAGTCCGAGTCTTTGACGAGCCCTGCTCAATGCGGGTCTCGGTCAACAGCAGCAAGAGGCGAACCAGCAACGAGATGCCCGCCACCAGCAGAACCACTCCCAGCAGGAACAATCCCCCTGTGGAGTCGCCAACGAGGAATATGCCAAGGGCGGCAAGCACCAAACCGCCCACACCCGAGATAACACGTCGATCGCTCGTCAAGCTGCCAACTCCAAGAAAGGTCGGGTTCTAACCGATCGGCTGGCCGCAGACGACCTGCCGGCAGCACGAATAAGAGGCGTCGTATCAGGCCTCTTCGTACGCGACAATATCCCGATAGGCGTGCCAGGTGGCGTGGCCGATCAACGGCATCGTCACGATGAGGCCGAGATAGAGCGTGACCAGCCCGGCGAGCGTGAAGACGACGATCAGGCCGGCCCAGAGCAGCAGCGGCATGAAGTTGGCCTGAACAGCGCGAACGCTGGTCGCGATCGCCTCGATCACGTTGCTCGACCGCCGATCGAGCAGGAACGGAATGGAGATCACGCTGATCGAGAAAGTAAAGAGCGCGAAGACCGCGCCGATCGCCGAGCCGATGATCAGGAATGGCCAGGAATCGGCCGAAAGGAAGGTCGAGACGAAGAGGTTGGAGAAGTCGGGTGGCTCGAGGCCGAAATAGAGAAAGAACAGAACCGCGGCGACCCGCGACCAGAAAAGCATCAACAATAGCAACGCCATGCCCATCAGCGCGATCTGACTGGGATTTCGCTGAAAGGCGGTGAAAGCCTGGCGGAGCGTCGTCGCCTCGCCCGCCTCGGTCCGCCGACTGGCCTCATAGAGACCAACAGCGAGGATGGGCCCGACGATCAAGAAGCCGGCCACGAAGGGCAGCACCAGGTACGCCGCTTCGAAGGCAAACAAGACCCAGGTGATGAGGTAGCCGGTGAGTGCGGCCAGCACGCCATAGGTGAAGCTGACGCCGGGGGTCTTGAGACAGTCCTGCCAACCCTTCTTGAGCCACGTCCAGGGCTGGTCCATCTCGAGCTTGCGCACGCTCAAGCCGGTCTGGGCAAACACCGGTACGACTTCGGCCATACGTCGACTCTCCCCTTCTTTCCCCGGCTGGCGTACGGCCGAGCCGCTAGCTCGCTGGCACGCGCGCTTTGCCGCCGGGCGCTTGTTGTGACCGGATCACGCCGGCGCTGCAACCCAAATGCCTGAGGCGATTGATCACCCTGCCACAGCTGGCGCGACACGTTGCCCAGGCGGGCTTGCCGCGCTTGCGATCTCGACACTTTCGTAGTGCAACTGGCGCTGCCTGCGTTTGACATGGATCAATGTCCATGTCGTTGCGGTCGCGCAAGAAGCATCTACCTCAGCCGAAGGGCTGCATGTCGAATGGCGCGCCAACGTGCCACCTGGGAGAACACTATGGCAGCGGTCCTCTCCGCCCCTCGAGACCACGTCGCTAGCGGCTATGATGAAGGTGTTATCCGGCTCTTCGTCACGGCGACGATGTTCTGGGGCGTGGTCGGCTTTCTCGCTGGCACCTATATCGCCTTCCAGCTCGCCTTCCCGATTTTGAACCTCGATCTCGAATGGACCAGCTTCGGCCGGTTGCGACCGGTGCACACGTCGGCCGTGATCTTCGCCTTCGGCGGCAATGCGCTGCTCGGCACGTCTCTCTACGTGGTGCAACGCACCTGCCGGGCATCGTTGTTCGGCGGCCCACTGCTCGCCCGCTTCCTCTTCTGGGGCTACCAGCTCTTCATCGTGCTCGCTGCCTTGGGCTACGTCATGGGCGTTTCCCAGGGCCGCGAATATGCCGAGCCCGAATGGTATGTGGATCTCTGGCTGACGCTGGTCTGGGTCGTCTACCTCGTCATCTTTCTCGGCACGCTGCTGAAGCGCAAAGAGCCGCATATCTACGTCGCGAACTGGTTCTACCTCGCCTTCATCATCACCGTCGCCATGCTGCACATCGTCAACAATCTGGCGATGCCGGTCTCGTTCTTCGGCGTGAAGAGCTACTCGCTCTTCGCTGGCGTCCAGGATGCCCTGACCCAATGGTGGTACGGCCACAACGCCGTCGGCTTCTTCCTCACGGCCGGGTTTCTCGGGATCATGTACTACTTCGTCCCGAAGCAAGCGAACCGGCCGATCTACTCGTACAGGCTGTCGATCATCCACTTCTGGGCGCTGATCTTCCTCTATATCTGGGCCGGCCCCCACCACCTGCACTACACCTCCCTGCCCGACTGGGCCCAGGTGCTGGGCATGACCTTCTCGGTGATGCTGTGGATGCCGTCATGGGGTGGCATGATCAACGGCCTGATGACGCTGTCTGGTGCCTGGGACAAGCTGCGAACGGACCCGGTCTTGCGTTTCCTCGTCGTCTCGGTCGCGTTCTACGGCATGAGCACCTTCGAGGGTCCGTTGATGTCGATCCGCCAGGTCAACGCGCTCTCGCACTACACCGACTGGACCGTCGGCCACGTGCATTCAGGCGCCTTGGGCTGGGTCGCCTTCGTCAGCTTCGGCGCTGTCTACTATCTCGTGCCGAAGCTCTGGAAGGCGCAGCGGCTCTACTCGCTCCGCCTGGTCGAATGGCACTTCTGGATCGCGACGCTCGGCATCGTTCTCTACATCACGGCGATGTGGGTCTCGGGCATCATGCAGGGCCTGATGTGGCGGTCTTACGACAGCCTCGGCTTCCTCCAGTACTCGTTCATCGAGACGGTCGCCGCCATGCATCCCTACTACGTGATCCGTGCCTTCGGCGGGGTGCTGTTCCTCACCGGTGCCTTGATCATGGTCTACAATCTGATCCGCACCGTCCGTCACGAGCTCCGCGCCGAGGAGGAGCCCGGTTACACGGGTGCCGCTCCGACGACCGGTCAAGCGCAGCCGGCCGAATAAGGGAACGTCGCCATGAGCCTGATGAAGCATCACGCCAAGATCGAGACGCGAGCGATGCTGCTCGCCGTCTTGATCCTGATCACGGTGGCGATCGGCGGCCTCGTCGAGATCGTTCCGCTCTACAAGATCGAGACGACGATCGAGGATGTCGAGGGTGTGCGGCCCTACTCACCGCTCGAGATCGCCGGTCGCAATATCTACATCCGCGAGGGTTGCTACACCTGCCACAGCCAGCAGATCAGGCCTTTCCGTGACGAGATCGAGCGCTACGGCCACTACAGCCTGGCGGCCGAGAGCAAGTACGATCATCCGTTCCAGTGGGGCAGCAAGCGAACCGGGCCGGACTTGGCTCGGGTCGGCGGCAAGTACTCCGACGATTGGCACGTGGCCCACATGGTCAACCCGCGCGCTGTCGTGCCGGAGAGCATCATGCCGGGGTATCCGTGGATGCTCGATCGACCGCTCGCCATGGACGATCCGTCGGCGCATCTCGACGCACTCCGCATTGTCGGTGTGCCGTACTCAGCGGAGATGATCGAGAGCGCGCTGGCTGACCTGAGCGCGCAGGCCGACCCCAATGCCGACCACAGCGGCTTCTTGGAGCGCTACCCGAAGGCGCAGGTGGGCGATCTCGACGGTCAGCCCGAGCTGCTCACCGAGATGGATGCGATCGTCGCCTACCTGCAGATCCTCGGCCGGATGGTGGATTTCACCGATATCCGCACCGAAGACCTGCTCCAGTAGGCGGCGGGGCACATGGCCGAGCTCGTCCAATGGGCGAAGACGCTCTGGGGGCTTTGGCTGATGCTGATCTTCATCGGCATCGTTGCCTATGTGATGTGGCCGAGCCGCAAGCAAGAGATGGCCGAGCACGCGAGAATTCCGCTCGAGGACCCGCTCGAGGATAGTGAGAGGACGAGGCATGGCAGAGAAGATTGAGCGGGATCCGGTAACCGGCGTCCGGACCACCGGACACGAATGGGACGGGATCAAGGAGCTCGACAACCCGATGCCGCGCTGGTGGCTCTGGGTCTTCTATGCCTGCATTATCTTCTCGGTGATCTGGTGGATCCTCTACCCGGCTTGGCCCGGCTCCAGCGGCTACACGCGGGGTATCTTGGGCTCAAACGCGCGTGTCAGCCTTGAGGAGCGACTCGTCGAAGCGCGCGAGGCCCAGGCCGTCTACCTCGAGCAGATCGCCGCACTCTCGCCCCAGGAAATCTCTGCGGCACCCGACCTCTTGAACTTCGCGGTGCATGGCGGCCAGCGGCACTTCAACGACAACTGCGCCGGCTGCCATGGCCTGGGCGGCGGTGGTCAGCTCCACTACCCGTCGCTTGCTGACGACTCATGGATCTGGGGCGGCTCGCTCGACGAGATTCTCTACACGATCAATCACGGCATCCGAAACGAGGACGACATGGATGCCCGCTTCTCGATGATGCCGGCCTATGGCGCCGACGACCTGCTGTCACGTGAGGAGATTGCAGCGCTCACAGAGCACGTGCTGTCACTAGGCAACCGGGAGCACGATGCCGAGCTTGCGGCAACAGCCGCCGAGAATTGGGAAATCAACTGCGCCGCCTGCCACGGCGAGGGGGGCAATGGCATGTACGAGCTCGGTGCGCCAGCGCTGAACGATGCTGTCTGGCTCTACGGCGGCGAGCGCGAGGCCATTCAGGCACAAATCTATAATCCGCGACACGGCGTGATGCCGCCCTGGCAGGGGCGCCTTCCCGATGAGGTTGTCAAGATGCTGGCAGTCTACGTCCACAATCTGGGTGGCGGCCAGTAGGCTCGTTTCCGCGGATGGAACCGATCGGAAGCCCGCCCCGGGAGATCGGGGCGGGCTCTTCATTTCGCAGATCGGTCTCCTGGCGTCGTGCGCGATGCGTTCTGGTGCAGCGCCTTGAGCGGCAGCGTGAACAGTGCAAGGCAGGCGGCAGCCATGATGCCGGAGGTCAGATAGAGCGCCCCCTGCCCCAGCCGGTCGATGGCGACCGCCATCAAGAACGGTGCCGCTGCCTGCGCGATGCGTGACGGGGCGACGATCAGGCCCTGGCGGTAGCCATAGCCGACCGGGCCGAAGAGGACGAGCGGCAGCGTGCCCTTGGCAATCGTGAGAATGCCGTTGCCGGCACCATGCAGGATCGTGAAGATGAAGGCCGCCGGCGGGCCGAAAAGCACGAGGGCGGCCGCCCCCAGCGGATGGAGCATGGTCGCGATTCGGGCGGAAATCAGCGGGTGGTAGCGCTGGAGAAGGGCGAACTCGATCATCCGGGCAGCCACCTGAGCCGGACCGACGAACATGGCGGCAGCAAGGGCGGTTGCAGGCGACACACCGGTCTCGACCAGAAGCCGTGGCAAATGGGCGGCCAACGCCGTGCTCACGAACCAGGCTGCAGCAAACGCGAAGGCGAGAGTCGCCATCAGCCGGACGTCGCCTGGCTGGCTGGGCGGCTTCGCTGCGGGCATCGCCGCGGCTGACATGTCGCTGCCCTGCGGCCGGGCAGGCTTTGAGATCAAGAGGCGGTTGAGCGGCAGGCAAATGACGAGGTGGACCAGTGCCCAAGCGAGGCAGGCACCGCGCCAGCCGATGCTGAGCTCCAGCCAGCTGGTGAGTGGCCAGGCGATGGTGCTGGCAAACCCGGCAATGAGCGTGATCCCGGTGATCGGGCTTCTGGCCAGCGGCCCGTACAGACTGGCCAGAGTCGCGAACGCCGCTTCGTAGAGCCCCATCGCCATGCCGATGCCGATGACGAGCCAGGCGACGAACAGCAGCACCGGCTCCTGGGCCATGGCGAGCAGGACCAGGCCCATGGCGAAGACGAGGTTCGAGACGACAAGAACGTCTCGCCCGCCGAGTCGGTCGATACGCCGACCGACGGCCGGCCCGAGCAGGCCGGAAAGCAGCAATGCCATGGAGAAGGCAGCATAGACCAGGCCTACTCCGACCTCGAGGCCATCGGCGATCGGCACTGCGAGTATCGCCGGCAGATAGAAGGTCGAGCCCCAGGCGAGGGTCTGGGTCGTGCCGAGAGCCAAGACCACCTTCAGTCGGGCCCGCATCATGGCTCCTCGTTGCTGTTCCTCGCGATGACGCGATAACCGAACGCTTGGCGAATGGATGCTAACGGGTAGAGCGTCGACATGTGCTCTGCAATGCCGGCGCATCTCGACTCTGCCGCGGGTGAAGCGGAGCCAAGCGGCGGTGCTGTTCCGAGGCCGTCCAATGGGCTAACGTCCCCAGCAACGTAAGAGAGGGAGGCGCACCAGTGCCGCTAAAGCTGCTCGATCATGTCAACGTCCGCACCAATCGTCTGGCTGAGATGATTACCTGGTATGGCGAAGTGCTCGGCATGGAGACAGGCCCGCGTCCGGATTTCGGTTTTCCGGGCGCATGGCTCTACTGCGCCGGCAACCCGATCGTGCACCTGGTCGAGGTGAGCGACGAGCCAGCCGCGATCGGGCCGAAGATCGAGCATTTCGCCATGAGCGCCACAGGCTTGGATGGCTTTCTCGGCAGCCTCGAGGCCAAGGGGATCGCTTATGAGATCGGCCGGCCGCCGGGCTTTCCGATCATCCAGGTCAACTTCTTCGATCCCGACCAGAACCACCTTCATGTCGATTTCTCGACCGATGAGGCCGAAGCGCTGACCAGCCGCGGGCTTTGACGTTAGAGCGTTTTCAGGGTGACCGTAGACGAGGAAGGCAAGGCGATCGGCGCGGAGCGTAGCTTAACCCTACGTGAGCACCGATCGTCCGCAGTCTGACGACGTATACGGTCAGCATGAGAACGCTCTAGACTGCCGATAGGTACCATTCGAAGTCGAGCGGAGTCACGCGCGCCTCGAAACGGTCGAACTCTGCCCTGCGGCAGGCCGCATAGAGGCGCTTGAACCGCTCGCCGAAATAGGCGTCGAGCAGCTTGCCGGTCTCGAACGCCTTGAGCGCTTCGGCCCAGTTGGTCGGCACGGTCCGGCGAGCCTTGTTGGCATAGGCGTTGCCCGTAACTGGCGGACCTGGATCACCCTTCTGCTCGAGGCCCAAAAGCACGCCCGCGAACAGCGCCGCCGTTGCCAGATAAGGGTTGGCGTCGGCGCCAGCACCGCGGTGCTCGATCCGCGTGGCCGCTGCCGGCCCCGCCGGCACGCGGAGCGCCACCGTCCGGTTGTTGATCCCCCAGGTGGGCGCGGTCGGCGCATAGGAAAGCGGCTGCAGACGTCGGTAGCTATTGGCATTGGGTGCCAGCAACAGCATCGATTCGGCCATCACCTGCTGGAGGCCGAAAATGCCGTGGCGAAGCAGCTGCTCGCCCGCCTCCCCCGTCGCAAAGACATTCTGGCCGTCGCCATCCATCAGGCTCAAGTGAATATGCAGGCCGCTGCCAGCCATTTCCTCGAAGGGCTTGGCCATGAAGCAGGCTCGAAAACCAGTGGCTTCAGCCGCGGCCTTCACGCACCGCTTGAAGAGCAATGCGTGATCCGCCGCGGTGACCGGGTCATCGACATGCTTGAGGTTGACCTCGAATTGGCCGGGGGCGAACTCGGAAACGGCTCCTTTCGCAGGGATATCCTGGGCGTTGCAGTAGTGCCGAAGGGTTTCGAGAAAGGCATCGACCTCATTCAATCGGTCGAACGAGTAGACCTCGCTCTCCCGTGCCCGGCGACCCAGGCGCTGGCTGAGCGGCACCTGCGCCATGCCCTCGGCGTCGAGCTTTGGGTCGAGCAGATAGAACTCCAGCTCGAGAGCGGTCATTGGGTGCAAGCCATGCGCCGCGAAGCCCTGGGCCACCCGGCCGAGCAATGCCCGCGGATCGGCGAAGAAAGGCGTGCCGTCGAAGTCGGCAAGCCCGCCCAAGATCTGCGCGCGGGTCTCTGACCACGGCACCGGCGCCAAGGTATCAATATCGAGCCTGATCGGCCGATCGGCGTCGCCCTCTTCCCAGACGAGCCCGCTCTGGTCGACATTGGCGCCGGTCGTATCGATCGCATAGAGGGTCGACGAGAACAGCGCCTCGCCACGCAGCGCCGCTTCCAGCTCATTGATCTCGAAGCGTTTGCCGCGTGGGATGCCGACCAGATCGGGCAGAACGATGTCCACCGAGTCGATCAGCGGGTGATCGTCGAGAAAAGCGGCCAAGCGCTCGTCGGTCGCTTGGCCGGATGCTGGGTCTGCCATGCTCAAGAGCAGCGTTGGCGGTCAGATGCTCTCCTGGACCCACTCGACCAGCTTGGTCTTGGGCAACGCCCCGACCTTGGTCGCTGCGACCTCGCCATCCTTGAACAGCATCAGCGTCGGGATGCCGCGAACACCGTACTTCGTCGGCGTCAGCGGGTTGTCATCAATGTTGACCTTCACAACTTTGACATTCTCGCTCATCTCGGTTGCGAGATCCTCCAGGTGTGGTGCAATCATCTTGCACGGCCCGCACCATTCGGCCCAAAAGTCGACCACGACAGGCGTCGACGACTTGAGGACGTCCTGGTCGAAGGCGGCATCGCTGGTTTGATGCACAGTCATGCTGGCCCATCCGTTCCTGTTGACGGACGCCGTCACCGGCGTCGCTCCGAGGACGGACTCTTGGATCAGCCACTGGCAGCCGTCAAGCCGGCACGACAGGAAGCGGTCGGTGCTTGTCGATCAGCGCGGTCGGGATCACCATCAAGGTCGGCACCGCGGTCCACACCAGCCCGGCCCGTATCGACCGGCCCGGGTAGATTTGCTCTAGCAAGGCAGCGTAAGCGGCAAGCTGACGCAGATAGGCGACCGGTGCAGTTGCCGGACTGTCGGGAGGCAGACGATTCGACTTGAAGTCGACGAGGTAGACCGCGTCTTCCGTTACCGCGAGCCGGTCGATCTGGCCGGCGATCACGGTCGCCCCGACGCGCCCGACGATCGGCTGCTCACCCCGGCTTTCGGGACCGAATACAGGTTTCAGATCGGGTAGTTCGAGGACCGTTTTAACCTGCCGGATCAAATCCGAACAGGCTTGCTCGGTGAGGCCGGGCCAGGCTGCGGCCCGATCGCGCAGCACCTGATCGCGGTTCCCCTCCGGCACCGCAGCCAACTCATGCAGCAACTGGTGCAGAGCGACACCAAAGAGCCGCGCCTCGCCGGCCGCTGCCGCCAGTGGCGAGCTGGCAGGCAGGGCCGCCGCCTCGTCACCTGATGGTTGGATCAACCGTGTGGCAGCAGCCTCGATTGACGGCGAACGGCGCAACCACGCGGGCTCGCTCATGGGTCGCGGCGGTGCGGGTCGATGATCCTGCTCGTCGCTCTTGGCCACGCCTCTGACCAGGCAGCGACTGCCTTCGAGGGTTCCCTTCTCGATGCCAGGAAGCCCGGCAAGCGCCTGCCCGATCACATCGTGCCAGGATCCCTCAGGGCTACCGCGACGCTTTTCCCAGCCGCACACATAGAGGCGATCACGTGCCCTGGTCATCGCCACGTAGAGCAAGCGCCACCGCTCCGCGGCCTCGCCAGCCTTCAGGCGCTCGCCGATCTCCCGGCTTACGGGATCACGCTCTGCGGCCGCGACGCGCCAGAGCGGCAGGCCGGTGCCAGGATCGACGAGCAGCCGGTCCCTGCCCTCCTGCGGCTGGTAGGGCCCAGCCTCGGCAAGGAAGACGATTGGCGCCTCGAGCCCCTTCGCGCCGTGCACGGTCATGACGCGAACGGCATCCGTCCCTTGCTCCATGTCCCGCTTGAGCTGCTGGGCGTCGAGGCCAAGCCAGTGCATGAAGCCTTCGAGCGACGCCGGGTGACCCTCCTCATACGCAAGCGCCAAGCCCAGGAACGCATCGAGCGGCTCCGATGCGTCCGGCCCGAGGCGCTGCAGCAGCCGACGCCGCCCACCCTCGGCACCAAGAATCTGGGTGAAGAGCTCGAATGGCGGCATGAAATCGGCCATCGCGAGCCAGCCGCTGAAGCGGCGCCATGCTGAAGCGAAGGGTTCTGTTCCGCGCTCGCCAAACTGCTTCAATCGCTCGACCAAGTGCTTCTTCTGGCGATCGAAAGCGAGCTGAAAGAGAGCGTCCTCATCGAGCCCGAGAAGCGGGCTCTTGAGCAGGGCAGCCAACACCAGATCATCCTCGGGCAGCAGAACCGCTTGCCCAACCGCAATCATGTCCTCGACGGCAATCGAATCCGTGAGCTTGAGACGATCCGCGCCGGCAACCGGAATATCGTTCTCTTTCAGGGCTCTTAGAATGCGTTCTTGCGCAATGCCGCGACGCTGCAAGAGAATGAGAATGTCGCCCGGCCGAATGGGCGCACCGGTACCTTCGAGGGTGGCGCCGGTATCCAGCCAGAAGCGGATCTTCTTGGCGATCTCCTGAGCGAGACCCGCCTCGGCCTCGTCCGTGTCGAAGCGCTCGGTTGGCAGCCGCCACCCCTCTGTGGCTTGCCGCTCGCGCGGTGGCTGGGTGACGAGGGGCCAGACCTCGACCCGGCTGAGCGCGGTCTTGCGGAAGGTCTGGTGCCGGACTGTGGCCGAGTCCTCTCCAGCCACGGCATTGGCAATGGCTGGATTGGCGAGGACCGCATCGACAGCCTCGACGATGGCGGGACCTGAGCGAAACGAGAGATCGAGAAGCACGCGCTCGACCGGCCGTCCGGCAGCAGCGAACCGCTGCATGAGCCGCTCCCTGACAGCTGCGAAGCTCTCGAGATCGGCGCCCTGGAAGCTGTAGATCGACTGCTTCTCGTCACCGACGACGAAGAGCGTTCGAGCACCCCGATCGGCGCCCTCACCCGCATGAAACTCCTCGACCAGGTGCTCGATGATCGACCATTGCGCCGGGCTCGTGTCCTGCGCCTCGTCGACCAGCAGGTGATCGATCCGCGCATCGAGCTTGAAGCGTACCCAATCCCGCTTCTCCGGATCACGCAGCAGCCTGTCGGTGCGCGAGATCAGATCCTCGAAGTCGAGCGCCGCTGCCTGTCGCTTGGTTTCGGCATAGGCGTCGATGATCGCATAGCCGACAGTCAGCAGAACGGCCGTCCGGCGGCCGATCTCGAGCGCCCGCAAGCTGTCCTCGACACGCACCAGCCGCGCCTGCTCCCGCACCAGCGCGTTCGCCGACGCCTGATCCAATGCCTTGGGGACAAGACGTTTGGCGGGCTCGCCGGCTTGTGTCAGCAGCGTCGACCGGTAGGAGTCGAAGAGCGACACGCGGTCGGCCTCGGCGGCGTTCAGCCACTCCAGGATGCGGAGCCCGTTGGCCGCCTGGTTTGCAGTGCCCTGCAGCAGTGCGTTGGCGGCTGGAACGAGGTTTTGACTGTCGACCTCCTGGGCCAGGCAAGCCCGCGCAATGATGTCGTCCGCCGTATCTGCTGCGTCGACCTCGAGCAGCTGATGGACAGCTTCGATCACGCCTTGGACGCTGCCCTTGGCCGAAGCGAGCTTTGTCAGATGCTGCCGCCGATTGAGCAGCTGCGCCATTGCCTCGGTCAGCGAGTCGTCGCCAAGGAGAACAGCGAGTGCATCGATCGCAGCGACCAGCCCAGGCTCCGTGCTCGCCAGAACCTGCTGGCGAGCCTCGATCTGCAACTCGCGAGCCGTTCGCTCGTCGATCAGCTCGAAATGCGGTGCGATGCCGGCTTCGAGCGGGAAGCGGCGCAACAGGCCCTGACAAAAGCTGTGGATGGTCATGATCCCGAGACCGCTCGGGAGATCCAGGATTTGAGCGAACAGGCGTCGGGCGCGGTCCAGAACGCTTGCTGGAGGCGGCTCGCCCGTGAGCTGCTCGAGATCAGCCGCGAGCCCGCTCGCATCGGGCGCCACGGCCCATTCGGCCAGTTGCTTCTCGACCCGTGCGGCCATCTCGGATGCCGCCGCGCGCGTGAAGGTGATGCAGAGAATGCTCTCCGGATCGGCGCCGTCGAGGAGCAACCGAAGCACGCGATTGGTGAGCACCCGGGTCTTGCCAGTGCCGGCATTGGCCGTGACCCAGACCGACCGCCTGGGCTCGGCTGCCAAAGTCTGCGCCGGTGTGGGCCGCTCGGATTTTGCCTGCGCCTCGGTCTCTGCAACGGTGGATGCTGTGGCTTCAGTCACCAGCACCTCGCCACTCCTTGATCCGCGCCAGATGCTCGTAGGCATTGTAGCGCGGTGCCACCTCCGGGCGTGGCACGGCAAAGAACGGTGTGGCCGGATCGGCGAAGTGCCCGAACAGCCGCTCGACGCCGTCGACTGCCGATGCGATCAGCTCCTCCAAATCGACTCCAGTGCCGGCGGGCTTGATTGCCGAGCTTGTCGCACTCGCCTTGAGCGGCCAGTGCTCGAGCGCCTCCACAGTTGCCGCCAGACCGCCGAATCCACCGCTTCTGGCAATCGCCGCTTCGAGCGGCAATTGCGGGCTCAGCCCGGCCTTGATGTCCGCGAGTGACGGGATCGTGCCGGTCTTGTAGTCGGCAATGCCAATGCCGCCTGTCCGCCGCACCTCCAGTCGGTCGGCGCGCGCACGGATGGTGTAGCGGCCGTCAGGGCCCAGCCTGAGCTCGCCCCTCACCTCGGCCATGATGCGCTCGATGACCGCCCGGCGCTGGCGCTCCTGCTCGAGAAACCAGCGCGCGATCTCGCGAAAGCGAGGCCACCAGAGCGCCTGCATCTCCGGCTGATCGCGAAACTTGGCGAAAGCTTCGAGGCCCAGCAGCGTGAGCTGCTCATCAGCATTATCCGGCAATGTTGCCGGATGGCTCCGGGCGAAGCGCTCGAGAACGTCGTGAATAATCGAGCCGTGCTCGCGCACGCCCGGGTCGGCGTCGAGGGGGTCGAGCGGAACCAGATCGAGGATGCGCTTGGCGTAGACGCTGTAGGGATCGCGCATCAGGGTTTCGATGTCGGTGACCCAGAGATCCGTTGGCCTGGCCTCGGCCGGCGGCCGCGGCGCCGGCGCCGGGCAAGCGCGCACCGGACCCGTCGGCGCGTCGAGCGCTTCCACCCAAGCCAGCCATTCGGGCGGAAGCGTCAGTCGATCGCGGCGATGGCAGGCCTTGGTGACGGTATCCAGGCGCTGCAACCAGCGCGACGGCACCGTCGGGCTTCCCGCCTGATCCTTGCGGCTGCGGGTCAGCACCACCTCGCCCGCTGTGGCCGCCATGAGCAGATCGTGCGCGGCAATGCCGATCTGGAACTCCACCGGCGGCAGACCCAACGCGTGCCGCAGGTGCCTGTTCAGCCAGGGCCCGGGCTCTGCTGCCCTGGGCCAGGTGCCTTCATTGAGCCCGCCGATCAGCACTCTGTCGGCCTCGACGAGCCGGGCCTCGAGTTGGCCAAGGATCATCAGGCGCGGATGGCTCCGCGCCCGCGGCCGCACCGCCTCGCCGCCCATGAGCACGGCAAGCACCGCTGGATAAGCCTTGCCGACCGGCGCCCGCTCGCCGTCGCTTGCCGTGAGCAATCGCGCCAGGAAATCCCGCGTCGCCTCGCCGGTCTCGCGGGCCCAGAGCTCGGCGCTGCTGCCCATCTCGTCGGCTGCCAGCCACTCGACAAGTGCCACATGCGCCCGAACGAGGTCAGGGAAGCTGCCACCCTGCGCCGCCTCCAGCGGTTCTGCCTTCGCCGCAAATGCTTCGAGCCATGCAACAAGCTCGGTGACGTCCACGCCTTCGATTTCGGCGAGCGCAGCCTTGATGGCGGCCAAGCCCCTGCCCCGCCGCGGACCGCGCAGCACCAGCCGCTCCAGACGCCGTGCGAGGCGCCGCAGCCTTCCAGCTGGCAGGCCACCCCGCGCCAAGGGATGCTTGAGCGCCGCGAGCAGCGACACCGGCCCGCCGTCGCCGAGCAGCGCATGCGCCACGAGCAAGAAGAGGCTGCCCGGCGGCGTCTGGTCCAGCGGCACACCGGCACTGTCGTCGACCACGATCTCGAACCGCGCCAGCTCTGCCGCCACTCGGCGGGCGAGCTGGCGATCGGAGGTCACCAGCGCCGCCGTGCGGCCCGGCGTCTCGAGCGCCTCGCGCAGCATGAGCGTCAAGAGCAGCGCTTCATCCCCGTGGCTGGCACACTCGACAACGGCAAGGTGCTCGAACGCGGCATCGGCGGGCGGCGGCAGGTTCTGCCAAGCCTCCGCCGTGGCTGCCGGACGCATGATCTCGGTCAGCAGCTCACGCCGCGCGACGGGCGAGCGAGCCGGTGCAAGATGGGGCCAGATGGCGACATCGGCCGGGTCGCTGCCGACTTCTCGCATGAAGCGTCGAATGGCGAAAAAGGGATGGGTCGGTCCGAGCTGCGCATAGGTGTCGACATCAATCGCCGGATCCAACCCAGGAAGAACCACCATCCCCTGACTGAGATCGAGCACCGCCGCGAGCAGGTCGGCAACGGCCGGCACCGTTGCCGTGATGCCTGCCGCTATGACGGGTCCGGTCGGTGGGTCGGCGCGCAATGCCCGCGTGGCCGCCGCCAGGCGCGCATTTCGCCACTCCGCCGGGTCGACAGCGCCTTCGCTTGCGAGAAGCACCGGCCAGGCGTCGCCCAGAATGCCCAGGAACTGCACGACTTCCTGCCAATGCTCAGCCAGCTCCGCTGGAACGAGCGAGGCGAGGCTAGCGAGATCAGCTCTTTCGGTCTGGACGAGGTCCAAGAGCTCGGCCAAGGCCGTTGCGAGCCGGATCGCTTGCTCGTCCGGCATGGCGGCCTTCGCCTGAACCAGCCGGGCGAGCAGCAGGCGACGACGCAGGGCGTCGATCGGCGGTGGTGACTCGCCTGCTTCAGCCATGAGCGGCAACGGCAGCTCGGCGAGGTCCACCTCACCCACGGGCTGCAGGCGCGGCAAGAGAAGCGCATTGGCGGTGCTGAGCTCGAGAAACGTGTCACGCAGCTCGATGCAGGCGCGCCGGCTCGGCAAGAGAATCAGGTGATCGGCGAGTTGCTCGCGAGGCAGTTGCAGCAGGCCCAATGCGAGGCTCGGCAGGAATGGCCGCTCGGCCGGGATCGCAAAGAGCTGGCCCATGCGAGTTGTCTACCGGGAGTCGAATAGATGCGCCAGTCGATGCGCCCAGCCTTCGTCCGGCGAGCGGAGATGCAGGGTGCGGCTCTCCCCGCCTACGTCGACGATCTCGATGCTGAGCGCTGAAGCGGGAAACCAATTGGCACCGGCACGCGATGGCCATTCGACGATGAGCACGCCCAGATCACCGGCTTCGTCCAAGCCCAGCTCGACCAGCTCTTCGAGATCATCGATACGATAGAGGTCGGCGTGGGTGATCGGGCAATCGCCCCGATCATATCGTTGGACAAGCGTGAAAGTCGGCGATGGCACGTCGACCGGCGCGCCCAGCCACTCCTGGATGATGCCGCGCGCCAGCTCGCTCTTTCCGGCACCCAGCTCACCCTCGAGGAGGATGACATCGCCCTGCGCCAGACACCGCGCAAGGTCTCGCGCGATTGAGCGCGTGCCTGCGAGCGACGAGACGCGCAGCCGGAGATCGAGCCCTGGCATGCGCGCCTCACCTGGCTCAGTAGCGGTACTGGTCGTTCTTGAACGGGCCTTGATGCTCGACACCGATATAGGTGGCCTGATCATCGGAAAGCTTGGTCAGCTTGGCACCCAGCTTGTCGAGATGCAGTGCCGCCACCTTCTCGTCGAGATGCTTCGGCAGCACGTAGACCTGATTCTCATAACGGCCGTTATTGTTCCAGAGCTCGATCTGCGCCAGCACCTGATTGGTGAAGGACGCGCTCATCACGAAGCTGGGGTGACCAGTGCCACAGCCCAGATTCACCAGGCGCCCCTTGGCCAGGAGAATGATCTGCTTGCCGTCGGGAAACTCGATCTGGTCGACCTGCGGCTTGACCTCCTCCCACTTGTAGTTCGAGAGATCACCAACGCGGATCTCGTTGTCGAAATGGCCGATATTGCAGACGATAGAACCGTCCTTCATCGCCCGCATATGATCGAGGGTGATGATGTCCTTGTTGCCCGTGGCAGTGACGAAGATGTCCGCTCGGGTCGCCGCGTCGTCCATGGTGACGACCTCGAAACCTTCCATCGCCGCCTGCAGCGCGCAGATCGGGTCGATCTCGGTCACCATGACCCGAGCGCCAGCATGGCGCAGGCTCTCGGCCGACCCCTTGCCGACATCGCCGTAACCTGCGACCACCGCGATCTTGCCGGCCATCATCACGTCCGTCGCCCGGCGAATGCCGTCGACGAGGCTCTCGCGGCAGCCATACTTGTTGTCGAACTTCGACTTGGTGACGCTGTCATTGACGTTGATCGCCGGACAGAGAAGCTTGCCCTTCTTTGCCATGTCGTAGAGACGGAGCACGCCGGTGGTCGTCTCCTCCGAGATGCCCTTCACGTCCTTCATCAGCTCAGGATACTTCTCGTGCATGACGAGCGTCAGGTCGCCGCCGTCGTCGAGGATCATGTTGGGCGTCCAGCCATCGGGCCCCTGGATCGTCTTCTCGATGCACCAGTCGTATTCTTCCTCGGTCTCGCCCTTCCAGGCGAAGACGGGGACACCGCTATCGGCGATGGCGGCCGCGGCCTGATCCTGCGTCGAGAAGATGTTGCAGGACGACCAACGCACGGTGGCGCCAAGATGGGTGAGAGTCTGGATGAGCACGGCCGTCTGGATCGTCATGTGCAAGCAGCCGGCGATCCGCGCATCCTTCAACGGCTGGCTGCTGCCGAACTCGTCACGAAGAGCCATCAGACCAGGCATCTCCTTCTCGGCGATGGCGATCTCGCGGTGGCCCCAGCCGGCGAGACTGATATCGGCGACCTTGAAGTCGGTGAATTGGCTCATTCCTTGGCACTTTCCTGGCATCGAGGTTCGAGACCCCGCTTTGAATTCGAGGGCGAAGATGGGTCGCGGGCAGCGAAAATCGAGGTCCGCTACCACATCGCTCGGCGCGAAACGATCCTTATGTCACCAGATAGCGGGTGCAAGAGGGTCGCAGCACTCGAAGGCGGCACACGTCTCCGCGCCGAAACGATCTGGCCAGCGGCCAGCTGCGATCTGGGAAGTTCATAAAGCCCATTGTCGCAGATGCAAGCTGCGCAGCTAAGCCTTCGCCCTGCCGGATCGCACCCTTCGTTCCGGCTACCGCTGCCAACAAATGCGCTTTACAAGCGTCCTTCTTTGCCGGCATAGGAGAAGTTGAACGTCGGCTTCTGTATCAGCTCGAAAGATCAGGGGTCGTCTCAGTGACGGGTGACAGACGGATGCACGAGCGCTTCGGGATCGGGAGGATGGCAGCAGCTAGCGCAGCCACCCCTGCGCGCGCTCGCCGCAACGGCACGGCTCCCGCCATCCGGCTCGGGCTCCGACTTACCCGCCCCTGAGCGAACGTGTCTGCACGACGCGTGCTCAGGGGATGACGATCGAGCCCACGCCCCTTCACTGAGAGCTGAGACCATGACAAGCACAGAGCAGACTGCCGCTCCAGGCGGCCAGACTCCCGACGACGCGATCATCATTTTCGACACCACCTTGCGCGACGGCGAGCAGTCGCCCGGTTGCTCGATGTCGACTTCTGAGAAGCTCCAGGTTGCCGAGCTGCTCGAGCAGATGGGCGTCGACGTCATCGAGGCCGGCTTCCCGATCGCATCGGAAGGCGATTTCGAGTCGGTCCAGAAGATCGCCGCGCAGATCAAGGAAAGCGTCGTTTGCGGCCTCGCCCGTGCGGCCTTGGGTGATATCGACCGAGCCGCAGAAGCACTCAAGCCCGCAGCCCGGCCGCGTATCCACACGTTCATCGGCACGTCGCCGCTGCACCGCGAGTTCCAGCTGCAACTCGACCAGGAGCAGGTGCACGAGCGCGTCGCCCTGAGCGTCAAGCGAGCCCGGAGCTACACCGACGACGTCGAGTGGAGCGCCATGGATGCCTCGCGCACCGAGCACGACTTCCTCTTTCGTTGCATCGAGACGGCCATCGCCTGCGGTGCCACGACGATCAACATTCCAGACACCGTGGGCTACGCCTATCCAGACGAGTTCGCCGACCTGATCCGCCTGATCAAGAACAACGTCACGAACATCGACAAGGCGATCCTCTCGGTGCATTGCCACAACGATCTGGGCTTGGCGGTCGCCAACTCGTTGCGCGCGGTTCAGGCAGGCGCTCGGCAGATCGAGTGCACCATCAACGGCATCGGCGAGCGGGCCGGCAATTGCGCGCTCGAGGAGGTCGTCATGGCGGTGAAGACCCGCCACGATCAGCTGCCCTACGCGAGCCGCGTCGACAGCCGCAAGATCATGGCCGCCTCACGCCTGGTCTCTGCGATCACCGGCTTCAACGTGCAGCCGAACAAGGCGATCGTCGGCGCCAATGCCTTCGCCCATGAGAGCGGCATCCACCAGGACGGCATGCTGAAGAACGCCCAAACGTACGAGATCATGCGGCCGGAGGATATCGGGCTCGTCAAATCGAACCTGGTGATGGGCAAGCATTCCGGCCGCCATGCTTTCAAGACCAAGCTCAAGGAGCTGGGCTACGATCTGGGCGACAACGCTCTCGAGGACGCATTCGCCCGCTTCAAGGCACTGGCGGACAAGAAGAAAGAGATCTTCGACGAGGATCTGGTGGCCCTGGTCGATACCGAGATCAGCGAGTCGGGTCAGACGATCCGCTTCGTCCGCCTCGATCTGCGCTGCGGCAGCCATGTCGAACCAAGAGCGGATCTCACCTTGACCATCGATGGTGTCGAGCAGTCGGCGTCTGCCACCGGTGACGGGCCGGTCGACGCCACCTTCAACGCGATCAAGCTGCTCCATCCGCATAGTGCGAAACTGCTGCTCTTCCAGATCCACGCGGTCACCGAAGGCACCGATGCGCAGGCGATCGTCACGGTCAGGCTCGAGGAAAACGGCCGCACGGCGACCGGCCAATCAGCTGACACGGACACGCTCGTGGCGTCCGCGCAGGCCCATATCGGCGCCTTGAACAAGCTGTTGAGCAAGCGCAGTGGCAGCGAGCCGGTATCACTCTCCGCCTGACACGCCGCCGTCAACCGCGCTTTGATCGGTGCAAGAACGAGCGTCCGCGAGGGAACGGGGTTGATTCGCGCTCAACGTTCACCTTGGTAACTAAATTTCAACTATTTCGTGGCAGTGTTGCGGCTGGACGGTTAATCGTCGTCCAGCCGCGTGACGCGCGGTGCTTGCCGGAATCCGCACGGCCAATCCGGCCCTGACCACCCTGCAACTGCCGAGCACGGAGCGGACAGACTCCCTATGTTCTCTCGCCTTCTTGGTCTTTTTTCGGCCGATCTCGCCATCGATCTCGGCACTGCCAATACACTGGTCTACATGAAGGGTCGGGGCATCGTGCTGAACGAGCCCTCCGTGGTCGCCATCGCCACCGTCAAGGGTCGAAAGCAGGTCCTGGCCGTTGGCGTCGAGGCCAAGGAGATGGTGGGCCGCACACCCGGTAACATCGAAGCGATCAGGCCTCTGCGAGACGGCGTGATCGCCGATTTCGAGGTTGCCGAGGAGATGATCAAGCACTTTATCCGCAAGGTGAACAAGAGCCGTGGCTTTGCCAGCCCTCAAGTGATCATCTGTGTACCGTCCGGCTCGACCGCGGTGGAGCGACGGGCCATCCAGGAAGCTGCCGAGGCAGCCGGTGCCCGGCGCGTTCACCTGATCGAGGAGCCGATGGCCGCTGCTATCGGCGCCGGCCTGCCAGTGACCGAGCCCACCGGATCGATGGTTGTCGATATCGGCGGTGGCACGACCGAGGTCGCCATTCTTTCGCTCGGCGGCATCGTCTATGCTCGCTCGATCCGCGTTGGCGGCAACAAGATGGACGAGGCGATCATCAACTACGTTCGCCGCAACCACAGCCTCTTGATCGGCGAAGCGACGGCCGAGAACATCAAGAAGCGTATCGGCTCGGCGTGCCTACCCGAGGATGGCAATGGCGAGGTCATGGAGATCAAGGGGCGCGATCTGATGAACGGCGTGCCCAAGGAGATCGTGATCAGCGAGCGCCAGATCGCAGAGAGCCTCGCCGAACCCGTCAATGCCATTATCGAGGCCGTCAAGGTCGCGCTCGAGCACACCGCACCGGAGCTTTCCGCCGACATCGTCGACAAGGGCATTGTCCTGACCGGTGGCGGGTCGCTGCTCGGCAATCTCGATTTCGTGCTGCGGCATTCGACCGGCCTGCCGGTCAGCCAAGCCGACGAACCCCTGAATTGCGTCGCCCTCGGCACCGGGCGGTGTCTCGAGGACATGAAGGGCCTCAAGCATGTCCTGCACACTGCCTATTGAGCTGAGGTTCTCGGCCGACCGGCTTGGTAGCTGACGCTGGACGCCTGTTGCCCTTGCGCGACATTCAGACGTTATTCGATACAACCCTCGCTTGCGCTGCCCGCCTCGAGCTGTGGTACTCTTCCCTTCGGCCCTGGAGCTCTTGGAGCGATCTTGAAGCGGTTGATCAACTGGCTGGTCAGTCTTGCCGGAACCTGGCGCTCCATGGGAGAGCGCCCGCTGTTGGTCGCTTGTCTGGCGCTCGCTTCAATCCTCTTGGTTCTCGATCGGCTCGAAGTGCAGGCCGTCAACGAAGCGACGGCGGTGATTGGCGACCAGATCGTGCCTTTCGCGACGCTCGTGCGCGAGCCGATTTCCTGGAGTCGCCAGATCGGCGAGAAGCTGGGAGGCCTTTTTGCCGTTTACGCCGAGAACGAGCGGCTCAAGGCAGAGAACCGGCGGCTGCTGGACTGGCAGACGCAGGCAGTGCGGCTCGGCGTTGAGAACCGGTCGCTCCGCACGATGCTAGAGATGCCAGATGCCTTGCCTGAGGCAAGCCGGGTCAATGCTCGCATCGTTGCCGATTCGGCGAGCCCTTTCGTCCACACGCGGCTGATCGATATCGGCACCGATGCCGGCATCACGATCGGCATGGCGGTATTGACCCCGGCCGGGATGATTGGGCGGGTCGTCCAGGTCGGCCACCGCTCGGCGCGAGTCTTGCTGCTTACCGACCTCAATTCGAAGATCCCGGTCATCGTTGAGCGGTCCGGCGATCAGGCGCTGCTTGCCGGCGACAACAGCGCCGAGCCGCGGCTTGAATTCCTGCCATTGAACCCGCGCTTTCAAATCGGTGATCGGGTCATGACCTCCGGGCGCGGCGGCATCCTTCCAGCAGGGTTGATGGTCGGCGAGATCAGTCGCATCGAGGGTCCCAGAGTGACCGTGCGTCCTGCTGTTGACTGGCAGGATATCGACTATGTGGCGGTCCTTCGGCATGTGCCGCTGCCGCCACCCGAAACCGCACCAGCGACCGACGATCCCGCCGGACCTGATGGCGCCCGCCGGCCGATGACACCAGTAGGCTCGAGCACACCGCCGCAGCTCTCGGACACGGTGGTCGAGAGCACTGAGCTCCATGCGGTGCGCGGCGGATGAGCGGCATCGGGCGCGGCGGCGTCGTCTCGTCGAGCCGGCTGGAGGAGCTGCTACGCAGCCTACTGCCTCTCTCGACGCTGCTCGCGTTGATGGCGGTCGATCTCGCTCCGCTGCCGAGCGCCGCGCCAACCGCCATCGCCCCTCTCCTGTCGCTCGCGGTCGTTTTCTTCTGGACGGTTCATCGCCCGGATTTGTTGGGCCCTGGCCTTGTTCTTGTTGCAGCCTTGGTGCTCGACGCCGCAGCTGGACTGCCGCTCGGCCTGACGGCACTGGCGCTTTTTTCGACGCGCCTTATCTTGCTGGCGCCACCCCGGTTCCTCGTCGGGCGGTCTTTCCTGGTGATCTGGGCGTGGTTTAGCCTCGCGGTGGCCTTGCTGTTGTCGCTCCGCTGGCTGCTCGCCAGCATCTGGTTTCAGCATGTCTTTGCATTTCATCCTGTCCTCTTTGAGATTGCGCTGACCATCGCTGCCTACCCCCCTGTGAGCCTAGCGCTCGGAATGGTGCAACCGCGCCTGCCGAAGATGACTCATGCAGCACCACGCAGCTGACCGAACCAAGAGCTTCTCACGCCGGGCACTCGTCGTCGGCGGGGCGCAGACGGCGTTGTTCGGCTTGCTGGCCGGTCGGCTCTGGCAGCTGCAGGTCGACCAGTCTCCGCGCTATTCGCTACTGGCGGAGGAGAACCGGGTCAGCCAGCGGCTAACCGTCCCGCCACGCGGACGGATCTTCGACCGCCATGGGGAGATCTTGGCGCGCAACGTGCCGAGCTACCGCGTGCGCTTGATCCGCGAGAACACCAAGGACCTCGAGGCCACACTGAGGAACCTGGCTCGGGTGATCCCGCTCGACGAGCAGCAGATCAGCGAGATCATGCGCAGCGCCAAAGTGCAGCGTGCCTTCGTGCCGGTGCTCGTGCGCGAGGGCCTTTCTTGGGACGAGGTGACGGCCGTTGCCGTGCACAGCCCGCACATGCCCGGCGTTGTCTTGGATTCGACGCTGCTGCGTGAATACCCGTACGGGGAGGTCCTCGCACATGTCCTCGGCTATGTCGGGCCGGTGACCGAGGAGGATCAGGCTAGCGATCCAGACCCGCTCATGCGCCTGCCTGAGTTCCGGATCGGCAAGAACGGCATCGAGGACGCCCACGATCAGTTGCTCAGAGGACGCGCTGGCCTCCGCCGGGTCGAGGTCAATGCCATAGGCCGGGAGATTCGCGAGCTCGACCGCGATGACGGGCGGGCAGGTGAAGACGTTCGCCTCAGCTTGGACTTGGACCTACAGGCCTTCACGTATGAGCGCCTGTCGGCGGAGCTCTCAGCGAGCTCGGTCGTCGTCGACGTCAACTCCGGCGCCGTCTTGGCGCTCGCCTCAGTCCCGAGCTTCGATCCCACGGCATTTCTCGGCCGCCTGTCGCATCAGCAATGGAAGGAGTGGCGCGACAGCCCGCGAACGCCGCTCGTCAACAAGTGCATTCGTGGCCAGTATCCGCCAGGCTCCACCTTCAAGATGATCGTCGGCCTTGCCGCGCTCGAGGCGGGGCTCGTGACACCTAGCTACGACGTGTTCTGCGGCGGCTACACCAGCTTGGGCAACGCTCGGTTTCATTGCTGGAAGAGCCACGGACGCGTGGCACTTCATCAGGCGATTGCCCAGTCCTGCGACGTCTATTTCTATGACCTCGCCCGTCGCGTCGGCGTCGACGGTATCGCGGCGATGGCTAACCGTTTTGGCCTCGGCGACGTGTTGGGTCTCGACCTGCCCGGCGAGCGGCCCGGCCTCGTGCCGACCAGCCAGTGGAAACGTGACACCCTGGGCGAGCCCTGGCAGCGCGGCGAGACACTGGTCGTCGGCATCGGCCAGGGCTTCATGCTGGCGACGCCCTTGCAGCTGGCCATCATGACGGCCCGGATGTGCAACGGTGGTCGCGCCGTCAAGCCCTGGTTTGTGCGTGCACCGGGCGAGCCGTTGTCGATCCCGGAGTCGATTGGTGTTTCCCAGGTCAACCTCGACCATGTCCTCAAGGGCATGGAAATGGTGGTCAACCACCCGCGTGGCACGGCAAGGCGCCATGCCCTCACCCTCGACGGGATTCAGATGGCCGGCAAGACCGGCACCTCACAAGTGCGCCGCATCACCCGCGCCGAGCGCGCGGCCGGCCTCCACAAGCGCAAGGATCGGCCTTGGGAGCATCGACATCACGCGCTCTTCGTCTGCTACGCACCGACATTTGCTCCGCGTTATGCCGTCTCCGTCATCGTTGAGCATGGCCAGAGCGGAAGTGCTGCCGCAGCCCCCATCGCCCGCGACATCATGACCAGGGTGCTCGAGCTCGACCCATCCGGCCGCGCTTTGTCGGCTGGTCTTTGAGGCAGGTGGCGATCGCGATGAATGATTGCGCGAGCCGCCGCGAAATGGCGACCGGCTGAACCATGGCGACCGAGGCCCGCATCCGCCAATCCGAGCTCGGCCTGCTGGAAAAGCTGCGGTCGATTCATTGGCCGCTCGTGGGCGCGCTGATGCTGCTTGGCATGATCGGCTACCTCGTTCTCTACTCGGCCGGCGGCGGCAGCCACAGCCCCTGGGCGGCCCGGCATGGCGCCCGCCTCGCTTTCGGTGCGTGCATCATGCTCGCGGTCGCCCTGATCGATATCCGCATTTGGTTTCGCTGGGCCTTCCCACTCTACGCTGTGGCCTTCTTGATGCTGCTCGGGGTCGAGGTTGTCGGTGAACTCTCCAAGGGTGCGCAGCGCTGGATCGACCTCGGTGTCGTGCAGCTGCAGCCGTCCGAACTGATGAAGGTGGGCCTGGTGCTGTGCCTGGCCCGCTACTTTCACAGCGCCTATCTGGACGAAGTGAAGCGCCCGCTCTTTCTGGTCGTTCCCCTCGTCTGCATCGCCTTGCCCGCCGTGCTCGTGCTCAAGCAGCCGGACCTCGGCACCAGCATCATGCTGTTGGCCTGCGGTGGGACACTCCTGTTCCTGGCTGGCGTCCGGCTGTGGAAATTCGGGCTCGCAATCGGTGCCGTCGCAGCCGCCCTGCCGCTCGCCTGGGCTGGATTGCACGATTATCAAAAGCAACGAGTCCTCACCTTCATGGACCCGGAGACCGACCCGCTCGGTGCCGGTTATCACATCATCCAGAGCAAGATCGCCCTCGGCTCAGGCGGGTTGTGGGGCAAGGGTTACCTCCAAGGCAGTCAGGCGCAGCTCAGCTTCCTGCCCGAGAAGCAAACGGATTTCGCCTTCACGATGCTGGCCGAGGAGGCTGGCTTTATTGGCGCCGTGGTCGTCTTGCTTCTTTGCCTCGCGGTGGTCGGGATGACGCTATTGGTGGCGCTGCGGTGCACGCATCAGTTCGGCCGCCTCCTGGCGATGGGCATCGCCTTCAACTTCTTCCTCTACGTGTTGATCAACGTCGCCATGGTGACGGGCTTGATTCCCGTGGTCGGTGTTCCGCTGCCGATGATCTCCTATGGCGGCACTGCGATGATGACGACGCTTCTCGGCTTCGGCCTCGTGCTGTCAGTCGATGTCCACTACACGACCGCCATTCCGCGATTTCCGACGGATCTCTGAGAACAAGGTGCCCGGGATCCGAGGAAACGACGCTGCGCAAGAGACACAGCACCGGCCCGCCAAACCCGAGCGGTCGCTAGGAGGGACGCTAGGACAGACGGGCGCGGATGACAGCGACAGTCCCCCCCACTTCGACGCGTTCGTCATCGAAGAAGCCTAACCGGCAGCGCGGCGTTCAGTTCTCGGCAGGCGAAGGCTCGAGCTGCTCTAGATCGATGATCATCGCCGGGCTGACATCAGGCTCGCGACAATCGACGACCCAAACGTCATAGACCGGGTGCTCCAGCGCTGAGACTCCGGGCGTCGATGCGAACATCCAGCCAACAAACGCGGATTCCGCCATATCGTCCGTGCCGAGATCGTCGATCTCGAGGAACGCGACGCTTTCGGGCGGCTCGGTCGGCGGCGTCTCGAAGCAGGCTCGAGCGCGCACCTCGAGGCTGCCGAACTGAACCGTCTCGCCGAGCCTTGCTTCAAGGAGCTCGATTCGCGCCGTTACCTTGTCCAACCCCTGCAGGACGGCAATGCGATGCTCGATCGATGGCGCAGCCGTCACCGCAACGGGGAGTGCCAAGGTCAGCAAGCCCAGGCAGGTCGGCCAGGAGGCTCGAGGCGCAAGCATCACTCGCTGGAGCTCTGGCTGAAGATGAACTGCCCGAGCAGATCCTCGAAATTGACCGCGGACTGGGTGTATTCGATCTCGCCGCCATCGGCCAAGACGACCTCGTCGCCGCCTGGGGTGATCGACAGATACTTGCCGCCGAGCAGGCTGGCACTGACGATCTGCGCCGAGCTGTCAGCCGGCAGCTCGATATCGCTCAGCACGCTGAAGCGGACCTGGGCACGAAACGAGATGGGATCGAGGTCGAGCGAGAGGATCTGGCCGATGCGAATGCCGCTGATCCGCACATCGCCGCCAGGCTCCAGGTCGCCGATGCTCTCGAACTTCGCAACCAGCGTGTAGCCTCCCGGATCGCCGACATCGGCGCGCGCATACGCCCAGGCGAAGAAGCTGACAGCGACGAGCAACACGAGCGCGCCCAGCACGCTTTCGACGATGTTGCTTTTCATGATCGCGTCTCTCCGAAGCTGATTGAGAAGAATAGTGAACGTGCGGCGACCTGGGTCACGCGGCGTCACGTTGGCCTTGGTCGAGGCCCAGCAAGCCGCGGGCGAAAGCGTCAGGATCGAAAGGCCTGAGATCGTCGATGGCTTCGCCGACGCCAACGGCATGAACCGGCAGGCCGAACCGCTCAGCCAGTGCCACGACGACACCGCCCTTCGCGGAGCCGTCCAGCTTGGTCACCACGAAGCCCGTCAGCTCCACCATCGCATTGAACAAATCGACCTGATTGAAGACGTTCTGGCCGGTGGTCGCATCCAACACAAGGATGACATCATGTGGTGCTTCGGGCTCGAGCTTCTGGATGACCCGGACGATCTTCGCCAGCTCCTCCATCAGCTCGGCCTTGTTCTGCAACCGGCCAGCCGTGTCGATCAGCAAGAGGTCGTAGCCTTCGCGTGCGGCACGGGCCAGTGCGTCGTAAGCGAGCCCGGCAGCATCGGCGCCGGTCTTCGCCTTCATCACCGGGCAGCCATTGCGGTTGCCCCAGATCTCCAGCTGCTCGACAGCCGCTGCCCGAAACGTGTCGCAAGCGGCCATCATGACCCGCCGACCCAGCAGCATCTGCTGCTTGGCGAGCTTGCCGATGGTCGTTGTCTTGCCGACCCCGTTGACCCCGGCGATCAGCACGACCTGCGGTCGGGCCTCTGTGCGCACCGGCAGCGGCTCGGCCACCTGCTCCAGCACCTCGGCCATCTCCTTGGCCAGCGCCTCACGTATCTCGAGGTCCGTCACTTCCTTGCCGAAGCGATCATGCGCGATCTTCTGCACCATGCGGGCCGCGGTCTCGACACCGAGGTCGGCCATGATGAGCGCGTCCTCGAGCTCCTCCAACGTCTCGTCGTCGAGCTTGCGACGGGTGAAGATGCCGGAGATGTTGCCGGTAAGCGCATTGGATGACCGTGACAGGCCCTGACGCAGACGCGACAGCCAGCCGACGCGCCCGCCCGACTCAGCAACTTCTATCGGCGGCGGAGTCTCCTGGCTCGGCACGTCTGCCACTTCCGACACGACTTCGGCAGCGGCGTCCAACACCAGCTCCGGCTGCGGCGTATCGAGCACCAGATCATTTTCCGCGGCGTGTCGGCCGGGCGCCTCCGCATCGAGCTCGTAGCCGGCGAGATCGAGCGATTGCCCCGTGTCGGCCGTCGGTGCATCGCCCATCGGCGCATCAGGGAGGAGGCTCAGCGGGCGGATCGCTCGGCGCTGGTTCCACCACCCCGGTGTCGGAACGCTCCTCGTCGCGCCGAAAAAGCCGCCCGAGCCAGCCTTTCTTCCGGTTCCTCCATCAAGCACGCTCCGTCTTCCCTTCAAACGCTTGCCAATAAGCGACGCGGTTGATGTCGATGCCTTCAGGCTCACCGGACCTTGCCCGCTCCACCCGCCTGGCAACGGCCCGCTCCCATTCGTTCGGCTCCACCACGACGTTGAAGCGGGGTGCCGGCAGAGAGTTCCCGATTCGCCAAAGCTCAATCTCGATGCCAAAGAAATAGAATCGTCCCGGATTCCATTTAACCAGTCATCGCCGCTCTGATGCCCGACCGCCCCCCCCCCCCGCCCCCCCTCCCCCCCCCCCCCCTGATGTCCCGCCCGCGGCTTCTCCGTCGCGTCGCAGATCGGTTGATCAGCATACGCCGATCGCTGTCCCCGTCACACCGGGGCATGTTGGCACCGCTTGGCTGAGCGAGGTCTGGCCTCATGCAGCGTCAATCTCGCCAATCAGCAACCCGTTGTCCTTGCCGATGACCTTGATGTCGGCGAGCATGCCCGCGGGTGTTGCCTCGTTGAGCCTGACTGGCGCGAAGTGCTGCGTGTGGCCCCTGCCCTCGCGCTCGACCAGCATCTGCCGACGTTTCCCGACCTCTCCATTGAGGAACGTCTCGAGCACCCGTTCGCCTTTCTCCCGCAGAAGCTGCGCCCGTTCCTTGATCAACGGCCGCGGCAGCTGCGGCATCCGCGCCGCCGGCGTGCCGGGGCGCGGCGAGTATGGGAAGACATGCAGGAAGGTGAGATCCGCGGCATCGACGATGCTCAGCGACTGCTCGAACATGGCTTCGTCCTCGGTGGGAAAGCCGGCAATCAGGTCGGCACCGAAGACGATGTCGGGACGCTTCCGGCGCAGGCGCTCGCACAGGGCCAAGACGTCGGCGCGGAGATGGCGGCGCTTCATCCGCTTGAGCGTCAGGTCATGGCCAGCCTGAATGCTCAGATGCACATGCGGCAGCACCCTAGGCTCGCTGCTCAAGAGGGCGAAGAGCTCTGGGTCGATCGCCGCCGGGTCCAACGACGAGAGGCGGAGCCGGGGCAGCTCCGGCACGCCTGCGAGAATGGCGGCAACCAGCCGGCCGAGCGTCGGCTGGCCGTCGAGATCCCGACCATAGGACGTAAGATCGACGCCGGTCAGCACCAGCTCTCGGTGTCCGGCCTCGACGAGATGGCGTGCCTGCGCCACGGCATCAGGCAACGCCACCGAGCGACTGTTGCCGCGGCCGTAAGGGATGACGCAAAACGTGCAACGATGATCGCAACCGTTCTGGACGCTGAGGAAAGCACGGGTGCGCCCCTCCATTCCATCGATCGCATGGCGCTCGGGTGTCCGCTCGGCCATGACGTCACCGATATGGGCCTTGGTCGTCATGTCGCTGGCCAGCGTGCGCCAGGTCTCCGGCTTCAGCTTGCGGTCATTGCCCACCAGCTGGTCGACACCGTCGAGGGCCGCATAGGCCTCGGGCGTGATCTGCGCCGCACAGCCGGTCACGACGATCCGGGCGTCCGGTCGGGAGCGGCGGGCACGCCGAATGGCTTGTCGGGCCTGACGCTCGGCCTCGGCCGTGACCGCGCAGGTATGGACGATCACCAGATTGTCGAGACCGGCCGTCTGCGCATGCCGGCGCATCACCTCGGATTCGAAGGTGTTGAGGCGGCAGCCGAAGGTGATGACGTCGATCGTGCTCATGGGCTCGCGACTTCAGGATGGCCGATTGTCTCAGGATTGAACGTGCCGGTGAAGCTCAGCGACCAGGAACCGGTCATGGCGACAGATCCCTGCCCGGACCAGGCAAGCTCGAGCTCGCCACCATCCAAGATAAGGGCCGCCCTGTCCGATGCGAGCCCCCGACGCACGGCCGCCACCATGGCAGCACAAGCGCCACTGCCGCAGGCGAGCGTCAGGCCGGCACCGCGCTCGAAGACACGAAGGCGGAACCGGTCAGCCGATTCCAGCCGGGCGAAACCGATATTGGCACCTTGTGGGAACATGGCGTGACGTTCGAGAAGCGGACCGAGTTGGGCGATACGGTCGACATCGTCGACGAAGAACACCGCGTGCGGGTTGCCCATGCTGAGGCAAACCGCTGGTGGCAGGTTCCCGATCTGGAGGTCGACCGCCATCGTGTCGGCCGGCTCGCGCAGCGGGACCGCATCCCAGGCAAAATCCGGCGCCGGCATGGCGACAGTGACGCGGCCATCGCCGTGCCGCTCGGCGGCGAGCACGCCGGCCCTTGTCTCGAGCCGAACGCGATTGCGGCCGGTCTCGTCCGCGACGAGAGCGGCGATGCAACGGCTGGCGTTGCCGCAGGCACCCGCTTCGCCGCCATCCTGATTGAAGAAGCGAACGGCCACGTCGGCGCTAGCGCTAGTCTCAAGAAGCGCGAGCTGATCAAAGCCCACGCCGCGGTGGCGATCACCGATGCGTCGAATGAGATCGCCAGCCAGCTGCAGCGGCTCGCGCCGCCCGTCGAGCACCACGAAGTCGTTGCCAAGCCCATGCATTTTCAAGAAAGGGATCATGGGCTGCGGGATAGGGCGGATGGCGCGCCAGTGCAATTGCGCTGCTGCTCAGAGGCGCCCACCGAGTGCCGTCAGCAACGGCTTATGCTCGCAGCGACACAACAATTGTCGAAAACCATCGTTCGGATGTTCCTGGCTCGAGAACAGACCGGTTATTGCCCCCGATCCGGCTTGACGATTGGCGGGGTCAAAGCCTAGAAGACCCCTTCGCGACGCTGCTGAATAGCGGCGGCGCTACCTGTTGTGCAACGTACACTCAACAAGGAATGCTGAGGCGCGTCGGGATCGAATGCCCGGTCGCCGCCTCGCTATGATCGAGATGTTCGACAGCCTGAGCGACCGACTGGGTGGGGTGTTCGAGCGACTGCGCAAGCGCGGCGCGCTCGAGGAGGCCGATGTCAGCGAGGCGATGCGGGAAATCCGGATCGCGCTCTTGGAGGCGGACGTCGCCCTGCCGGTGGTCAAGACCTTCGTTGCCAAGGTCAAGGAACGGGCCATCGGCCAGGACGTGGTCAGATCGGTCACGCCGGGCCAGATGGTCGTCAAGATCGTCCACGACCAGCTCGTCGAGCTCTTGGGTGGCGAGAGCGCCGAGCTGACGCTCGGTGGCCCACCGGCCGTGATCTTGATGGTCGGCCTGCAGGGCTCGGGCAAGACGACGACTTCGGGCAAGCTGGCGCTTCGCTTGAAGCAGCGTGACAAGAAGCGCGTTTTGCTGGCGTCCTTGGATGTGCAGCGTCCGGCAGCCCAGCAGCAGCTCGAGGTGCTGGCTGGTCAGGCGGCCGTCGAGAGCGTCGCCATCGTGCCGGGTGAGGATGCGCTGGCGATCACGCAACGGGCGCTGGATCAGGCGAAGCGCAACGGCTTCGACGCACTGATCCTGGACACCGCAGGCCGGCTGCACATCGACGACGACCTGATGGACGAGCTGGTGCGGGTCCGCGACCTCGCCCAACCGCACGAGACCCTGCTCGTCGCCGATAGCCTGACCGGCCAGGACGCTGTCAACGTTGCCAGGCACTTCGCCGAGCGCGTCGGCGTCAGCGGCATCGTGCTGACCCGAATGGACGGTGATGCCAGGGGTGGTGCGGCGCTGAGCATGCGCGAGGTGGCCGGCCAGCCGATCAAGTTCGTCGGCACGAGCGAGAAGCTCTCCGGCCTCGATGCTTTCCATCCTGAGCGAATGGCGAACCGTATTCTCGCCATGGGCGACGTCGTCACCTTCGTCGAGAAGGCAACCGAGGTCGTCGACCAGGCCGAGGCCGAGAAGCTCGCAAAGAAGATGAGCAAGGGCCGGTTCACGCTCGAGGACATGCAGAGCCAGCTCAAGCAGGTTGGCAAGATGGGCGGCATGGGCGGCATCCTCGGAATGCTGCCTGGTGTCGGCAAGATCAAGAAACAGCTCGCCGAAGCGAATGTCGACGAGCAGATCCTGGTTCGCCAGACCGCGATCATCGACAGCATGACGCGACAGGAAAAGCGCCAGCCCGACGTTATCGCCGCCTCCCGCAAGAAGCGGATCGCTGCCGGCTCCGGCACCTCGGTGCAGGAGGTCAACAAGCTCCTCAAGCAGCATCGACAGATGCAGGACATGATGAAACGGATGAAGAAGGCGGGTGGACCCAAGCAGTTTCTCGGGCGGCACATGCCGCCAGGGCTGATGCCACCACGCTGACATCACGAGCACGCACCGCTCATTCGCTGAGCCCGACAGATCCAGACCCTATCGCAACAATTGGAAGCACAATGGCCGTCAAAATCCGTCTCGCCCGTGGTGGCGCCAAGAAGCGCCCCTTCTACCGCATCGTCGCCGCGGACACGCGTTTCGCCCGCGACGGCCGCTTCCTCGAGCGCCTCGGCCACTACAACCCGCTGCTCCCCGATGAGCATCCCGAGCGCATCGTCATCAACGAGGAGCGCGTGAAGCACTATCTCGGCCATGGCGCGCAGGTGAGCGACCGGATGGCGCGCTTCCTCGACAAGGCCGGCATCCTGCCGGGCGCCACGCGGCATCGCGGCACCGGCAAGAAGGCCGAGGCGATCGCTGCTGAGAAGGCGAAGGCCGAGGCCGCAGGCGCCGAGGCCTGAGCGTCGACATGACTGACCGCGCATCTGCTGAGCAGAAGCTCGTCTGCGTCGCCGCGGTGGCGGCGGCGCATGGCGTGCGCGGTGCGCTCAAGCTCAAGACCTTCACCGAGGCGCCCGAGAATGTCGGCGCCTATGGTGCTCTGCTGGACGAGACGGGCCGCGAGCTGTTCGAGGTCGAGGTGATCGGCCCGGCCAAGGGCGGCATCACCGTCAAGGCCCTGGGCATCACCGACCGCGAGGCTGCCGAGGCGCTGCGCGGGGTTCGTCTCTTCGTCAAACGAAGCCGTCTGCCGGAGCCCGAGCCCGGTGCCTTCTACTATGAGGACCTCGTCGGCCTCGTGGTGCAGGACACGGGCGGCAGGTCGCTCGGCCGCGTCACCGGTGTGCACGATTTCGGCGCTGGTGAGGTTATCGAGTATCGTGACTCGGCCGGCGGCAGCGCGATGGTGCCGTTCACGCTCGGCCTCGTGCCTGAGGTCGATCTCGCGCAGGGCCGTCTGGTGGTCGCTGCGGAAGCGAGCGAGGCCGCGTGATGACAGCGGCGTTCCGCGCTTCGGTGCTCACCATCTTCCCGGAAATCTTCCCGGGCCCACTCGGCCATTCCCTGACCGGCAAGGCTCTGGAGGCGGGGATCTGGTCGCTCGACGCGACCAACCTGCGGGACTTCGCCACCGACCGTCATCGCAGCGTCGACGACGTGCCCTTCGGCGGTGGGGCCGGCATGGTGATGCGCGCCGATGTCATCGATCGGGCCGTTGAAGCGATCCACGACGAAGCCGACGCGAGGCCGCTGATCTACGTGAGCCCGAAGGGTGCCCGATTTGATCACGCCATGGCGCAGTCGCTGGCGGACGGACCAGGCTGTGTCATTCTTTGTGGTCGCTACGAGGGCGTCGACGAGCGTGTGCTGGAGAAGCATCGCTTCGTTGAGGTCTCCCTTGGCGACTTCGTGCTCACCGGCGGCGAGATCGCGGCGATGGCGCTGCTCGATGCCACGGTTCGGCTGCTGCCCGGTGTGGTCGGTCGTGAGGAATCGCTGGCAGACGAGAGCTTCGCCACCGGGCTCCTGGAGTATCCGCACTACACCCGACCGCAGACCTGGCAAGGGCGCACGGTGCCCGACGTTCTGCTCTCGGGTCACCACGGCCGCATTCGCGATTGGCGACACGCGGTTGCCCTCGACATCACCCGCCGCCGCCGTCCCGATCTTCTGGCCGATCAGTCGCTCGACGACGATCGCGGCCACAACCGAGCCCATTGAATTCGCGATCAGCCGATCGCCCAGCTGGAGTGCCTTAGATGAACGTCATCCAACAGATCGAGCAGCAGCAGGTTGCTGCGCTGACCCAATCGCGAGCGATCCCGGATTTTCGACCGGGCGACACCGTGCGGGTCAATGTCCGCGTCATCGAAGGCAATCGCGAGCGCGTTCAGGCTTTCGAAGGCGTGTGCATCGCGCGCCGCAATCGCAGCGTCAACTCGTCCTTCACCGTTCGCAAGATCTCCTACGGCGAGGGCGTCGAGCGCGTGTTTCCGCTCTACAGCCCGCGCATCGACAGCATCGACGTGGTCCGTCGCGGCAAGGTGCGGCGTGCCAAGCTCTATTACCTGCGTGGCCGCCGCGGCAAGTCGGCGCGTATTGCCGAGCGCCGCGTCGATCGGCCAGCTCCCAAGAGCGGCAGCGCTGCAGGCAGTGCCGGCTCGGCGCCAGCCGAGGCTTGAACCGCACTAACGAACCGGGCTCAGCTATTGGGCCCCGTTCGATCTGGGGTCGGTCGCTGCAAGGGCCGCCCCGAGTATCTTGACCGCAAGCCGCAGGGCACCGACATGAGCCTTGAACGAAGCGGCGCAAACCGAGGAAAACGTTGATGGCAGCGGCGGTGAGTGGTCCCCAGACCCTGTTCGACAAGATCTGGCAGGCGCACCTGGTCGAGGAGCAGGACGACGGGACCTGCCTCATCTACATCGACCGCCATCTCGTTCACGAGGTGACCAGCCCGCAGGCGTTCGAGGGGCTGCGTGCGGCGGGCCGCCGCGTGCGGCGACCGGAGGCGACCCTTGCCGTCGTCGACCACAACGTGCCGACCGATTCCGACCGCGCCAAGGGCATCAAGGACGAGACGGCCCGCATCCAGGTCGAGGCGCTGGAGCAGAACGCCCGTGAGTTCGGCGTCGAGCTCTATGACGTCCACGACATCCGCCAGGGGATCGTGCACATCATCGGGCCCGAGCAGGGCTTCACCCTGCCCGGCACGACCATCGTCTGCGGCGACAGCCATACCTCGACGCATGGAGCGTTTGGGGCGCTGGCCTTCGGCATCGGCACGTCGGAGGTCGAGCACGTGCTCGCCACCCAGACACTGCTGCAAAAGCGCCCGCTCAACATGCGGATCACCGTCGATGGTGAGCTGGGCTTTGGGGTCACGGCCAAGGACGTTATCCTCGCCATCATCGGCAAGATCGGCACTGCCGGCGGAACCCACCACGTCATCGAGTACGCCGGCTCGGTCATCCGCGGGCTCTCCATGGAAGGCCGGATGACCATCTGCAACATGTCGATCGAAGCCGGCGCTCGCGCCGGTCTGATCGCACCGGACGAGACCACCTTCGACTACATCAAGGGCCGACCCATGGCGCCCAAGGCCGGTGCCTTCGAGCAGGCGCTGGCGGCCTGGCGCTCGCTGCCGTCGGACGAGGGTGCGGTCTACCAGAAAGAGGTGACGCTCAGGGCGGAGGATATCGAGCCGCAGGTCACCTGGGGCACCAGCCCCGAGGATGTCGTGGGGATCTCCGGCAGCGTTCCGGATCCCAAGATGGTCACGGATCCAGGCCACCGTGCGGCGATGGAGCGATCGCTCGCCTATATGGGCCTCGAGCCTGGCATGAAGATGTCCGACGTGAAGGTCGACCGCATCTTCCTCGGCTCCTGCACCAATGGCCGGATCGAGGATTTGCGCGCGGCAGCAAAGGTGCTGGAGGGCAAGCGCATTGCCGAGACCGTGAGCGCCATGGTGGTGCCGGGCTCGGGGCTGGTGAAGCACCAGGCCGAGGTCGAGGGATTGGACGTCATCTTCAAGGATGCGGGCTTCGAGTGGCGCGAGCCGGGTTGCTCGATGTGCCTCGCCATGAACCCGGATCAGCTGGCACCGCAGGAGCGCTGTGCGTCCACCAGCAACCGCAATTTCGAAGGTCGCCAGGGGCGGCTTGGGCGAACCCATCTGGTCAGCCCGGCCATGGCTGTGGCAGCCGCGATCACCGGCAAGCTCACCGATGTTCGCAAGCTGGTTTGAAGCCCAACGGACAGCCGCGAGCCGGCAGCACGATCTCCGCTTGATCGAGCTTCTGTAGCACTGGTGCTGTCGGTGTGGTTGAGCGGAGCCGCCTTGCGGCAGGAAGGACGCCATGCGACGCTTCATGCTGATCTTCATGGCGCTGCTCACGGCAGGCATCGCGACCGCGCGAGCCGATAGCCTTCTGCTCCAGCAGAACCTGCCGGGCAATGTGGCGGGCGCGCCCTTCCTGCTGATCGAGCGTGATCGGATCAGCCATGTCGAGGTGCACAAGGAGACCAGCCTCAGTCACCGCCTGACCATCCACCTGGCAACCGACCCTCCGGTCGAGATTGCGCTCGTTTGCAACGACGAAGCGATCACCCGCCAAGTTCTGGACGCGCTTCGCCGAGGTGCCGTGGCGACCCTCGACATCACCGGCCGCTGCCAGCTCTGAGCCTGGATGGCCCGATCGCGCCGTCGCCCGACGACATCGAGGCCGCGCTCATCGGGTTGGCGCCGTCGACTGGTTCGCCGATTGCTCCTCTGGCTCGGTGCCGTTCTGGTCGTGCTGCCCCTGATCGTTCTGGCGGCCTATCGCTACCTGCCCCCGCCCGTGACACCACTGATGCTCATCCGCCTCGTCGAAGGCGAGTCCATGGACTATCGCTACCGTCCACTCAAAGAGATCAGCCCGCATCTGGCGCGCGCGGTCATCGCGTCGGAGGACAATCTCTTCTGCGAGCATTGGGGCTTCGATCTCTCGGCATTGCGGACCGAGCTCGAGCGGGCATGGGCCGGCGAGCGGCCGCGCGGGGCGAGCACGATCACCCAGCAGCTGGCGAAGAACCTGCTTCTCTGGCCCGGCCGGGATCTGCCGAGAAAAGCCCTCGAGGCATGGCTCGCCCCACAGGTCGAGCTGCTGTTGGGCAAAGAGCGCATTCTCGAACTCTACTTGAACGTGGTCGAGCTCGGTCCCGGCATCTATGGGGCGGAGGCCGCAAGCCGGCACTGGTTCAACAAACCCGCCGCCGAGCTCACCGCCCGCGAAGCAGCAAGGCTGGCGGTCATTCTGCCGTCACCACGCAGCTGGCCGCCGACCGGCGATTGGGCGGCAGAGCGGAGTGCGGTGATCGGCCAACGCAAGATCCAGCTGGGCCCGCTGCTCGACTGTGCCCCTTGAGCACATGGTACCGACGCCGGCGGATACTACCTCTAACAGCCTGCTGACGCGCAATAGCGAACGATTGGAATGCCGATGAGCCTGGAGCCATCGCTCGATCTCGACCAGCGAGCCGGTTGGCCCGCAAATCTCAAATTCTTCATCGACCGGCATCCGCGCTCGACCTGGCCCGGCCACCCAAACCTTGGCGCCCTCAGTCGGTTCTGGCTCGACCGCCACGCCGGGTTTCGCGAGCTGGCGACGGCCCTCGAGAACGGAACGACCGAGCTGCGCGAAGGCCGGCTGGATGCGGCCGAGTTCCAGCCCTGGTTCGCACCGCGCATGGGCTTCTTTCTGCAGCAGCTCCACCACCATCACATGATCGAGGACCACAACTACTTTCCGGTCTTCATCGCGGCCGAACCACGCCTGAAGCGGGGCTTCGAGATCCTCGAGGCCGATCATGATACGCTTCATGCAGCTATCGGCGGGCTGGCGACTGCGAGCAACATGCTGCTGCAAACATTGCGGCTGCCCGGGGCCGATGGCCCCCGTGCCACCGCCCAGCTCACGAGCGCGATACCGTCGTTCATTGGTCAGCTCGGACGACACCTGGAGGACGAGGAGGACCTGATCATCCCCTTGATCCTGGAGCGCAGTGAGGCGGGGCTCGGTGTCGGCTGAGAGCTTGACCTTGTCCGCCATCTCGCTACCTCGCCTCTGCATGAGCGATTGGCACATGCATGACCGGCTACCGCTACCGGAGCCGCTGACCGGCGAGCGGCCCGTCCGCTTCGAGCACCAGCACTGGCAGCGTCTCGAGCGGGCGGAGGGCGAGCTGGACGTAGGGTACGATGCCGGTGACCGGCCGGTGCGGATCGAGTATCACTGGAAGCGCTTCTTCAGCCGAGCCAACCCGGAGGTCGCCGACGTGTACACGGCAGAGCTCTGGGTCCGCCAGCGTGATGGCAGTTGGGTCTATCTCATCCAACCCGGCCATCCCGGCTTCGTCCCGGTGCCGCATGCGCCGCTGCGCACGCTCCTCCAACAACATCTCAACATCGATATCGGCAACTGAGAAAGGCCATCCCGCCATGTGGTTCACGAAGACCAAGTCGATGGATCTGCCGACGACAGAGACGGCTCTTCCCGGCCGTGAGGCGCGGCCGTTTCGCCTGACGGGCAAGCACGCCGTGCTGGGCACGCCGATCGAAGGCCCCTATCCGGAGGGCTCCGAGCAAGTCTTGATTGGGATGGGCTGCTTTTGGGGAGCGGAACGGCTGTTCTGGCAAGAGAAGGGTGTCTTCACGACGGCCGTCGGCTATGCGGGTGGCATCACGGCGAACCCGACTTATGAGGAGGTCTGCACCGGCCGGACCGGGCATAACGAAGTCGTGCTCGTCGTTTTCGACCCGGCGGAGGTGGACCTCGACCGGCTGCTCACGCTCTTCTTCGAGAACCACGACCCGAGCCAAGGCATGCGCCAGGGCAACGATGTCGGCACACAGTACCGCTCCGGCATCTATGCGACGACCGACGCGCAGCTGCAGCGGGCAAAGGCAGCGGCCGAGGCCTATGGCAAGGCACTGGTGCAGGCCGGTCGTCCGGCGCTCACCACCGAGGTCGTGGCGGCACCCACCTTCTACTTCGCCGAGGAAGACCACCAGCAATACCTGGCAAAAAACCCCTGGGGCTATTGCAGCCTGCAGGGCACAGGCGTCGCCTGCCCCGCTCCGGCCCCGTCTCCGGCCGTGACGGCCGCCTGATTGATGACTGGCGCCTGACGGGCTGCTAGACCGCTGCGGTCACCGCAGCGCAGCAGGGATCCGGCATGACCATCCTCCAGCAGCTCCTCGCGTCTCGGATCGACCAGGCGCTGGCAAGGGAGCCGGCCGACCTCGTGATCAAGAACGCCCGGCTCTTGAACACGGCCACCGGGCGGATCGAGGGGCCGATGGACATCGCCATCGCCGGTGACACGGTGGTCGGCACGCACGGCGTGTTCGAAGGCCAGCAGGAGATCGATGCCCGAGGCCGCATCGTAGCACCGGGCTTCATCGACACGCATGTGCATGTCGAGAGCTCAATGGTCGTGCCCGCCGAGTTCGAGCGCGGCGTGCTGCCTTGTGGCACCACGACCGCCATTTGCGACCCGCATGAGATCGCCAACGTCGTGGGCATCGACGGCATCCGCTACTTCATCGAGGCCAGTCGCCAGCTGGTCATGACGCTGCGCGTCAATCTCAGCTCCTGCGTCCCGGCAACAGCACTGGAGACCGCCGGCGCCAGGCTCGAGGCGGAAGACCTGGCACCGCTGCTGAGCGACCCCGCCGTCATCGGCCTCGCCGAGCTGATGAACTTTCCGGGCGTCATCCACAAGGACCCGGGCATGCTGGCCAAGCTCGAGCAGTTCTTCGGCGAGCACATCGACGGCCACAGCCCGTTGCTTCGCGCCAGCGAGCTGAACGCCTATCTCGCCGTCGGCGTCTCGACGGATCACGAATGCACCAGCCTCGCCGAAGCGGAGGAAAAGCTCGCCAAGGGCATGCACATCCTCTTGCGCGAAGGCTCCATCGCCAAGAACGTGACCACCTTGGCCCCGCTCGTCACCGACGCCACGTGGATGCGCTGCGCCTTCTGCACCGACGATCGCAACCCGCTGGAGATCCGCGAGGAGGGACATATCGACCACGCCATGCGTCTCGCGATCCGCGCTGGTGCGCCAGCGATGCCGGTCTACCGCGCGGCGACGCTGGGCGCCGCCACCGCCTTCGGCCTGCGCGACCGCGGCATCGTCGCACCCGGCAAGCGCGCGGACCTCGTCATCCTCGATGATCTGGACAGCGTCCGCGTGGCTGAGGTGATCATCGGCGGCAGGACCGCTACAGCGGCCCTGGCCGAGCCGCGCGAGCACCCCGACCCACCTGGCTATGGCAGCGTGCGGCGTGCGTCGGTCGAGGCTGCCGACCTGGCCCTCGACGGCAGCCGCAAGTGTCCGGTGATCGGCGCCCTGCCCTTTTCGCTGCTCACCGACCATCTCGAGGCCGTGCCCGACGAGGATCCGGAGATCGCCCGACTCTGCGTGCTCGAGCGCCACGGCGTGAACGGCAATATCGGCCGTGGCTGGGTCAAGGGCTTTGGCCCGCTCGAGGGCGCCATTGCCACATCGATCGGCCATGACAGCCACAACCTGATCACCGTCGGTGACAACCCAGGCGACATGGCGATTGCCGCCAACCACCTGATCGACATCCAAGGTGGCGCCGTCGTCGTTGCCAACGGCAAGGTGCTGGCCGACCTGCCACTGCCCGTGGCCGGGCTGATGTCGGATCAACCGCTGGCGTTCATCGACGAGCGCCTCGTCGAGCTTCGCGCTAGGGCCCGCGAGATCGGCTGCACCTTGCAGGAGCCGCTCCTCCAGCTTGCCTTCCTGCCCTTGCCCGTAATTCCGCATCTCAAGCTCACCGACCGCGGCTACGTGGCGGCCGGGCCAGAGGGCCTCGTGCTGCTCGACTGAGCCGCCTGCCGTCACCTAGCAGGAGTGCTATCCGAGGAGCGATGCTCTAGGCAGGTGCGACAAGCACGCGGAGGACTCCGGTGAAACGACTACCCATGGCGATGTTGATCCTGGCTCTGACAGCCTGCACGACTGCGGGCCCCGCGACCTACCCCCTGTCGGTGCAGCTCGCCGATCTGCGCTTCGCGCAACCGGGGCTGCTGGAGCAGTCGATCGGTCTCGATCTCCGCTTCACCAATCCCAATCCCGAGCCGATCCAGGCCCAGGGCCTGCGCTTCACCATGGAGCTGAACGGCAACGCCTTCGGCACCGGCGTCAGCGACGACGCCTTCGAGCTGCCACGCCTCGGCGAGGCCGTCGTGCCCGTCACGATCCGGGTGCAGACCGCGGACCTGATCAACCGCGTTCTCGGCTTCGACGGCAGCGCCATCGACTACCGCATCACCGGCGATCTCTTCCAGGCTGGCGGTCTTGGCAGCGCTGGCGGCGGAAGCCTCGCCTTCAGCGGCGAATCGTCCATCGCTATCCCCGACTTTCAGGCCTTGCTCCGCAGCCGGCAGGGCAGCTGAGCCGAGTATTGGGCTCACGCCTTAGCGAAGGGCTCCCCCACCCTGCCTTCGGCCAATCAGTTCTTCACCACGTGGCGCCAAGCGAATTGGTTGTCGGCTCGCTGCGCCACCTCGACGCCGTCCGCCACCCCCCAGGCTAGCGCCTGCTGGTGCAATGGCAGATAGCCGACATCGTCGTGGAGGATCTGCCACGCCTCCTCGATCATTGCCGCGCGCGCTTCACTATCAGCCTCGGTGAGAATCCTCGCCGTCAACGCGTCGATCTCGGGGTTCGCGTAGCCACCGAGATTGAAGGCTCCAGCGCCGTCCTCGGTGCGGCTATGCACGAGATTGTAGAGAGGGTTCCAGCTATCGAAGCTGCTGGGCGTCCACCCCAGCATGAAGAAACTCGTATCGTAGCCGCTCTGTGCAAGCACCTTGGCGAAGTAGACCGAACGGGTTTGGGCGAGGAGATCGACGTCGATACCGATGCGGCCGAGCATGCCGACAATCGCCTGACAGATCGCCTCGTCGTTGACATAGCGGTCGTTGGTGCAATCCATCGTGACGCTGAACCCGTCTGGATAGCCGGCCTCGGTGAGCAGCGCCTTGGCGGCATCCGGATCATAGGCGTAGCGCTGGAGGCTCTCCGGGAAGCCCTGCACGCCCGGTGCGACCAAGCTGGCGGCCGCCGTTGCCTGGCCACGCATGATCCGATCGATGATCGCTTCCATATCGATCGCCTGGTACATCGCCTGGCGCACCCGTCGATCCTTGAAGGGGTTGGCGCCTTTGACCGAAGAATAGAGCAGCTCGTCCCGGCTCTGGTCGAGCCCGAGATAGATCGTCCGCAGCTCGGGACCGACCAGCGCTCGTACGTTCGATGAGCTCTCCAACCTCGGCACGTCCTGGGTCGGCACCGGATAGACCATGTCCATCTCGCCGGAGAGCAATGCCGCAATGCGCGTGCTGTCACTGGCGATGGGCTGAAAGACGACCTCGGTCAGATTGTGCTCCGGCGCATCCCACCAATCCTCGTTGATCACCGCCACGGTCTTGATGTCCGCCTCGCGGCTCTCGAGCTTGAAGGGGCCAGTGCCGTTTGCATGGGCATGCGCAAAGGCCCCGGTCTGATCGGCGATGTTGGTCGGGGCCACGGCATCGTTCGCCTCCGCCCATTCACGATCCATGATGTACCAAGTGTCCCACTCGGCATTGAGAATCGGATTGGGCTGCTCGGTGACGAAGTCGACCGTGTAGTCGTCGACCGCGATGACATCGACGACACCAGCGAGCCGGCTCTTGAGGTCCGAGCCGTCGGCCCGCGCCCGCTCGGCAGAGAAAACCACATCATCTGCCGTGAACGGGCTACCATCGTGAAAGGTCACACCTTCGCGCAAGAAAAAGCGCCAGCGCGTCGGCTCCATCATCTCCCAAGACGTGGCGAGCGCCGGCTCGATCGCCAGATCGGGGCCACGTCGGGTCAAGCCTTCATAGATGTTCCCCTGGAATCCCAGCGTGAACGTCTCATTCAGCCCGTGCGGGTCGAGCGTGTTGACATCGGCCTGGTTGGCAAAGTGAAGGGTCTCGGCGAGCGCGACGCTCGTGCTTCCAACGGCGGCCAGTCCGACCAAGAGCAGGGTGATGGGCATCAACTGTTTATCAGGCATTATGCCACTCCGTTGCCTGTGTTTTTCGTATCGTGCGCCAAGCACCGCCCGCCTGGCAAGCCCGCTGTCACCCGAGCTGTCGAGCGACACCAGCTGTTGCCGGCCTGGTGTGCATGCTGATGCCGCTCGGTGCGACGAGCGTCAGCCGAAGGCGAAGCGGCCGCCCGTCGCGGCTTCCTTGGCCAAGCGGGTGATCGTCGCCCAATCCTCGATCTGCAAGGCGCTCTGCGGCACCACCCATGAGCCGCCGACACAGAGCACGTTGTCCAGCGCCAGATACTGGTGCGCAGTGGCCGCAGAGATCCCGCCCGTCGGGCAGAAACGGATATCCGGCAAGGGTGAGCCGATGGCTTTGAGGTAATTGGGTCCGCCGGCAGGTCCCGCAGGGAAGAACTTCTGCCGATCGAAGCCACGATCGGCCAGCATCATCATCTCGCTGGCGGTGGCACCGCCCGGCAGCAGAGGACAGGGGCTGTCTGCCGCCGCATCGAGCAGCCTGTTGGTGAAGCCAGGACTGACCGCAAAGCCGCAGCCGAGCTTCGCTACGGCGGCCAGCTGCTCGGGGTCCCGAACCGTCCCGGCGCCGACAATGGCACCCTCGACCTCGGCGATGATGGCCTGCATTGCGTCCATGGCGACAGGCGTGCGGAGCGTGATCTCCAAGACCTTGAGACCGCCCGCAACCAACGCCCGTGCCATCGGCACCGCCTGGTCGAGCCGCTCGATGACGATCACCGGAATCACCGGTGCGAGACGCATCAAGGCGTCGGTGGTGAGGGTTTCTGTCATGGCTCAGGCTGCCGCATCGAATATGGAGGCACCACTGTCGGCGGTTCCGACAGCGTTGCGGAAAGCTGTGAAGAGCTCACGACCGCAGCCTTGGTGATAGTGTGACAGATCGGCGGTCACGACTTCACGAGCGCTCCACTCGACCGCGTCGACCAGCGCGTCGACCCGCCCGTTCTCGGCATCGATACGAATGATATCACCCTCCCTAATCTGAGCAATCGGCCCGCCAAGCGTGGCCTCAGGCGTGAGGTGAATGGCTGCTGGAACCTTTCCCGAGGCGCCGGACATGCGGCCGTCAGTCAGCAGGGCCACCTTGAAGCCCTTGTCCTGCAAGACACCCAAGGCTGGCGTCAGCTTGTGCAGCTCGGGCATGCCGTTGGCCGTCGGCCCCTGGAAGCGAATGACCGCCACGAAATCCCGCTCCAGCTCGCCCGCCTTGAAGGCGGCTGCCATCTCGTTCTGGTCGTGAAAGACAAGCGCAGGCGCCTCGACAACCCGGCGCTCGGGCTTGACCGCCGAGACCTTGATCACCGCCCGGCCGAGATTGCCCTCCAGCAGCTTGAGCCCACCATTCGGGCTGAACGGCTTCGTCGCCGGGGCCAGGACATGAGCATCGCCAGTCGTCACTGAGCCATCCCGCCAAACCAGCTGCTCGCCATCGAGGAACGGCTCCCTGGCATAGGCGGCGAGACCGCCCTCGCCCGCGACAGTGCGCACATCCTCGTGCAGAAGACCGTCGCCCAAGAGCTCGCGCACCAGAAAGCCCATGCCGCCGGCCGCATGGAAATGGTTCACATCGGCAAGACCATTGGGGTAGATGCGGCAAAGCAGCGGCACGACGTCCGAGAGCTCCGCCATATCGGCCCAGGTGAGGTCGATGCCGGCGGCGCGCGCCATCGCGACCAGATGCAGCGTGTGGTTGGTCGACCCGCCCGTCGCATGCAGCCCGACCACACCGTTCACGAAGGCCTTCTCATCGAGCATCTCACCCACCGGCGTGTACTCGTTGCCGAGCGCCGTGATCTCGGTCACCCGCTTGGCCGCGCGACCGGTCAGCGCGTCGCGGAGCGGTGTGTTGGGGTTGACGAACGACGCACCCGGCAGATGCAGGCCCATGATCTCCATCAGCATCTGGTTGGTGTTGGCCGTGCCGTAGAAGGTGCATGTGCCGGGCGAGTGATAGGATGCGCTCTCCGCCTCGAGCAGCGCGTCCCTGCCGATCTTGCCTTCGGCAAAGAGCTGGCGAATCCGGGATTTCTCGTCATTGGGCAGCCCGGACGGCATCGGCCCGCCTGGAACAAAGACCGCCGGCAGATGGCCGAAGGTGAGCGCACCGATGACGAGACCGGGCACGATCTTGTCACAGATGCCGAGATAGAGCGCGCCGTCGAACATGTCGTGGCTAAGCGCAATGCCCGTCGCCATCGCGACAACGTCGCGGGAGAACAGCGAAAGCTCCATCCCCGCCTGGCCCTGGGTTACGCCATCGCACATGGCGGGCACGCCGCCGGCGAATTGCGCCACGGCACCCGCCTCGCGCACGGCCGCCTTGATCAGTGCCGGGAACCGCTCGAGCGGCTGGTGCGCCGAGAGCATGTCGTTATAGGCCGAGACGATGGCGATATTGGCCTTGGTCTCGCCCATCAGGTCGGACTTGTCGTCGGCGCCGCAGGCAGCGAAGCCGTGCGCGAGGTTGCCGCAGGACAGATGACCCCGCTTGGGGCCACGGCTCGCCGCGTCACGGATCTTGTCGAGGTAACGCTGCCGCTTGTCGTGCGAGCGACGGACGAGCCGCTCGGTGACCTCGCCCAGGCGGGCGTTGATCTCGGTCATTGCTGATCTCCTTGGCCGCGGCCGATCATTCGGCGTCCTCGTGCCAGTTGCGGTTGTCGCGCTCGATGAGCGCAATGGCGGCGGACGGTCCCCAGCTGCCGGCCGTATAGGGCTTGGGCGGCTCGCCGCGCTCGTGCCAGGCGTCGAGGATCGGCTCCACCCAATTCCAGGCCGCCTCGACCTCGTCCTTGCGCATGAAAAGCGTCGCATTGCCCCGCACGACGTCCATCAACAGACGCTCGTAGGCGTCGGGATAGCGAACGTCGAAAGCGTCGGCGAAGGACAGGTTCAAGGGCACGTTGCGCAGCCGCATGCCACCCGGCCCCGGGTCCTTGGTCATCAAGAAGAAGCGGATGGCCTCGTCGGGCTGCAACCGGACGACCAGGCGGTTGGCCACCAAGCGGCCGCTCGCCTCGCCGAAGATCGAATGCGGCACCGCCTTGAAATGGATCACGATCTCGGATTGCCGCTGCATCAACCGCTTGCCGGTACGCAGATAGAACGGCACACCGGCCCAGCGCCAGTTCTGCACCTCGGCCTTGAGCACGACAAAAGTCTCGGTCGGCGACGATGGCTGCTCGAGCTCGGTCAGATAGCCCGGCACCGGCTGGCCGTCGACGGCGCCCTCCTTGTATTGGCCCCTCACCGTGTGGCTCGTGACCTCACGCGGCCCGATCGGCCGCAAGGCGCGGAGCACCTTGAGCTTCTCGTCACGGACCGCATCGGCGTCGAAGGTGAACGGCGGCTCCATGGCGACCAGGCACAAGAGCTGCAGCATGTGGTTTTGCACCATGTCGCGCAGCGCACCCGACGTGTCGTAGTAGCCAGCCCTGCCCTCGAGACCGAGGCTTTCCGCCACGGTGATCTGCACGTGGTCGATATGCGCCGAGTTCCAGAGCGGCTCGAAGAGCGCGTTGGCAAAGCGCAGCGCCAACAGGTTCTGCACGGTCTCCTTGCCGAGATAGTGGTCGATGCGAAAGATCTGGTGCTCGGCAAAGACCGAGCCCACGGCGTCATTGATCGCCTGGGCCGACGCCAGATCCCGGCCGATGGGTTTCTCCACCACGACGCGGCTCTCGGCCGTGATCAGCTGATGCGCCGCCAGGTTCTGCGCGACGGGGCCGAACAGCGACGGCATGGTCGCCAGATAGAAGACGCGAACCGGGTTGGTCTTGCCGTTCCGATCGAGCAGATTGGCCAGCTTGCGCCAGCCGGCCGAGCCCGTCGCGTCCAGGGCAATGTGATCGAGGCGGCGGATGAACCGGTCGAGCACATCATCGCGAAGCTGCGCCTCGGGCGTATGGCGGCGGATCGCCGCCTCGACCTCTGCGGCGTAGGCCTTTCGCCCGAATTCGCGTCTGGAGACCGCGATGATCCGGCTTTCCGGCGCCAGCTGTCCGTCGCCATCGCGGCGGTAGAGACCCGGCAACAGCTTGCGCATCGCCAGGTCGCCTGTACCGCCAAAAACAACGAGGTCGAAGGACTCGACCGGTACGAGTCGTGCGCTCATGGGTGAGACTCCGCAGCTCTGCCCTGATGGCAGAGTCCGCTCAAGATGATTGAGCAATCAGCGCCTCGACCTGATCTCGCGTCGGGAGTGCCGGTATGGCCCCCCGCTCTATTGTTGTGAGAGCGCCGACCGCATTGGCAAAGCGGCCGGCCTGATAGAGAAAGTCACGATCGTCCAATCGTTCGAGGTCGTGCATCAAGCCAGCCAGCAACCCGGCAACGAAACCATCGCCGGCGCCCGTCGTGTCGACCGCTGCCACTTTGAAGGTCGGCACCCGGAGCTCGCCGTCCCGCGTCAACAGGATCGAGCCGGCCCTGCCGACCGACAGCACCATGAGCTGGAGCCCGTCATGCCAGAGGGCTTCGCGCATCGCCGCCGGCTCTCTTTCGCCGGTCATGAACTCGAGCTCGTCATCGCTCAGCTTGACGATCGATGCCCGCTCGATCCCGGCGCGAATGCCGTCGCGCGCCTCGTCAGCGGCCGCCCACAAAGGCAGTCGCAAATTAGCATCGAAGCTGACGAGCTTGCCGCCCGCTTTGGCCGCATCGGCGGCGAACAAGGCAGTCGCCCTGGGCCCCGGTGCCGCGAGGCTGATCGAGTCGAAGTGAAAGACGGAGGCGCCTGCGATCGCGCGCTGGTCGACCTCGTCCTGGGTAAACAGCATGTCCGCGGACGGATGCCGATAAAACAGGAAATCCCGCTCGCCATCTGCCTTGAGGCTGACGAAAGCCAGCGCCGTCCGTGCCCGGTCGTCGAAGCGCAAAGGCGTGGTGTCGACGCCTTCGCCATCCAGCGTCGCTGCCAGCAGATGGCCAAAGACGTCGTCACCAACCTTGCCCATGAAGGCGCTCTTGGCTCCCAACCGTGCGAGGCCGACGGCAACATTGGCCGCAGCGCCGCCGGGCGCGCGGCGGAAGGTCTCCACCTCGGCCAGTGGCAAGCCGCTCGTCGTCGGCACGAAATCGATCAAGAGATCGCCGAAGCATAGGACATCAGTCATGATTTGCATTTCCCCACCTGCATCGTCTGAGCGTAGCAGGCCGGCCCAAGGCCTGCGACCACCGCGAGGCCACCATCAGGCCACGTCCTTGAAGAGCACATCGCGATCCGCGGCGAAGTTCGCGAGCAATGGCAGGCAGGCACCCCCCATCGCCCGGGCGAACGGACCGATCGTCCCCTCGACGATCTCGAACGGGCTCAGGCCCTGTCGCTCGAGCCCGACCATCGCCCGACGGGTCGCTTCGACCAGGCGGGCGCGCTCGATGGATGGGAGAGCCCCGTCGATGACCACGGCCTCGAAGTCGACGACTGCACAGGCGGAGACGGCGGCAATCGCCAATGCCTGCCCAGTGGTTTCCAGCCACTCATCGATAACCTGCCGCGGCCCCGTCCAGCACTCGTTCGACTGCCAGAGCCCTTCCGGCGCCGCACCATAGTCCTGGAGCTCACGCTCGAGCCGGTAGATCGACGCGCGACGGATGAGCTGCTGCACGCCACCCAATCCATCGGGCACCAGCATCGAGCCGAGCGCGCCTGCATTACCCGAGCGACCGGGGAACAGGCTGCCGCCCAACACGATTCCGCCGCCCACAAACGTTCCGACGTAGAAGTAGAGTGACTCCTGGAACCGGCCACTCTCACCGAACACCATTTCCGCGCCGCAAGCGGCGGTAATGTCGTTGCAGCCATAGACGGGCAAGCCGAACCGGGTCCGTAGAGGTGTCTCGAGATCGGCGTCGCGCCACTGATCGAGATCGTGCGTCGGGGCGCCGATCTCTCCGGCCCAGCTCCAGATCTCGAAGGGCAAGGCCAGGCCGATACCGCAGACGCGTTGGCGGGCAGCGGGTGCCATGGAAGTGAGCAGTTCGTCGATGCTCGCTAGCGCAAACCCCTCGAGATCGCTCGGCATGGGATAGCGGTAGGTGATGCGGCGGCTGGCCAGCACGTCTCCCGTCAAGCCGACGAGCACGACCTCGGCGCTTCGCCGCCCCACCTTGAGGCCGAACGCATAAGCGCCCTGGGGATCAAGCGTGAACGGCACGGAAGGTTGGCCAACGCGGCCACGCAGCTTGGCTTCCCGCCTCAGCAGGCCGTCGGTCTCGAGCTGCTTGACGATGACCGACACGGTCTGCGCCGAGAGCCCCGTCAGTCGTGCGATCTCAGCCTTGGCCATTTGACCGTGCCGACGGATGAGCGACAGGACGAGACGCTCATTGTAGGCACGAACCCCCGTCTGGTTGGTCCCACGGCTCTGCGGGTTCACTCGCAGCAGAGAGTCGTGGACGACAGTGTCGGTCACGCAGGCTCCTCGATCGCTTTGTCAGCCACGCTGGACCAATTGCATGAGCGGGAGCTCCGGTCAATAATTAAATCCACTTGAGTTATTAATTGACCCGAGACAAGTGGGCTGATAACCCGCTAATCAATGCGGGCAAGGCCCGCATCACCATCAGGGAGAAACGTCTCATGCGAAGCCACAAATTTCTTTCCGTGACCACCGCCTTGGCACTCGTCCTCGGCCTCGCCAGCACAGCATCGGCCCAAGAGATGATCGTCGGGCTAATCACCAAGACCGATACCAACCCCTTCTTCGTGAAAATGAAGGAAGGCGCCAATGCCAAGGCCGAGGAGCTCGGCATGGAGCTGCGCGCTTATGCCGGGCGCTATGACGGCGACAACGAAACGCAGGTCGAAGCGATCGAGAGCCTGATCGCCGCCGGTGCCGCCGGTATCTTGATCACGCCTTCCGACTCCGCCGGCATTGTGCCAACGGTGCAGAAGGCACGGGATGCGGGCCTTCTGGTGATTGCCCTCGACACCCAACTCGAGCCTGCCGATTCCGCCGACGCCACTTTCGCCACCGACAACTTCCGCGCCGGCGAGCTGATCGGCGAATGGGCTGCCGGCACTCTCGGCGACGAGGCCGCAAACGCCAAGATCGCGCTCCTCGACCTCAGCGAGGCCGGGATCAGCGTCGACGTCCAGCGAAATCAAGGATTTCTCACCGGCTTCGGCATCGATGTCGCCGATCCGCAGGTGATGCGCGACGAGAGCGACGAGCGCATCGTCGGCAACGACATCACCCAGGGTGCCGAAGAAGGCGGCCGGACGGCCATGGAGAACCTCCTCCAGCGCGATCAGGGGATCAACGTCGTCTACACCATCAACGAGCCGGCCGCGGCTGGTGCCTATGAGGCGCTCAACGCCTTTGGCTTCGCCGATCAGGCGCTGATCGTCTCGATTGATGGCGGCTGCCCGGGTGTCCAGAACGTCCAGGAAGGCATCATCGGTGCCACCTCGATGCAGTTCCCGCTCTTGATGGCGTCCTTGGGCATCGAGGCGATCAAGACCTTCGCCGAGACCGGTGAGAAGCCGGAGAACAGCGAAGGCCTCGATTTCTACAACACCGGGGTCGAGCTGGTCACCGATGCGCCGGTCGAGGGCGTTCCGTCGATCACGTCAGAGGAGGCTCTGGAAAAGTGTTGGGGCTAAACCGCCTCCGCGCGGTCAACGACTAGCGATTAGCATCGACGACGGCGGGCAGCCCGCGGCTCCCGCCGTCGCAAGGAGGCCAGGGAGGGTCCGATGGCGGAAGCAACAGGCACGCCCGCAAAGCGTGACATGCAGGACTTCGAGAAAAATCTTGGCGAAAGCAGCGTCGAGGTCGCCCAGTTCGACGAGCCTAAGCGCAGCCCGCTGCAGCATCTCCAGCATTTCCTGCACTCCTACCCGACCGCGGTGCCCATCATCGTGCTGGTGGTCAGCGTGCTCGCTTTCGGTACCATCGCGAACAACTTCTTCACGCCCTTCAACATGACGCTGGTCGTCCAGCAGGTCACGATCATCGGCATACTCGGCATCGCGCAGACGCTGATCATCCTGACCGCCGGCATCGACCTCTCGGTGGCGGCCATCATGGTGCTGTCCACGGTCGTGATGGGCAGCCTCGGGGTCAATCTCGGCATTCCCTCGATCATCGCCGTGCCCATCGGCCTCGTCTGCGGCATCATTTGCGGCGCCGTGAATGGTGGGCTCGTCACCATCTTTCGGTTGCCACCCTTCATCGTCACGCTCGGCACCTGGAAGATCTTCTTCGCGCTCGTCCTTTGGCTCTCTGCCGGGCAAAGCATACGAAGCCAGGACATCGACGCCGAGGCGCCATTGCTGAAGGTCTTCGGCGGCACCTTCCAATTTATGGGCGCCCAATTCACCTCCGGTTCGGTGATGATGCTCATCCTCTTCATCATCTTCTGGTACGTGCTGAACTGGACCAGCTGGGGCCGCCACGTCTACGCGATCGGCGACGACCGCGAAGCGGCAGCACTCTCCGGCATCAACACCAATCGCGTGCTGCTCTCGGTCTACGCCGTCGCCGGCGGCCTCTGCGCCTTTGCCGGCTGGGTCTCTATCGGTCGCGTTGGCTCGGTCAGCCCGCAAAGCTTCTTCGAGGGTAATCTCGATGCGATCACCGCAGTGGTGATCGGCGGCACCTCGCTCTTCGGCGGCCGCGGCTCGATCATCGGCACGCTGGTGGGTGCCTTGATCGTCGGTGTCTTCCGCTCCGGTCTCAATCTGTCTGGCGTCGACGTGCTCTGGCAGCAATTCGCGGTCGGCGCCTTGATCATCATCGCCGTCGCCATCGACCAGTGGCTGAGAAAGGTATCCGCGTGATGTCCGAAGCAATCTCACCAGTTCTCAAAGCCCGCGGCCTCACCAAGCGCTATGGCAAAGTCGTCGCCTTGAACCGCGCCGATTTCGACCTGCTGCCCGGCGAGATCCTCGCCGTCATCGGCGACAACGGCGCCGGCAAGTCGACCATGGTCAAGGCGATCTGCGGTGCGGTGGTGCCCGACGAGGGCGTCGTCGAGCTGGACGGCAAGGCCGTCAACTTCACCAGCCCGATTGACGCCCAAGGCCACGGCATCGAGATCGTCTACCAGAACCTCGCCCTCTCACCTGCCCTCTCGATCGCCGACAATCTCTTTCTCGGCCGTGAGATCAAGCGTCAGGATTTCCTCGGCAAGTATCTGAAGATGCTCGACAAGAAGCAGATGCACGCCATCGCCCGGCAGAAGCTGTCGGAACTGGGCCTCTCCACCATTCAGAACATCAACCAACTGGTCGAGACCTTGTCGGGCGGTCAGCGCCAGGGTGTTGCGGTGGCGAGGGCGGCGGCGTTCGCCAAGAAGTTCGTCGTCATGGACGAGCCCACGGCAGCACTCGGCGTCAAGGAGAGCCGGCGCGTCCTCGACCTGATCCAGGACGTCCGCTCGCGGGGCATGCCGATCGTGCTGATCTCGCACAACATGCCGCATGTCTTCGAGCTGGCCGACCGTATCCACATCCACAGGCTCGGCCGTCGGCTCTGCGTCGTCGATCCGAAAGACGTCAGCATGTCGGACGCCGTGGCACTGATGACCGGCGCCATGGCACCGCCCGAAGCGGCCGCCGCTTGAGCTGAGGCAACCTGTCGTCCGCCCGCGAGCAGTCTCGTGGGCGGACGCTGGCGTTATCGGCGCTGCTTCGCCCGTCTCCTTACGGCCAGACCCACGGGGCTGCACCGGCCCCCATGCCTTGCCCTGGGCATCGTGTTCTGCCAATGGGTTGGCCCGTCGCTTGGCCGTGCCGGCTGAAGCCGGCAGCTGGCTCAAGCCAAGCTCGGAGACACCGATGCCTCGACCCGGTCCGTCTGCAACCTCGTTCTTGCGCGAGGAAGCCGACTTCATCGTCGGCGCGGTGACGACCGCGACCCTCATGACGGTCGGCAGCGTCTGGTTCGACGGTCTGGGTGGGTCGCTGCTGACGCCCATCCTCTTCGTTTGGGTCTTCGGGGTCATGATCTGGTGCTCATTCGGTGTCGTCCGGCACGCCGAGAGCCTGGCCGAGCTGCTAGGCGAGCCTTACGGCACGCTGATCCTCACGCTCGCGGTGATCACGATCGAGGTGGCGCTGATCGCTGCGATCATGCTCACCGGCGACGCCAACCCCGCCCTGGCCCGTGACACGATGCTCGCCGTCATCATGATCGTCCTGAACGGCATCGTCGGCGTAGCGCTCTTGATCGGCGGCCTGCGGCACAAGGAGCAGACCTTCAACCTGCAAGGAGCACGAACCTTCCTCGCCGTGCTGATCACGCTCGCGACCATGTCACTGGTCTTGCCGCGCTTCACCAAATCGACGATCGATCCGACCTTCACCACGCTTCAGGCCGTCATGTTCGCGGCCATCACCATCGCACTCTACGCCACCTTTCTCGCGGTGCAGACCAGCCGCCACAAAGAGTATTTCCTTCAGCCACAAGACGCCGACGGCGACGATCACCCCGAGCCGCCGCACCACGCTACTCGGTCGGTCGGCTACCATGCGGTGCTCCTCGTTCTCACCATGCTGCCGATCGTGCTCCTCTCCAAGAAGCTGGCACTGCTCGTCGATTTCGGCATCGGCACGCTCGCTGCACCGGCGGCACTCGGCGGCATCCTCGTCGCCGTGCTCGTGCTCTCGCCCGAAGGCATGGCGGCGATCCATGCAGCACTCGCCAATCGGATCCAGCGCGCGGTCAATATCTGCCTCGGCTCGGCGTTGGCGACGATCGGCCTGACCGTGCCCGCCGTGCTGGTCATCGGCCTGATCACCGGCCAGAAGGTCGTGCTCGGTCTCGACGAGGCCGAGATGGTTCTCCTGCTGCTGACCTTGCTGCTGAGCGCCCTCACCTTCGGCGGCATTCGCACCAATATGCTGCAGGGTGCCGTCCACCTGGTGATCTTCGCGGTCTACATCGTCTTGATTTTCAGCCCTTAAACGCCGCTGCGCTGGCGCTTCAAGACGCAACCTTGACCAGCAGCTTGCCGAAATTGCGACCCTCGAGCAGGCCGCTGAACGCTTTAGGTGCGTTCTCCAGTCCTTCGACGACGTCCTCGCGGTAGCGCAGCTTTCCGTCACGGAGCAGTGCGCTGACGCGGGTCTCAAAAGCCGCTCGGCTGGCCTCGTGGTCGGTGACGATCATGCCCTGCAGCTTGAGCCGCTTGACCAGGATCTGCCGGATCAGCAGCGGCGTGCGGTCCGGACCCGGAGGCAGCTCAGCCGCATTGTAGTGCGCAATGCCACCGATCACCGGCATCCGCGCATGGAGATTGAGCAACGGTAGCGCCGCCGCCGTGACCGCGCCGCCGACCAGCTCGATGTAGATGTCGATGCCGTTCGGGCAGGCCGCCGCCAGCCGCCCCTCCAGATCCGGCGCATGGCGATCCAGGCACGCGTCGAAGCCGAGCTCTTGTTTGGCATAAGCGCACTTCTCCGGACCGCCCGCGACGCCGACCACTCGGCAGCCCTCGAGCTTGGCCAACTGCCCGGCAACAGCCCCCACTGCCCCAGTCGCGGCGCCCATCACCACGGTCTCGCCCCGCTTCGGCTCGGCCAGCTCCATCAACCCGACCCAGGCTGTCATCCCTGGCATGCCGAGCACGCCGAGCGCGGTCGACACGGGCGCCAGCGTCGGGTCGATCCGGCGCAGGTTCTCGCCGGGCAACGCCCAATGGCTCTGCCAGCCGCCACCGCCGGCAACGATGTCACCGTGGCTGAACGTCGGATCGCGGCTTTCGATGACCTCGCCGACGCACTCACCGACCATCACCTCGCCAGGCTCGACACTCCTTGCATAGCTCTTGGCACCACTGATCCGGCCGCGCATGTAGGGGTCGAGGGAGAGCCAGAGCGTGCGGCACAGCACCTCGCCGGTGGCCGGCACGGGCATCGGCGCCTCCGCCAACTCGAACGTCCCTGCCGTGGGCGCAGCTGAGGGCCGTTCCACGAGGCGGATCTGTCGGCATACAGTCATCGTGTCACCTCAAATTGAGCGGTTGGCGCCTGCCGTAGATAGTGCATTGCCAGCCGAGCGCCAGCCAGACGCTCAACAGTGAGATTGACAGACGCGCCGCTTGTCGCGAGCGTGAGCGGATCGTTCAACCGCCGCGCGGTCCCCTGCATGCTCGCCTTCATCGTCCAGCGCCTCATCCAGTCGATCGTCGTCATGCTGGTCGTGGCATTCGCCTGCTTCGGCCTCTTTCGCTATGTGGGCGACCCGATCAACAACATGGTCGGCCAGGAGACGTCGATCGCCGACCGCGAGGCCTTGCGCGAGCGGCTCGGCCTCAACGATTCGATCGTCGTGCAGTATGCCCGTTTCGTCGGCAACGCCGTGCAGGGCGATTTCGGCATCTCCTACCGCCTGCAGCGACCGGTCGCTGCGATCATCGCCGAGCGCCTGCCGGCGACCATGGAGCTGGTGTTCGCGTCGGCTCTTCTGGCGCTGTTCATCGGCATTCCGCTCGGCGTCTATACCGGGCTCAACCGAGACGGTGCTTTGGCACGCCTAGTGATGACCGTCTCTCTGGTCGGCGTCTCGCTGCCCACCTTCGTCATCGGTATCGGCCTGATCTACATCTTTGCCGTCAATCTGCAGTGGCTGCCGTCCTTCGGCCGCGGCGAAACGGTCGACCTCGGCTGGTGGACCACCGGCCTCCTGACCGTCTCCGGGCTGAAGGCGATCATCCTGCCGTCGATCACCCTTTGCCTCTACCAGCTGACCCTCTTGATGCGACTGGTGCGCGCCGAGATGCTGGAAGTGCTGCGGACCGACTACATCAAGTTCGCCCGCGCCCGCGGCCTGACCAACCGGGCGATCAATTTCAGCCACGCCTTGAAGAACACGCTCGTTCCGGTGATCACCATCACCGGCCTGCAGCTCGGTTCGCTGATCGCGTTCTCGATCATCACCGAGACCGTTTTTCAATGGCCCGGCATGGGCTTCCTCTTCATCCAGGCCGTCCAGTTCGCCGATATCCCGGTGATGGCGGCCTATCTCGTCCTGGTCGCCTTCTTTTTCGTCGCCATCAACTTCTTTGTCGATCTGCTCTACGTCGCCGTTGACCCGCGCCTTCGGGTCGGCCGTGGCGGTGCCGCGAACTGAGTCCGCTTCAGTCGCCTAAAGCTGGCACTGAGCGCAAGCGCGTGAGTCCCTTGCGTTTGCGGCCTCGAGCAACGGCCTGCTACCGGGTTCGGGCAGTCGAGACGGCGCCGCTGCTGTCGCAAAGTTACTCAATTGAAATCCTGCTCAGCCGACCAAACGTCAATCTGCGCTGGTCATTCGCCGACAGGTTGCTATTAATGCTGTCAACGCTACCCGCTTAACCCACGCCGATCAGGTTTAGCATCGCCTGGCGCCCCTCACGGGGCGGCCCCAGGCTAGACTGCAATCTGATGGCCAAGAACATGGAAAATGATTGATGAGTTTTCGTAGTCATCTTAATGCAACGCCGCTTGGCCAGCCGGTTGACCGACGCGATCTGTTGTTGGGTGCCGCCGGTCTCGGAGCGGCTGGCCTGATTTTGCCTCGCCACCTCAGCGCTCAGACGCCAAAGCCCGGTGGCCGCTTTCGCCTCGGCAAGGCGCACGGCTCGACAACCGATACCCTTGATCCGGCCACTTATGAGAACGACTTCATGATCGGCTGGGCCTTCGTCTTCAACAATCACTTGACCGAGATTGGCATAGACGGCTCCGCCCAGGGCGAGCTCGCCGAGAGCTTCGAAGCCTCGCCGGATGCGGCGGTTTGGACCGTCCGACTGCGCGACGGCATCGAGTTTCACAATGGCAAGACGGTGACGGCGGCCGATGTGATCGCCTCGATCAACCACCATCGTGGCGACGACTCGACCTCTGCGGCCAAGCCCCTTGTCGAGCCGATCACCGAGATGGAGGCCCTCGACGACCGAACCGTTCGCTTCACGCTGTCGGGTGGCAACGCCGACTTTCCCTTTATCGTCAGCGACTACCACCTCGTGATCATGCCGGCGGTAGACGGTGTCATGGATTGGCGATCGGGCATCGGCTGTGGGCCTTATGTGACCGAGAGCTTCGAGCCGGGCGTGCGCGCGCTCGCCAAAAGGCACGCCAACTATTGGAAGCCCGACCGGGCGCATTTCGACGAGGTCGAATTCCTCTCGATCATCGATGCTGCGGCTCGAACCAATGCACTGACCACCGGCGAGATCGATGCCATGGACAGGGTCGATCTCAAGACCGTGCATCTGCTCAAGCGTGGTCCATCGATCAATGTGCACAGCGTCAACGGCAATCAGCACTACACCTTCGCCATGCGAACCGACACGGCACCGTTCACCGACAACAACGTTCGCCTCGCGCTGAAGCACGGCCTCGACCGTGAGGCGATGCTGCAGACCATCCTTCGCGGCTATGGTGCTGTCGGCAACGACCACCCGATCGGCCAGGGCGACCCGTTCTTTGCCGCCGATCTGGAGCAGCGGACCTACGACCCGGACAAGGCGAAGTTTCATCTGCGCGAGGCCGGCTTGGACTCACTGGCCGTCGACCTTTCGGTCGCCGACGCGGCCTTCGCCGGTGCCGTCGATGCTGGCGTCCTCTATGCCGAGCACGCCGCAGCAGCCGGCATCGATATCAATGTCGTTCGCGAGCCCAACGATGGCTACTGGTCGAATGTCTGGCTGAACAAGCCCTGGTGTGCCGTGTATTGGGGCGGACGCCCGACGGCGGATCTGATGTTCACGACAGCTTATGCTGCCGGCGCTTCCTGGAACGACACATTTTGGGACAACGAGCGCTTCAACGAGCTCCTGGTTCAGGCCAGGGCCGAGCTCGATCAGCCCTTGCGCGCCGATATGTATCACGAGATGCAGGAAATCGTCCGCGACGATGGCGGCGCCGTGATCCCAATGTTCGCCGCCTACGTCTTCGCCACGTCCGATCAGATCGGCCATGAAGAGGTATTCGCGAGCAATATGGACATGGACGGTCACAGGTGTGTCGAGCGCTGGTGGTTCGTTTGATCGACTGAGGCTGGAGGTCGTTGCATCCGCTTATCCGCCTGATCGGCGAGCGGCTGGGTTTTGGGCTCTTGACCCTCCTGGTCGTCTCGCTGATCATCTTTCTCGGTGTCGAGCTGCTACCGTCCGATATCGCGCAAGAGATCCTGGGCCAGTCCGCCACGCCTGAGACCGTGGCGGCGCTGCGCACTCAGCTCGGGCTCGACCAGGCACCACTGCTTCGGTACTGGAACTGGCTGGTTGGCATGATCCAGGGCGATTTCGGCCGCTCGCTCGCCAGCCAGCGTGAAATCTCCGAGCTGATCGGCACCCGCCTTTACAACACCCTTTTCCTCGCTGGGCTCGCCGCGATTATCGCGGTGCCGCTGGCGCTGACCCTTGGCGTTCTGGCGGCTCTGTGGCGTAATTCACTCTTCGACCGTGGCGTCAATACGGTCGCACTGGCCGCCGTGTCGCTGCCCGAATTCTTCATCGCCTACATTCTGATCCTCTGGCTTGCCGTCACCGCAGGTGTCTTTCCGTCCATCAGCAATATCAGCGCCGAGACAGATTTTTTCGAGCGCGTCTATCGAACCCTGTTGCCGGCACTGACACTGACCTTGGTCGTCGTCGCCCACATGATGCGCATGACCCGAGCGTCCATCCTCAATCTGATGGCGAGCCCCTACATCGAGATGGCGCGCCTGAAAGGCGTTCGAAAGCGGCGGATCATCACCCACCACGCTTTGCCCAACGCGCTTTCACCGATCATCACCGTCGTCGTCTTGAACCTCGCCTTTCTCATTGTCGGCGTGGTCGTCGTGGAGGTCGTGTTCGTCTATCCGGGCCTCGGCCAGCTCCTCGTCGACTCGGTGGCCAAGCGTGATCTGCCGGTGGTCCAGGCTTGCTCCTTGATCTTCGCGGTCACCTATATCCTCTTGAATCTCCTGGCCGATGTGCTCGCGACCTTGAGCAATCCCAGGCTGAGGCACCCGCGATGACGGCAGCGGCCCTCAAGCTCATGCGCACAGCGCCTTGGAGTGCGCAACTCGGCATCGTGCTCATCGTGATCTACGTGTTCGTCGCGCTCTTCGCGCCGGTGATTGCGCCGTATGGCGAGCGGGCCATCGTCGGCTCCGAGTACGAACCCTGGTCCTCGCAGTTCTTGCTGGGCACGGACAATCTCGGCCGGGACATGCTGAGCCGGTTGATCTACGGCGCTCGCAACACGGTCGGGATCGCCTTTGCTACGACGCTGCTCGCGTTCTTCCTGGGCGGTGCCCTTGGCTTGATAGCGGCGACCCTCGGTGGCTGGACCGATCAGGCATTGTCGCGCCTGGTCGACGTCATGATGGCGATCCCGCAGCTCATCTTCGCCCTGCTGATCTTGACCATCGTCGGCACGTCCGTGCTCTCGCTCATCCTGGTGATCGCGGTGCTCGACTCGACCCGGGTCTATCGCCTCACGCGGGCTGTCGCCATGAACATCGTGGTGATGGATTTCGTGGAAGCGGCGAAGCTGCGGGGCGAGGGACTATGGTGGATCATCCGCCACGAAATCCTGCCCAACGCCATGCCGCCGCTGGTTGCCGAGTTCGGGTTGCGCTTTTGCTTCGTCTTCCTCTTCATCAGCGCCCTGTCGTTCCTCGGCCTCGGCATCCAGCCACCGACCGCCGACTGGGGCAGCATGGTGCGCGAGAACGCCACCCTGATCAGCTTCGGCGACATCACCCCTCTGCTGCCAGCCGCCTGCATTGCTCTTCTCACCATCGCAGTGAACTTCGTGGTCGACTGGTTCTTGATGAAAACCAGTGGATTGAAGGAATGAGCTTTGGTGACGTCCTACTCGAGATGCGCGGCTTGCGGATCGAGGGCCAGGTCGGTGAGGACTGGGCGGAGATCGTCCACGGGGTCGATCTGACCCTGCACAAGGGCGAGGTGATGGGCCTGATCGGCGAGTCGGGTGCCGGCAAGTCGACGATCGGGCTCGCTGCCATGGGCTTCGCCCGCGACGGCTGCCGGCTTTCCGGCGGCTCGATCGTCTTCGACGGCATCGACCTGATGCGGGCGCCAGAAGCGCAAAAGCGGCAGCTCCGCGGTGCGAGGATCGCCTATGTCGCGCAGAGTGCGGCTGCTGCCTTCAACCCGGCGCACCGCCTGATCGACCAGTTCTGCGAGACACCGCACGAGCATGGCGTCGGCAGTCGGCGGGAGAGCGAGGCTTACGCGAAGGATTTGTTCGGTCGGTTACGCCTCCCGGAGCCGGAGACGATCGGCTTTCGTTTCCCCCACCAGGTGTCGGGTGGCCAGTTGCAGCGGGCCATGACGGCCATGGCGATGTCCTGCCGACCCGACCTGATCATCTTCGATGAGCCGACAACAGCGCTCGACGTCACAACCCAAATCGAAGTGCTGGCGGCGATCCGAGACGTCGTCGAGCAGTTCGACACGGCAGCCCTCTATATCACCCACGACCTCGCGGTCGTGGCACAGATGGCCGACAGCATCATGGTCCTGCGCCATGGCAACACGATAGAGCTGGGCGAGACGCGGGCACTGATCGAGACACCGAGCGAGACCTACACCCAAGACCTGCTGCGCGTCCGGACCTTCCGCAAGCCGACGGCCGACGCGGTGCCGGCCGCGGCCGTGCCGCTGATTGAGCTGCAAGGTATCTCCGCGCACTACGGCGAGCTCCAGGTTCTGGACAAGGTCAGCTTTGCCTTGCATCGGCAGCGCACGGTTGCCGTCGTCGGCGAGTCGGGCTCGGGCAAGAGCACCGCGGCACGGGTCATCACCGGGCTCTTGCCGCCGACCGCTGGTCGGATCCTGGCCAAGGGCGAGGCTTTGCCGGTCAGCTACCGCCAACGCTCGAAGGACCAGCTGCGGCAGATGCAGATGATCTACCAGATGCCCGACACGGCGCTCAATCCACGGCAGACCATCCGCCAGATCATCGGCCGACCGGCAGCGTTCTATCTGGGCCTTGGCGGCAAGCAGCTCGACGAACGAATCCGCGAGCTCATCCGGCTGATCGAGCTCGAGCCCGATGAGTACATCGACCGCGTGCCGTCCGAGCTGTCGGGCGGGCAGAAGCAGCGCATCTGCATCGCCAGGGCGCTCGCGGCCGAGCCCGAGTTGATCATTTGTGACGAGGTGACATCGGCGCTCGACCAGCTCGTCGCCGAAGAGATTCTCAAGCTCCTGCAACGCCTGCAGGACGAGCTCGGCCTCGCTTACATGTTCATCACGCACGATATCGGCACCGTTCGCGCTATTGCCGACGAGGTCGTCGTGATGCTGAACGGCCAGGTGGTCGAGAGCGGACCACGCGATGAGGTCTTCACCCCACCGCACGACCCCTACACCGACAAGCTGCTGGCATCGGTCCCGGAGATGGATCCGGATTGGCTGACCCATCTGCTCGAAGAGCGGCAGCTAGCCGACTGACGCTGCTCAAACAGGCTCTCAGCCCTTGCTGCCGGCGGGCAGCTTGCTCTCGGGCGTCAGCTTCTGCGCTGCTTCTGCCATGGGCTGACTGGTGAAGCCCTGCAGCGCGCCAATCTCCTGGGCGTCACGCTTGATCATGACCGGGCTGGTCACATAGGCCGTCGTCAGCTCGGCGAGTGACCGCAAGGCGTGCATGTGGATCCGCTCATAGCCGTGGCTGGCGTCGACCCCGAAGGTGATCAGCGCCGTGCGCACATCGGCGCCGGCCTCGATCGCAGAAGCGCTGTCGGAGCGGTAGAAGCGAAACACATCCTTTTGGAAGCGGATGTCGTTGTCGCGGCAGAGCTGCACGAGCTTCTTGGTCAGGTGAAAGTCGAAGGGTCCCGTCTGATCGGCCATGGAGACCGTGACTCCGAACTCGTCGCTGTTCTGGCCAGGTGCCGTGGTGCCATTGTCGATCGTGACCATCGAGGCGATGTCGTCGGTGATCAGCGAGGAAGCGCCGACGCCCACCTCCTCGGCAATCGAGAACAGCCAATAGATGTCCACTGGCGGCTGCGTGTCGCTCTCACGCAGCGCCTTGAGCGCCGCCAGCATGACCGCGACGCCGGCCTTGTTGTCGAGATGGCGGGAGACGATGAAGCCGTTGTCGAGGAACTCCGTGCCGGGATCGATACCGACGATGTCACCGACGTCGATGCCGAGCTTGACCAGATCCTGGCGTTGCCGGGCGAACGCATCGACCCGCACCTCGACATGGTCCCAGCCTACCGGCTGCGTGTCGATCTCCTCGTTGAAGGTGTGGCCGGACGCCTTCAAGGGCAGGATGGTGCCGCGATAGGCCCCGTTTTCGCTGAAGATCGTGCAACGGCAGCCTTCGGCGAATCGCGCCGACCAATGGCCGATCACAGCGACAGCTAGCCGGCCGTTGTCCTTGAGCGCTCGAACCTGAGCACCGAGCGTATCGAGATGTGAGATGATGGCCCTGGCCGGCCGCCGCTTCGTGCCGGAAATTCTGCCGCGAATGGCGCCGCGGCGGGTGATCTCGACACCGACACCGAGTGAGTCGAGCTCGTCGCAAACCGCGCGGACGATGGTGTCCGTGTAGCCCGTCGGGCTCGGGATCGCCAGCAGCCGCTCGAGGACGTCGCGGCAGTAGTCGGTGTCGATGCTAAGGCGCGTCACGCGGCGGCACCCGCATTGCGGCGCGCTGCAAACGGCACGGAAAGCGGGAAGAGCAGGTCGACGAAGCGCTCGGCCGTCGGCTGCGGCTCGTGATTGGCGAGGCCGGGGCGCTCATTCGCCTCGATGAAGACGTAGCTGGATCCGAATGGCGAGGGCACCATGAGATCGATCCCGACCACCGGGATCTCGATGGTCCGCGCTGCCAGGACCGCAGCATTCACCAGGGCCGGATGAACGTTGTCGGTGACGTCGTGGATCGTGCCGCCGGTATGCAGGTTGGCGGTGTTTCTGACCTGGATCTCGACGCCGTCCGGCGGCACGCTATCGAGCCCCAAGCCGGCATCGGTTAGGCAGCGCGTCGTCTCGGCATCGAGTGGGATGCGACTCTCGCCGCCCGTTGCCGCCGAGCGCCTGCGGCTCTGCCGCTCGATCAGATCGCGGACACTGGATTGGCCGTCGCCCATGATGTGCGCCGGCCTGCGGATTGCGGCTGCGACCACGCGGTAATCGATCACGACGAGGCGGAGATCCTGGCCTTCGGCACAGGCCTCGATCAGCACCCGATCACAGAGCTGCCGCGCCGCTGCCACGGCATCGCCAACCGCCTCGACGGTGGTGAGGCCAACCGCCACGCCCCGCCCCTGCTCACCGCGCGCCGGCTTGACGACCACGCGGCCATGCTCGGCGAGGAAGGCCGCGATCGCTGCCTCGTCCTCGGCAGCGATCTGTGCTGGCACCATGACGCCAGCGCCCTCGAGGACCCGCCGGGTAACCGATTTGTCGTCGCAGATGCTCATGGCAACGGCGCTGGTCAACTCGGACAGGCTCTCGCGGCAGGCGACGCTGCGTCCGCCAGAGGTCAGGCGAAAAATCCCACCCTCGGCGTCGATAATCTCGACCCCGATGCCCCGACGCCGTGCCTCATCGACGATGAGCTTGGCATAGGGGTTGAGCTGCTCGTCCAGTCGCGGACCGAGGAACAGCTTCTCGTTGATCGGGTTCTTGCGCTTGAGCGTGAAGGTCGACACACGCTCGAAGCCCAGTCGCTCGTAGAGTGCTATCGCCTGCTCGTTGTCGTGCAACACCGACAGATCGAGCTGCGCGGCGCCGGCTTGCTTGTAGAGCTCCGCCAGATGACGGACCAGAGCATCGCCGATCCCTGGCCGGCTGGTCTGCGGGTCAACGGCCAGGCACCAGAGCGAGCTGCCCTTCTCGGGATCACCGAAGGCGCGGCCATGATCGCAGCCCATCACCGTGCCGATGATCCGACCGGTCTTGTCGTCCTCGGCGACCAGGCAGGTCACGACCCGGCTGTCGCGTCGTTGCCAGAAGAAGTCCGGACTGACCGGCACCATCTTCTGCGCCAGAAAGATCCGATTGACGGCATCAGCGTCCCGGCGTGAGCTCAAGCGGCGGATGGTGAAGCCACGGGGTCGCCGTCCGCCACTCTTCATGTTGGCGAGAACGAGCCGGTAGGTATGCGATGGATCCAGGAACAGCTCCTGCGGCGCCTTCGCCAGAACGATATGCGGATCGGCGATGTAAGCCGCGATATCGCGCCGGCCAGGGCCTTCTGCCTGGATCGCGTTGACCAGGCTCGCTGCGCTCTCGAAGGTATTCCCGAAGATCAGCCTGCCCCAGCCCATGTCGACCACCGCATTGCGGTCGGTCGCATCACTCTGCGGCACGATCTGCGGCCGACCCTGACCAACTTGTTGTCCCATCGCTCAGACCCCGTGCTTCTGCAGCCACATTTCCAGAACCGCCACCTGCCACAGCTCCGAGCCCCGCAATGGCGTGATGTGCTCGGTGGGATTGGCGAACAGCGTTTCCAGATAGCGTTCCTGGAAAATGCCGCGTTCCCGGGCGGCGCTATTGGTCAAGGTCTGCCGCACCAGATCAAGATAGGGCCCGGCCAGATATTTGAGTGCTGGAACCGGGAAGTAGCCCTTCTTTCGATCGATCACCGCACTCGGGATAACCTTCCTGCTGGCCTCCTTGAGCACCCCCTTGCCGCCATGCGAGAGCTTGTGCTCGGCTGGAATCCGCGCGGCGAGCTCGACCAGCTCGTGGTCGAGAAAGGGCACCCTGGCCTCGAGACCATGGCTCATCGTCATGTTGTCGACACGCTTCACCGGATCGTCGACCAGCATCACCGTGCTGTCGAGCCTGAGCGCCTTGTCGACCGCCGCATCGGCACCGGGCAGCGCCATCGCGTCCCTGACATAGTCGCGCGCGGCATCACCATCGGCCCAATAGTCCGGGTTCAGATGACTCTCGAGCTTCGCCCGATCGCGGTCGAAGAAGACCTTGGCGTAGTCGGCGACGGGATCGTTCGAGGCGGTCAAGGGCGGGTACCAATGGTAGCCGGCGAAGACCTCGTCTGCCCCCTGCCCGCTCTGGACCACCTTGATGTGCTTTGCCACCTCGCGCGAGAGGAGGAAGAAGCCGACATTGTCGTAAGAGACCATGGGCTCCGACTGCGCGCCAATGGTCTCGGGCAACGCATCGAGCAGCTCGGATGACGGCACGAAGATCTTGTGATGCCTGGTGCCGTAGTGCTCGGCGATGAGATCGGAATAGACGAACTCGTCGCCTTTCTCGCCGTGCGCCTCCTCGAAGCCGATGGAGAACGTGTTGAGATCCTGCTGCCCCATCTCGGCGAGCAGGCCGACGATGACGCTCGAGTCCACGCCACCGGAAAGGAGGACGCCCACCGGCACATCGGCCACCATCCGCCGACTGACCGCGGCGCGGAGCGACTCCAGCACCATGTCACGCCATTCCTCGAACGGCCGCTCGATGTCCTGAACGCTGCGCTCGAACACGAGCCGCCAATAGACATCGTCGGTGAAACGACCGTCCGGCTCATAAGTTCTGATGGTCGCCGGCGGCAGCTTCTCGACGCCGCTGAGGATCGTGTGCGGTGGCGGCACGACGGCGTGAAAGCTCATGTAATGCGCAAGGCCGACACGGTTGATCGACGTGTCGATGTCACCGGTTGCCAGCAGTGCCGGCAACGAGGACGCGAAGCGAACGCGCCCCGGTGTCGGCGCCAGATAAAGCGGCTTGATGCCGAAGCGGTCGCGGGCCAGCACGACCCGGCCGCTATCGCGCTCTTCGATGGCGAACGCGAACATGCCCTTGAAGCGCTCGACGCAGCGAGCGCCCCAGGCGTGATACGCCTTCAAGATCACCTCGGTGTCGCCGGTCGAGAAGAAGCGGTAGCCCTTGCCCTCCAACTCCTGGCGGAGCTCGGGATAGTTGTAGATGCAGCCGTTGAACGCGATCGAGAGACCGAGCTCGCCGTCGGTCATCGGCTGCGCTGCCTTCTCGGAAAGATCGATGATCTTCAAGCGGCGGTGACCAAATCCGGTGCCGTTGCGGAGCAGCATGCCGCCACCATCGGGCCCGCGCGGCACCATCACCGACATCATGGAAGCTATGGCCTCAGCCGAGGCTTCGCCGCCATCGAAGCGAAGGTCGCCGCAAATACCGCACATGCAAGAAAGATCCCGTGAATGGTCGACGCAAACGACGTTGGCGGTGCCGGGCGCAGGCTGCACCGGTCGTCCACGCCAATCAGTCGTTACCGCGGAACATAGGTACACCGGGCCGGTTTGGCAAAAAGGCCTGGATGAACCTGCGGTTGCCCGACCGGCGATACCGCCCCGTTCGAGCGGCTGCCGATCAGTGCGTCGCTGAAGGCATCAATCGGCCGACAATGGCGGCCGTCACACCACCGAGAGCCAAGCCGATCACACCTGCCCCCAAGGCATTGAAGAACCAACCGACCAGCGCCGTGAACGTGCCCGCCTGGGCGGCAATCAGACCTGCCACATGATGCACTGCGTCCGGCAAGGCATGGAGACCGAATTCCTCGAGCCCATGCAGGATGATGCCGCCGCCGACCCAGAGCATGGCCGCCGTCCCGACGATGCTCAACGTCTGCAGGAAGCCCGGCATCAGGCGAACGATCATACGACCGATGGGTCCGCTCACCAGACCATCACGGTTGGCCATCGCGAGACCCACATCATCCGCCTTCACGATCAAGGCAACGACACCGTAGACCAGGAGCGTGATGCCGATGCCGACAATGGCGAGGACGACGGCCTGCGTGACGAATGAGCTTGCTGCCACCGTGGAGAGGGTGATCGCCATGATCTCTGCCGACAGGATGAAGTCCGTGCGGATGGCGCCCTTGACCCGGCGTGCTTCCTCCTCAGGCGTGAGCAGCGCCGTCGGCAGATGCTCCTCACCCGGCTTGGTCGAGCCGTGCGCGTCGGTCTGTGCGTCGTGCCAGCCGAGCGCATGCAACACCTTCTCGGCGCCCTCGAAGCAGAGATAGAGACCACCGACCATGAGCAACGGCGTGATGACCCAGGGCGCGAAATAGCTCAGCGCCAGCGCCGCCGGCAACAGCAGGATGAGCTTGTTGCGCAGTGAGCCGATCGTGATCTTGGCGATGATCGGCAGCTCGCGCGACGCCGCGAAACCGACCACATAGCGTGGCGTGACCGCCGTATCGTCGACAACGAGGCCGGCAGCCTTGACCCCGGCACGGGTCGCCTGCGCGGTGACATCGTCCAGCGACGCGGCGGCGATCTTGGCGATCCCAACCACATCGTCGATCAGCCCGATCAGTCCAATGCTCAAACCATCAAGTCCTCATTCGAAAGCCGGGAGCTTGCTCCCGCCAACCGCCCGGCGCCATTCTTTGCACAGCAGAACGCTGCTGGCCACGATGGGCGAGCGCGGCTCTGGCCGGCAGCGCATCACCCTTGCTCCGGCACGCCAGAGCGGCTCGCAACTGAACGGCGATCGAGCGCAAAAAAGGCGACCCCGGTCGCCCGAGGTCGCCTCCTCGACAACGCGCTCAGTGCGCGTCAGGTTCCGACGGTGCCGCCATCATTCTTCATGATGACCACGGTCGACGAGCGCGGCAGCGCGCCGCCGCCATCCGGCCAGTGGCTGTTGATCTCGCCCGCGGCGAAGGCCTCGGGTGTTGTCGTGGCGCCCGGATGCTGCACGTTGATGAACATCGTCCGCTGGTCGGGCGTCGTCACCACGCCGGTGATCTCCTGGCCGATCGGGCCGGTGAGAAAGCGGCGGATCTCGCCGGTCACCGGATTGGCGCACAGCATCGCGTTGTTGCCGAACTCGGCCATCGGACCTGTGTTCTGCACGCTCTCACTGATGTCGGTCTGGATCCAGAGCCGGCTTTCGGCATCGAACCAGAGACCGTCCGGGCAAGCGAAGAGGCTGTCGTCGCCGAGCGGCTCACCGGCAGCGGTGACGCTGTTGCTCGCCGGGCCAGCGATGACGAAGAGATCCCAGTTGAAGCTGGTGCCAGCCTGGCCGCCCTGCTCGGTCCAGCGCACGATCTGGCCGAACGCGTTCTCAGGCCGCGGGTTCGGCCCGTCGACCTCGGTCAGCGGACGACGGGTATTGTTGGTCAGGGTGAAGTAGACGTCGCCATTGCCGGGATCGACGGCACCCCACTCCGGGCGGTCCATCTTGGTGGCCCCGAGCGCGTCGGCGGCGAGGCGCGTGTTGACCAGCACCTCGGCCTGATCGGCAAAGCCGTTCGCCACCGTCAGCGGGCCCTCGCCGTGCACCAGCGGCAGCCACTCGCCGGTGCCGTCGGCATTGAACCTGGCGACATAGAGCGTGCCCTCGTCGAGCAGGTCGCCGCTGGCCGTTGCGGCCGCGAACGGCTGGGCGCTGACGAACTTGTAGACGTACTCGAACCGGGCATCGTCGCCGGAGTAGCAAACGACCGGCTCGCCCTCGACGCCCGGTGCGAAGACCACGCCCTCATGGGCGAAGCGGCCGAGGGCGGTGCGCTTGACCGGCGTGCTCTCCGGGTCGAACGGATCGATCTCGACCATCCAGCCGAACGCGTTCGGCTCGTTGCGATAGTCCTCGGTGGCATCGGCACCCTTGGTCGAGGCGTCGAAGCGAACGTGCTCGTCGGCACCTCCGACTGCCAGCTCCCACCCGTAGCGCGAGGTGCCTTCCCTGACGCCATAGCGGGCGTGCTCGCGGGGCTGGTTCGGCTTTTGATCCTCGGCGTCCGTGTTGGTGAAGTAGCCGGCCCAGTTCTCCTCGGCCGCCATGTAGGTGTTCCAGGGGGTGACGCCGTGGGCGCAGTTGTTGATCGTGCCGCGGGTCATCTCGCCGGTCGGGCTGTACTTGGTCTTGACCAGGTCCGAGCCCTTCACGGGACCGCCAATCGCGATCGGCGTGAGCGCGTGGACGCGACGGTTGTGCGCGTCCGCGACCGGCGCCCAGGAGCCGTCGACACCGCGCTGCACCCGAACGACGCTCACGCCGTGCGCTGCCATCTCCTTGAGCACCTGGTCGGCATCGCGACTGCCGTCCTCGTTGGTCGGCACATCGCCCGAATCGAGCGCCAAGCCGGCAGCGGCGGCGTGCAGAAAGCGGGGCTCGACATACTCGTGGTTCAAGACCAAGAGACCGTCCTCGGAGCTGCCATCGATCGCAAAGTAGTGCATGCCGTCATGGTGCATGCCGATCTGCATGGTCTGGTCCTCGCCCGAATTCTCGAGAGAGAAGGCCGGCATCGAGCCAGTGATCGGCGTGCCCCAGGGGATCAGCGGCTGCGCGCTATAGCCCTCCGGCACGACGATCTCGTCGCCCTCGCCCACGGAGATCGGGGTGAAGCCGAGCACCGGGCCCTTCGCGGCCTCAGCGGCAGCCGGACTCGCCAGGAACGAGGTGCCCATCAAGCCGGTTACGGCCGCAGCGACACCGCCTTGCAGCATGCTGCGGCGGTCGAGCCGGGCAGCGACGACGCTGGCAAAGGTCGGATTGTCAGAGAAATTGCTGGGCCGCTCGTCACCGTGCTCGTCGGGAATGAACGGCTCTGTGCCCTTGTCGTGATCCAGCATGCGTTACCTCCGTCAGGATGTCTCTTGCAACTGCGAGGCTTCTAGGCGGCCTCTTTGACCGTTGCGTGACGGTTGGGTTAACGGGAGGTGAAACCGTATCGCGCTGTCATGACGAATGCCGCGCCCGGCGTCGGCTGCTCGAAGATGGCAATGGCATCGACGACAAAAGGCTTTGCAGCAATCTCGGCGCTGCGGTCGCGCAGGTATGGCAACAGGACGGCTTTGTCGGCTGCTCCGAGCCGCTCGGTCAACGTCATGTGAAAGCTGAAATCATCGAGCACGTAAGGATAGCCGAAGCTCTCGAGCTGCTGCAGCTGTCGTGCCGTCAAAGGGCTCTTGAGCCGGCGCGCCCGCTCATCGTTGGTCATGGGCGCTCGCCAAGCGTCAAACGTGCGAACGCAATCCGCCGCCAGTTGATCGAGCTTCGGCGCCGGCGCGCTCGGCACCAAGGCAATGAAGCCCTTCAGGTCGCCGACCACCAGTGGCGGCAGGGTGAACGGCTCCAAGGTGCCGGCGAATTCGGCGACGGCATCATGAAGAGCTGGCGGGCGACGCCCAGTGGCCAGGCAAAACGGCGCCTTCAACGTCGAATGAAAACCATAGCGACGAGGTGAAGCTGTCAGACGCGCCACGCGGTCCGGCTCGATGCCGGGCACGCTCGGCTGCGGCAGGGTCTCACCGGTGGCATGATGCCGGCCGAGCCAAGTCGTGCCGAACCGCTCGAGCGGGCCGTCCGGAGGCGGCGCGTAATAGAGCGCGTAGCGAAACGTCATCCTGCCTGCCCCTAGGCCACTCGCTCACCGCCGACGAGCACCGCACGAACGATCGGGCGACCATCGATCAGCTTTACCCGGATGAGATCGGCGCGCAAGCCCGCAGCGATGCGGCCCCGATCCTCGAGCCCGGCAATCGCGGCTGGCCGGCTGGTCACCATCGCCACCGCCTGCCACAGCGGCATCTCGACCGGTGGCTCCGTCAGGCGAAAGGCCCCTTTCAGCAGGCTCGCCGGGATGTAATCGGAGGCGAGCAGCTCGAGCAGCCCGGCCTTTGCGAGCTCACCTGCTGCGATATTGCCCGAATGCGAGCCGCCGCGCATCAGGTTGGGCGTCCCCATGAGCGTCGCCAGGCCCAGGTCGTGCGCGGCCTGGGCTGCCTCACGGGTGGTCGGAAACTCGGTGAAGACGGCACCCAGGTCGACTGCCTCCTGCACATGAGCCGAGCTGGCATCGTCATGGGTGGCGAGCGGCATCCCGGCCGTCCTGGCGATCTCGGCCAGTGCCCGGCGATTGCCGGGCGCGATCTCGCGCGAGGCATCGACCAGCCGGCTGATATGCGCCTCGACCTGCGTTGCGTCGGATTGGAAGATGCGCAGGTAGCGTTCGCGATAGGCATCGATGTCCGGTGACTGGCGATCGCCCGGCGCATGATCCATCAGCGACACCATGGCAACGTCGTGCGCCGCCGCATGCGCCTCGAAGATCGCCTCGATCGCCGGGTGGGTGACCTCGCAACGCAGGTGCAGGCGATGGTCGACCCGCAGCATGCCATGATCTTCGGGCATGGTCCAGCCCACGGAGCATCGGCTCGATCATCTCGGCGCGGATATCCCAGCCGTCAGCGGCACCGATCGTCAGGCTGTCGAACACGGTGGTGATGCCCGAGCTGGCGATCTGGCCGTCATGCGCGATCGCAGCAGCAACACCGTCCCACGTAACGCCCGAGCGTGGCTGGAAATGCTTCTCGAGATTGTCGGTATGCAGGTCGACAAGCCCAGGCAGCAGGTAGTCGCCTGCCATATCCATGGCGCCGGCAACACTGCTCGGGCCCCGCTCCACGGCGATGATCTGCCCACCACGAGCCACGACGGTGCCCGGCAGCACGACGTCCTCGAGCACGACCTGCGCATTGGTCAAGACCAGCTCCGGCACCCTCGACTCCCGTCGGGCTTGAACGTGAGGATCAAAAGCCACTTCTGAACCAAATGCTGCAGAATTTATAACCGCGACGTTAGCGCGACGGAGGCCTCGCCACCAGCCCGGAGCGTCTTCATCCTCTCAGATGTAACCCCGCCCTGGTTAACGAGCGCTGAATGGCGTCAAGGTGCGGTGATCTCGATGATCGCCTGCAGCGCCTCGAGGCGAATGGCCGCCATCACCTCGTTGTTCTCGTCGCAGAAGGCCTGCGCCTCCGCGAGCAGGCTCTCGACGCGCGCCTGATCTGCCGGTTCCAGGCTGGCCGACGAGCTGGCGACCAGCGCCGCCGAATCGACGATCTCCTGCTCACAAATCCGCTCGGCCTGCGGTGCTGCGGCATCCGTTGCCGGTGCTGCTGTGTCATCCTGCGCCACCGCGACCCCAATCCAGCCCATCGTGGCAATCGCCGCTGTGGCCATCACTTTTCGCAATCAACGTCTCCGAACAAACGACAACAGTCTACCCTGACCAGCCACAACCCCGAGCCCATCATGTGTCATGACACCTTCGAGGTCGCACGCCCGGCAGCCAGCCCCACAACCATCGGTGTGATGCTGAGACTGATCTCGCGTGGGTGGCCTCAGCGCGGCGAAGGTGGCATCGCTGATGGACCAATGCTGATGGTACGACGAATCTCGTCCGTCTTTAGTCCAAGAGCCATCGGCCGGCGAGTCTGCTCGAGAATCGCCACGTCATAGAGCTCCTCGACGATGCCGCCGAGGCGGAGCCAGTGCAACGTCTCGCCAGAGAGCAGATCGACGATCAGCAATCCCGACCGCGCCTCCTCACCGTGCCGCGTCAAAGCCGCCTCCAGCGGCAAGCCCTCGAAGGTCCGGTTGCCGCGGGGTCGCGACAGGCCGATCACCGCATGGCGGCCATGGCAGGCGAGGCCACGCGCGTAGCCGGGGCAGAAGCCCAGCGGCTCGAGCCGCCCGGCCGCGCGGTCGACCCGGCCGAAGCGGCCCGTGCCGGAATCGAGCAGCCAGAGCTGCTCGCCGTCCCCGGCATCGTGCAGGCGCGGCGAATGCGGCATGGCGAGACCACCGATGACCGGCTCGCCACTCGCCACGTCGATGACGATCCCACCACCGCTCCGCTCGTCGCGCCAGCCGTCAGCGGTATTTGAGCCTGCGACCGCGCTGACATAGGCCGGGAGGCCACCACGCATCGCCAACCCGTTGAGGTGACAACGATCCTCCGCCGCCAGACGCGTGATGAAGGGAGGCTGCCAATAGGGGCGAAAGCTCGTGGCGACATCCGGCGTGGCCAGGCACGAGAAGAGTGTGTTCACGAAGACGGGTCGGCCGTCCTCGAGCAGCCCTACGTCGTGAATATCCAGATCGCCGGTCGTCCAGGCGAGCTGCGGCACGAACAGGCGGTCATGGCCTTGATGCAGCTGCCCGGCAGCGAGCGCATCGTCGAACCGCCAGAGCTGGTAGAGCGTCGACAAATAGAGCTCGCGCCCCTGGACGGCCAGGCCCATGGCCCGGTTGAAGGTCCGCTCGAAAACGGCGAGCCGGCCATCCGGCTGCAGCCCCAGCAAGAAGAGCTTGCCGGTCTGATAGGTCGTGAACGCGAGGCCCACCCGCGTTTCAGCGAGCCATGTCGTGAAATGCCGCGAGACCTCGATCTCGAGCGGTGATGGTGTCGCGGTTGCAGCACCCGACACAGGCTAGAGCTGCTGCCAGTCGCCATCGACGCCCAGCACCCACTCGCCGGGCGAGGCACGCTCGATCAGCTTCTGCCCGGCGAGCTGCGCCACGGCCTCGACCGAAACGCCCTGGCGCTCGGCGATCGACGCGTACTCGGCGCGGCGCCTGGCGTTGATCTCATCCGCCATGGCGCGGATATCAGCAGGCGTCTCGACGCTGACCACGCCGAGATACCCGTCGATCCGCTCACCTAAGAAACCCGCTTGCTTGGCGGCCGCCAGGCCCTCCGCCGAGGCCGCCCAAGCGCTCGGCCCGCTCAGCCATCCGCTGAGCCAGGCCGTCAAGCCGATGCAAGCGGCTTGGCGACGCGTCAGCCTTCGGCCGATCATTGATGTGACGGTCATCGGGCCTAGCCTCCGAACAGCTCGGGATCGTCGAGCAGCTCGTCGAGGTCGCGCTCGACACGAACCCGAACCTCCTGCTCGATCTTGACGTTGAGATTGATGACGATTGGATCTTTGGGCGCCTCGAGTTGAACCCGTGGCTGGCACGCGCCGATGACGAGGCCAAGGCCGCCCAGCAGAATCAAGTAGCGCAACGGATCACTCCTCTTGTCGCGCCAGGGCGTCGCGGACGGTCGCCGGGAGCGCCATGAGATCGCGCCCTGCCAGGGCCAGCGGCAGAAGTGGCGCCTCGATCGTGACGTTGAGCTCAATGGGATGGCCCTCGTACAGCGCCGGGTTCGCCCCCCGGAGTTGAAGCGCTATGGTCAAGTCCTCGTCGATATACCCGCTCACGGTAGCGCTCAGCGTCTCGTAGCGGAAGTCGCCAAGCGCGCGGAACAGAAGTGCCACGCTCTCACCCTGGTCGACCAGCGCCGCCGGCGGCTCGCTCGCCTGATAGCGCAGCACACCCGGACCGCGCGCCATCAGCACACCTTCGTCAACGTGCAGCCTGCCGGAATCGAGAAAGCTGAAGCGCAAATCGGCATCGACGATGCCGGCAGCATCCAAGGCCTCGATCGCCAAGCCCTCGACCAGCGCCTCGAGCCGCATGCCCTCGATCCGCAAAGTCTGCGGCGTCGCCGTTCGCGGTGGCGAAAGCCCGTCCAGCTGAATGAGACCATCGATCGGGCCCACCGGGCCATAATCGGTGACAAAGCCGAGCCTGTCGATCAACAGGCTGAGTGGCCCCTTTGGCCAGGTGATCTCAGCCTGCAGGGTCCCACTGGTCGCCGTCAAGACATCGCCAAGCGGAGGCCAAAGGGCTGCCGGTTGCAGGCCATCCGCTCCAAAGCGGATTGGATCGGTCGCCAATCGCAAGGAGCCAGCGCTATTGCCGAGGCCGGCGCCGTCGAACCGCACAACGACCTCCCCAGCGCCACTCGCCAGCACACCATTGACCCGCCAGCCTGCGTCGCCGGGTTGCAGCCGCGCACTCGCCCAGAAGGGCAGTGCCGCCACCGGACCGTCGATCCGATCGACGCTGATCGCAACGACCGGGCCGCCCGTCCACGCAATCTCGAGGCGCTGCAGCCGTGTCTCGAGATCGTCGTAGGCCAGCCTCAACAGGCCGATACGCAACTGCGATGGCAAGAACGCCGCGTCGGCGTCAGCCCCTTGCAGCGCAACTCCCGGCAACAAGACGACTGCCGCCAGAGCGACGGCGGCAAGCTGCCTCAGCTGGAAACGCTTGGCTGCGGCTCCGCCAGCTGCGTGGTCGCACCGAGCAGTTGCCGCCCACCACCGATGACGTGAACGCTGGAGCCGACAATCAGCGGATCCGGCGTGTGGACGATCTTCAGGTCTTTGTCTGGATAGGGCAAATGGCTGAGGAAGTGACGCAGGGTTTCCAGCCGGGCTCGCTTCTTGTCATCAGACTTGACCACCGTCCAAGGCGCATCAGCCGTATCGGTGTAAAAAAACATCGCCTCCTTGGCCTCGGTGTAGTCGTCCCATTTGTCGAGGGAGGCGAGGTCGATCGGCGACAGCTTCCATTGCTTGAGCAAATCGTGCTGGCGCTGGTTAAACCGGCGGCGCTGCTCGGCTTGCGTGACCGAGAACCAGTACTTGAAGAGCCAGGTTCCGCTGCGTACCAGCATCTGCTCGAGCTGCGGGCACTGCCGCATGAACTCGAGATAGTCACCGGGCGAGCAGAAGCCCATCACCCGCTCGACGCCGGCCCGGTTGTACCAGGAGCGGTCGAAGAAGACGATCTCGCCACCGGCAGGCAGATGCTCGATATAGCGCTGGAAGTACCATTGCCGCTGCTCGCGCTCCGACGGCTTCTCCAGCGCCACGACACGTGCGCCACGTGGATTGAGGTGCTCCATGAAGCGCTTGATGGTGCCACCCTTGCCTGCCGCGTCGCGGCCCTCGAAGAGGATGATGACCTGCTGCTCGGCTTCCTTGATCCAGCGCTGAGCCTTGAGCAGCTCGACCTGCAGCTCGGCCTTGTGCTTCTCATAAGGCCGCCGCGAGACTCGCGCCTGATAGGGGTACTCGCCAGTCTCGAAGAGCCGCCGGATCGCGGCCGGGTCGCGCTTCAAACGAGCCAGCTCCTGCCGCATCGCCGCCGTTTCACGGCGCGAGCTGGCAACCTTTCCCTTGGCACCGCCTAGCTCATTCGCCCCGACCTCACCGGCCTCGTCGGTGCCAATGACGTCCGTTGACACATCTTCAGCCAACGCCGAGTCGGTTTCATCTTTTTTCATGCCTGCCCCTCAATACGACCAATGAGCGTTCCCGCCTGTCACCAAAACGCCTCTGACGCATTGACCAGGATCAACCATCGCCAATTCGATCACGAGCCTGGCGCGACCTCGATGGCAATGATCTCGACGACCGTGACATCCACCTGATCGCCTGCCTCCAGCGTCTCGACGAATGCACGCATGCCGGGATCGGCAACCTCGACCGTCCGCTGGACACCGGCTTGCCCGGTGAACATGACCATGCTGGTCTCGGGATCGAAGGCATCGAACGTCACGGTGGTCGTCAGCTCTTGCATGGTCGCACCGGCAGGACGCTCACCCTCCTCGGCCCGCGCCATGGCCGTCGCCATGTCCATGACGATGGGCTCCTCGCCAGGTGCCGCAAGGCTCGCTGCAATTCCGCCGAAATACAACACGTTGACCGAATCGCCGACCTCGACCTGCTCCAGATTACGAACATCGTCCGGCACGTCGAAGGTGAGGAACCGACCATCCTCTGTCTCCAGGAGAACCTGGCGAGCCGTGTAGTCGACGTCATGAACCAATGCCGAGCTCACAGCCGTTTCCTCGACGACAGCCCCCTGCGCCAGGGCCGGACCGTGTTGGGGAATGGCGAGCGCAGCACCTAGTGCAACGGCAAAGAACGCGGATTTAACGTGCTGCATGAGAGATCTCCTTGCGCGGCGGCCACAGAGTAGGCCTGATACTTGGGCAATAGCCGGTGCGGTTTCTTCGAGGCAGCGCAGCGGAACGGCTCGCCCAGCTCTTGTGTTGCCCTGATCTCCAGCACGGAAGGACGGCCGCTGGCAATAGACTCCTTCAGTCCAGCGCCAACCTGATCGGGGCCGGCGGCCCTGAAACCATTGGCGCCCATCGATTGCACAACGCCGGCGAAGCTGGGGTTTTCGAGATTGGTGCCGACATCGCGGTCAGCGTAGAAGTCGACGTGATTCTCTTTCTTGGCACCCGATTGCTCGTCCTTCCAGCTCAATGGCAGCGTGACGCCAGCAAATGCCGGGACTGAACACCTAGTCTGCCTTCTCGGTGCCGTGGGCGGCTTTCGCCGCGGGTTGGCCTCGACCTGGATCAGGTTCGCATTCTTCGGCCAATGGTCGATGCCGTGTTGCGGCAACGTGCCGAACCGCCCTAGCTTCGTGCCGAGCACGACCACCACGTAGGCCTGCGCCAGCAGCTCCATCGCCGCCTTCGAGCTCGTCTCCGCCGTGATCACGAAGATCGGCGAGTGGGCCCGGTAGGCAGCCGCGGCGGCGGTGACGAGATTGGTAATGCCGGGTCCGTTCTACGCGATGCAGACGCCCTGCCGCACGGCAACGCTCAGGCGCGAATTCGTTCGTTCTTGGGATCATAGGCCGGCGCCAACGAAAGCTCTGCCGCCACCCGCTCCAACCCGACCTCGACCTCGAAGGCGGCACCTTTGAGCCAATCGCCCGTCACGCCCGCTGGGTTGCGCACGTAGCCCATGCCGAGTGATGCGCCGATACGATGGCCGAAAGCGCCGGAAGTGATCGAACCGACCAGCTCGCCGCCAACCCAGATCGGCTCCTCGTGATGCAGCAGCTTCGTCTTGTCGGCGAGCCTCACCTGAACGAGCCGCCTGAGCGGCACGCCGGCCTCTCGTTGGCGTAGCAACGCCTCGCGACCGACGAAATCGGTTTTCTTCCAGCCGACGGCAAAGCCGAGCCCCGCCTCGACTGGCGTGTCCTCGACCCCGATATCATGGCCGAAATGGCGGTAGCCCTTCTCCATTCGACAGGCATTCATCGCGTGGTAGCCGGCATGCCCGAGGCCGAAGCCACTGCCCGCCTCGAGCAGCACCTCGAGCACGTGGGCCGCGAACTCGGCTGGGACGTAGAGCTCGTAACCCAGCTCGCCCACATAGGTGATCCGGCTCGCCCGCACCCTCGCATAGCCGATCTCGAGCTCGCGCGACGTCGCAAAGGGAAACCGCTCATTGTCGAGCGCCTCGCCGCTCACGGCCTCGAGCAATGCCCGGCTCTTAGGCCCCATCAGCCCCAGCATCGGCAAGCCTGATGTGGCATCGAAGACGCTGCACCGCGCTTGGCTGGGGATATGCGCCTCGAGCCAGGCCCGGTCACGGGTCTGCCCGCCGGCCGTCGTGACGACCAGGAACTCGACCTCGCCAGTGCGCGTCACCGTCAGATCGGCCTCGATGCCGCCTTTGTCGTTCAGCCATTGGGTGTAGACGACCCGGCCCGGAGCGACGTCCATCTCGGCTGCCGAGACATGGTTGAGCACGGCGAGCGCGTCAGGCCCGGTGACCAGCAGCTTGGTGAAGCTCGACTGATCGAAGAGGGCAACGCGGTCGCGCACGGCATGGCACTCCGCCGCCACGTGCGAATGCCAGTCGGGGCGCCCCCAGCTGTAGGCATAGCGCCGCTCGACGCCTTCGGGCGCAAACCAGCCGGGCCGTTCCCAGCCCGATTGCTCCGCCATCACGGCGCCCTGCTCGATAAGGTGCTGGTGAAAGGGCGAGCGACGGGCACCCCTGGCGGTCGCGTATTGGCGATCCGGCCAGTGCATGGCGTAGAGCAGGCCCAGGGTCTCGGTCGTACGCTCGCGCAGATAGCGCCGGTTGGCCTGGAAGGGCTGCATTCGACGAACATCGACATCGAGCAAGTCCGCCGGCATGCGCCGCTCGTCGATCCATTGGGCCAGCATCTTTCCGACACCGCCTGAGGACTGGATGCCGATGGAGTTCATGCCGCAGGCGACGAACAGGTCTTTGACCTCGGCGGTCTCGCCCAGAAGATAGCGATCATCGGGCGTAAAGCTCTCAGGACCATTGAAGAAGGTCTGGATGCCGGCCGCCTCCAGCAAAGGCAATCGCCGGGTCGCGGCCTCGAGGATCGGCGCGAAATGGTCGAGATCATCCGGCAGGCTCGCGAAGGCGAAATCGTCGGGGATCCCGGCCATGCCCCAGGGCTTGGCCTCGGGCTCGAAGGCGCCGAGCAGGATCTTGCCGGCGTCCTCCTTGAAATAAGCGCACTCGTCGGGGACCCGCAGCACCGGCAGATCGCGCGCCAGTCCGGCGATGGGCTCCGTGACGATGTAGAAGTGCTCGGCTGCGTGCAGCGGCAGTGCGACACCGATCTCCGCAGCCAGAGCCCGGCTCCACATCCCAGCGGCAATGACCGTGCACTTTGCTCGAACCTCTCCCAGATCGGTCCTGACGCCGACGGCCCGACCGTTCTCGACGATGATCTGCTCGACCCGGACCTGCTCGCGGATCTGCGCACCCGCCAGCCGCGCGCCTTTGGCGTAGGCCATGGTGACGTTGGTCGGGTCCGCCTGACCGTCCTTGGGCAGGAAGATGCCACCCACGAGGTCCGCGGTCTCCAGCAGCGGATAGCAGGCCTTGATGTCGGCCGGCCCGAGGACGTTCACCTCGAGCCCGAAGGTCTTTGCCATCGACGCACCGCGTCGCTGCTCCTCGAAGCGCTCATCGTTGGTCGCCACGCTGATCGAGCCATTTTGCCGAAAGCCGGTGGAAAGACCGGTCTCGGCCTCGAGGTCGAACAGCAGCTCGGACGTGTATTTGGCAAGCTCGGTCATCTGCCGTGAGGCGCGCAGCTGGCCGATCAAGCCCGCCGCATGCCAGGTCGTGCCGGAGGTGAGCTGTTGCCGCTCGACCAGGAGACTGTCGGTGATGCCGCGCTTGGCGAGGTGATAGGCGATTGAGCAACCGATCACACCGCCACCGATGATAACGACGTCCACTGACGATGGTAGGCTCTGCCCCATGGCGCTTCCCCTGGCCGAAACGGCCGCAAACCCGCGAAAGCCGTTCTAGGCTTGGCATCCGTCCGCCGGCAAGGCGGCTCGATCATGCGCATGCCAAGCCCGCTGGCGCGCTATCGACAGCTGGCCGCCGGAAATCCTTCGCGCGGGACCCCCGACAGGGCTAGTCTGGACGGTAGTCGCCAATGAACCGGCCTAACGAGCAGGGAGAGATGCGTTGCGGATCGGTGTTCCCAAGGAAATCAAGAACCACGAATACCGCGTCGGCCTGACGCCGGACAGTGTCCTCGAGTTCGTCAGCCATGGCCATGAGGTGCTGGTGGAAACCAGCGCAGGTGCCGGCATCGGCATGGATGACGAGGTCTATCGGGCGGCTGGCGCCAAGATCGCGGCGACGCCAGCTGAGCTGTTCGAGCAGGCCGAGATGATCGTCAAGGTCAAGGAGCCGCAGGCCAACGAGCGCGCAATGCTGCGCCCCGGCCAGCTCTTGTTCACCTATCTCCACCTCGCTCCAGACGCCGAGCAGACGCGCGACCTGGTCGCCAGTGGCGCCGTCTGCATCGCCTATGAGACCGTTACCGACGCGCAGGGCCACCTGCCATTGTTGGCACCGATGTCGCAGGTGGCTGGACGCCTGGCCATCCAGGCGGGCGCCCATTGCCTCGAGCGGGCGCATGGCGGTTGCGGTATCCTGCTGGGCGGCGTGCCCGGGGTCGAGGCGGCCAGCGTCGTCGTGATCGGTGGCGGGATGGTCGGCGAGAACGCCATCATGATGGCGCTCGGCATGGCTGCCGACGTCACGGTGCTCGATCGCAATGTCGACGTCCTGCAGCACCTCGCCCGCCGCTTCGGCCCTCAGCTCAACACCGTCTACTCGCAGAAAGGCACGCTCGATCGCTATGTCACCGACGCCGATCTCGTGATCGGTGCCGTTCTGGTCGCTGGCGCCAGCGCGCCCAAGCTCGTGACCGCAGACATGGTCCGCCGCATGCGTCCCGGCAGCGTGCTCGTCGACGTGGCGATCGACCAGGGCGGTTGCTTCGAGACCTCGAAAGCGACCACGCACACCGAGCCGACCTATATCGTCGACGGGGTCGTGCATTACTGCGTCGCCAACATGCCGGGCGCCGTGCCGAAGACTTCGACCCAGGCATTGAACAACGTTACCCTGCCCTACGCCCTGGCGCTCGCCGACAAGGGCTACCGTACAGCACTTCTCGAGAACCAGCATTTCCGCAACGGACTGAACGTCTACCGCGGTCAGATCACCCATCGCGCGGTGGCCGAAGGGCAAGGGCTCGCATACATTGATCCGGTGAGCGTGTTGCAGGCATGAGCCGAGATCAAGCCGCCAAGGGTGCAAAGGCGCACATCGACGGCCGCTTGTCGGCACGTCCGTGATCGCTTAAGCCCCATCCGTTTGGGCAACAGCTAGCGGCAGCACTCCTGCGGCAACTGGCTGCAACTGTTGCCATCCGGCCGCAATCACGGCGGATATCGACTACCCAGTCATGACGACGCCGCAACAGGTCGTTAGCCTTGTCGCCATGGACGTGAAGGAATCGGACCGACTTGTGGCGAGGGACGGACAGGCCTCGATCGCCCCGCCGCACGTCGCCTTTTGTGTCAGTGACCTGAACACCGGTGGCGTTCAGCATGCGATCCTTCGCATTTCCGAAGCGATGGCCTCAGTTGGCTGCCGCGTGAGCGTGCTCATTTGCGAGCCGGGCGGCAAGCTCGAGAAGGCGCTCTCGTCGAAAGTCGAGCCAGTCTGGCTGCCGCCGTCGAGCAAGCTCTTTGCCCGCGCCGAAGCAATTCGGGCTGATCCCGGCGCCTGGCGGCTGATGCTGCGGCCGCTGCTGTCCCGACGCGAAACGCGGACCCTGCCCTATCTGCCCGCGCTCACGGCCTATCTGCGCGAGTTTCAGCCCGATACGCTCTTCACGGCGGCACCGGCGCTCAATGTATGGGGCTATCTGGCAAGACGCCGGGCCGGCGTCACCACTCGGCTGGTCGTCAGCGAGCGCACGCATTTCTCGGCCGGCAAGCCGCGCAAGATCGAACGCAAGCAGGTCCTGGCACCCCTCATGCGCCGTGCCTATGCAGGCGCGGACCGGGTGGCGGCCGTTTCCCATGGCGTCGCTCGCGACCTCGTCCGCAACGTCGGGGTCGCAAGGGACCACATCACGGTTTTGCATAACCCGACCATCGGCCGGAACTTCGCCGAGCGGATGGCAGCACCGGTCGATCACCCGTGGTTCGCGCCCGGCGAGCCGCCCGTGCTCTTGGCGGTCGGCCGGCTCGCGGGGCAAAAAGACCTGCCGACCTTGCTCGCCGCTTTCGCGCGCGCGCAGGCGCAACGGCCGATGCGCCTCGTCCTGCTAGGCGAGAAGAATCCAGCGGCGCGTGTGAACACGGGCAAAGCCAGCGTCGCCGAGATCATCGAAGCGCATGGAATCGGCAAGAATATCGAGCTCCTGGGCTACGATCCCAACCCGATCCGATACATGGCACGCGCCGATCTCTTCATCCTCTCCTCGCGCTTCGAAGGGTTTCCGAACGTCTTGCTCGAAGCTGTCGCGAGTGGTTGTCCTGTCGTGAGCACGGACTGCCCGAGCGGGCCGTACGAGCTGCTCGACGGCGGCCGCTACGGCCGGCTCGTGCCGGTTGGCGATCCGGACGCCATGGCCGAAGCAATTCTCGCCAGCCTGGACGCACCCACCGAAAAGAGCCTGCTCAAGGAACGCGCCCGGCTGTTCGATTTCGAGCAAAGCGTGGCTGCCTATCGCAACGTGCTGCTCGGCCATCCGCAAGACGATACCTATCCAGAGCCCAGTGGTTGGCGTTAGGTTGGCTGACCAATAAGTGCCCGCCTGACGTGCTACCCTGCTTGCTCGCATCGTCTACTTCTTCGCCAGCTGAGCCCCGAGCAACATGTGCAGTGGCGCCAGTCGTCCGGTCATGCCCCACCAGCTTCCTTGGTCAAGTTGATGTTTGCCGACGAACGCATGTCGACCTTCGAGAGCCAACGCTCACGGCTCGCGGGCACCGTGCGTCTCAGAGGTGCCAAGAACAGCGTGCCGCCCTTGCTGGCAGCGTCACCACTGACCAGCTCGCCCATCGTGCTGAGCAGCTATCCGGGTCGCGTCTTGGACGCGCGCGAGCATGTCGACATGCTGGAGGCGCTCGGCACGCCATGCGTTGTGGACGGCTCGACCATCACCATCACCGAGGCCCGCCATCCCGCCTCTGCGCTCCGCTGGCCGCATCGCTCGCTCCGCAACACACTCTCGATCCTTGGCGCGCTCACCGCCCGAACCGGCGCTGGCCGAGTACCGGTCAACGGAGGCGACGGATCCGAATGCTGAGCATCTGGAAGAATTGGAAGCGCCAGAATCGCGCGAACAAGAAGCGCAAGGCCGCTCTTGCAGCGTCCGTCCTCTTCTTATCACCGGCGAAAAGCGGCCGAACCTGGGTTCGCGTGATGCTGTCGCACGCCTATCACCTGACGTATGGAACGCCGGTCAGCGCAGTGATCGAGCTCGACAATTTCCACCACATCGACGCTCGCATCCCCAGCATTCTGTTCACCCACATCAGCGGTGAGCCGAAAGAGCTACGCCAGCATCTGACGCCAGTCGACCAAGCTGAGAAGACCGTCATTTGCCTGCTGCGCGATCCACGCGACGTGGCTGTCTCACGGTTTCATCATCAAAGCCATCGATCGCAAGGTGCCACCCGGCTGCGTCCCGAGTCAGGCGAGGCCGATGCGCATGAGCTGTTCCCGTTCCTCGCCACCAATCGTCATGGCTTGACCTTCGTGATCGAGCAGATGAACGCGATGAAGCGGTTCGCTGATGAGCATCCGAACGCCCATTTTTTCTACTATGAGAACTTCATGCGCGACGCTGCGGCTGAGCTCAGCCGAATGCTCAGTGCGCTAGGCAGCACGGTGCCCTTCGAGATGGTCGAAGCGGCCGTTGAGTTTGCGCGGTTCGACAACTTGCAGAAGCGCGAGGCCGAAGGCTTCTTCTCCACCCACATCTTGCAACCGGGCAATCCGGACGAGCCGAATTCGTTCAAGGTTCGGCGCGGCAAGGTTGGCGGCTACCTCGATGACCTGCTGCCCGAGCAGATCGCGGAGCTCGACAGCATCGTCGATCGATCACTCGTCAAGGGCCTGGGCTATCGAAGTGAGGAACGCGCAAGCGGATCGCAAGCGCCAGCAGACAAAGCGACCTGACAGCAAGAGCAGGCGAGGGAGCCAGCGAACTTGAGCAAAGCAGAGAGAGATCCGCTGGCGTCCTTTCGCCTCGACGGCAAGGTTGCCTGCATCACTGGCGGCGGCGCCGGCATTGGTGCGGCAACGGCGCGGCTCATGGCCGCCGCCGGAGCCACGGTCGTCATTTTGGATCGCGACGCGGCGGCGGCAGCCGCGACGGCCGCCGGGATCGGCGCCAGCTCTGAGGCGCAAGTGCTGGACGTCGGCAGCGAGCCCGCCATTCGCGCGGTCATGGCCGACATTGCTGCGCGCCACGGCAAGATCGACATCGTCGTCGCCAATGCCGGCATCAACATTCGCCGGACGGCGGCCGAATGCTCGCTGGAGGACTGGAACGCCGTTGTCCAGATCAACCTGACCGGCGTCTTCCTTACCGCTCGAACGGCTGCCGAGCACATGCCGGAGACGGGTGGTGCGGTTGTGTCCACCGCCTCGATCATGAGCTTTTCCGGTGGCGGCTTCTATCCAAACATCAGCTACATGACGACCAAAGGAGCGCTCGTGAACCTCACCCGCGCGCTGGCCGTCGAATGGGCCGGCCGCAACATCCGCGTCAATGCCGTGGCCCCCACCTGGACAAGAACGGGGTTCATCCAACCGTTGCTGGATAATGCCGAGATCGTCGCCACACTCGAATCCATCACCCCGATGCGGCGGCTGGCCGAGGTCGAGGAGGTGGCGAGCGCCATCCTCTTCCTGGCGAGCGATGCTGCCGCCATGGTGACGGGCCATACCCTGCCGGTGGACGGCGGCTTCCTGGCCCAGTAGCGACCCGCTCGGCGGTCAGCCCAGCCAAGCGCAAGGTCCGCCGCTGACACCCGATCGGCGGGTTGGTCAGGGCTACATCCCTCTGCTATAGAACTGCCGCGCTTCGGCCCTCGACCAGGAAACGTCCAGGTTTGTCCTCCATTCCGTCCAACAGCACGAATCCCGTGTTCTGCGCCGTCGACCGTCCCGACCTCGATGGTGCGTTCGCGCTGTCGAGTCGTCTGGCGCCGGCGCTGGGCGGCATCAAGCTCGGGCTCGAGTTCTTCATGAGCCAGGGCCCGGATGGCATCCGACGCATGGGCGAGGTCGGCCTGCCGATCTTTCTCGATGCCAAGCTGCACGACATTCCCAACACCGTGGCAGGCGCCATGCGCGGGGTGGTCCAGCTGCCGGTCGCCATGGTGACGCTGCACGCGACCGGCGGTCTGGAGATGATGCAGACCGCTGTTGCCATCGCCGATGCCAGCGAGCGCCGGCCCTGGGTGCTGGCCGTCACCGTGCTCACCAGCCTCGACGATAGCGATCTCGGCGCCACAGGGCAGCTCGGAACGACCACCGAGCAGGCGCTCAGGCTGGCCGAGCTGGCACTGCGTGCCGGGTGCCACGGCATCGTCTGCTCGCCGATGGAGGTGGCAGCGATGCGCGAGACGTTCGGACCCGAGCCACGGTTGGTCGTTCCCGGCGTTCGCCCTAGAAGCCGCGGCGACGACCAGAAACGCACGCTCGATCCCGTCGAGGCGATGGCAGCCGGCGCCAGCCGTCTGGTGATCGGCCGACCGATCACGGCGGAGCCTGACCCGCTGGCCGCAGCGCAGGCTATTGCCGAGAGTCTGGCCGCCGCGCGCGGGGCTGCCTGATGCGGATCGCCACCTGATGCGGATCGACGTCAAGATTTGCGGGCTCACGCGCACCGCTGACCGAGATCTCGCGATCGCGGGCGGCGCTCGTTGGCTGGGCTTCGTTTTCTACCCGCCCTCGCCGCGCGCGCTGACACCCGCCGCTGCGGCAGCGCTGGTGCGCGAGCGACCCGGCCAAGCCGACGCTGTCGGGGTCTTCGTCAACCCTGACGATGCCTGGCTGGATGCCGTTCTCGCCGAAGCGCCGCTCGACCTGATCCAACTGCACGGATCTGAGACCCCGGAACGCGTCGCCGCCGTCAAGGCACGAACCGGCTGCAGCGTCATCAAGGCACTCTCGGTGTCGAGCGCGGCGGATGTGGCGCGGCATCGAGCCTATGTCGATTGCGCGGATCTCATCCTCTTCGATGCCAAGCCACCCAGCGAGCCCGACGCCATACCGGGCGGTAATGGCCTCACCTTTGACTGGCGGCTGCTGGCCGGCCAGACGATTCCGCTTCCGTGGCTTCTTGCAGGCGGGCTCGACGAGGCCAATTTGCAGGATGCGGTCGAGCTTACCGGAGCGCCGGCCGTCGACGTGTCGTCGCGATTGGAGACGTCGCCCGGCATCAAGGATCCGGCACGCCTGGAACGACTATTGACCCGAGCCCGCGACCTTGCGGGCGTCAGCGCTTGAACGAGGTATCTATGGCAACGGCCACGATGGCAGCCCAGCGCCCGAACAGCTATCGGGCGGGCCCCGACGAGGATGGGCATTTCGGCATCTACGGCGGCCGCTTCGTCGCCGAGACGCTGATGCCCAATATTCTGGAGCTCGAGGCCGCCTGGCAAGCCGCCAAGGCCGACCCGGCTTTCGAGACCGAGTTGCAGAGCTGGTTCAAGGACTATGTGGGCCGCCCCTCGCCACTCTATTTGGCGCAGCGGCTCACCGACCATCTGGGCGGTGCCAAGATCTACCTCAAGCGTGACGAGCTCAACCACACGGGCGCGCACAAGATCAACAATTGCGTCGGGCAGATCCTGCTGGCGACCCGTATGGGCAAGAAGCGGATCATCGCCGAGACCGGGGCCGGCCAGCACGGCGTGGCGACGGCGACCGTCGCCGCCCGCTTCGGCCTCGAATGCGTCATCTACATGGGCGAGCGGGACATCGAGCGGCAGGCGCCCAACGTGTTTCGGATGCGACTCCTGGGCGCCACGGTGGTGCCCGTGACCTCTGGCTCGAAGACCTTGAAGGACGCCATGAACGAGGCGCTCAGGGACTGGGTCACGAATGTCGACGACACCTTCTACATCATCGGCTCGGTCGCCGGCCCGCATCCCTATCCGGCGTTGGTGCGCGATTTCCAGAGCATCATCGGTCACGAAGCACGCGCCCAGATCCAGGAGAAGGAGGGCCGCCTGCCGGACCTGCTGGTCGCTGCCGTGGGCGGCGGATCGAACGCCATGGGTCTCTTCCACCCCTTCCTCGATGACCCCGAGGTGCGCATCGTCGCCGTCGAGGCCGCGGGAGATGGGGTGGAGACCGGCCGGCATGCGGCAGCGATGACCGCCGGCGAGCCCGGCGTGCTGCACGGCATGCGCAGCTATTTGATGCAAGACGCTGACGGCCAGATCGTCGAGCCGCACTCGATCTCGGCCGGGCTCGACTACCCGGGCATCGGCCCCGAGCATTCCTGGCTCAAGGACATGGGGCGGATCGAGATCGCGACCGCAACCGACCAGGACGCGCTCGACGCCTTCGGCCTCTGCGCCAAGCTCGAGGGTATCCTCCCGGCGCTCGAGCCAAGCCATGCACTGGCCGAGGTGACGAGGCAGGCGCCGCGGATGGGCAAGGATGAGATCATCATCATGAATCTCTGCGGCCGCGGCGACAAGGACATTGGCACGGTGGCGCAGCACATGGGCGTAACACTTTGATCGGCAATCTTCTTCAAGGCTGCGGCCGATGAGCGGATCGCGTCTCGACCGGCGCTTCAAGGCGCTGCGCGATGAAGGCCGCGCTGGCCTCGTCACCTTCGTCTGCGGCGGCGATCCGGAGCCGGGCGTGTTTCAAGCGATCTTCGAGGGCCTGCCGGCGGCGGGTGCCGACGTCATCGAGGTCGGCATGCCGTTCTCCGATCCGATGGCCGACGGGCCATCGATCCAGGCCGGCAGCCTGCGGGCGCTCGGCGCCGGCATGACGCTGCCGCTGCTGCTTGAGCACGTCGCTCGCTTTCGCGCACAGGACGACGAAACGCCGATCGTGCTGATGGGCTACTACAACCCCATCCACAAGTTCGGCCCCGAGCGCTTCCTCGAAGCCGCGATCGCGGCCGGCGTCGACGGGTTGATCGTCGTCGACCTGCCGCCCGAGGAGGATGCCGAGCTCTGCCTCCCGGCCCTGGCCAAGGGGCTCAACTTCATCCGGCTCGCGACACCCACCACCGACGACCGGCGGCTGCCCAAGGTCCTCGGCAACACCTCGGGCTTCATCTACTACGTCTCGATCACCGGCATCACCGGGGCTGCGGCACCGGTCGCCAACCTCGTGGGCGAGGCCGTGGACCGGTTGCGGCGGCACACCGACCTGCCGGTCGCCGTCGGCTTCGGCATTCGCGAGCCGGCCCAGGCAGCCGCCATCGCCCGGCTGGCCGATGCCGCCGTCGTCGGCTCGGCGCTGGTCGACGAGATCGCCCGGCATGTCGCAGCCGGCGACACGGCTCACCTGGCGGCCTCGGTGCATGGCAAGGTCAGGGATCTGGCCACTGCCGTGCGTACCGCGCGCAGCCAATGAACAGGCCGCTCACGCCATGAACTGGCTTTCCAACTACGTCCGCCCGCGCTTCCAGGCGCTGGTGCGCAGCACCGGCAAGGCCGAGGTGCCGGAGAACCTCTGGCATCAATGCCCGTCCTGCGAGCGGATGATCTTCCACCGTGACCTCGAGGGCAACCAGCGGGTCTGCCCGCATTGCAACCACCACATGCGGGTCGGCCCCGAGTATCGGTTTCAGAGCCTCTTCGACGAGGGCAGCTGGACCCGGATCGAGCTGCCCAAGGTGCCGATCGATCCGCTCAAGTTCCGTGACTCCAAGCGCTACTCCGATCGGCTCAAGGAGGCACAAGCCAAGACCAAGACGCAAGACGCGCTGGAGGCGGCGCACGGCCAGATCGACGGCTTGCCGGCCGTGGTCGCGGTCATGAATTTCCACTTCATGGCGGGCTCTATGGGTGCCGGCCTCGGCGAGGCGTTCGTCACCGCCGCCCGTCTGGCGGTCCTGCAGGATGCCGCCTTCATCATCGTGACCTCCTCTGGTGGGGCGCGGATGCAGGAAGGCGCGCTGTCATTGATGCAGATGGCGCGCACGACCATTGCGGTCGAGGAGGTGAAGGAGGCGGGGCTGCCCTATCTCGTCATCCTGACCGATCCGACCACCGGCGGCGTCACGGCCTCCTTCGCCATGCTGGGCGACATCCATATCGCCGAGCCAGGTGCGGTGATCGGCTTTGCCGGGGCACGGGTCATCGAGCAGACGATCCGCGAGACCCTGCCAGAGGGCTTTCAGAAGGCAGAGTATCTTCTCGAGCACGGCATGGTCGACATGGTGGTGCACCGCTTCGAGATGCGCCAGACGGTGGCCCGGGTGCTGGGCTTGCTCCGTCGCCCGCGCACCACCGCGGCGGCCGGCGAGCGGGTGCCCGAGGACGCCATCGAGCCCGCCAACGACGATGCGCCCGACAACCGCCCGGCCAGCGACGCGGCCGATGATTGAGCGCTGAGGACGTCAGGTGACGCAATTCGGCAGCGATCTGATCCTGGCGCGGCTGCAGACGCTGCACCCAAAGAGCATCGATCTGTCGCTCGGCCGGCTACAGCTGCTGCTCGAGCGCCTCGACCATCCAGAGCGATGTCTGCCGCCGGTGGTGCATATCGCCGGCACCAACGGCAAAGGCTCGACGCTGGCAATGCTGGACGCCATGCTGACCGCATCGGGCCGCTGTGTGCATCGCTACATCTCCCCCCATCTCGTCAGCTTCAATGAGCGCATTCTGCTGCACGGCAAGCCGATCGAGGAAGGCCTGTTCGCTGAGGTCCTCGATTGCTGCGAGCGCGCCAACCAGGCCGATCCCATCACCTTCTTCGAGATCACGACGGCAGCAGCACTCCTGGCTTTCGCGCGGCTGCCCGCGGACTACCTGCTGCTCGAGACGGGCCTCGGCGGCCGCCTCGATGCGACCAACGTGGTCGACCGGCCGGCGCTCACCCTGATCTCGCCCGTCTCGATGGATCACGAGAGCTATCTGGGCACCACGCTCGCCGCGATTGCCGGCGAGAAGGCGGGCATCATCAAGCCAACGGTCCCGGTTCTGGCAGGCCCACAGCAACCAGACGCCCTGGCCGTTCTGGACGCGAAGGCTAGCTCTGTCGGCGCGCCAATCGAGGCTTGCGGCCGCGACTGGCACTACGCGGCCGCAGCAGATGGCTTCGTGCTGAGCACGCCCGAGCGCGCCCTGGAATTGCCGCGGCCAGGGCTCGAAGGCGCGCATCAGATCCAGAACGCCGCACTTGCGGCCATGGCGGGACACAAGCTCGGCCTAGGCACCGACGACATCGCCAGCGGCATTCGCGCGGCCAAGTGGCCAGCACGCCTGCAGCTCTTGCCAAATTCGGCCTTCCCCTCACTTCGTGCGACGGATGTCGAGCTTTGGCTGGATGGCGGGCATAATCCAGCTGCCGGCATCGCGCTCGCGGAGAGCCTTCCGGCGATCGCGCGAGGCCGTCCGGTGGATCTCGTCGTCGGCATGCTCGAGACCAAGGACACGGTGGCATTTCTGGCACCGATGCGCGGATTGGTGCGCCGCGTGTATGCCATTGCCGTCCCCGATGAGCCTTCGACCCGCTCGCCCGCCGAGATAGCCGCCGCCGCGGAGGAGCTCGGCATCAAAGCCACGGTGGCTGCGAGTGTCGATGACGCGCTAGCGGCTGTCGGCCGAACCGCTGACGGACCCACCGTGACGTTGATCTGCGGCTCGCTCTACCTGGCCGGCCAAGTGCTGCGCCGCATCACCTGAACGACCGCTCGCGGCGCGGTTGGCCGACGGCCGTGGTCAACTGACAGCCAACACCTATCTAAGGCTTCGCCTCCACCGCCGAAGGGCGCCAGCTTCCGTGACCGCCACGCCTGCCGAGTTCATCCACGCCATGCGGCTGCTGCCGGCAGGCGTCACCATCGTGACCGCTGCCGACGGTCAGCGGCGCAATGGCTTCACGGCGACCGCCGTCTGCTCGGTCTCGGCCGAGCCACCGCATCTCCTCGTCTGCGCCAACCGAGAGACGGAAACACACGGCACGATCATCGCCAGCGGCCATTTCGCGGTCAATGTGCTGCGTGCCGATCAGGCAGCGCTCGCCGATCGCTTTGCCGGCCGAACCGGCTTCGAGGGTGCTGCGCGCTTCATCGGCGGTGCGTGGTGGAAGCTGCCGAGCGGCTCGCCGGCCTTGCAGGATGCCTGTGCCGTGTTCGAATGTCGGGTGGTCCAGCGCCTGGCGGTGGCCACTCACGACGTGATCATCGGTCAGGTGATCCACGCGCAGTCGGACACGCATGCCGAGGCTCTAGCATACGTCGATCGCTTCTATGCCCGAACCGAAAGAGATCTCACCGAGCCACAGCGCTGAATCCCGCTCGAAAGGCGCGAATCGATCCCAGCCCCGCGGTGCCGGCACCTATCCAAGTCGCAAGGCGAGGATCACCGAGACGGTCACAAGTGAGAACGCTGTGGAAAGCAGGATCGCCGTTGCCGCCTCGGGCTCGCCGGTGCGATAGCGCGCGGCGAAGAGGTAGGCGTTGACGCCGGTCGGCATGGCAGCGAGCAGAATTGCGGTGTCCGACCAGGGTGAGGCGATAGTGAAGACGTAGTCGACGAGCATCCAGACGACCAGCGGCTGGAGAACGGTCTTGAGGCCGACCGTGACCAGCGCCAGGCCGAGCGCGCCTTGGATCCTGTACCCGGCGAGCGAAGCACCCATCGCGAAGAGCGCGGTCGGCAAAGCCGCCCTTCCCAGGAGCTCCGCACTGGCCGCGATCGGCAACGGCAGGGTGAGCCCGCTCGCGGCGAAGGCGATGCCGCCCAGGAGCCCGATCAGGATCGGATTGGTAGCGAGCCCGCGGGCGACGCCGAGCAGCCGGCTCCCGACTCCAGAAGGGGCGCCATCGCGCTCTAGCAGGATCGTCACGATGGTCATCATGATCGGGCCGTGAAAGCTCAGCAACATGAAGAGCGGAAGAGTCGCCGCCTCACCGAGTGCTCTGACCACGAGCGGGATGCCGAGCAGGATGACATTGCCGTAGGATGCGGCAAAACCGATGATCACCTGTTCCGTAGAGCCCCGCCTGCCGAACCGACGCGCCACTAGCGCGCCGAGGCTGGCGCTGACCACCACACCGCCGAAATAGGCAATCAGGTAGCTGGGCACGAAACCCGTGGGTGTACCCGCTGCGACCATGCTGGAGAACAACATGACCGGCAGGGCAATCTGGAAGACGAAGCGCGACAACGCCCGCGTCGAGGCAGCATCGAACAAACCGGCGACGGCCGCGGCGTAGCCAACCCCGAGCAGCGCGAAAACCGGCACGACGATATCGAAAAACGTGCTCAAGCGAATGCCATCAACCACTGCCCGCAGCGGGACGGATCGGCCGTGCCGCGCCTTAAGACTTTCTTAGGAGCCCTGCCCTTAGACTCCGGTCATTGCCTGCCGACCCGACCGCAGGCTCGGACGCAAGTGGAGTAAGCATGTGAGCACATATGCGCAAGGTAGCGGCCTGATCGCCGATGCCCCGAAGAGCGTCGAGCGGACAACTCGAGAGGAGCGCTGGCCGCTGCCCGTCGCCACGCTCTTCATCGTCTCGACGTCCCTCACCCTCTGGGCCGGCATCTTCTTCGTGACGAACCTCATCGTCGGCTGACCGCGAGCGCACGACCGCAACCCAATCCCGCCCGCATGCGGCCAGCACCAAGCAGCCACCTCAGCGACCGACGCGCCAGGAAAGGCTGACAAAAGCGATCACAGCGCCGGAGAGGATGCTCGGCCAGAGTAAGGGTAGTGTCACGCGCCGGAACGTCTGCCAGCCACTGGCGTAGAGATCTGCGGTTGCCTCAGCGAGCGCCGGGTCCATCCCGTCGAGCCGTGCCCGAATGGGCAGATCGGCGAATGGGATGCAGAAGCCGGTGCGCGCGACGATAACGGTCAAGAGCCCGAGCTAGGAGCCGACACCGACGAAGAAGAGCAGCGTTGCAACGGCGGTCACGATCTCCGGCACGAGCAGCGGCAAGGCCAGGAGCCCGCTCATCGCCGTCGTGCCGGAGAACTGGCCGTGTGTCATGGCGAGTGTCGCACGGCAGCTGGCCCGCTGCCGAACACCTTGCTCGCCCGCTCCACATCGACGTTGGTGATCAAAGCTCGCCCTCTCCCGAAGGCTGCCGCCACATTGAGCTGCTGCTGCCCGAATCGAGGAAGACGCCTCGCTCAATGGCCGTCAAGGGCGCCGTCATCGGTCGCCGTTACAGGGCCTCGATCTGGCACGACCACGGCGAGCGCCTTCGGCAGCACCTTCAGCTCCAGCGGAGTCTCGAGCCCCAACTCACCATCGACATTCACCTTTCGCGGCCGATCGGTGACGATCGTGATCCGGTTGCCGACGAGGTGAAAAATCTCGGAGCTCGACGCGCCCTCAATGCGTAGGGCCGCCAGATGGCGGATGAGGTGGCCGACGGGCTCGCTCCGCAACCCATAGAGATCGAGCGCCGCATCAGCGATCGAGCCTGTGGGCCTGGGCTCCAGCCCGCCACCGTGGAAACGACCATTGACCGCAGCCAGATGCACGAAGGCGCCGTCGTGCCGCTCGCCGTCACACACGATCTCGACCGCAAAGGGTCGCATCCGCCGCCATGCCAGATAGAGCACGCGGGGATAATTGAGCACACCGAGCCAGCGCTTGGCCTCGCCGCTATGCAACGCCGCCACGGCAGCGCCCAGGCCGATGCTCGCCGCATTGAGAAAGGGCCGGCCGTTCACTGAGCCCAGATCGACACGCCTGACCGCCCCCTCGGCGACGAGGGCGAGCTGCTCCGTGCGGCCAGCCGGCAGGCCCAGATTGCGGGCGAAGTCGTTCGCGGTACCGAGCGGAATGACAGCGAGCGGCCTCTCGACCTCGAGCAACGCCGGCAAGGCCGCGGCGAGCGTCCCGTCACCGCCGGCGACGACGATCCGGTCTACCGTCGGACCGACATCTCGGATCGTCACGCGCAGCTGCTCGATGCTCGCAGGCATGTCGAGCACGACCTCGAGGCCGAGCGCCCGCAAGGGGTCGACCAGCGTGCCGGTCGACGCTCCGCTTCGGGCACGCGGGTTGCCGAGCAGCAGGACGCGGCGGGCCGTCGCCGGAGCCTCGAGAGTGCTGTCGCCTTTCGCCTCACTCACGGCGAGCGGTCGGCGCCGATTCTGTGCATGACGGCACTGCTGCTCTCCTTGGGCAGCGACGGCGGCGAGCCGCCCTGGGCGAAGGACATGAGCGAACGGCTCGATGATGGTGCCCGGCGGCTCGAAACGGACTCATCTGATGGTATCAGAAACCCAGCAAAGCAGCATTCAGTTCCATGACCCGTAGCATCGACGTTGGTGGCCGTATGCGTAGCCTGCTTAGCCGACAGGCACGCGACCAAGCCCCTCGGCTCAAGTCGCGGCGTCAGGCCCGCCGCCCGAGTCACCACGGCGCAGAACAGCGTCGATCGTCTGGGCCAGCTGCGTGGCCGAGGCGCATGCACCATCGGCGCCCACCGTCCGCCAGCGCTCCGGCTCCTCGGCGAAGAGCCGGCCGCGGACGATGACCGCGAGGTTGGGGTTGCGGGAGGCGCGGCGCGCCCGGTCGATGGCTTCGGCGAGCCGCGGCAGCCAATGCTCGCGGCGGTGGACACAGCTCAGGCTCAGGTCGAGGGCGTCGTAGTGCCGCGCGCGGAGACGGCATTGCAGGTCGCCGATCGCGGGTGCGATCGCTTCCGTCACCTCCCAACCGGCGAGCCTGAGGGTCTCGCCGTCGATAGCGGCACTAAGGCCGTGCGGCTCACCGGGCATCGAGGCGACCAAGACCTGCCGTGGCTCGTCCGTCAGCCTCGGTCCTTCCGGTAGTGTCTCGTCCATCGCGTACAGCGCCGCACGGAGCGTGGCCATCGCTACGGTCACCTCGACGTCGGTGCAGGCATCCATGCTCCAGCGATCACCAAGGCGGCGTGCCGCCTCCTCGAAGAGATCCGCACACGCTGGCGCGCTCCAACCCAATGGGCGCGCGACGGCTGCGAGGCGGTCGATCTCGTGCGTCATGGCCGAACGCGGCTCGAGGAGCACCTGGACGAGAGCCTCAGCCAGCACTGTGCGGAGTGGCCCCTGGGACCCGGAAAGGCTCGCCCGATGGCGCGCGCGCAGCTCCGGCAGGACGTCATCGCGGATCACGATCTCGAGCAATGAGCGGAGATCCTGTGGGGCCGGCTCGAACGCTGGGTCGCGCAGACACCGCCAACAGGGTGGCTCCGACACCTCGACGGTTTCGTCCGATCCCTTATCGCTATCGTCAGCTGTAGACAGAACAGCTCGCTGCACACGCGCACAAGGACGCTTCGGCCAGATTGGATAGCGCTGATCGGCAGCATTCGGGTTACCGCAGCGGGGCTGCTGCCGATGGCAGCGGGCGAGCGACAAGGCGGCGAGCACGCACCAACGGGAGACGGGCTCGATGACCTCGACCGGTGGCGAGTCCGGCCATGTCGGCATGAATGGCGTGGCAGCCTCGTGAGAAGCAGTGGCCCCCTGGATGCGCATAGCGCCTCCTCACAGGTTGGCGATGGCGGCTGCCTATCCGGGGGCGTCATGGTCCGACGACCACCCAGGCTCCAGCCCGCCATCGAGCCGCACGGGATATGACAAAGAGACAGAAGGGCGAATTGATCCAAATCAAATCGAAAGCGGATCGGGGCAATGCGTCGCAACGCTGAGCGCCCACCAGTGCCGAGAGTCCGCAGCCGCAGAAGCTCTCAGCCGTCTGGCCTGCCGTAGCCGCCACCGGTCGGCGTCTGGATTGCAAAGATGTCGCCAGCTCCGATCTCGGCCGCGTCGCAGCCCTCGAGCTTCTCGATCCGTCCGTCCTGGCGCTCCACCCACTGGTCACCGCATTGCCCGGCCTCGCCACCGGCCAGGCCGAAGGGCTGCACCTGGCGATGGTTGCTCAAGATCGCGGCAGACATCGGCTCGAGAAAGCGGATGCGCCGCAGTGTTCCGTCGCCACCACTGAAGCGCCCCTGCCCGCCCGAGCCTGCACGGATACGATGCTCCTCGAGCAACACTGGATAGCGCCACTCGAGGATCTCGGGGTCGGTGAGGCGCGAGTTGGTCATGTGGGTATGCACGCCCGCCGTGCCCGGATGGTCCGGCCCGGCGCCACTCCCGCCGCAGATCGTCTCGTAGTACTGGTGCGTGGCGTTGCCGAAGGTGAAGTTGTTCATCGTGCCTTGTGCGGCGGCGAGCACGCCCAGGGCACCGAAGAGGGTGTCGGTGCACCATTGCGACGTCTCGACATTGCCGGCGCAGACGGCGGCCGGGTAGGTGCAGGCGAGAACCGAGCCCTTCGGGGATGATCAGCTCCAGCGGCTTCAGGCAGCCGTCGTTCAACGGGATGTCGTTGTCGACGAGCGTGCGAAAAACGTAGAGCACCGCTGCCCTGGTGACTGCTGCCGGCGCGTTGAAGTTCCATTCCTGCTGCGGGCTCGTGCCGGTGAAGTCCAAACGGGCCGAGCGGCTGGCACGATCGACCGTGACCTCGACCTTGATCACCTGACCCTGGTCGTGCGCATAAGCGAAGCTGCCGTCCTTGAGCCGGTCGATGACCCGCCGGACGCTCTCCTCGGCATTGTCCATGACGTGCGCCATGTAGGCGCGCACCGTCTCGAGCCCGAACTGGCCGACCATCCGCTCGAGCTCGGCGGCACCCTTGGCACAGGACGCCACCTGGGCTTGCAGGTCGGCGATGTTCTGGCGCGGGTTGCGGGCCGGATAGGGACCTGATTCGAGCAGTGCCTGGAGCTCGTCGTGGAGGAAGCGGCCACGGTCGACCAGGTGGAAATTGTCGATGAGCACACCCTCCTGGTCGATATGCTTGCTGAAGGGCGGCATCGAGCCCGGGCTAATGCCACCGATATCGGCGTGGTGCGCGCGCGAGGCCGTGTAGAACTGCACCTCTCCGGTCGCGCCGAAGACCGGCATGACGGTGGTGACGTCCGGTAGATGCGTGCCGCCATTGTAGGGATTGTTCAGGGCATAGACGTCGCCGGGGCGCATGCCGCCGCCACGCAGACGGATGATGGTGCGCACCGATTCACCCATCGAGCCCAGGTGCACGGGCATGTGCGGGGCGTTGGCGATGAGCCCGCCGCCGTGATCGAAGACCGCGCACGAGAAGTCGAGCCGCTCCTTGACGTTGACCGAGTAGGCGGTGTTCTGCAGCGTCACCCCCATCTGCTCGGCGATGGTCATGAAGAGATTGTTGAAGATCTCGAGCAGGATCGGATCGCAGGTCGTACCCAGCGCCACACGATCCGGCAGCGCCTCGACGCGGCTCAGGACGACGTGGTTGCGGGCGGTGACCTCGAGCGCCCAGCCCGGCTCGACGACGATCGTGGTCGTCTCGCCGGCGACGATGGCCGGGCCCGGCACCCGGCTCCCGGCACCGAGGGACTCCCGCCGGTAGATCTGCGCCTCGAAGGATTCTGCCGGCTGGTGCGGCGCACTGGTGGTGAAGATCTTGGTGTGGCCGACTGGCTCAGGCGCGTCGCCGCTAAGCGGCTCCTCCGGCTCGTCGATATCGGCCATCAGCCCGATCCCCTCGAGCGTCAGGGCCTCGGCTACGAGCTCGCGCCCGTCCACCGTGAAGCCGTAGCGTGACTTGTGCTCCCGCTCGAACGCCTCGCGCATCGCGGGCTCGGTGTCGAGCGGCACCTCGATCGCGGTGTCGGTGCCGGCATAGCGGACATGCACCCGTGCCTCGAGCCGCATCTGGGCTTCACTGACACCCTGCTCTGCCAGCTCCGCCGCAGCGTCGTCAGCCAGCGCTCTGCGCGCTTGCTCCAGAGTGCCTGCCGCAGCGGCGCCGAGCTCGCTGTCGATGGCACGTTGGCGGATCACCCGAATATCGGCGAGGCCCATGCCATAGGCGGAGAGCACGGATGCGAACGGGTGAACCTGCACCCGCCCGATGCCCAGCAGATCGGCCACCTGGCAGGCGTGCTGGCCACCGGCGCCGCCAAAGCAGACGAGCGTATAGTCCTGCACGTCGATGCCACGCGCGATCGAGATCTCCTTGATCGCGTTCGCCATGTTGTCGTTGGCGATCGCCAGACAGCCTTGGGCAATCTCGGCTGCCGTTCGAGATACGCCGGTGGCCCGCTTGGCCTCCTCGGCAAGCGCTGCGAAGCGCTCCTTGACCACCGCGACATCGAGCGGCGCGTCGGCATCGGGACCGAAGACGTGCGGAAAGAACTGGGGCAGCAGCTTGCCCACCATCAGGTTGGCATCGGTGACGGCCAAGGGCCCGCCGCGGCGGTAGCAGGCGGGGCCCGGATTGGCGCCGGCGCTCTCCGGTCCGACCCGAAACCGCTGCCCGTCGAAGACGATGATCGAGCCGCCGCCCGCGGCCACGGTGTGGATCTTCATCATCGGCGCCCGCATGCGCACGCCTGCCACCTCGGTCTCGAAGGCCCGCTCGAACTCGCCTGCATAGTGCGTCACATCGGTCGACGTGCCACCCATGTCGAAGCCGACGATCTTCTCGAACCCGGCGATCGCCGCGGTCTTGGCTGCACCGACGATGCCACCGGCCGGACCCGACAGGATCGCATCCTTGCCCTGGAATTTGTGCGCATCGACGAGACCGCCGTTCGACTGCATGAACATCAACCGAACGCCGGCCGTCTGCCTGTCCACCCGATCGACATAGCGGCGCAGGATCGGCGACAGATAGGCGTCGACCACCGTCGTGTCGCCGCGGCCGACGATCTTCATCAAGGGCGAGACAGCGTGGCTCACCGAAATCTGCGTGAAGCCGATGGACCGCGCGATCTCCGCCACCTCGGCCTCATGCTCGGTATGCCGGTAGCCGTGCACCAGCACGATCGCAATGGCGCGAAACCCCTCGGCGTAGGCCGCCTCGAGGTCGCGTCGGGCCTGCGCCGCGTCGAGGGGCCGATCGACGCTGCCGTCTGCCCGGAGCCGCTCGTCGATCTCGACCGTTCGGGTGTAGAGCTGCTCGGGCAGCACGATGTGCCGGGCGAAGATGTCGGGGCGGTGCTGGTAGCCGATCCTCAGGCAATCGCCGAGGCCACGGGTGATGGCGAGCACTGTAGGTGTGCCCTTGCGCTCCAGAAGCGCGTTGGTGGCGACGGTGGTGCCCATCTTGATCGCTTCGATCGAGCCCACCGGCAGCACCTCCTCGGCCGCAAGGCCGAGCACGTCGCGAATGCCCTGGAGTGCCGCGTCCTCGTACTGCTCCGGGTTCTCCGAGAGCAGCTTCTTGATCGTGATCGCGCCATCGGGCGCCTGGCCCACGATATCGGTGAACGTGCCGCCACGATCGATCCAGAACTGCCAGCCGGTGGGCATGCGCGTCGCCTCGTGCTCTGTTGTCTCGACTCGACGCTATAGAGGAGCCCGAGGTGGAAGACGAGGCGCTGATCCGGGCCATCGAGCAGGCGAGCTTGTGGGCCTGGCCGCCAGAGAGAACAGCTGGCGTCGGCGGCTGGCTCCTGCGCCAGGGGCCGACCGCGACGCGACGGCAGAATTCAGTGCAAACGCTGGCCTTCAGCGGCGAGGTCGCGGTCGACGCGGCCATAGCGAAGGTCGAGACCTGGTACGCCGCGCACGACCGCAATGCCTGTTACCAGCTGACCGATCTCAGCCAGCCCGCAGGCCTCGATGCCGTGCTCGAAGCGCTAGGCTACGCCCACGAGGCACCGAGCCAGGTCATGATCCGCCCCCTCGACAAGGCGCCGCCAGGGCCGTCCACCGTCACTCTCGAAGGCCGACCCACGGCCTTCGTGATGGCAGCACTCGTCGACCCCTACATGGCAACCGCCGAGCGAGCGGCTCGTGCCCGGCTCTTCGGCCGGATCAAGCGGCCGTCGACATTCGCTGTGGTCGCCGAGAACGGCACGCCCGTCGCCGGCGGACTCTGCGTGGTGGACAAGAGCCTCGCCGGCATCTTCGCCATGCGCACGGCGGCACCGAGCCGGCGTCGCGGCCATGGTCGGGCGGTGCTCACGCGCCTTCTGGCCTGGGCATGCGCCATGGGGGCGGATACGGCCTACCTCCAGGTCGAGGCGGCGAACCTGCCGGCCAATGCGCTCTATCGCAGCTTCGGCTTCGAGACCCTCTACGACTACCACTACCGCATCGCTGCCTGAGCACCCCTGTACTCAACTCAAGGCCAAAAAAAGCGGGCGGTCCGAGGACCGCCCGAGGCTGGGGAGCTAGACGAGTGGGCTGCCGGGCCAGTCGCAAGGACGGAACGCCGGCAGCCCGGGGGAGAAATCAGCAATCGTAGTAGAGGACGAACTCATAAGGGTGCGGACGCAGCCGGATCGGGTCGAGCTCGCTCTCGCGCTTGTAGGCGATGTAGTTCTCGATGAAGTCCGGCGTGAACACGTCACCCTGGATGAGGTACTCGTGATCGGCCTCGAGCGCCGCAATGGCTTCGGAGAGTTCCCCGGGAACGGTCGGGATCTCGGCGGCTTCCTCGGGCGGCAGGTCGTAGATATTCTTGTCGATGGGCGCGCCCGGGTCGATCTTGTTCTTGATGCCGTCGATGCCGGCCATGAGCATCGCCGCGAAGGCGAGGTAGGGGTTGGCCGACGGATCGGGGCAGCGGAACTCGACGCGCTTGGCCTTCGGGCTGTCGGAGTACATCGGGATGCGGCAGGCGGCCGAGCGGTTCCTGAGCGACCAGGCGAGGTTGACCGGCGCCTCGTAGCCGGGGACCAGTCGGCGGTAGGAATTGGTCGTCGGTGCCGCAAAGGCCAGGATCGACGGCGCGTGCTTCAGCAGGCCACCGATATAGTAGCGGGCCATGTCGGAGAGGCCGGCATAGCCACCCTCGTCGGCGAAGAGCGGCTTGCCGTTCTCCCAGATCGACTGGTGGCAGTGCATGCCCGAGCCGTTGTCGCCATAGAGCGGCTTGGGCATGAAGGTCGCCGTCATGCCGGCCGCCTTGGCGACATTCTTGACCACGTACTTGTACTTCATCTGGTGGTCGGCCATCGCCAGCAGCGAGTCGAAGCGCATGTCGATCTCGCACTGGCCGCCGGTCGCCACCTCGTGGTGGTGACACTCGACGTGCAGGCCGATCGACTGCATGACGAGCGACATCTCGGCACGGAGATCGTTGAGCGAATCGCTCGGCGCGCAAGGGAAGTAGCCACCCTTGGGCGGAATCTTGTAGCCCAGGTTCGGCCCCTCGTCGCTCATCGAGTTCCAGTGGCCCTCGGGGCTATCGACCTCGAAGGAGCCGTAATTGACCCCCTGGCCCATGCGGACGTCACTGAAGACGAAGAACTCGGCCTCGGGGCCGAAATAGGCGGTGTCGCCGATGCCGGTCGAGCGGAGGTACTCCTCGGCCTTGATCGCGACGCCGCGCGGATCGCGGCTGTAGAGCTCGCCAGTGACCGGGTCGGCCACGGCGCAGATCATCACCAGCGTCTTGTGCTTGGTGAACGGATCGAGGAACGCCGTGGTGACGTCGGGGCGCAGCAGCATGTCGGAGGCCTGGATCTGCGCAAAGCCGCGCACCGACGAGCCGTCGAAGCCCAACCCATCCGCGATGTTGTCCTCGCCGAACACGGCCGCAGGATACGAGATATGCTGCCAGATGCCGGGCACGTCGATCAGCCGCAGGTCGATCATCTCGACCCCATGATCCTTGACCGCCTTCATCACGTCGGCAGCCGTCTTGCATCCCAATGTCATCGTTCACCTCTTGCTTGAAACGTCCGGATCCGGCCGACCTCGGCCAGAGATCTCGTTTGGCGCGCCATTCCCGAGAAAAGGAAACGCGCAGAAACCATGCTCGCTACGTGTCACCAGTTGACTGCTGGTCAGACGGCCTCGGTGCCGTGCTCGCCGGTGCGGATGCGCACCACATCCTCGATCGGGAGCACAAAGATCTTGCCGTCACCGATCCGATCCGTCTTCGCCGCCTGCTGAATGACCTCGACAGCGCGATCGACGATGCTGTCATCGACCACCAGCTCGATCTTCACCTTGGGCAGAAAATCCACCACGTATTCAGCGCCACGATAGAGCTCGGTGTGCCCCTTCTGGCGGCCGAAGCCCTTGACCTCCGTGACGGTCATTCCCTTCAGGCCGACCTCCTGCAACGCCTCCTTCACCTCATCCAGCTTGAACGGCTTGATGATTGCCTCGATCTTCTTCATGCCTTGGGATCTCCCTCCGCGTGTTACCTGCCCCGGCAGGCAGCTCTGAGCTTTTGCCGAGACAGCGCCTCGGGCTGCGAGCCCTAAGCGCTAACTGTTCCAGCTACCCGGTTCATGCACGGACCGTGCCAGACCCGACGTAAGGGTCGAGCGAAGCCCGGGACAAGACCGTGCACCGGGGAGCGGCAGCCATCCACGGGGCAGTGAATGATGGATTTTTATGCAATATGCCTCTTTTATCGGCAGCAGCCTGCGGCGGGCAGGTGCTTGACGGCGCCTCGCGTTTGAGCCAAATCACGGCCATTCCTCGTGGCGGGCGTAGCTCAGTCGGTTAGAGCGCCAGGTTGTGGCCCTGGAGGTCGCCGGTTCAAGTCCGGTCGTTCGCCCCACTTTCTCTTGTCTCGTACAAAGTTCGGCTGCTTGAGAGCCCGCTCACCTGGACGTGATCGGTCACGCGCCTATCGCGTGTCGCCGACACCGTTCATGATGCACGGCCGTGCGTCCAAGAGCTGTCGAGGAATCCCGCCCATGCCCCGCCCGATCGCCGGCCCGAGCTGCATCTTGGTCCTGCTCGCCGCATGCAGCGCCACGCCGGCGTTGGCCGCCCCCTTCACCTGGTCGACCAATAGCGAGCCCAGCACGATGGACCCGCATGCAGCGGCGACAGCGCCGGTGCTCGGCTTTCTCAACAATATCTATGAGGGGCTGGTCCGCCGCGGCCCGGACATGGCGTTGCAGCCGTCGCTGGCGACCGCCTGGGAGCCGATCGGCAGCGAAGGCTGGCGCTTCACGCTGCGCGACGATGTCACCTTTCACGATGGCGCCGTGTTCGATGCCGAAGACGTCGTCTTCTCATTCGAGCGAGCCTCGTCCGAGGCGTCCGACGTCAAGACATTCTTTGCCACTGTAGACCGCGTCGAGGCCCCCGACCCGCTGACGGTGGAGTTCTACACCAAGCAGCCCGACCCGCTCTTCGTCTCCGGGATCGCCAATTGGCTGATCATGGATCAGGACTGGACGGAGGCCCAAGGTGCCGCCTTGCCGGACGCGGCAGCGGGTCTCGCCACCAACCTCGAGACCAATGGCACCGGCCCTTTCCGCCTGATCAGCCGGACGCCGGACAGCGAGACGGTGCTCGAGCCCTTTGCCGATTGGTGGGACACGCCCGAGCACAACATCACTCGCGCTGTCTACAAGCCCCTGCCCGCGGATGGCACCCGCGTTGCCGCAATGCTCTCCGGAGCGCTCGACATGATCGAGCCGGTGCCGCTCCAGGATGTGCCGCGCCTCGAAGCGAGCCCGGATATCGACGTGCTGACCGGAGTCGAGAGCCGCGTCATTTTCCTCGGCTTCGATCACGCCTCGGACAGCCTGGCGCTCGGCGATGCCGGCGGCGCCAACCCGCTCGCCGATGCCCGCGTGCGACGTGCCATCTACCAGGCGATCAATGCCGAGGCGATCGTCGCCCAGATCATGCGCGGCCAGGCACAGCTGGCCGGCCTGCTGATCGGCCCCGGTGTCGCGGGCTACAAGGCCGAGGACGATACCCGCCTGCCCTTCGACGTCGAGGGGGCCAAGGCGCTTCTCGCCGAGGCCGGCTACCCCGACGGGTTCCGCCTGACGCTGCGCTGCTCCAACGACCGCTACATCAATGACGAGGCCATCTGCACGGCCTTGCCGCCGATGCTGGCGCAGATCGGCATCGAGCTGGATGTCGATGCCGTGCCGGTCAGCCAATATTGGGGTGAGCTGCAGGAGGGCCGGTTCGATATGTATCTGCTCGGCTGGTCGCCCGGCACGTTCGACGCCGAACATCCGATACGCTTCTTGATGGCCACGCCGAACGAAGAGCTCAAGCTCGGCAGCTGGAACTTCGGCAGTTACAGCGACCCACGCGTCGACGAGCTGCTGCCGCAAATCCAGCAGGAGCTCGATGCCGAAACCCGCCAGGCGATGGTCGACGAGGTCCATGCCATCCTCAAGGACGACGTGGTCTATATCCCGCTGCACATCCAGCCGCTGGTCTGGGCGGTTCGCCAGGGCGTCGAGGTGCAGCAGCGACCGGATAATTTCTTTCTCCTTCGCTGGGTCAGGCTCGACGGCTGAGCCGAGTGGTGGCACGCTTGTTGCTGCTGGTGGTCGACTGATCTGCCGGCCAAAAGGCGGCGCAACGAGCAAGAGGAACGCACCAGGATGAGCTCCCAGACGTGGCTTAGCAGCACCGCCATCGGCACGCTCGCGAGCGGCCTGATCGCTTTCGGCGCCGTGGCGCAGGATCTCGACGAGGTGACCTTCGGCACCAACTGGAAGGCACAGGCCGAGCATGGCGGCTATTACCAGGCGGTCGCCACCGGCATCTACGAGGAGCACGGTCTCGACGTGACCATCCGGCCGGGTGGGCCGCAGGTCAACCACCCGCAGCTGCTGGCAGCGGGGCAGATCGACTTCAACATGGGCTCCAACATCTTCAGCGCGCTGAACTACGTGCAAAACGACGTGCCGATGGTCGCCGTGGCGGCGATCTTCCAGAAAGACCCGCAGATTCTCATGGTCCACCCCGACCAGGGGATCGAGACGCTGGACGACATGCAGGGCATGCCGGTCCTGATTTCGACGGGTGCCAGGACCACTTATTGGGAATGGCTGAAGATCGCCTACGGGTTCACCGACGACCAGATCCGCCCCTACACGTTCAACTCCGGGCCGTTCATTGCCGATCCGGGCATTGCCCAGCAGGGCTATCTGAGCTCGGAACCGTTCGCCATCGCCCGCGAGGGCGGCTTCGAGCCCAAGGTCTTCCTCCTGGCGGATTCCGGCTACGACACCTACTCGACGACGATTGAGACGAGCTGGGCGCTGGTCGAGGAGAACCCCGATCTGGTCCAGCGCTTCGTCGATGCGACGATCCTCGGCTGGTACAGCTATCTCTACGGTGATCCGACGCCCGGCAACGAGCTGATCATGGCCGACAATCCGGACATGACAGAGGAGCAGATCGCCTACTCGATCGGCAAGCTGAAGGAATACGGTATTGCCGATTCCGGCGATGCCGAGACGCTTGGCATCGGTGCGATGACCGACGAGCGCTGGCAGGGATTCTTCGATCTGACGGTCGAGGCCGGCCTATTCCCCGAGGATCTCGACCTCAGCCGCGCCTACACGCTCGACTTCGTCGACAAGGGTGTGGGCCTGGAGATGAAGAAGGAGCTGAACGGCGGGTGATGGCGCCCGCCGTCCCGGCCGCTGCGGCGCAACCGGCCGCCCCCGGCGGCCGGTTGCTCGAGCTGCGGGGCGTCTCCAAGACCTTCTCCAACGGCACGGTGGCGCTGCAGAACCTCAATCTGGGCGTCGGCCGGCACGAGTTCTTGAGCCTGCTCGGCCCGTCGGGCTGCGGCAAGAGCACGGCGCTTCGGATCATCGCTGGCCTCGGTGGGGTCAGCACGGGGCGGCTGATCTGGCCCGAAGGCGAGCATGTGGGTGATGTCGGCTTCGTCTTCCAGGAGCCGACCTTGATGCCTTGGGCCTCCGTCTTCGACAACGTGCACCTGCCCTTGAAGCTGCAGGGCCAGGGTCGCCGACAGGTCAAGGACCGGGTCGAGGACGCGCTCTCGATGGTCGGCCTCCAGGACTTCCACAAAGCCTATCCGCGCGAGCTCTCGGGCGGCATGAAGATGCGCGTCTCCATCGCCCGGGCACTCGTCACCAAGCCCAAGCTCCTGTTGATGGACGAGCCGTTCGCCGCCCTCGACGAGATCACCCGGATCAGGCTCAACAACGATCTGCTGCAGCTCTGGGAGGGCCAGGGCTGGACCGTCGTCTTCGTCACCCACAGCGTCTACGAATCGGTCTTTCTCTCATCCAGGATCGTCGTCATGGCAGCACGCCCCGGGCGGATCGTGGACGAGATCGAGATCGACGCGCCCTACCCGCGCGACGAGGCCTTCCGCATGTCCGAGCCCTACAACGCCTATTGTCGCGAGGCGTCGGCCGCGTTGCACTGCGCCATGGGGGACACCTGATGTCGACGATGATCGAGGACGATCGGGTCATCGGCCTGCAGGACGAGGCGATTGCCGAGGCGGCCGCACAATCCGATCGCCGCGAGCGCGTGCTCCGTTGGGCAATGCCGCTCGGCCTGATCCTGCTCGTGCTAGGCATCTGGGAGATCGGCGTCTGGTGGAACGAGACCCCGCATTACATTCTCCCGGGCCCTATTCTGGTCATCAAGACGCTCTTCACCGATTGGCACACCCTCTATCCATCCCTGCTGGTGACCCTGAAGATCACCTTCTCCGCACTGGCCATCGCGATCATCGGCGGCGTCGGGCTCGCCGTCCTCTTCACGCTCTCGAAATGGGTCGAGCTCTCGCTCTTTCCGTTCGCGGTGATCGCCCAGGTGACGCCGATCATCGCCATCGCCCCGCTCATCTTGATCTATGTGCCTAGCACCTACGCGGCACTCCTGCTCTGTGCCTGGATCGTGGCCTTTTTCCCGATCCTCTCCAACACCACGCTCGGGCTGAACAGCGCCGACCATAACCTCGTCAATCTGTTCCAGCTCTACGGCGCCAATCGCTGGCAGATGCTGCGCTACCTGCGGCTGCCCTCGGCCATGCCGTACTTCCTGGGCGGGCTGAAGATCGCCGGCGGCCTGGCCCTGATCGGCGCCATCGTCGCCGAGTTCGCGGCCGGCACCGCCGGCACCGGCTCGGGCCTCGCCTACCGCATTCTCGAGGCCAGTTATCGGCTCAATATTCCACGCATGTTCGCTTCGTTGATCCTGATCTCGGTCTCCGGCATCCTCATCTTCTTCGCCTTCTCGCTTCTTTCCCACCTGATGCTCAGGAAGTGGCACGAGAGCGCCTTGAAGCGGGAGAATTGAGCGCCGTGCTGAGCGTCCCATCAACCGGCAGCTACACGCTCGTCGATGCCACCGTGCCAGGCGTCATGGTGACGGGCAGCGACCAGGGCAGCGACAGCGACGGCTGCGTCCGACTGGACCTCCGCGTCGAGGCAGGCCGGATCGCAGAACTATTGCCGGCGCGCAGCACGGCTCCCGAACCAGGTACCGTCGAGCTTGCCGGCCGCATGGTCTGGCCCTCGCCCGTGGACATGCACACCCATATTGACAAGGGCCACATCTGGCCCCGCGCCGCCAACCCTGACGGCAGCTTCATGGGCGCGCTCGAGACCGTCGGGGCAGACCGCAGGGCGAACTGGCAGGCGGCGGACGTCCGGGCACGCATGGACTTCTCGCTCCGCTGCGCCTACGCGCACGGCACCAAGGCCATCCGCACCCACCTCGACTCCATCCCGCCACAGGAGACGATCTCCTGGCCCGTCTTCGCCGAGTTGCGCGCGCAGTGGGCTGGCCGGATCGAGCTGCAGGCCGTGAGCCTGATCTCGTCGCTCGACTTCGCGGGCGATGCGCCCAACCGCCTCGCCGACACAGTGGCCGAGCACCAGGGATTGATGGGCCTCGTGCCGCTGATGGCCCAAGATCTGGACGCCAAGCTCGACCAGTTCTTCGAGCTTGCCGGCGCCCGCGACCTGGATTGCGACCTGCATGTCGACGAGACAGAGGATCCGGCGTCGCGAACGCTCGAGGCGGTAGCACGGGCAGCGCTCAGGACCGGCTATGCCGGCAAGGTCACCTGCGGCCACTGCTGCTCGCTCGCCGTCCAGCCCGCCGACTACGTGGCCCAGGTGCTCGACCTCCTGGCCGAGGCGAGGATCGCCATCGTCTCGCTGCCGATGTGCAACATGTACCTGCAGGACCGCCACGCCGATCGAACCCCCCGTTGGCGGGGCGTCACCCTGCTCCACGAGCTGCGCGCCCGCGGAATCCCTGTGGCGATTGCCTCGGACAATACGCGCGATCCGTTCTACGCCTACGGTGATCTCGACCTCGTCGAGGTCTTCCGCGAGGCCGTGCGGATCATGCACCTCGACCACCCGATCGGCGACTGGCCGGCGCTGGTGGCTGCAGCGCCTGCGACCATCATGGGACTCCCCGGCTGCGGCATGATCGAGCAAGGCGCCGCGGCAGACCTCGTCGTCCTCGAGGGACGACGCTACAGCGAGGTGTTGTCCCGCCCGCAGAGCCGGCGGACCGTGCTTCGGCAGGGGCGGCCGATCGACACGACGCCACCGGACTACGCCGAGCTCGACCCTCTCTTTTCCTGACCAAGACGCCCGCTGGGGCCGGAGACTGCCATGAGCGACGTTGCCGCATTGCTGGGGGAGCTGGGCGACATCGCCGTCGAGACCCAGCCGCAGAAGGTCCGCAAGCGCAGCCGTGACTTCTACTGGTACAGCCCGATCCTCAAGCGCCAGCTCGACCACGTCACCGCCGACGCGGTGGTGACGCCGCAGGACGAAGCCGAGGTGGTGGCCATCGTCGCCGCCTGCCATCGCCACAAGGTGCCCGTCACCGTCCGCGGCGGCGGCACCGGCAATTACGGCCAGGCGATGCCGCTCGAGGGCGGTGTCGTCCTCGATCTCTCGGAGATGAACCGCGTCAAGGAGGTGGGCCTCGGCTGGGTCCGCGCCGAGGCCGGCGCCAAGCTCGCCGAGATCGATGCCCAGTGCCAGTCGCAGAGCCACCAGGAGCTTCGCCTTCACCCCTCGACCCACAAGACCGGCACGATCGGTGGCTACATCGCCGGTGGCTCATCGGGCATCGGCTCGATCACCTGGGGCATGCTGCGCGACCCGGGCAACATCATCGAGACCCGCGTCGTCACCATGGAGGCCGAGCCGCGTATCCTCGAGCTGCGCGGCGCCGACATCCAGAAGGTGAACCACGCCTACGGCACCAACGGCATCATCACCGAGCTGGTCGTGCCGCTGGCACCCGCCTATCGCTGGTGCGAGGTCATCATGGCCTTCAACCACTTCATGGACGCGGCCCGCTTCGCCAACGCCATCGGCCGCCAGGACGCGCTCCTGAAGAAGCTGGTGAGCGTCATCGCGGCACCGGTCGGGCACGAATACCTTCGCCCCGACCTCATTGGCCGATCCGAGAGCATGGTCATCTTGATGATCGCCGAGCACGCCATGGACGCGTTTGCGAGCCTCGCCGCTGCGAGCGACGGCCGCATCGCGCTGCAGCGCTTTGCCGACGAGGCCAATGGCAGCGACATCCCGGTCTTCGAGATGACCTGGAACCACACCACGCTGCACGCGCTCAAATACGACCGGACGATCACCTACCTGCAGACGCTCTACCCGCCGCCGAGCCACCTGGAGAAGGTCGAGGCGATGCATCGCCACTTCGGCGACGAGGTGCCGATCCACCTCGAGTTCGTTCGTTTCGACGGCGAGATCACCTGTTTCGGGCTACAGCTGGTTCGCTACTCGACCGACGAGCGGCTGCTGGAGATCATCGATCACCACAACCAGAGCGGCTGCCCGATCTTCAACCCGCATGAATACACGCTGGAAGGCGGCGGCATGAAGCGGGTCGACCGCACCCAGCTCGACTTCAAGAAGGAAGCCGATCCGCTGGGCCTGCTCAATCCCGGCAAGATGATCGGCTGGGACAACCCCGACTACGACGAGAGCGCCGACCGCCGCTTTCTCTACGACAAATGACGGCGTCCCTGCCACCGGCGCTCGACGGCCTCGACGTCGAGACCCAGCCGCAGAAGGTCCGCCGCCGCAGCCGTGACTTCTACTGGTACAGCCCGGTCCTCAAGCGTCGGCTCGACCACGTCACCGCCGACATGGTGGTCACGCCCAAGAGCGAGGCCGAGATCGCCCAGGTCCTGGCGCACGCCTTCGCCACCGACACGCCCGTCACCGTGCGCGGCGCTGGCACCGGCAATTACGGCCAGGCCATGCCGCTCAAGGGTGGCATCGTCCTCGACCTCTCGGCCATGAACCAGGTGCTGCACGTCGAGGGCTCGGTCGGTCGCTTTGCGGCGGGTGCAGTGCTGCGCGATATCGACAAGGCGCTGCGGCCCAGTGGTTTGGAGCTGCGCTTTCATCCCTCGACCCATGAGCTGGCGACGATCGGCGGCTTCGTCGCCGGCGGCTCCGGCGGGGTCGGCTCGGTCACCTGGGGCACGCTTCGCGACCGGGGTGCTGTCCACAAGCTCCGGCTGATGACGATGGAGGCCGAGCCTCGGGCGATCGAGCTCACCGGCCTCGATGTCCACCTGGCCATGCATTGCTTCGGCACATGCGGCGTGATCACCGAGGTAGAGCTGCCGCTGGCCCCAGCCTACGACTGGATCGAGCTGATCGTCGCCATGGACGATTTCATGGCCGCAGCCCGGCTCGGCAACACCATCGCGCACGAGGACGCCATCACCAAGAAGCTGGTGACCGCCATCGCAGCACCCGTGCCCGGCCAGTACCTCTTCCCGGGCCTCGTCGACGCGAGCGCCAGCACGCTCCTCTTGATGGTCGCCGACTTCGCCGCCCCGGTGACCCGCCAGCTGATCCAGGCGGCTGGCGGCCGGATCGTCCGCGAGCAACGCAGCGCCGAGGCCAGGACGAAGCTCTACGAATACGCCTGGAACCACACCACGCTGCAATCGCTGAAGCACGACCGCACGCTGACCTACCTCCAGGTCGCCTACCCGCCACCGACCCACCTCGAGCGCGTCGAGGCGATGTGGCGGACCTTCGGCGACGAGGTGCCAGCCCACATCGAGTTCATCCGCATGCGCGGCGTGCTCGGCTGCTCCGGCCTGCCGCTGGTCCGCTTCACCACCGAGGAGCGGCTGTTCGAGATCATCCGCCACCACCAGGAGCACGGCTGTCCGATCTTCAACCCGCACGTCTTCACGCTGGAGGAGATGGGCCGCAAGGACGTCGACGAGGCGCAATTGGCCTTCAAGCGCCGGTCGACCCCAAGAACCTGCTCAATCCGGGCAAGATGCTGAGCTTCGACGACCCGGAGCAGATGACCAAGGCCAAGGGCTTCTTCACGTTCTCGGGGTGAAGGTCAGGTGACCGACGAGGTGTTGAGCTCGACAAACATCGCTGGAGTCACGATCCGGGTGCGGCCTACTCGCTGCAGCACGAGCAAATCTTGGTCGCCCGTGACGAGGAAGTCAGCATTGCCGTCAATGGCAAGCTCGATGAACGAATCATCCTTCGGGTCGCGCGATAGCCTCCGCCGCTCGCCGGCCGCCATGAGCTCGCCCTCCTTGACCAAGCGCTCGATAATGGCCTCGACATCTTTCGAGCTGAAATACCGGGCCAGCTTTGGCCGCTTGAGCACGCTGTCGAGCTCGGCAAGCGTGGTGGGGCTGACGAGAATGGTTCCGCCGGAAAAGGCCAGCTCGACGGCTTGGAACGGCAACGAATCCTCGAAGGCTAGCGCGCTGACGAAGACATTCGTGTCGATGACGACGCGAACGTCATGTCTCCTTCAGGATCTGGTCGAGCTTCGCCGGCGTCAGGCCGCGCACGCGCGCGCGCCGACCGACGATTTTCATCGTCTCGATCAGCGTCGCTGCCTCGGCCAGCTCACGGTCCTCGGGCTCGATCCGCACCCGCACCCGGTCGGTGGGCGCGAACTCTCCCTCGCGTTGCCATGCGGCCGGCAACTCGCTGGCCGGAAGGGTTTTCTCGACAATCTTCATGGTCACGAACATAGCGCAAATCAGGGCTCAGTGCACGCTCGCCTATCGCCCCGTCACCACATCCTGCGGCACCGGCCCGTCCTTGAGGTTGGCCAGCGGGTAGCGCGAGACCTCGTCGAGCAGGGCCACCAGCCGGCCGGCCACATGGTCGATCACCTGCTGGCCGCGCTCGCCGTCCGCCGCCGCCGCGTTGCCCGCCGCCCCACTGTCGTCGACATCCTGCGCCTGCCAGCCATAGCCCGCGGCACCCAGCCCCATCAGGATCGGGAAGCGGTTGGCCTCGCGCTTCGAGAGCGGCACGAAATCCCTGGCCTCGTCCATCACAACGAGATCCGGCCGAAGCGCCAGCATCACCGCCGTCTCCAGCTCGCCCGCATGGATGCCGTGCTGCCGCTCCGCCGGGTCGATCAGGCCCTCGGGCAGGCCGAGCTGGCCCCAGGACAGGCACGCCACGAGCATGTCGTGGTCGATCCGCAGCTGCCGGGCGACGATCTGCATCACCTGGATCTGCCCGCCATGGCTGTTGAGGATCACGAGCTTGCGCAAGCCCGCCCGGCGCACGCTCACCCCGATCTCGTACCACATCCGCCTGAGCGTCTCGGCCGTGTGGGTCAGCGTTCCCGGGAAATCGACATGCTCCTCGCTTCGCCCCACCCAGCTCATCGGCAGGACCGTGGCCGGCAGCCCGGCCGGCTTCAGCTCCAGCATGCGCGCGATCATGCCCTGGTTGATGCAGGCATCGACCATCACTGGTAGATGTGGCCCGTGCTGCTCGATGGCGCCCACCGGCAGCACGGCCACCCAGCGCTCGGGATCGACGGCAGCGAAATCGGCGCTGCGCATCTCGTGCCAGTACGGCCGTGGCAGATTGGGCAAGACTGTGACCTCCTTCGGAGAATGCGATGACGGATCGGCGGCGGGCCGTGACCCCGGCCAGTATCAAGGCGCCCTTCGGCCGCTACAACCACGGAATGCTGGTCGCCGCGCCGGCCGCCGTCCTGCATCTCTCGGGCCAGCTCGGCATCGCGGCGGACGGCGCGATCCCCGCTGACATCGAGACCCAGACGGAGATCGCCTTCGCCAACATCGAGGCCATCCTCGCCGAGGCCGGCCTCGCCCGGCGCCACGTGGTCAAGCTCACCACCTACCTGATCGAGCCCGACGACCGCCCGGCCTACATGGCCGTCCGCGACGCCTGGGTGGTCGACCCTGCCCCGGCCTCGACGCTGATCTTCATCAAGGCGCTGGCCATGCCGGAATTCCGGGTCGAGATCGAGGCCCTGGCCGTGGGCGACGCCTGATGCGCGTGCTCTACGTCTACTGCCATCCACTCGCCGAAAGCTTCCATGGCGCGATCAAGGAGCAGGCGGTGGCCGCCCTCGGTCGCGCCGGCCACGCGGTCGACCTCTGCGACCTCTATGCCGAGCGCTTCGATCCCGTGCTCTCGGCCCATGGCCGCCGCACCTACCACGACGAGGACGTCAACCAGGAAGGCCTCGAAGGTTATGTCGAGCGCCTGCGCGCGGCCGAGGGCCTGGTCGTCCAGTTCCCGACTTGGTGCTTCGGTCCGCCGGCGATGCTCAAGGGCTTCTTCGACCGGCTCTTCATGCCAGGTGTGGCGTTCGATATCTCCGATCCCGCCAACGTCCGGCCGATGCTGCAGAACATCGAGAAGGTGGTGGGCGTCTCCACCTATGGCCGCCCATGGTCCCGGGCCCTGCTCGTCGGTGACCCGCCCCGCAAGATCATCCGGCGCTATCTACGCTGGTTCGTCGCGCGCGGCGCCCCGGTCGACTACCTCGCCCTCTACCACATGAACGTCGCACCGCTGGCGAAGCGGGAAGCGTTCATCGCCAAGGTCGCCGCCGCCATGGAGCGGTTCTGATGCGCGCCCTGGTCGTTCACGCCCATCCGGTCGCCGAGAGCTTCAACCGGTCCCTCAACGAGCTGGTTTGCACGACACTTCAGGCACGCGGCCACGAGGTCCGCAACATCGACCTTTACGGCGAGAGCTTCGCCCCGGCCATGAGCGCCGACGAGCGCCGCAGCTACCACACCGAAGGCAACAATCTGGACCACGTCCGCGCGCATCTGGAGCGCCTCGCCTGGTGCAACGGCCTCATCTTCGTCTACCCGACCTGGTGGTACGGCCAGCCGGCCATGCTGAAGGGTTGGCTGGAGCGCGTCCTCGTCCCGCACGTCACCTTCACCATGCCCAAAGGCAACCAGCCGATCCAGCCGCTGCTGCAGCATATCGGCTGCCTCGGCGCCGTCTCGACCTATGGCGCGCCCTGGCTCTGGACCCGCTGGGTCGGCGATCCGGGCCGGCGGATCATCATGCGCGGCCTCAAGCCGCTCGTGCACCGACGCGCGCGAACGTTCTGGGCCGCCCACTACAAGATGGACAGCTCGACACAAGAAAGCCGCGCCGCCTTCGTGAAGAAAGTGACAAGGAAGCTCGAGGCGCTGCCGCTCGACGTGCCGAGCGATCAGCTGCGCATGCGCCTCGGCTCAGCCCTGGACAGTGAAGCCTGAGCCGCCGCGCTGCATCGCGAAGCTGCCCTGTGCCACAGAACCGGCCCAGCGCGCCGTCTTGTCGAAGCCGCCAAATGGATAAAAGTGCACGTCCTGAATGAGATCGGCCCATCCGCTGCGGCCGACGGCAAGATCGGCGAGCAAGCCATCTGGCGTCGCCTGACCGACCAGCTGGAAGAGCTTGCCCCCCGCTTTGGTGAGCATGCTCATCGACGCGTTGACCCCACACAATTTGGCATACTTGACCAAATTGGTGAGCGAAGCTGGGCCGGCCACTCCGATCCGCACCGGCAGGCGATTGCCGGCATCTCCCATGGCCTGCGCCCAGGCGAGCATGATCTCGGCGTCGAAGCCAAACTGTGTGACGATGGTGACCGGCACGCCCGTCTGCCGCGCGTAGGCGTTCTTCTTGGCCAGCGCCTCGGCGAGGTCATTGCGGCTGATGTCAGGGCTACCTTCGGGATGGCCAGCGACGAAGAGCTGCTCGAAGCCCAACCCCTCCATCACGCCACTATCCAGCAACTCGAGCGAGCTGGTGAGGCTGCCTGCCGCATCCCGGGCGCCGCCGGCGAGCAGCAGCGCTTGCCGGACACCTCTCGCGTAGAGTGCTGTCACGTAGCTCTCGAAGTCCCGCAGACAGGCAAAGTTGCGCGCCGGCACATGCGGCACCGGCACCATGCCCTCGGCCACCAGTCGATCCGCAAGTGCCACGATCGCATCCGGGCTATCGCCGGGAATGAAGGCAATGAACACGCGACTGCCGCGCGGCAGCACCGCCGCGAAGCTCTCGACGTTCCTGGCCTGCTTCGGCGTCGTCTCGATCGAGAACCCTTGCACGAGGTCAATGACCCGCAATCGTGGATCACCGATCACGCCAGCGAGCGCCGTAGTGCCGAAGTCGAGATACGCCATGGCCGACCACTCCCTGCCGCTTAACGAACAACCAGCCGCGCTGGCCGGACGATCAACATGTAGGCAGTGCGAGGGCCGGCCGATCGCTGACCTACGACTTTGTGTTCTCTAGGCGCGACCAAGAGGTGCCCCGCGCACTCGAGTGCGTTCGACCGTTGCCGATCCGGCACTATAGCTCAGCTGTCGGAGGCCGAGAAATCCCAATAGAGCTCGCGCGCGCGGCGATAGACGGGCCCGACCGCGAAAGCCTTGTCCTCGACCCGGGTGATCGGCAGCACCTTGCCGTAATTGCCGGTGGTGAAGACCTCGTCCGCCGCCATGATGTCGCTCGCGGTCAGCGTCGTCTCCTCGACAGGGACACCGTCGGCGCGCAAGAGCTGCATGACCCGCTGGCGCGTGATGCCATTGAGGAACGTGCCGTTGCAGACCGGCGTGAGCGCCACCCCGTCCTTGGCGATCCAGAGGTTGGCCGTCGCGAGCTCGGCGATGTTCCCCGATGGGTCGCTGGTGATGGCGTTCTGAAAGCCTCGCTTTTGCGCCTCGGCCAGGGCGCGTTGCATGTTGGGGTAGAGACAAGAGGCCTTGGCATCGGTCGGCGCCGCATCCCGCGCTGGCCGTCGATAGCTCGAGAAGCACACGGCAAGCTCACCGGGAGCCGGCATGGCCAAGGTGTGGATGGCCAGAACGAAGCGCGTCGACTCGGGCTCCGGCAGCACAAAGCCGCGCATCGCAAAGAACATCGGCCGAATATAGAGCTCGGCGTCCTTCGCGAACTGCGCCACGCCGTCTCGACACAGCGCCGCAATCGCATCTGCCGAGATGTCTGGCTGGAGCAGCATGCTGCGCGCGGAAACGAGCACGCGTGCGCAATGGCGATCGAGATCCGGGGTCCGGCCATCAAAGGCACGCGCCCCGTCGAACACCACGCTCGCCATGAAGAAGGCATGGTCGTGCGGCCCGATCAACGGCGTCGCCCCATCTCGCCATTCGCCGTCCCAATAGGTGATCGCCGTCGTCATTGCCGTCCCCAAGAAATCAACTGCGGTTTAACCGAGCCGCCAAAGCCCTGCCGCTAGCAGACCACAATCCCGACGATCCGTCAGCCCCAGACGCGCCGCGCGACACCGAGCATGTTCAGCCCGAGAATGCCCCGGATCGATGCTTCATCATAGCCGAGATCGACCATGCCCTCGATGATCTCGGGGATCTGCTCAGGTGCTGCGATCTTGATGTTGAGCCCGCCGACATAGCCGTGCGCCGGTGGCCACCAATAGTCCTTGTCGAGGCCGGGCGGATCGTCCTCGAGCCCACCTGCCGGGTAGCTGTAGTCGATGCCGAGGCCGACATGGTCGGCACCGTAGCGCTGGACGAGATGGTCGATCTGCGCGAGCAGTGCTGGCGTTCGCGCCGCTGAATCGCTCAAGAACCGCCCGACGCCGTTGACGCAGACGATCCCGCCCGTGGCGATGCAGGCGCGAATCTGCTCGTCGGTGATGTTGCGCCGGTCATCGGTGAGCGCCCGCGCATTGGCATGGCTGAAGATGACCGGAGCGGTCGATATGGCCATCACGTCGAGGCTGGTCCGATAGCCGGTATGCGAGCAATCCATCAGCATGCCAGCCCGGTTGATCGCTGCAACAACCTCACGGCCGAGCGCGCTCAACGGAATATCGTCGTCGTAGCAGCCGCCGCCCACCTCGTTGTTGCGGTTGTAGGCCAGATGCATCTGCCGAACCCCCAGATCGGCAAACAGCTGCACCATCTCCGGTCGACCCATGAGCGGCATGGCGCCCTCCAGATCGAAGCCGACGGCGAGCCGGCCCGAGCCATACGCAGCCTCGACATCGGCCACCCGGTGCGCCTCGACGAAGAGGTCCGAGCGAGACTTGAGCTGCCGGCGAAAGCTCGCGATCACCGGCATGATCTGCTCAAGCGGGTTCATGTCCATGCCGATATTGACCGAGACGAAGCTGCAGCCGGCCTTCCTGTGGCGCTCGAGAACCGCCACATCCGCATCGGGATGCAAGGGCAGACAAGCGTGCGCATCCCAAATCAGCCAGGGACGTTCCTTCCCAGCTGCAGTCTCGCCGTGCATCTGCCTATCCTTCCGTTGCGGGCATCTCGCCGCATTAACCGAACCTTAGGAGCATCGCGAGATACTGGAGAGATGAAGGGGATGCGACGCTTTGCGGCCGCACTCTGTCAACCGCAGCGCGAGTGTCGATGCAAGAGCTCAGTTCCTCCCCGGCACCCGTGGCACCGCCGCCAGCGGTCGGTGCCTCGTCTGATGCTGGCCTGGGGGATCGGCTCGATGTCCTGCTGATCGAGGACAACGCCGCCGATGCCCGCCTGATGCAGGCGCATCTGGCCGATTGTGATGACCTCCGGGTCAGTTGGGCGCCGACGCTCGGCGACGCCCTGGAGCACCTTTCCTTACGGCGGTTCGCCGCCCTCCTGCTCGACCTCTCCTTGCCCGACGCCAGGGGCGGTGACCTTATCGCCCGCGTCCAGGCAGCGGCACCCGATGTCCCGATCATCGTCTCGAGCGGGCAAGCCGCCGATGACCAACTCCTGACCCAGGCCGTGATTCGCAAAGGTGCTGAAGATTTCCTGCCAAAAGGCGAGATGACACCAGCGCTGGTCGTCCGCACCGTCACCATGGCGATCGAGCGAAACCGCCGCAGAATGGCCGAAAGCCCCGGCCCATCGGCAATAGCGAGCCCATGGGGGCAGCCGCATGTCGGCCGCTTCGTCTGGTCCGCAGCTGATCGGCAGGTGCGGCTCATCGGCGACGTCGGGCGGCTGATCGGGGTGGACCCCGCCATCGCCGGTGCCGCCGACAAGGTCCTGATCCGCCGGCTCCCGGCGCGCATGCGCCATAGCCTCAGCGTTGCCCGGCGTGAGCTTCGGGCCGGTGCCGACCGCCTCTCTGTCATCCTTGTCGAGCCGCCGGTAGCCGGCCGCGCGCACGATCTTGCGATCGATATTGCAGCCGAGCGTGATCGGCGCGGTCGCGTTGTCCGGCTGGAGGGCCTTTGCCGCGAAACCGCAATGCCGAGCGAGGTGGAGCGGCTCGCGGATGGCACGATGAGCGCTCTCGGCCACAAGCTGCGGACGCCTTTGACAGCCATCCGAGGCGCACTCGGCCTGCTTGCCGGAGGTGCGCTGGCGCCGCTACCGCCCGAGGCGAAGCCACTGGTCGATCAGGCCATGGCGAACGCGAACCGCCTGGCGCTGCTGGTGGCCGCCCTCATCGACCCGGATGGCGCTTCGGTCGCCGAGGCACCGCTCGTGTCGGCACGCCTGCCGTTCGGTGTAGCACTCGACGCCGCGGTCACTGCCCGCCAGCAGCCCGCCCATGCAGCAAGGCTCGATGTGGCGCTCACCCGCGCCTGCCGCTCCATCGATCGAACGGTCGACGGCGATCGTCTGCGCCGCGCCGTCGACTGCCTGCTCGGCCGAATCGGCAGCGCACCCGAAGTCGACAGCAGCTTCGTGATCGAGGCGATGGAAGGCATTGGCGTCGTCTGGCTCAAACTCTGTCGCACTTCCAGGGCTCCTGCATCAGCTTCGCTGGCGTGCCCGGTCGCCGTCATGGCCGACGATGATCCGACTGATACCAGTGCTACCGGTGTCGAAGCCCTTCGCGTCGCTATCGTGCTGGCGGATTGAACGATGCAGGTATCCACTTCAGCAGAGCGCCACGATGTCGATGCAGCTACCAGGAGTGCTGCCCGGCCCGCCGCAGCCCAGCTCGCGCGCGTGCTCGTCGCCGAGGACGATCCGGACATCCGCGCCGTCATCGAGCTGGCGCTTGCCCGGGTCGGCGGGCTCGACGTCGTCGCTTGTGCCGATGGCGCGGTAGCCCTTGCGCTCGCGACACGCGATGCACCGGACCTCATCCTTCTCGATGTCATGATGCCGGTGATGGATGGCGTCGAGGCGCTGGGCCACCTTAAGGCCGAACCATCAACCGCTCACATTCCCGTCGTCTTCCTGACCGCTCGCGTTCAGCCGCGCGATCTCGAGCGCTACAGCGCCAAGGGCGCACTTGCGGTCATCGCCAAGCCCTTCGACCCGATGACGCTTGCCGAGCAATTGCGCCAGCTTCACGCCAATGAAGGCCCCAATGATGCTTGACCCACTCGCCGATCTTCGAGCCCGTTTTGCCGCGCGCACGATAGAGCGCGTCGGGGCGCTGCGCACGGCGATCGAATGCGTCACCATTGATCCCGACGCGCTGGCCCGGATCGTCAATCTCGCCCACCAGCTCGCCGGCTCCGCCGGCACCTTCGGCCACGCTCCCCTGAGCCAGAAAGCGGCAACGCTCGAAGCCATCGCGCGGCAGCGATGCAACTCTTCCGCGCCTCCGGATAGAGACGTGCTGGAGCAGGCCTTGTCAGAGATCGAGTCGCGCACTGCGACGCTGGCTGCTTGATTTCAACCCTCGATGGCATGACGTAGCGTCAAGGTTGAACGACCTCTGCTCTTCCAGCGCAGGCGCTGTTCATCGGCGACATGACGCCAGACAGTCGTCGCACCCTTCCGGTCGGCCAGGGTCAACGCATGGCGGATCGCGGCGTCGGAAATGGCGTGCTTGATACGGTGCAGGCTGCGCGCAGCGAGACTGAGCATGAAGTTAATTCGGGAGATTTCGGCTTCTTGAGGCGCCGATGTTGATTCGCAAGACCTCACACTAGCCGTCACGATTGCCTGCAACGGCGACGGTCACGGCCGAGACGCTGCGGCCGTTCTGGCGAATCTCGAGGCAGGTGACGTCGATCCACTGGGGTCCCCATGCAGCTTGTCGCATGGGGTGGGTGGATTCCCTTTCCAAGCGCAGAGGCACTAGGTTGTTCAGTCCCGTCATTTGATGTCATCATTTTGCCATTGAGCTGGAAGGACGAGCAATGGGTCAGGTACGTCACGTCGGCGCGATTGCCGCCGGCCCGGTCCGTCATCGTCAGGACTGGGGTCAGGACCGGGATCTGCCATCGCGACAATCCCGCGGGAAAGAGACGCCGGAGACGCCGAAAGTCTCGCCAGCGGGGCCGATCGGGTTTGGGGTGGCGGGCCGGATCACGCTCGTGATCGACCCATTCCCGCGAGCCCTTGCGGGACTCTCGGAAGAACTTCTCGGCCACCTCGACGATACCCTCGAGCCGCCTCGCGCGGATCTCGCCGTCGCCCAGGAGCGCCCGCAGCAGCCGCATGCGCCAGCGCCAGACGGTCATCTTGTCGATGCGGAGTTGGGTCGTGTCCCATGAGGTGGTGTAGCTGACGGTGGCCATCAGCGGTTCTCCGGTAGGGTCGGGTTGTGAACATCAACCTGAACCGGAGCGACCACTGATGACCGATGAGATGATGGCCCTTCAGGGGCTTTTGGAGAAGACGTCCGACGCCGATCTGCTGCGGGAGATGCTCGGTTTTGCCGCCGAGCGGCTCATGGAGTTGGACGTTGGCACCAAGACGGGAGCGCCATGGGGCGAGAAGAGTGCCGAGCGGCTGGTGCAGCGCAACGGCTATCGTGAGCGGGTCTGGGAGACGCGCGCCGGGACGGTCGAGCTGCGTATTCCGAAGCTGAGGCCCGCCGCGGTCTGCTGACCGCGTCCCTTCCAGGGTTGGGGTCGAAGGCCTCCTGGCCTTCGACGGGTCTTATTTCCCGGGCTTCCTGGAGCCGCGCCGGCTGGGGGAGAAGGCGCTGACGGCGGTCATTCAGGAGGCCTACATCCACGGCATCTCAACGCGATCAGTCGACGACCTAGTCAAGACGCTCGGCATGAACGGAATCTCCAAAAGCCAGGTCTCCAGGCTGTGCGAAGAGATCGACGAGCGTGTCGGCGCCTTTCTTAGCCGTCCCATCGAGGGTGACTGGCCCTATCTCTGGCCACCCCATGCAGCAGGCTGCATGGGGACCCCGGCGAATCGACGCCACCTACGTGAAGGTTCGTCGGAACGGCCGCATCGTCTCCGTGGCGGTGATCATCGCTGTGGGCGTCAACACTGACGGTCGCCGTGAAGTGCTGGGCATGTCGATCGATCGGCGCGTCGGAAGCCGAGACCTTCTGGACCGATTTTCTTCGCCAGCTCGCCCGCCGCGGCCTACGCGGCGTCAAGTTGGTGATCTCCGACGCCCATGAAGGTATCAAGGCCGCGATTTCGAAGATCTTGACCGCAACCTGGCAGCGCTGCCGTGTCCATTTCATGTGCAACGCCCTGGCACACGCCGGCAAGAGCGGCCGGCGGGTCGTCTCCGCCTTCATCGCCACGGCGTTCGCGCAGAACGATGCCCAAGCGGCCAAACAACAGTGGCGTCGCATCGCCGACCAGCTGCGTCCCAGCATCGATCGCCTAGCAAGGCTGATGGACGAGGCCGAGGCGGACGTCCTCGCCTACATGACCTTTCCGGTCCAACACCGCACCAAGCTGCACTCCACAAACCCGATCGAGCGCCTCAACGGCGAGATCAAGCGCCGCACCGACGTCGTCGGCATCTTCCCCAACGAGGCCGCGATCACCCGTCTCGTCGGCGCCCTGCTGCTCGAGCAGAACGACGAATGGGCCGTCCAGCGAGCGCGCTACATGACCCTTGAGAGCATCGCCGATAACGGCGATGATGCCGCCGTCAGCCTGCCCAACATGACCGGCTGACCAACAACCGGCCCATGCCGGAGAAACTGCCGGCCAAGTGCCAGCTACACCACCTCCAGGGACACGACCCCGAGTTGCCCGGCCAGAGCACGACAAGAGCGTGGGCGATCCGACATCATGTCCTCGAGAACCATGAAGAGCCCCTCGGGGCGACGAACGCCGGCCAGCACGGTTCCGGTCGTCGACGAGAAGGTCCGCCCGCAATCCGTGCAGCGCCAACGCTGGAGACCCCTGAGCGTCCGACCCAAGCGCTGCAGCGACGACCTGCCGCAGTGAACGCATCCCGCCAGCGCTTGGCTGCGAGCAACAATTCTCGACAGCATCTCGATCCGACTATCCAGCGTTCGAAGCCTCGACCGAAGCTCTCCTATCTGCATCACGCTCAAACGCCTAATACCGACCCCGCGATATTTTGACTCACTCGGCTTGTAAAATGGGAAGAATGCGGATTGGTTTTTGGGAAAGAAGGGATATGCCCATGCCCAGAGCCGTACCGATTCGCCATGACATTTCAGCCGACGAGTTGCGTCGACGCGCCAAGCGGGAGACCGATGGCCGTGCGGCGCGGCGGATGCTGGCCATAGCGGCGGTGCTCGACGGGGCGAGCCGTGAGGCTGCGGCACGGTTGGCCGGCATGGATCGTCAGTCGCTGCGCGCCCGCCGCGGCCTACTGGCCGCGTCTCCTACGGAGGTGGGGGCAAAGGTCTGCTGACCTTTGCCGGGTCCACCGGTTCAACGAGCAAGGCATCGAGGGTCTGTACGATCGCCCGCATACTGGGCGCCCGTCGCGGTTGAGTGAAGGGCAGATGGCGGCCTTCAGAGCCCACGTCCTGCGCGGGCCGGACATCGAGAAGGACGGGTTGAGCTCTTGGACAGCCAAGGATCTCTGCCGTCTCGTCGAGACGCGCTACGGCCAGAGCTACAGTGAGAATGGGATGCTGAAGCTCCTGCACAGCCTGGATCTTTCCTGGCAGAAGACGCGGCCGGCGCACCCAAAGGTCGACCGCCACGCCCAGGCTGAGTTCAAAAAAAATTCTGTGACCTGATCGACGAGGCCAGAGCGGCCCATCCCGAGGTCGAACGGATCGAGGTCTGGCTGCAGGACGAGGCCAGAATCGGCCAGACCGGGCGCAACTGCAGGAAATGGTTCCAGCGCGGCACCCGCCCGACCGGTGCAGGATCGCCCCCTCCGCCGCCCATCCCGAGGCGACGGATCGAGGTCTGGCGCAGGACGAGGCCAGAATCGGCCAGACCGGGCGCAACTGCAGGAAATGGTTCCAGCGCGGCACCCGCCCGACCGGTGTCAAGGATCAGCGCCATACCGCCGTCTACCTATTCGGCGCCGTCTGCCCCGAGCGCGACGCCGCCTTCGGCCTGGTCCTGCCGATCGTTTCAACGAATGCGATGCAGACTTTCCTCGACCAGCTCAGCGACCAGGTCGCACCGAAGACGCACGCTCTCGTGCTGATGGACCGTGCGGGTTGGCACTGCGCCAACGACCTCGTCATTCCGCCTAACCTGACGCCGATCTTCCTGCCGCCCTACTCGCCCGAACTCAACGCCATCGAGCGTCTGTGGCTCTACCTCAAAGAACGCTTCCTCTCGCATCGCCTGTGGGCGGACTACGACGCCATCGTCGACGCCGTCTGCCGAGCTTGGCAGCGCGTCACCGGTGAAGCAGGAAGGATCAAATCCCTCTGCCAGATGACATGGGCTCAAGCGATCAAAAATTAGTGGGGTTGGTATAACACCCGCACACAAGCGCCTGAAACCGGCCTGGTCCATCGTCCCCTCCCATTCACTCGTTCCATAAATGTTCCATACGCTTGCAATGAAATCAACACGCAACCCAGACAACGCCAAAGTTGTTAAGCGGAATCAGCCTGTTATGACACTCCTGTTCTGCCAAGAACGAGGAGGCTGTCGTCATGTGGACCGATTCCGCCCGTCGCCAGTATGAGCGCTGTGGCTGCCGCTACGCGACGGACCTGACGGATGCCGAGTTCGCGCTGATTGAGCCATTCTTACCGACGGCAAAGCCGGGCGGCCGGCGACGAACGACGAGCTTGCGCGAGGTGCTGAACGTGGTTCTCTACGTGCTGCGGAGCGGTTGTCCCTCCGCGGTCTGCTGACCGCGTCCCTTCCAGGGGGCGGATCGATGGCCTTCTGATCATCGATTGGCGTCTACTGCCCACGAGCGTCCCGCCTTATTCGACGGTCTACGGGTATTTTCGCCAGTTCTGGCAGCTCGGCATCTGGACGCGGATCTGGGCAGCGTTGCTGACGGACGGGCGCGAGCAGGCCGGCAAGCAAGCCTCGCCGAGTGCGGCAATCATCGACAGCCAAAGCGTGAAGACGACAGAATCCGGCGGAATCAAGGGCTTCGACGCGGGCAAGAAGATCATGGGCCGCAAGCGTCATCTGCTCACCGATACGCTGGGCCTGCCGCTGGTCATCACCGTTCACAGCGCGGGCATCCAGGATCGCGACGGCTTCGTGCTGGTTGTCGAGCAACTCAAGAGGCGATTTCCGTGACTCCGGATCGTGTTTGCCGACAGTGGCTACAACGCCATCCAGACGCAATGCGCAGCGGCGCAGAACAAGCTTCGACTGGAGATCGTCAAGCGCCCGCGTGATGCCACGGGCTTCCACCTCTTGCCGCGGCGCCTCCACGGTCTGCTGACCGCGTTCCCTTCGGGAATCGGATGAAAGGCCTCCTGGCCTTTCATGGGTCATCGAGCGAACCTTCGCATGGCTCGGCCGCAACCGCCGGATCGCCAAGGAGGTCGAGAAGCTCATCGAGACCAGCACCGCCATGGCCACCGTCGCCATCGTCCAACTCCTCGTCAGGCGACTCGCAAGCAATTGAAATCATTCACGAACTTCTCAAACAGATGGGGTGATTGGGGTTGTGCCCTACAGGTGAGGATGGCTGCTCCGTTTTGGATGTCGGAACGTGGTCGGTGTGAGCCGCCACAAGCATCGCAAAGGAGCAGCCGTGACGTACTCTGCAGGACTGGACGTATCGCTGGAAGAGACCGCGATCTGCGTGGTCGATGCGACTGGGATGATCGTGAAGGAGATGCGGGCGGAGAGTGAGCCCCGGGCGTTGGACGATGGCCTGAGACGGCTCGGCCTGCCGCTCGAGCGGGTCGGGATGGAGGCCTGCTCGCTCGCCGCCTGGCTGCACGACGGCCTGACCGCGGCGGGCTGGCCGGCGGTCTGCATCGAGACGCGGCAGGCCGCCCCGTGGGGCTGCGGGGACCCCACGGCCCCGCAGGGCGCCGCGATGAAGACCATGCCGAACAAGACCGACAGGAATGATGCGCGGGCTCTGCTGTGGGGTGCGGGGTCCCCGCAGCCCCGCACCATGGCGCAGATCATGCGGACCGGATGGTTCCGCCAGGTGCACGTCAAAAGCCCGCAGTCGCGTCACTGGCGCTCGCTTCTGGTGGCGCGGCGGACCGTCCTGAACCACATGCGCAGCATCGAGAACGTGGTCCGCGCGAGGACGGCATCAAGCTGGGCACGCCGAGCCGCAAGGACTTTGCCGCCGCGGGTGCGCGAGATGGCCGGAAACGAGCCCGAGCTGATGGCGATGCTCGAGCCGCTTCTGGCCGTGCTGGCTTCGATGCTGGAGCAGCGCACCCGGCTGACCAGGCAGGTCCTCGACATCGTTCGCGACAATCACATCTGCCGGCAACTGATGACCTCGCCCCTCCGCGGTCTGCTGACCGCGTCCCTTCCAGGGATCGGATCGAAGGCCTCCTGGCCTTCGATGGCATCGGTCCGATCCCCAGTGGGGCTGCGGGGTCCCCACGGCCCCGCAAGGGCGCTGACCTATCGTGCGACGATCGACCGGCCGGACCGGTTCGACCGTTCGCGCGACGTCGGTGCGCATCTCGGACACACGCCGACACGCTATCAGTCCGGCGAGACGGATATCACGGGCAAGATCAGCCGCTGCGGCGACGAGCTCGCCCGCACGGCACTCTACGAGGCCGCGCATTCGCTGCTCGTGCGTTCGAGGAAATGGTCGGCACTGCGCGTCTGGGGCATGGCCGTCGCCAAGCGGCGTGGCATGGCGCGAGCCAAGGTAGCGGTCGCCAGGAAGCTCGCCGTCATCCTGCACAGCATGTGGATCGACGGCACCGACTTCCGCTTCGGCAAGGAGGCCATGGCCTGAGACGGAGAATGCCGGCCGAGTAGCACAGGTTCACCCGAAAGGGTGAAACGGCGCGTCCCTGCCGGGACGATGGGCGCGGCGATCTCGCCCGGAACCCGGAGCCTTTGGGCCCAACCCGAAAGGTCGTGGACAGATTGAGACGACCCGCTCTCCTGAACCCATCATGCGGCGATCCAGCGTCGACCAAAATGGGCAGCGACCGCGAAGAGAAGCGTGTGACCGGCAGGAACGAGCCGAACCAAGCGTGGCAGAAAGCAGCGGAGCTGCTTGACACCAATCACCCCAATCAGAGAAGGCTCTCAGAAACGGCAGCTACGTAGGCTAGCGCCGATTCAATTCATGAGGTTACGCCGATTGTACAGCTGGATCGAGCGCAAGCGGCGGCAGGAGGCTTTCGCTGTCCACGATCGCCGTGGCGCCCCAGCCTGCCTCGCTCAAGCTTCCGCCTGCGATCAGCTGCTCGAGCAAGCTCGCGCTCGCGAGGCCCGAATTATGCTCACGATCATCGTCCTCGATCGATTCGGTGCGAAGACTGTCGAGAACGTCTCTGGCACTGATCATGGCACCGTCATCGGGGAGGTCGACGGCGTTGCCCTCATTTGACACCGATGGAGCCAAAGCGCCCGTCAGTCGTAGCGGGAGCGCCTCGGTCGGTTCGGCAACCGGATTTGAGCGCAGCAGAATCTCGTCTTCAGGGATAACAAGCGGCATTAAGACGCCACCAGTTCCAGCCAAGGCCTCCGGCAATGCAGCGCCCGCTTCTTGCTGGCCCGTCATATCGTCAGCCGTGTCGCCGCGCTGTTGCATCGGCTGCTGCTCGCCGCCATGCTCGGCCCTGGCGCCGGCGGGGTCGCTCGCTGCAATGTAGCCCCAGGCCTTGGCGACCCGACCGAGGACGCCATGGATTGTGTATTCGGTGATCGGCACAGACCAGAAATAGCCGATGAACGTCTCGTGCACCGGCCACGCGTCGGGAAACTGCGGCGTCATGTGCTTCGCTGCTTCCTCGAACGACCAGTGCTGCCCGCGGTCGCCGACATTCCAGCCGCCGAAGACGGTGACGCCGTCGGGCGTGTCGCCCATGCCGAACTTGTCGCCCAGCAGAACCTCGCGTGGCCCCCGCTGCCCGAGCCCCGTCGTGAACGTCATGTTGTCGGGATTAGCACCCAGCCCAAACTGGGTTTCCCCGATCAGAGCCTCGAAATAGCGTTCCTCGCCGGTCAACGCATGCGCCTTGATCAGGACATCGCCCTCGACCGGAACTGCCGATGTGTAGGACCAGCCATAGGGTGTCCAGGGGTTCATCACCTGCCCGAACCCGCCGCGGTCGCCCGTATCGACGAGGAAATCGGCGTGGCCCGTGAGCGCGTCGATGCCGCGCTCGAGGATCGCCTCGTCGATCGTCCACCCCGTCCGAGCATAGACGAAGGTCGAGGCGAACTGATGCGCGTCGTGGGCAACGTCTCCGAAGTCAGCGTAGGACGAGCTCTCCTTGAACACGCCATGCCATTGCTCGTCGCCGGTCAGCCGGAAGAGCTCGGCAGCTGCCAGGTTACGAGCATTGACGACATCGACCACTTCCACCGCATAGTCGGGTGTGTTCGCTTCGGCCCAGCTCATGGCGCGAAGCGCGCTCTCGGCGTAGCCGGCAGCGCGTTCCGGCGCGTGGGTCTCGAGCAACAACGCCGCTCGCGCCGCAACGCCGGCATAGAGGTAGGACGACCAGGCGTCCGGCGCATAGACATAGAAGTCCTGGCTCGCCGTCCAGCTGGTGTCACCCCGCGGCGGATAGGCACCGGCCTCGATGCCGCCCGGGACGCCGCCATCCGGCAGTTGCAGCCGCTGATAGAAATCGATGCCCCAAAGCGCCTCGTCGATGAGATCGGGGACCGTGTTGGCGCCTTCCGGCACGCCGAGCGACGTGGCAGCGGCAAAGGCCGGCCGCAGCTCGGCCAGATCCAGGAGATCGCGCGCCGCATCCATGTGCTGGATGCGGCGATCCCAGTCGCCGGCGTCGTGCCAGCCGCCCCAGGCATCGCCTACGACCTCGCCTGTCGCCGCGGCCGTCAGCGCGTCGAAGCTCTTCTGGCCCAACAGGTTCAGGCCCTGGTCGGTGTCCATCAAGGTAGCGCCTGAGCGGTAGACGGTGATGCCGTCCTCCGGATGGAGGGCGCGCGGGCGCGCCCAATCGGTGAGCGCCTCGTCGAGCGCTGTTCCGCTCCGCTGGTGATAAAAACCCTGCATCGCGGTGCTGAACGCGTCCAGCCAAACGTCGTTGTCGATCTGGAACGGAAACGACGTGCCGACACCCTCGACCTCGATCACGTAGGCGCCTGGCTCATCGAAGGCGCTGAAATCCAGCGCCAGGACATCGGACTGATTATAGTTGATCTTGAGGTTGCTCGGCTCCAGCCGCGGCTCGTCCAGGACCGCCAAGCCCTCGAACACCGCTTCACCGCTCTCGGCATCGAGCAGGCGAAATGGGGTTCCGGGCTCATAAGCAACAGCCGGGTCGGCGGTCGGCAGATCGGGCCGATGGCCCAGCCACATCGACAAATAGCCGACCTTGACCGGGTCGTCGGGGCGAAAGCCGATATGGCTCACATGGACGGCCTCGCTGCGCAGCGCTGCCGTGTCGTAGGTGAAGGTCAGAGCTGGCAGCGCGCCATCGGCGAAAGTCACCTCGTAGCTGCCGCCGGGCACCAGCGGCTGGGCCAGCTCGAGAAAGACGTCGTGCTGGACGACGAGCTCGTTTTCGCTCGGCTCGACCCGAGCGGTGTCGACGATCTTCGACTTCCGCCAAACCGCCTCGATCTCGATCGGGGCAGCACCACCCGGCACCTCGACCGCGTAGCTCGTGACGCTGTCGGCAGCCGGCGCTGTGTCGAGGAAGGGCAACCGCACGCCCAGGAGATCCGACGATGTGCCGAGGAAGAACGCGTCGGATGGCGACGATGCGAACTGGTCGAAGGTCTGCAGCATCGGCGTGCCGGCCGGCGTCGTGGTGGCGATCCCGAGGGGCTCCCCGTCCCGCGTCACCAGGCGATCATCGCCCGTCCGGTCGCCCGGCAAAGGCGCGTAGGGCACCGTGCGCCCTTCGGAAACGATCGCACCGGTCTCGAAGCGAAGGCCGATCACGTCTGGCTTGACCATGTAGGCCGTGGCGGTGGCGGCGCCGGTCATCCAGTTCTCCCAGGCTACCGAGCGGTCAGGGCGCGCCGCATGAATGGCACGCGAACCCGATCGATCATGCCCAAGAGCGCTTAAGATCGCGTAAACGGCAACCAGCGTGGTTGATGCGGTCGCGCGGCTAGGCGAGTCCCGGGCGGCCCGCCGCGAAGGGTGTCGGGTCGAGCGTCGTCGCTGCGCGCCCGGTGATCAGCTCGGCCAGCAGCTCGCCGGTAGCCGGTGCGTTCAGCATGCCCCAGACGCTGTGGCCACTGGCGATGAAGGCGCCAGGCGCGCCGGGGACAGGCCCGATGAGCGGCAACCCGTCGCGCGTCACCGGGCGAAAGCAGGCCTGTCTTGCAACAATGGGGCTCGCAGCCAGGCCCGGCGCGAAGCGGGCGATCATGGCCTCGAGGCGGGCGCTGGTTGCCGGCTCGGGAGTGACGGCGGATGGGTCTGCCGGCAAACGCGACTGCCGTGATGCGCCCGACACGTAGACAGTTCCGTCGGCACGTACCACGACCTCGGGGGTATCGTGCGTACCGCCGGGTCCATAGGCGTCGACGAAGAACGCGAGCGGCTCGGCGGCAACTGACTCCGGCCGAAAGACCAGACTCGTGCCCTCGAGCGCTTGCACGGGTGGCAGGTCCAAGCCACGCACCACGTTCGACCAGGGGCCCATGGCGAGGAGCACGGCATCACCGTCGATCGCCTGCCCATCGGCGATGACCCCGGTGACGCGACCATCGGCGCTCCGGCGGAGATCGCTCACCGTGGCTTTCTGCCGGCTGCCCCCGGCCTCGACCGCTGCTGCTGCGAGCGCGCGGGTGAATGCGCCAGGGTCGAGCTGTGCCGTCGTCTCGGTCGTGCCGAGGCACTGCATCGCGACAGTGTCGGCAGCAAGCCAGCTCGGCAGTGCCGGCTCCCCAGCGCCCGCCTGGCCTCGCGTGCCGTCGTGGCGGAGGTGCAGTGTCGTCACGCGACGGTAGCCCCATCTGCCGGGCATGGCATCGGCCAGCTCGGCATGCAGCGCAAAGCTGCGGCGGGCCAAGGGTGCCAGCGCCGTGCCGTCGCACCAGTCGAGCGCCAGGAAGCCACCCGACTTGCCGGAGGCGCCGCAGGCGATCTCGGCGCGCTCGATCAGGACGGGCTCGGCACCGGCGCTGGCGAGAAAGTAGGCAGCGGCAGCGCCAATGACCCCACCACCGCAGATCAGGACACGCACGATCGGGCTCAGCTCTTCATGTAGCGCTCGAAGGCCGCCTGCCAGTCGCCGTGCCAGCGCGACAATGGCGGCCGGTTCTCGATAATGTCGCCAGCCGCCCAGGCGATCCGCTTCTCATCCACCGCTCGGCTGACGTCATTATCCGGGCAAAGGATGTAGAAATCACCCTTGCCCATGGCGTCGATCAAGAGGTCGATCACCTGCTCGGGCAGCCAGGCGCCGGCCGGCTTCTCTTGATGACGCACCCGCGTGAAGCCGGTGAAGGTAAAGCCCGGGATCAACAGATGCGCCGTGATCGCGCATCCATCGATGCCACGAAGCTCGTGCGCCAGGGCCTCGCTCACGACCTTCACGCCCGCCTTCGAGACATTGTAGGCGGTATCACCCGGCGGGCAGGTGATGCCCTGCTTCGAGCCGGTGTTGATGATGGCGCCGGGCTTTCCTTGGGCGATCATCCGTGGTGCGAAGACCTGGACGCCGTTGATCACGCCCCAGAGATTGGTGCCCAAGATCTCGTGCCAACGGGCCGCCTCGCCGAGCAGCCCCCCGCCGCCCTCGCGGCCGGCATTGTTCATGAGAATCGCAACCTCGCCGAACCGCTCGTAGACCTGATCGGCCAGAGCTTCGACCGCCGTCCGGTCGCCGACATCGCACACCGACGATAAGACCTCGACGGACTGGCCGAGCCGATCGGCCACGGCCTCGAGTGCCGCTCGATCGGTATCGGCAAGGGCCAGCTTCATCCCATGTGCCGCGAAGCGCTCGGCGGCGGCGAGGCCGATGCCGCTTGCGGCACCCGTGACGACGGCGACCTTGCCATGAGCGATGGCCGGGTGTTGGGGCATGACCTTGCCTCCTTGATGATGGCGACGAGCTTTGGCACCGCTTCTCTAGCAGAAGGCAGCGCCGATCTCGACGTGCGAGGGCATGGCTCGCCGGATCAGCGCACAACGTACCGACAGCAAAGCCGGGTCACACTCGCTCGTCGTCAAGCCCGATGCCGCCGATCGCCGGCTGGCCAGGCGCCGCGCTCCTGCTCCTGACGCAGTCTCTCAGTGAAGCCGTGAGATCAGCTCTAGCCGCTGCTCGAGCTCGTCGATCAGCTCGAGCAACGCCTCCCGCTCGATTGCGGGCGAGCCATTCGCGGGAACACGGATCGGCTTCTCGTCGAGCAGATTGGCGGCCGCCCGGTTGCAATGCCGTATCCAGGCGACGAACAGCGGCGCAGACCGTTGTCGCGGGCGACCGAAGGTGCCGCCGAAGCAGTATTGCCGCGCGGATTCGTCGAGCGGATCGAGTTGCAGATCGATTTCGCTCGCTTCTTCTTCCACGCCTTGCAATGTCACAGAACGACGCTCGACCATTCGGCGAACGCCGTCGATTGAGCGGCGGAGTTCCGCGATCTCGGCCCGGTTCAACTCGGGGTCAGGGTTCTGCGCAAGCTGTACGTCCATGCGCAAATCTTTCCCTGCCGCTAGACGCGAGGGCAATCGTCTTGACATCACGAGGGGTCCAGCAAATGCTTCGGCGACGTCAGATCAAACGCCAACCAGTGCCTTTGCGGCAGGTGACAAACGGTGACTAACGGTGAGGAATCGGGCGTTTTTGCCGGGAATTGCGACAACTCGGCTGCGGCACTATCCGAGGCGGATATTGGGGCGGTGCGCGCGACCCTGCAACGACTGCTCGCCAGCCCGGACTTCGCCAACGCACCGCGGCTGCAGCGCTTCTTGACCTATGTCGTCGATGCCACGCTCGAGGGCAGAGCCAATGCGATCCGCGGCTACGCCATAGCCGTCGATGTCTTCGACCGGCCAACCGATTTCGATCCGCAGACGGATTCGCTGGTGCGCGTCGAAGCGGGCCGGTTGCGGCAAAAGCTCGACGCCTACAACCAAGGACCGGGCCTCGGCGATCCATGGCGGATCACGCTGCCTAAAGGTGGCTACGTGCCGCGGTTCGCAGAACGCCAACGGGAGGCAGCTGGTCCAGCTCCGGGAGCGACGCCTCCAGCTCTGGCACAAGACCCAAAATCCGGCAGGCCGCGTGCCAGGATCGCCGTGGCGCTGGTCGCAGCGCTTGCCGTCATCGGTATGGCCGCGGCCGTTGGATTCACGCTACTGGGTCAGCGCGAATCGTCGTCCGGCAATACGGTGCAAGCGGTCGAAACGAGCGCACCACAACTGGCACCGGCACCGGCAGTGGGGATCCTGCCCTTCGCGGCGTTGGCCACCGAACCGTCGGCCACTGAGGCGGCCGCCACCGTTGCCAGTGGCCTGACGACGCTCGTCACGGCTGATCTGGTACGATTTAGGCAGTTCTTTGTCCTCGCCCAGCGGAGTGCTGCGGCACTGATCCGCACCGGTGACGATCCGATCGCGGCCGCGCTCGCCGCCAACCTCGACTACGTGGTCGATGGCACGGTGCGCCTTGAAGGTGAGGCTTTCGTCGTGACCGCAAGCCTGATCGACACGCGAGAAGGCCAGACAGTCTGGACCGAGACCTTTCATGAGTCGACTGTCGGCAATGGCGTGCTGGCACTGGAATCCAGGATCGCCGGAGCGATCGTCACGGCGCTGGCGCAGCCCTACGGCGTTTTGAACCGACAACTGAGCCGCGCTGCGCACCATGCCGCCCTGCCCGCCACGCTTGCCAGCTACGCCTGCATCCTCGAGGCCGATCAGTACTATGCCACTTACGATCGAGCCGAGTTCGCGGAGGCGCTCGATTGCCTGACCAAAGCGCTCGAACAAGAACCCGATTACGCGCATGGCTGGGCCTATCTCGCCTATCTGCGCCTCGACGAGTTGCGCTACGGCTATCGCGATACGACACGGACGGTGGCAATCGACGAGGCACTGACTGCCGCCAAGCGCGCCGTGGCGCTCGAGCCCGAGAACGCCATGGCGCAACGGGCGATGGCCGCCGTCCTCTTCACCAAGGGCGATATCGAGGGTTTCCGTCGGCATGCCGATCGGGCGCTCGAGCTGAACCCCAATGACAGCGACGCGCTGGCCGACCTCGGCGGCAAGATCGCCTATAGCGGTGATTGGGAACGCGGCCTGGCGCTGCGCCAAGCGGCCATCGAGCGCAACCCGGCACACCCACCGTCCTATCGCATTCCATTCGTCTTCGACGCCTACCGCCGCGGCGACGACGCTGCGGCATTGGCCGAGCTCGATCGTATCGATCTGCCCGATTTCCTGATGACCGGGCTCTTGCGAGCAGCCGTTCTCGGCCGCCTCGGCCCGCCCGAGAAGGCGAGCGAGGCCGTGGCGAAGCTGATGGCGATCGAGCCCGATGCCGCAACGCTCGCCCGCGACTATTTCGGCTACTGGAACATTTCGCCGGAGTTGACCGACGAGCTGATCGACGGACTCGATCGCGCCGGGCTCAAGGTGAGCACCTAGCGGCGGTTTCCAAGGAATTTGCTCGGGCGCTAGCAGGTGGCGAAGTTGCCGGCCCGAGGAGCGGATGATGCCGACGACAACGCCGTCGGTCGTCATCAGCGCCAATTTGGTCGCCGTCATCGTCCCTCTCCCTCGCCTGTGCAGTCGCACCGATAGCCGCGCACCGGCCATTCGGTGAATGATCCGCGCTGCGGGCTCGCGCTTGGCGCGGTCCTTCGCTATCAGGCGGGCGGCAGCGGCCGGAACGGCCACCAGCACCGAGGAAGAGCTTGGACAATGCGCGCGGAGCGGAGCAGCGGCACCAACGAGCCACTTCGCGGCCTGGCCAGGCTGCTGCGTGAGCCGCTGCTGCACTTCCTGCTGATCGGCGGAATGCTCTTCGCCCTGTTCGCCTGGGTGAACGATGCGCCCGTCGCCGAGGCGCCGGACCAGATCTTGGTGACGACCGCGGATGCCGGCCGGCTGGCCGAGCAGTTCCAGGCCGTCTGGCGGCGACCGCCGACGCTGGACGAGCTGACAGCACTCCTCGACGATCACGTCCAAGAGGAGGTGTATGTCCGCGAGGCCATGGCCCTCGGCCTCGATCGGGACGATGCGGTTATCCGTCAGCGGCTGCGGCAGAAGATGATGTTCCTTACCCAGTCGGCGGTCGAGGCCCTGGAGCCGGACGATGACGAGCTGCGGGCCTACTTCACCGCCAACGCCGAGCGCTTCACCCCGGCACCGCGTCTGGCCTTTCGCCAAGTATTCCTGGGCGAGGCAGGGGACGCTTCCAAGGCGGAGGCCCTGCTGCAACGGCTCAGGTCCGGCGCCGACCCGAGCGACCTCGGCCAACCAACCCTGCTGCCGCAGGCAATGCCGCTGGCTGCCCCGCCGACAGTCGACGGCACGTTCGGGCCCGGCTTCTTCGCCGCTGTCGCAGCACTGCCGACCGATGCCTGGGCCGGTCCGATCGACTCCAGCTTCGGCAGCCATCTGGTCCGCATCGACGAGCTGGCCCTGGCCGAGCTGCCACCCTTCGAGAGCGTGCGGGACAAGGTGCTGCTCGATTGGCGGGGCGAGCGGGCGGACGCGCTTGCCGAGCAGGCCTTCGCGCGAATGCGGGCGGCCTACGCGGTGAGCCGGCCGGACCCGGAGACGCTGGCCGAGCTGCTGCGATGAGATGGCTGGCGACAGCGCTCCTGATGGTGATCGCCCTCTGGCTCGGCGGTGGCGAGGCCCGGGCGCACGCGCTGCAACCGGGCTACCTCGAGCTGCAGCTGCTGGGGCCGGACAGCTGGCGCGCTTTCTGGCGCAAGCCCGCCGTGGGTGGTGCGCCGATGCCGATCGAGGTCAGCCTGCCGGCGAGCTGCGACCAGCGGACGGCCCCGCCACCCCGTTTCGATGGCGCGGCCTATGTGGCGCAGTGGTTGGCCACCTGCCCGGGCGGCATCGCCGGCGGCGAGATCGCGATCCCCGGGCTCGAGGCCACGCGGACCGACGTCCTGGTCCGCTTCGAGCTGGAGCCCGGCCAGGGCGAAGCGCGACGGCTGACCCCGGACGCGCCAGCCTTCATCGTACCGGCGACGCCCGGCCGGCTCGATGTGGCGCGAAGCTATTTCGGCCTCGGTGTCGACCACATTCTCAAGGGTGCCGACCATCTCCTCTTCGTCTTCGCGCTCCTCCTCCTGATCCGCGATCCCTGGCGGCTGGTGGGGGCGATCACCGCGTTCACCGTGGCCCACAGCCTGACGCTGGCAGCCGCGTCGATGGGCTGGATGGTGGTTCCTGCCCCGCCGGTCGAGGCCGTGGTGGCGCTCTCGATCATGTTCCTGGCGTCCGAGCTGCTGCACGCACGCCAGGGCCGTCAGCGCCTGACCGAGCGCTATCCCTGGGTCGTCGCGTTCGCCTTCGGGCTGTTGCATGGGTTGGGCTTTGCCCGAGCACTCCTCGAGGTGGGCCTGCCGGAGGGCGAGGTGCCGCTGGCGCTCTTGGCTTTCAATCTCGGCGTCGAGGCGGGGCAGCTGCTGTTCATTGCCGTGGTCCTCGTCACCGGCTGGCTGCTGCGCCGGCTCGATCCGCGGCTGATCGACCGGCTGCAAAGACCGCGCAGTGCCGGCATGGTCACGGTGGCGTACGCGATCGGCGGAATCGCCGCCTTTTGGTTCGTGGAGCGGGTTGCCGCCTTTTGATGGCCGTGGCGCTGTCGACGTCTCAGTTTGGCCGTTCTGGACCTGTGGCAGCGAGCGCGGCCTGCGCGGACCTCAGGTATTGGGCGATGACGAAGTCCGCCGCAGGACTGTTGATCTTGCCAGAACCGATCAGCGCCTCGAACGTCTCGACCTGCGACCAGTCACCCAGCGTCGCGAGCTGCTTGGCCGCGTCGGCGGCAAGCTCCGGGTGATCGCGGGCAAGACCGCGAAGGGCAGCAACCAGTGTTGGTCGCAGCTCGGGATCGCCGCTCCGGCCGATGACGTCGAAGGCGGTCGCCACCTCCTGCAGCTCCTCGAGCTTGCGGTCCGGATCCTCGAAATAGGTCTCTCGCAGCCAGTCCAGTCCGGCCGCGCCATCGATCTCGACCAAGGCCGTTGCCCAGGCACCGGTATTGCTGCGGATACCTCTGGTGGCGGCGAGCCTGGTCATCCGGCGGACGAAAGCGTGATCGTCCGGATCGTCGCTGAGACCGAGAAACAGAATATGGATCGGCGCCCATTCGACCCATTTCGGATCGCGCAGCGTCCGAGCGATCGCGGCGCGGGAGAGGCGCGGCGTCATCTCGCGGATCTGCGTGTAGGGCGCTCGCGAGATCTCGGCTAGCGCCAGCAGCCGGATGGTGTCGCTCGGATCATCGTGCAGCTCGGCGAAGAAGGCGAACCGCTCGCCATGATCCGGATCGACGGCCCAGGCTGGAGCTGCGGCAAGGATGTCGTCCACCATCGCCCGCACAGGCGCGTCGACATAGGCGAGCTGCGCCCACCGGTCGGCTTCACGGATGAACAAGACGGCAGCGTCCCCGTCAGCCGCGAGCCGCCGGCGCATCGTGCTGTCGACGAGAAAGGGTATCGGCTCCTCCGCAGCGACACCCTTGAGCGCTTCGACCGGCACGTACGAGAACGGCCGATCCGGGTTCTCGCGGGCCAGCACGACCGTCTCGGCCTCGATCATCCGGTCGGCGATCGTTCGCTCGGGCAAGGTGATGCAGACCAGGCAGGCGTGCGCTTGCGCCGGCAAGAGGGCAGCCAGCACCGTGAGCGCGACGGCCGCGTGCGCGACCCAGCAGCGCCACGGTCCCGGAAGTAGCCTAGCAGAGATCAGCATCCGGACTCCCGGCAACTCTCGATCGACGTGCCGACGATCGCATCGACCCAGCACTCGCTGTAGTCGACTTGGCGGCCAGCCGCGACTCTCGAGCTCGGCCCGGAGGCAGCTCCCGCGCGCTCAGACAACGGGCTCGAGGATGAAGCGGCGCGGCTGGCCGTTCGCGCTCGCGCGACAGGTCCGATCGACGACGCGGAAAACAAGGGCGCAGCGGCAGCAGCACAATCGGGCTCGAGTGCCGACGGCATGTTAGTCCGACTTGCGCTTTGCGAGCCGGCCAGCGCGGTCATTGTCCCGGCCGTCGACGCGGTCATCGACGCCGGTGACGTCGCGCGCCGTCTCGGCAACGTCGCAGCGATTGCCGATGCCGACCGTGGCCTTCATGGCCGCACCCTTGGCGGCCTTGCCCGGGGTGCAGTCCGGGTCCACGGCGTTCTTCGCCTTGTCGAGCGGGCCTGCGGCAGCGACCGTGGCGGCAAGGGCAACGACGGCGCCCAGGGTGAGGGTGCGGAGCATCGCAAGACGGCGCATCGGTCGATCTCCAATCCTTGTTTCCGCCAAGCTTCATGCAGCCAAGCTCAGTTGGTGAGCACGCAGGCGTCAGCTTTCGGGCGTGTACCAGATGGGCGAGGTCCACGCGCGTTCCTGGATGCTGACCGGCACGCCCTCGAGCAGGGGCAGTCCATTGCGAACCGCATCGTAGGTCGTCCAGCGCGGCGTCGGGATCTCGATCACGCGGACGTAGTAGAGGGCTGGCTCGGCCGGGTCGAAGGCGTCGTCCCTCCAGTGCCCGATCAGCTCGGCCGCGCCGATGTCGTTCGTGTAGGTGGCTGTGGCGGGATCCACGGTGTTGCCGACGGCCGGAAGGCGACCGTCCGGCCCGGGCACGCGTGCGTCCGACCACACGACGTCGATGATCCGTTCCTGCGGCTCGCCGGCCTCGTCGACCCAGCCTTTCACGATCTGGATACGGTCGAGGTTGGCGCCCATCGGGTCCTTCATCGCCTGCACGGTGAAGCTCGGCGGGCCGTCGAGCCCGCGCAGCGTCCCGCCCATCGGCACGCCGTTGGCATAGCCGTCGAGCACCATGCGCACGGGATCATCCGTGTCGACGAGCGCCGGACCGGCGAAGAAGCGCGGCTCGATGCGCGGGCCGGAGGTGACGAAGGTCTCGCGGGCCTGCATCGCATCGAAGATCGCGCCGCGGGTGTTCGTCGCCGCCCAGACGCCGGCAATCGAGCCCGGATTGGCCTCGGGCCCCTTGACCCAGCCATCGATCTCGCCGTCGCGGCGCTCGCCTACCGTTCCGTCCGCCACGCCATGACTGCCGTTGTAGGTCGCCTCGTCGACATCGCTGGGAGCGCCGTTGTGATTGTCGGTGCCGCCGATGAAGCCGAGCTTGTAGGGATTTGCACCCAGGCGCGTTTCATAATCGAGACCCTTCGTCACCGCCCATCGCACGAAATTCGGCTTCTGATAGGTCCGGTCGCTGTAGGTCGCGAGGCTTTCGGCATTCTCGAAATCGGCGAATTCGTCGGCCGGCCAGAGTGAGGCAACGACCTCGGAATTGCCCTTGATCTGCATCATCTCGATCAGCGGTTCCCACTTGGCGCGGGTCTCGGCGTATTCGCGGGTCAGCGGATTGCCGGCATTGTCCACCGGCTCGAACATCATCCCCTTGCTGCCATTGGAATTGTGCGGGATCGCCAGCAGGGTGGAGCCGTTCGCCTCCTGCTCCGCCATCCACGCCCAGAGCTCTTCTTCGTCCTGGGTGTCGAGGGCGCTGAGCGGCATGTCGGGCACGACAGTGTCGCGGAAGATCACGTTGCGGTGCATGTTCCCGCCATTCGGCGCCGAGGTCCATTCGAAGGCGACGAAGGTCGTGAAGACGCCTGGGTCGTAGTGTTCCTTGGCGGCGGCGACGATGATGTTCTGCCACGCCGTCACGGTGGTTTCCGGGCCAGCGTAGAAGGGTGGGTGCTGGGGCGCGTCCGAGCGCATGTTGTCCCGGACGTAGGTCCCGAACCACCGGCGCTGATCGTCGATGTCCTTCAGCCCACGAAGCTCGGCGAGCGCCTCCTGGAGGTGGCCCGGCGCGCCGGGAACCTGAGTCGAGTACAACTCGCCCAGGAATTCGGCATGGTCAGACACGGCCGCGAAGTCCAGTGGCCGTCCGATGTTTCGCAGCACGTTGTTCAGCGTGACCGTCTCGCCCTTGGCGAAGCGGTAGGCGTCGAAGGGCGTCAGCCGCGCCCCGCCGATATAGGCATCGAGCGAGAAGGACGTGTGGACATGGGTCTCGCCGAAATAGGCGTTCTTCAGCGGATTCTCGGGGACGGCGGCCTCGCGCGCGCCCAGATCGTCCTGCGCGGCGGCGGGAAGCGCCATCGCCAGAACAAGGGGAAGGAAATGCATTGCTCGGATCATCATGGACTCCGTCAGCCGGGCGTGTACCAGATGGGCGAGGTGTAGGCGCGCTCCTGCGTCTCGAGCGGGATGTGGCCCGGCAGGTCGAGGTCGAACTTGACCCGGTCGTAGGCGGTCCAGCGGGGCGTCGGGATCTCGATGACCCGCGCATAGTAGAAGGCGCGGAGCGTGGGGTCGAAGTCGGGGTCGGTCCAGACGGCACCGAGCTCGGCGGCACCGATGGTGTTGGTCCAGCTGGGGATCGAGAGGTCGACGGTCGAGCCCACGGCCGGCAGCTTGCCGTCCGGGCCGGGCGCGCGCTCGTCCGACCAGGCGACGTCGTGGACCTTCTCCTGCGGCTGGCCCGCGGCATCGATCCAGCCCTTGACGATCTGCACGCGGTCGAGATTGGCGCCGATGGGATCGCGCAGCGCGTAGACGAGGAAGGACGGCGCCCCCTCGCCTGCCGGCAGGTCGGCGCCCATCGGCACGCCCTTGCCGTAGCCGACCAGCGCCAGGTCGCGGCGGAGCGCGTCGGCGGCCTCGAAGTCCCAGCCGCCGAAGAAGCGGACCCGCATGCGGGGGCCGGTGGTGGCGTAGACCTCGCGCCGCTCCATGGCGTCGAAGAGGGCACCGCGCGTGTTCTCCTCGGCCCAGACGGCGGTGAGGCCGGCGGTGATGTATTGCCAGGCGTAGAGCTGGGCGCCGTTCTCGGTGTTCTCCTTGCTCAGGTGGGTGGAGCGCTCGGGGTTCGGCTCGTAGGCCGTGAACTTGCCGAAGAAGTTGTCGTTGTCGGGCGTGGTCAGGCCCACATGGTTGTCGCTGCCGCCGACCAGGCCGAACTTGAACGGGTTGGTGCCGAGCTGATCCTCGAGGAGCAGGCCGCGCTGCAGGCCGGAGCGGGCATACTCGGCCGGCAGCATCTCGGGCGTCTTCGCCTCGGATAGGTCGAGATTGCCCATGTCCCAGGTCTCGAAATCGGCGAGCTCGTCCTCGGTCGAGAGCAGCGGGTGCGCCTCGCCGTCGCCCTTGATCTGGGTCGTCTCGTAGAGCCGCTCCCACTTCTGCCGCGTCTGGGCGTAGTCGGCATCGAGCGGCGCGCCGTCGGCGAAATCGTCCTGGAGCGCGAACATCATGCCGTTGGAGAGGTTGCCGTTGTGCGGGATGGCGAGCACGTCGCCGCCGGTCGTGTCCTCGTACATCTGCAGCCAGGCCCAGAGATCGCGCGGGTCTTGCGAGCCGATCGGCGGAGTGGTGGTGTAGGGCTCGACCTGGCCCGCACGCTCGGGCCCGTCGCGGAAGATGACGTTGCGGTGCAGGTTGTTGCCCGAGACCAGCGAGGTCCATTCATAGGCGATGAAGGTGGTGAAGACGCCAGGATCGTTGAATTCCTCGGCGGCCTGGATGATGTCCAGCCAGACCCGCCGGTAGGCCGGGTTGCCGGGCTGGTAGTTCAAGGCCTCGGGCAGCTCGCCCTGCGCGAATAGCCGGACCATCTCCTGCGCTGCCCGGAGCGCCTCGGTGCCACCCGCGTTGAAGGCGCGGTTGAACGCGGCACCCTGCGGATCGGCCATGATGTTGGGCGCGCCGCCGATGATGTCGGTGATGGCACCCATGCCGTCCGAGTGGTCGGTGATCATGTAGAAATCGAACGGCCGCGCCAGCTTCACCGGCTGGCCGGTGTTCGAGATCACCTGCTCGCCCCGGGCGAAGCGGTAGCTGTCGCGTGGCAGGAGCCGGGTGCCGCCACCGCCCGCGTCGGCGGAAAGCGCGGTGTGGGCGTGGGTGTCGCCGAAATAGACATTCGTCGGAAACGCGCGGTCGGCATAGGGCGAGTAGGGCCGGCCCTTGACGATGTCCTCGAGGCCCAGCGGGTTGATGGCGTCCTGGGCCATCGCTGCCAGGGGCAGGACGGCCATGGCCAACGCCAATCCGCGACAGATGTTGCTCATTTGCGCCCTCCCATGGTCGGGCCGGGCAGCTGGTGCCCGACCCGCCTGTGCCCGTTGTCAGTTGTTGCTCGTCGCCTGCATGGTCGCCAGCACCTGGTCGAGGTTGAACGACGCTGGGCTCTGGCGCGGCGGAAAGGCCGCCAGCGTCTGGATCTTCTCGGCGACGAAGGCCTGCATCCCGATCAGCAGGAAGGCGTTCCGGCTCCACCATTCATTGTAGTTGTTGCTGTCGGTGTCACCGCGCTCGAACGGATCCATGCGCAAGTCGAAGATCTTGGGCGCGCGCAGGGTCACGAACGGATCGCGCCAGACATCGAACTTCCGGGCGCGCTGCTCGGCGAACACGGCCTTCCAGCGCTCGTAGCGCAGGCCGACGAGATCGCCGTCGTCGGAGAAGTAGAAGAAGGCGCGGCGCGGGCTCTCCTCGGTCTCGCCGGTCAGGTAGGGCAGCAGGTTGAAGCCGTCGAGATGGACGCGGAAGGTCTTGCCCGCCGCCTCGTGGCCCTGGAGCAGCTTCTCCTTGATGTCGGGCTCGCCGACGGCGGCCATCATCGTGGGCAGGATGTCGTTGTGCGAGACGACGCCGTTCTTGACCGTGCCCGCGGGTATGACGCCCGGCCAGCGGATCGCCGCGGGCACGCGGTAGCCGCCTTCCCAGTTGGTGTTCTTCTCGCCGCGGAACGGCGTGATGCCGCCGTCCGGCCACTGGTTGTAGTGGGGGCCGTTGTCGGTCGAGTAGTAGACGATGGTGTTGTCGGCGATGCCCAGCTCGTCGAGCTTGGCCAGGAGGGCGCCGACGTCGTCGTCGTGCTCGAGCATGCCGTCGGCGTAGAAGTTGAGCCCGGACGCCCCGTCATAGTCGTCGCCGATATGGGTGTAGTAGTGCATTCGCGTCGAGTTGTGCCAGACGAAGAAGGGCTCGCCGGCTTCGTGCGCCTGCTCGATGAAGGCGAGCGAGGCGTCGAGGAACTCCTGGTCCACGGTCTTCATCCGCTCGGCGGTCAGCGGGCCAGTGTCCTCGCAGATCTGCGCGCCCATTGGGCCGAAGCGCGGATCGACTTCGTCACTCTCGGTGTCGGTGGCGCTGCAACGCAGCACGCCGCGCGGCCCAAAATTCGCCCGAAAAGCGGGGTCTTTAGGATAGTTGGGGTTCTCCGGCTCCTCCTCGGCGTTGAGGTGATAGAGATTGCCGAAGAATTCATCGAACCCGTGCACCGTGGGCAGGTATTCGTTGCGGTCGCCCAGATGATTCTTGCCGAATTGCGCCGTGCGGTAGCCGTGGTTCTTCAACAGCTCGGCGAGCGTCGGATCCTCGGGCTGCAGGCCGACCTCGGCGCCGGGCATGCCGACCTTCAAGAGGCCGGTGCGGATGCCCGACTGGCCGGTGATGAAGGCAGCGCGGCCGGCGGTGCAGGACTGCTCGCCGTAATAGTCGGTGAAGGTCACGCCTTCGGCAGCGATGCGGTCGATATGCGGTGTCTGGTAGCCCATCATGCCGCGATTGTTGTAGCTGAGGTTCCAGTAGCCGATGTCGTCGCCCCAGATGACGAGGATGTTCGGCTGCTCGGTCTGGGCAAATGCGGCGCCGGCAACGAGGCTGACGGCGGCCGCGGTGACGGCCAAGAGTCTGGTCAATGCTTCGCTCCCTGGATTGGCGATCGTGATCGTGACGGTCGGGCCGGTGATGCCGTCTGGCACTTGATAGCTGGTGTAGACCGGCCGGCACCACTACTCTGCCAATATCTTGACAATCACTGGCGGCCAGGAATGATCGACCCGGCGCTTCGCTCCCTCGACGAGACCGGCTGGCTCGCGGCCACGCCCGAGGCGTTCCGCACGAGCGTGCTTGCCGCCTGTCGGCTCAGGACGTTCGCCCGCGGCGAGACGGTCTATGGCTTCGACGATCCGCCGGGCGGGCTCTGGGGCGTGGCCAGCGGCACGATCGCCATCGAGATCGCCTCGGCCGAGCACGGCCTGCACGTGGCGCACCTGCTGCATCCGGGCGCCTGGATCGGCGAGGCGGCGCTGGTCGCGCGGACACCCCGCCGGGTCGGCGCCGTTGCCACCAGACCGAGCACGCTGGCCTTCGTGCCGCTGGCCGAGCTCGACCGGATCCTCGCGGCCGCGCCCGGCAACTGGCGGTGGCTGGCGCTGCTCGCGGTGATCCACAGCGACATCGCCATCGCCGTCGCCAACGACCTGATGATCCGCCAGACCACCGCCCGGGTCGCGGCGATCCTCCTCCACCTCGCCGGCTGCCGCGACGGCAAGTGCCAGGCGGCCGCCGAGATCGAGGTCAGCCAGAGCGACCTTGCCCGGATGTGTGCGCTATCGCGGACGGCGTTCGCCGGCCAGCTCAAGCGGCTGCGCGAGCTGGGCCTGATCGAGGCCGATTACCGACGCATCCGCATCGTCAGCCCGGCCCGCCTCAAGGCCCATCTCGAGGCGAGCCTCGATCGGCTGCCCGAAGCCCAAGCTTAACCGCTCTTCACGGCAATCCCGAACCCGGCCGCGTGGCCTTCTTCTTGGCGCACTTTGGCGAGCATGAGCGGCGCGACGCGTGATAGGTGCTGCCTTTGCCGAACGCAGCAACAAGTCGGCATGAGGACAAGGAGCTGCGCCACGGACTGCCAGGGCTGGCGGGCCAAGTCGCGCGACTGACGTCGATCGCGCACTAGCCCTCTGGCGTGTACCAGATAGGCGAGGTGTAGGCGCGCTCCTGGAGTGTCATCGGGACTTCGTCTGGCATCTCGATCTCGAAGCGCTGGGCCTCGTAGGCGGTCCAGCGTGGCGTCGGGATCTGCAGCACGCGAGCATAGTAGAAAGCGGCCTGATCCGGGTCGAAGTCGGGGTCCGCCCAGACGGTGATCAGCTCCGGCGCGCCGATGGTGTTGGTCCAGGTGGCGTTGGCGACATCGACGGTGTTGCCTACGGCGGGCAGCTTGCCGTCCGGCCCCGGCTCGCGGCCGCCCGACCAGGCGACGTCGTAGACCTGCTCATGCGTCTCGCCGGCGGCATCCAGCCAGCCCTTGACGATCTGGATACGGTCGAGATTGCCGCCGATCGGGTCGCGGACAGCGGCGACCAGGAAGGTCGGGCTCGCACTCTCCGGGGCCGCCGGCAGGTCGGCGCCCATGGGCACACCCTTGTCGTAGCCGATCCAGCCGGGCTCGCGGGCCCCGGCGTCCTCGGCCGTGAAGTCCCAGCCGCCGAAGAAGCGGACCGAGATGCGCGGGCCGCTCGAGGCGTAGACCTCGCGGCGCTGCATCGCATCCCAGATCGCCTCGCGGGTGTTCGCGGTGGCCCAGACGGCAGTCCAGCCGGCGCCGGCCATCCGCCAGCCGAGAATCTGCCGGTCGCCAAAAGCGAGCGTAACGTGCTCCCAACGTTGTGGCGACGGTTCGACACCCGAATGCTTGCCGAAGAAGTTGTCCTCCTCGGCAGTGGTGAGTGCGGTGTGCGTGTCCGTGCCGCCGGCGAGGCCGAACTTGAAGGGATTGGCGCCGAGCTGGGCCTCGAGCAGCAGGCCGTTCTTGAGCGCCTCGCGCGCATACTCGTGCTCGATCATCCCCTCTTCCTTCGGGATCAGGTTGAGGTTGCCCTCGTCCCAGGTCTCGAAGTCGGCGAACGCATCGTCCGGTGACAGCAAAGGATGCGCCTCGCCGTCGCCCTTGATCTGGGTCACCTCGTAGAGTGGCTCCCAGCGTTGGCGACGCAGGGCGTAGTCCAGGGTGAGCGGCTCGCTGCCATAGGTCTCGAAGGCGAACATCAGGCCGTTGGAGAGATTGCCGTTGTGCGGGATGGCCAACACCTGGCCGCCCGTCTCCTCCTCGTAGGCACCCATCCACTCCCAGAGATCCTCGGGATCGACGCTATCGAATGTCGTGAAGGGCACCTTCCGGTCGGCCTCCAACTTGTCGCCGCGATAGATGACATTGCGGTGCAGGTTGTTGCCGGGGCCCGGATTGGGCGTCCATTCATAGCCGATCATGGCCGAGAAGCGGCCGGGCTCATTGAAGCGCTCGATGATCTCGGTGTAGTCGTGCCAGGAGCGCTCGAAGAATTCCGGCAGCTGCGCGGCTTCAGGCAACGTGCCCTCGCCCTGCATCTGAATGGCCTCCATAGCGGCACTTACGGCGCGCTCGATCCCGGCCGCCATCTCTCCGCTCCAGCGCGCAAGCGTCTCGTCCTCCATGAGCGCGGGATCACCGCCGCGAACCGCCGCGGTGACGCCCAGGAGGTCGGAGTGGTCGGTCATCGCCAACCAGTCGAGCGGTCGCGAGAGCTGGACCGGGACGCCGAACGTCGACATGACCTGCTCGCCGCGGGCGAAGCGCAGCGCATCCTCGGGGCTCAATCCGTTGATGAAGCCGGCATCGAACGACCAGCCGGTATGGACATGCTGGTCACCCCAAAGCGGCCGGGTCGGGAACGCCCGGTTGGCGTAAGGAGAGAAGCTGCGCGGGCCGAGTCGTTGCGTTTCACTGATCGCTGCCGGATCAATCGTCATGTCGAAAGAGTGACCGGTATCCTGGGCGGCCACCCCTTTGCCGCCGAGGACGGCTATGCTGACGGCTCCCATGGCCAAAGCGAGACGATAAGACATAGCGTCCGTTCCTTTTGATTGTCGACCGCCGGCCAATCAGCGACTCGACACGCTGGTAACAGGCATCCTCATGACCAGCGACTATGGCCCGAGCCCTGCCGTCGAAATACCACGATGGCGGCAGTGCCTCCCGGCCACGGTATCAGATGCAATCCGCGCACCGCTCTCGCCGCAACCTCAGCCTGCCGGGTCGTACCAGATGGGCGAGGTGTAGGCGCGTTCCTGGTGGATCGTCTCGGCGCCCTCGGGGATGTCGATGCCGAAGCGGAAGGCGTCGTAGACGACCCAGCGTGGTGTGGGGATCTCGAGAATCCTGGCGTAGTAGAAGGCGGGCTGCGCCGGGTCGAAATCGGGGTCGGTCCAGACCGTCGCAAGCTCGGCCGCACCGATTGTGTTCAGCCAATTGGCAGCCTCGATGTCGACCGTGTTGCCGACCGGCGGCACGAGCCCATCGGCGCCCGGCTCGCGGCCACCCGACCAGGCGACGTCGTAGACATGTTCTTGAGTGTTGCCATCGGCGTCGAGCCAGCCCTTGACGATCTGGATGCGGTCGAGATTGGCGCCGATCGGATCACGCAGGGCATAAACCATTAAGGATGGTGCCGCGTCGCCAGTCCTGGCCCGAAAATCGCCGCCCATTGGCACGCCCTTCTCGTAGCCGAGAAACGCCGGCTGGCGGCTGTTCAGATCATCGGCGGTGAATTCCCAGCCGCCGAACATCCGGACCATCATCCGCGGCCCGGTCGTGGCATAGACTTCCTTCCTGGCCATCGCGTCCCAGATGGCCTCGCGCGTGTTGTCCTCGGCCCAGACGGCGGTGTAGCCCGAGGCGACCAGCTCGTAGCCCTCGAAGACGCCGTTCGCGGTCTTGGTGAAGGGGTGCGCCATCCGCGTGGGCGACGGTTCGGCGTTGGTCGCCTTGCCGAAGAAGTTGTCCTCCTCGACCGCCGTGAGCGCGGTGTGGCTGTCGGTCGAACCGATGAGCCCGAATTTGTAGGGATTGGTGCCGAAGCGCTCGGCGAGCAGGAGCCCGTTCAGCATCGCCTGCCTTGCATATTCGTGCTCGAGCATGGCGTCGGTCTTGGCCTCGCTGAGGTCGAGATTGCCCGCATCCCAGGTCTCGTAGTCGGCGAAGGAATCGTCGGGCGAGAGATAGGGATGGGTCTCGCCATCGCCCTTGATCTGCGTCACCTCGTACATCGGCTCCCAGCGTGCCCGCTGCTCGACATAGGAGGCATCGATCTCGCGGCCGGTGTATTGCGCATCGACCGGGAACATCAGCCCGTTCGAGAGATTGCCGTTATGCGCCAGAGCCAGCGCCGAGCCGCCGGTCTTGACCTCGTAGTTCTCGAGGTAGGCGTAGAGATCGAGCGGATCGGTCGAGCCGACGGGCGCCTGGGTGGTGTAGGGCACCACCTGCCCGGCCTTGCCCGCGCCGTCGCGGAAGATGACGTTGCGGTGCAGGTTGTTGCCGGCGACCAGCGAGGTCCACTCGAAGCCGATGAGTGCGGTGAAGTTGCCCGGATCGTTGAAGCGCTCGGCGGCGTCGACGACCTTGTCCCAGATCGACGCGTAGGTCTTACCGCCCGGCGAGTACTCGGCCATCATTTCCGGATTGATCTCGCCTTGCGAGAAAGTGGTGATCAGATCGAGGGCGGCGGCGGTCGAGGCCTCGCCCCCTTCCTGCAGGCCGTCGTACCAGCGGCGCCCCTGCTCGAAGGAAATGATGCCGGGCTTGCCCTGGGCCATGTCGTTGAAGAAGCCCATGCCGTCGGAATGGTCGGCGATCACCAGCCAGTCCAGTGGCCGGGCGAGCTTGGCAGGCTGGCCGCTGGATGCGACCACCTCCTCGCCGCGGGCGAAGCGGTAGGCGTCGTCGAGGCCGAGCCGGGCACCGAAGAGCCCGGCGTCCATCGAGAGCCCGGTATGCAGGTGGGTGTCGCCCCAGAGCAGCCGGTCGGGGAAGCTGCGTTGGGCGTAGGGCGAGTAGGCCTTGCCCGGATACAGGCCGGAGAGCGATTCCTCTGACGGCACGAACTGAGCCGCAGCGGGCAACACCAACCCGCCGGTGAGCGCACTGGCCAAGAGCAGTCTTCGAAGCATTATCGCCTTCCCTCCCTGTAGAACGGCGTGGAGCTTAGGCTAACGCCGCTTGGCGGGTCAAAACTGTATGGCGGCGCCGATGATCGGCCCATGCTGGGTGACGTCCCATTCGAAATTGCCGTGATCGTAGTCGGTGTGGAGTGCCCGATAGCCGACGGAAAGGAGAGTTTCGCGACCGAACAGCTCGGTTCGATGAGCAAGGTAGGCCTGCACGTTCCAGGCGAAGTCCGAGCCGGCAACGACGCCGCCGACGTCGCCCGCGCCGGCGAGCAGCCAGTTCCTGGCAAGATCGACGGTGAACCGCGAGCCAACGATCGGATCGATCCAGGTTTCGCTCTCGTCGAATTGGCGGCCGCCACGAATCTCCAGCTCGACCCGAAGATGGTTCAACCTTGCACCGACATAGGGCTCGAGGACGAAACGGCGCGGCTGCCCGTCGGCACCCGTCCGGTAGGTCCAGTCGACGACACGGTAGAAGGGCGACGCGGCGACGCTCGCCAGGTCTGAGGTCGTGTCGATGTCGAACGGGCCAATCTCGTCGTCTGACGAGACGCGCGTGAAGACGCCGTTGAGCGTGAAGCCGAAGCGGCCCTTGCGCGCGGTGCCGAGCAGCATGCCGCCGAATGACAGGTCCTCGAGCGAGTCCTTGAACGGCACGTCGACATCGGTCTTGATCCCGCCGACCGTGGCATTGCCATCGAGCGCTATCATCCAGACATAGGGGGCCAGAGCGAAGCGCCAGCGGTCCGAGGGCCCTGCCTCGGTGGTCGCCTCCTGGGCGCGAACGTCCATGGCGAGCGCGCTGCAAACCAAGAGTGCGATAACGAGGAGGGCTGTTTGCTTCATGACGAATTCCCGCGCAGCCGGCCTGCCGATAGCGCGAGCATCGCGGCGGGCTCGGCTGAGGAAATGACGCCTCATCCCGCCTGTCAATCGAGGACTAGGGCATCGCTGCTGTAGTGTTGCTCTAGAACCGCGTCGCGCGGCGGGCGGCGAGGCACGCTCGGAAGCCTGTTCAGGCGGCGCTGCGTGCCGGGCTCGGGTCTGGGCTGGAGCCCCCGACGAGGGCCTCGATGCGACGAACCACCGCCTCCACCTCATCGCCAGCGCTGCCCGTCGATTTGGCCGGCGGCGTCAGCCCCCGACTGGCCAAACCCTTGGCGACCAGCCCGTCCTGGAAGGCCTCGAAGTCGCGGATCTGCATCGGCAGACCGAGCCGCGCCAGACCGTTGGCGAGCCCCTTCAGCGGGCCGGTGGAGAGCCGGCGCAGGGCCCGCCTGCGGCCGCGGTCGAGCCCGCCCCACCAGCGCGTAGCGAGCGGGATGATGCCGAGCGGCAGCCCCTGGCGTGCCACCTCGGTCTGCATCGAAATGCTGTCCGCGGTGACGAGCGCCGCATCGGCCATGCCGAGCAGTGCCGCATAAGGATTGCCGGCGTCGGCATCGCCCCAGGCAAAGAGCCGGGCACCCGCCGGCAGGCCGGCGCGCAGGCCCTCGACCACTGCCGGAGGCGTGCGCCGGCTGGTGACGACGAAGGCGGTGCCGGCCTGCCGCTCGCCATGATCGCGGACGGCCGCGAGCACGCGCTGGGTCAGGGCGGCGTCGAAGAGAAAGGGCCCAGTCGGCCCGCCTAACAGCACCGCCAGCCAGGGCCGTGGCAGGCCGGCGAAACACGGCGTCCAGTCGGCCACCCCGGCGGCGACCGCGGCCGGATCGACCCGCATCAACGGCAGGCCGATGGTCATGACCGTCGGCAAAGGCGGCAGGAATTGCTCGGCGCTGGCGATGACCAGATCATAGGGCCCGATGGCGCCGGATGGCTTGCCGACCAGCACGATCCGGGTCCGGCCGCCATTCTGCGCCTGGACCCAGAGCGCGGCTGAGGATGGTCGGCGGCCGATGGTAAGGATCAGGTCCGGCCAGGGTGCGGTCAGCTCGTCCGACCTGGCCTCGTCGAAGATGGCCAGCGTCGGCCGCACGCGCGGCTTGTTGAAGGCCCATTCGGGCTTGGGGATGACGTTGCGGCGCTCGAACGGCCAGGGCAGCCGCTCGGCGATGATCTCGACCTGACGATTGTCGCCCGGTTTGTCTCCCAGCACGAGCCAGGTGCGCGGGGCGGTGCTCACGGGCTGCGGACGCCGGCACTCGCTGCCGCTGGCGTCGCGGCCGGCACGGGCGCGTAGCCGAGGGCCGGATCGAGGTGCTGGGCGACCAGCGCCTCGAGCTCGCTCGCCTGCTCCGCGGTGAAGTCCTCGCGGTAGCCACCGACCTTGGCACGCCTCACCTTGCTGCTCTCGGCGTCACCCTTGATGCCGGGCTTGAGGCCCTTCTGCTTGAAGAAGTTGTCCGCCTCGAGCGCTTTCAGGTTGTCGAAGCTGCCGAAGCGCACGGCCTCGACGATCTCCTCCTCCGTGAACCGCTCAGCCATCGCCTCGCCGATCCGCGCCAATGAGGCCGCCGGGTCGCTGCGGAGCGCCTCGTAGGGCACGGTGATCGCATTCGGCAGCTGGGCGACCCGCGCGTGGAAGGTGTTGAGGAAGTCGATGATATTGAGCAGGCCGAAGCCGCTATGGCGGACGAAGGTCCAGCGGTCGATGGTGGAGCGGTCGATCGGCTCCTTCAGGTCGGCATTGATCAGCTCGAACTTCGCCCGCGACTGGCGCTTGGTCACCTGCAGATACCAGGACGTGGCGATGTCGATCGGGTGGCGCGGCAGGAAGACAATGGGCTTGTCGCGGATGGGATCGGGCGGCGCATCGACAGCCAGCGCGCGGCCGACCGCAGCCTCGTACGAGTACCAGCCATTGGTCGCCGAGATGCGGGGAATGGCCGGGACACGGCGGTGCAGCTCGTCGGAGGTGACAACCAGGTGGCCGGGCAGGCCGTGCCGGTGCTGGTAGAGCCGCGACAGCAACACCCTGAGCCAGGTATTGCCGCTTTTTGGGTGGCCGATGATCAAGAGGCCGGTGCTGCGCGCTTTTTCCAGCTCGAGCTCAGCCAAGCGACGGCGACGGGATGCCAGCCGCCAGGATTGCGGCAGGAGCTCGGTCGAGCCCAGTGCCAGCGCCTTCTTGACGTTATCGCTCAGCATGGTTTGACCTGATCGGTTTGAAAAACGGGGCGGAAGGGGCGGGTCAATGAGCACCACCAGAGCCCGGGCTGGCGTCCGGCTCGAGCGCGGGCAGCCCCTTGCGGCGACGCCGGAACGGCCTGAACTCCGCCTTTGAGAACACCCGCTTGCCGCACATCCAGTCCTCCGGCCGCTCGCGAATCCATCGTTCCAGATGCGCGTTGAACGCGGTCATCATGGCCAGCACCTGCGCTGTCTCGTCGGTAACGCCTAGTGGTGGCAGAAGCCGGTCCAGCGGCACTGGTCTCGAAGCGCGCCGGACCCAGCCGCTCGACCCGAATGGCTACGAGGTCGGCTCCGGTCTTGAGAGCGAGGCGAGCCGTCGACAGGGTAGTGGCCTTGATCTTGCCGAAGAATGGCAGCTCATCGCCCTCGTCGACCCGGTGGTCGGCGACGATGCCGATCCCCGCTTCCTTCGCCTTTAGGCCGAAGGCGCCGAGATGCGGGTACTCGCCTGCACACGCACCCATGCCTCGCCAGATGCCCTTGGCGATGCGCTCACGCTCGGGCGACAACCGTGCGCAAATGCTCCAAAAGGCCAACAGCCCAAGGTCCTCGAAACCCGAGATCGCACCGATGGCCTTGGGCCTGCGCTTCAACCATTTGCGCGCCCGGATATTGCTGATGAGATGGGCCAACCAGCCGCTCCGTGGGCGCGCGTGTCAGGCCGCGGCACGGCTGGTCGTGTCGGCAGCGCGGGCCATCACCTCGAAAGCATCGTGGCGAACGTGATTCTTGGCCATTTCCGCCTCGACCATCTCGCGGCTGACCTCGCCCTTAGCGACACACTCGGCCAAGAGACCGAAGAAGAACGCCTCCTGCTTGGGGTCGGGGTGACGCTTGTAGGTGCCGAGCCCACCATAGCGACCGAGCACGGCCTCACGCGCCCGGCGGAACCAGCCCAAGGGCGCAAAGCGGCGGGTCTTGCTCGACGGCGTGAAGTCGACCGGCAGACCGGTCTTCCAGGGTTGCGTCCAACGCTTGGTATTGTGCAGGAGCTTGGTCTCGGGCGTCAGGTGGTCGAAATCGTTCCACTCGGCCTCGAGCTCGCCGATCGAGCCCTTCGGCTCCAGCTTGAGGCTGATCCACTCCATGTAGTCGCGCTGGCCAGAGAACATCTCGTTGAACTGCTTCTCGACTTGCCAATGGGTGAGCTTGGCGCAGTCCAGCAACATCACACTCGAGGCGAACTCCTTGTCGCCGCCGCGCTTCCTCGCCATCAGCGCCGTTCCACCCATGTCGCGGTTGAAGAGCGGCATGACATCGCCGACCGCGAAGACATCCGGATCGACCATCAACGCCCTGCCCTGGTAGCCCATCAGCTCCGGCGGGGTGAAGCGGAGCGGCGTGAACGACTGGAGGTCGTCGTAGAGCCATTCGCGCTGCAAGCCGTCACGCAGGTAGTGACGCCCCTCCGTCGCCTTCATCCAGGGAAAGTCCTCGGTCGAGACGATCTGGACGTCAAAGGCATCCGGCGTCTTGCTGTTGCGCCGAAACGAGTAGCGCGACACCAGGGCACCCAGCATCTGCTTGGGGTTGGTGTGGATGAAGACAGTCGGTTTCGGCTCGCTCATCGATATCTCCCGAAGCAGGATACGGCGTGACGGCGGCGCCGCATGTGCCAGTCGGCTGCTGGAGCCGCACTGGCGAAGGGTCTAACCAAAGCCTCAGGCGGAAGCCGCCATCGGCGCACGGCAATAGCCGAAGATCGGATCGAGGTGCTGGTCGACATAGTCGAGAATGGCCTCGTTCTCGGCATCGTCGAAGTACTCATAGAACCCGCCGACCTTGCCACGCCGGGTCTTGAAGCTCTCAGGGTTGCTCGGGTCCTTGGCCTTCATGCGACCACCGGTGAGCACCGAGGTGTTCTGGGTTTCCAGCTTGCGCATGTTCTCGAAGGAAGCGTACTCGACCGCACCTTCCACCGAGGCCTTGCTGCCCGGCGTGCCGATGAAGCGGGTCAGGGCGTCGAGCGAGCCCGCCGTGTCGGCCTTGAGGTCCTCATAGCGGACGACGGTGAAAGCGCCGAGCCGCTCACGCTCGCGCGCCCACCCGTTCATGAAATCGACCGTCTTCTCCAGCCCAGCCGAATGGTTGAGCACGAAATCGGCGATCGACACGTTGTCATCCGGGTAGTCGTTGATCTTCTTCTTGTTGTCGCGCATGCGGTAGCGCCATTGATGGTACTGCGAGACGGCAACGTCGGCAGGGTGGCGGACCAGGAGCACGACCTTGCTGTCGTAGTAGTCGGCCTTGTTGTCGAAATTGCCGCTATAGTCCTTCACGTAGTTGTCGTGGGTAAAGAAGATCTTCGGAACCGCCCGGTTCAAATAGTGCAGATTGTCGAAGCCGATCAGCCATTCCGGCAGCCCGTGCTCGAGCTGATAGAAGCGGGACAGCAGCACACGTAGCCAAGTCCGGCCGCTCTTGCCGAACGACACGACGACCGCATCGGCAGCTTCGAGCTTCTTGCACTGCTCGCGACCGCGCAACCAGCGCTCGAGGCGGACCTGCCGATCGCTGGGTAAAAACGGCTTGGTCGGGTAGAGCACCACGGCGCGGACGATCTTCTTGCCGACGCTCGACAGCGCCGGGCGGATCACAGCGAGATAGGTTGACAATGACAAACTGGCTATCCGTAGCTGGCGATCGGGCAATCATCCCAGGTCGTGCCAGGAATCACCGGCACGTCCGTCATCTCACGCATGCAGGAGCAGTTGGCTCCTCCCACTGACAACGCAGCATGTAGGGAGCGCGAGCCCGGCGCTCAAGCTGCATCGTCACAGGCGCAGCCGATGGCGCGGGCGCTTGTCGCAACGCAGCAACAGCTCGGTCCCGAGCAACCGTGCCAACGATCGGTTCTCCGCGGCAGCGCGCGTCCGGTAACCTCTTGTTAAGACCTGCGGGCGCATGATCGCCCCAGATAGGTTGTCTCGACGATCGCCGGGACCTCACTCTTGACAACATGTCCCATCGATCGCTCGCCGCCAGGGTGACGACCGCTGCGGACTGCAAACGGGAGATCCGCTGAGCATGCAGAGCCACTCTTCCGCCATTGCTGAACGCGCGCCTGCGCGCCGCCCCGCAGCCGCAGCCGCAGCCGAGACCGACGTCGAGTCGTCAGGTAAGGCCACGCAAAAGAGCATCACCGAGCGTAGCTGGTCGCCGCCGATCGACGGGCACGGCCTGTTCAAGTCGCTGATGCTGCGCCTGCCCCGGGGTGTTCGTCGGTCTTTCGATCATGAGCAGTTGCTCGCGATCCGTCAGGCGGCCGAGGAGATGGCCTGGGGCGAGCACCCGATCGACATCCGGCTCAGGCTCCCTTGGCCGGGCGGTCGGCGTTACATCGTGCTGCTCGGCGGACGCGACCAGCGTGGCCCGGCCAAACGGTTGCAACGCCATACCCGCACCCACGCTGTCCGAGTGGGCAACCTCGCTTCCGGCCTGGTCCTGCTCGCGCTCGGGTTCGTGACCACGCTGCTGCTCGGCCTGGCGTTCGGCAATCTGCTCTCGGGCTGAGCCAAGGGAGCTGCTCAGCTCAGGGCATCAGCTGACCGCCGTTGACCTCGAGGATCTGCCCGGTGACGTAGCCGCCGAGGCGCTCAGACGCGAGGAAGAGAAACGCGCCGGCGCAATCATCGCCCTGCCCCAGCCGCTGCAGCGGGATCTGCTTGCGGGTCCCTTCGAGCTTCTCCGGCGTCGAGTAGACCTCGTGGAACTCGGTCATGATGGTTCCGGGCGAGACCGCATTCACCCGGATGCCGTCGCCGGCGAGCTCGGTGGCGAGTGCGCGCGTGAAAGTCGAGACGAAGGCCTTGGAGCCTGAGTAGAGCGCCGAGCCGGCGCTGCCGCCGCTGCGTGCCGAGATCGAGGTGACGTTGATGATCGAGCCGCCGCTCGCCCGGAGCGCCGGCAAGGCCGCTCGGCTGGCCGCGACCACCGAGCGCGCATTGAGGTCGAACACCCGATCGAGCGCCGCGTCGTCCATGTCGGCGAGCCGGGTGCGGCCGAGCATGTGCCCGGCATTGTTGACCAGCACGTCGAGCCCACCGAGGGCTGTGACGGCCGCCTCGACGACCCGTGCCGGGCTCTTGCGATCGGTGAAGTCCGCTTGCAGCAGCACGGCCCCCTCGATTGCACCTGCCTCGGCCGGCTCTCGCCGATAGTGCAGCGCCAGGCGTGCGCCTGCTTCGGCGAACAGTCGCGCGGCTGCCGCACCGATGCCACGACTGGCGCCGGTGATCAGAACGCGCTTGCCTTCGAGGCCTAGGTCGATAGGTGTTGCCACGGGTTTTCTCCGTTCAGTCTTCGGTCACACAGCACACTGGAACAAAGCCGTGCACGCAAGCGCGTTCGTCGACGGGGTCGGCGCCTTCATCGACGCCTATGAAGGCTTCCTCATCGACCAGTGGGGCGTGCTGCACAATGGCGAGCGGATCTATCCGGGTGCCTTGGACGTCCTGGCCGAGCTTTCCCGCCGCAACAAGCGGGTGGTGCTGCTGACCAATTCCGGCCGACGGCGATCATTCAACGAGGAGCGGCTGCAGGAGCTGGGCTTCAACACCAGAGCGCTCGCCGGCGTCGTCACCTCGGGCGAGGCGACCTGGCTGGCGCTCAAGGAGCGAGCGATCGAGCCCTTCACCAGGCTCGGCCGGCGCTGCCTGTTGTTGACCAGGGCCGACGACTACGGGCCGGTGGAGGATCTCGATCTCGATCTGGTCACCGATCCCGACGAGGCGGACTTCATCTATCTCACCTGGCTCGATGCCGAAACCCACTCGATCGACACGTTCGATCGGCTGATCGAGCGCGCGGCCAAGCGCAAGCTGCCGATGATCTGCGCCAACCCTGATCGGGTGGCACCGAGCGATGGCGGCCTTACCCAGGCGCCGGGCAGCCTCGCCGAGCGCTACCGGGAGATCGGCGGCGAGGTCACCTATGTCGGCAAGCCTCATGCACCGATCTACGCCGCCTGCCTCGAGGTGCTGGACGGGCTGGAGCCCGACGAGATTTGTGGCATCGGCGACAGCTTCGAGCACGACATCAAGGGTGCAAAGAACGCCGGCATGGCTGCCGCCTTCGTGCTCGGCGGCATCCACGCCGAAGACTTCCCCGAAGGCGCCAGCCGGGCCGCCGATCGCCAAGCGCTGGCCAGGCTCGAGGAAGAGCACGGTGTCGTTGCCGACTTCGCCATGCCCGGGTTTCGCCTCTAGCAGGCTGGATGGGGAGTGGGAGATGAGCGAGCGACTGCTCGAGGGGCAGGTGGCCTTGGTGACCGGTGCGGGGCGCGGCCTCGGCCGGGCCTTCGCCGAGCGGCTGGCAGCTCTGGGCTGCGCCATCGGTGTGCACGGGCGGCGTGAGACAGGGCCGGCCGAGTATGGCGAGGGCACCACTCTGACCGCCACCGCCGAGGCGATCGCTGCCGATTTCGGCGTGCCGGCCATGCCGATCCTGGGCGATCTCACGATCGCCAGCGAGGTCGAGCGGGTGCTGGACCAGGTGACCGAGCGTCTTGGGCCCCTCGACATCGTCGTCCACAATGCCGGCGGCGATATCGCGGCGGCCGGCGGCAAGCCGGACCCGAATGACGCGGTGCACATCAAGGAGGTGGACGTTCGCGCCGTTCTCGACAGCAATCTCCTCTCCACCATCCTGGTCGGTCAGGCGGCGGCACGGCGGATGATGCCGCGCCGCACTGGGCGGATCGTGACCGTGAGCTCGGTCGCGGCGTTCCTCGGCCGGGAGCAGGGGGCGATCTATGCGACCTCGAAGGCCGCCGTGGTGCACTACACGCGCTGCCTCGCGGCCGAGCTTCGCTCACACAACATTACGGTCAACTCGATCGCCCCCGGCGACACCCGTACCGGCCGCTATCTCGGCACGAGAGCGGTTGACCCAGCGCGCCTCGTCGAGGCGGACACCCTGGAGCGGATCGCCCTGGTCGACGAGGTGGCCCGCGTGGTCGAGCTCTTCGCCGGACCAATGGGCGCCTTCGTCTCGGGCCAGGTGCTCCGGGTCGATGGCGGTTCGCAATGTTGGCCGGGATAGAGCTGGCCTGAGTGAAACGGTCGAACCAAGCGATCAGCAGAAACCGCTCTTCAGCCAGCCGTTCGCATCACGGCTCTCAGTAGGCATAAGCGACGAAGAGCGGGTCGACCGAGTGGTGCCACTCGGCCTCGAAGCGTCGGCGCTTCTCGGTGGCGGGGGTGACGCCGGACTTGGCGATTTCCCAGAGCGCGTGCAGGTATTTGCGCTCGTCGCGGGCGTCCCAGTCGTCGACCTTGCGCGCCGCCAGGCCGGCCTCGGCGATCTCCAGCGTGCGCAGTGCCAGGTCCTGGACGGTGCCGCCGCGAAACGGTGTGGCGAGGCCGGTGCGCGGCACGGCGGCACGCAGCTGCTCGTGCTCTTCGATGGTCCAGTCGCGGCAGAGATCCCAGGCGGCATCGAGCGCGGTCTGGTCGTAGATCAGGCCGACCCAGAGCGCCGGCAGGCCGCAAAGCTGGCGCCAGGGGCCGCCATCGGCGCCGCGCATCTCGAGGAAGCGCTTGAGCCGAACCTCGGGGAAGAGCGTCGTCAGGTGGTCGGCCCAGTCGCTCATGGTGGGCTTCTCGCCCGGCAGCGCCGGCAATCGGCCGTCGAGGAAGTCGCGGAAAGACTGGCCCGAGGCGTCGAGGTAGCGGCCGTCGCGGTAGACGAAGTACATCGGCACGTCGAGCACGTGGTCGACATAGCGCTCGTAGCCCATGCCCGGCTCGAAGACGAAAGGCAGGATCCCGCAGCGGTCGGCGTCGGTGTCGGTCCAGATATGGCTGCGATAGCTCTCGAAGCCGTTCACCTTGCCGCCGGTGAAGGGTGAGTTGGCGAAGAGCGCCGTTGCGATCGGCTGCAGCGCCAGGCCGACCCGAAACTTCTTCACCATGTCGGCTTCGTCGGCGAAGTCGAGGTTGACCTGGATGGTGCAGGTCCTGAGCATCATGTCGAGGCCGAGCGTGCCCACCTTGGGCATGTAGCTACCCATGATGCCGTAACGGCCCTTGGGCATCCAGGGGATGTCGTCGCGCTGCCATTTCGGCTGGAAGCCCATGCCCAGCATGCCGATGCCCAAGGGATCGGCCACCTCGCGCACCTGGGCCAGATGCTGGTGCACCTCGCTGCAGGTCTGGTGAATGTGGCGCAAGGGGGCGCCGGAAAGCTCGAACTGCCCGCCGGGCTCGAGGGTGATGTTGCAGCCCTCGCCCTGCAACGCGATCGGCTTGCCCTCCTCCTCGACCAGGTCCCAGCCAAAGGCGCGGCTTAGGCCCTCGAGCAATGCGCGGATGCCGTGGTCGCCCTCATAGGGCAGCGACCGAAGCGTGCTCCGACAAAAACCGAACTTCTCGTGCTCGGTGCCGATCCGCCAGTCGGCCTTGGGCTTCTCGCCCTCGGCGATGTGCTCGACCAGCTGGCGATGGTCCTCGATCGGCTCGCCTTGGCCTGAGGGTGGCGCCGACATGGATGTTCCTCCGGTTCAGAGCCTGATGGTGCCGTTTTCATGAAACGCCACGAAAACTGCTCGAGCAGGCTCTCAGCTCAAGAGCTGCTCGACCTCGGCAGCCAGCGCCTGGACCTCTTGCGCGGCGGCGCTCTTGGGCTCGCTCTCGACCACGCCGAGCCCGCGGCCGAGGCTGGTGATGAAGGCCTGACGATTGCCGAGGCGGGCAGATAGCGCGCCGTAGCCACGATCCGCAATAGACTGCAGCGCCTCGTCGACGCTCCGGCCGCGCGCCGGCACGCGGTTGAGCACAAGTGCTGCGTGCTTGCCGTCGTTGATGGCAATATCCAGCGTGCCCTTCGAGGCCCAGATGTCGAGCGGGCTTGGCTGGCACGGGACGAGCACCAGATCGGCCGCCTTGATCGCCCCCTTGGCGTCGCTCTCGGCATGCGGCGGGCTGTCGACGACGATCCAGTCCACCTCGCGCTTCAGCCGGTCGAGCTCGACCCCGAGTCGCCAGCCACCGACCATCGAGAAGCGGATCTCGGCGGCGTCCCTGGCCTCGTGCTCGCGCAAGCGCATCCAGGCGGTGAGGCTCGCCTGCGGGTCGATGTCGACGACAGCGACGCTGCGCCCGCCTTGACGCAAGGCGGTCGCGAGCTGGACCGCGAGCGTCGTCTTGCCGGCGCCGCCTTTCTGCTGGGCGATGGTGACGATTGCAGGCATGGCCGGCGGTCTCCGAAGCTGGTGGCGGGGTCAGTAGCCGCGGCCACGGTCGACCACGGCCTGGAGCGGCAGCCCCTGCGCGAGGCGGCGAATATTGGCGGCGACGGTCTCGGCCGCCGTCTCGGGCAGCGCGTAGGAGGCGGCGTGCGGGGTGATGCGAATGCCCGGATGACGCCAGAGCGGGTCCTCGGGCGGCAGCGGCTCCTTGGGCGTCACATCGAGCAGCGCGCCACGCAGATGGCCGCTGTCGAGCGCGGCGATCAGATCGGCCGGCACCAGCTGGCGGCCGCGCCCGACCTGGATCAGCACGGCGCCCTCGGGCAGATGCGCGAAGACCCGGGCATCGAGCATGCCGGCGGTCTCGGCGGTGAGCGGCAACAAGCAAACGAGGAAATCGCTGCCTTCCAGGAACGGCCTGAAGCCCGCCTCGCCGGCGAAAGTGGTGATGCCGTCCAGCTGGCGCGGGCTTCGGCTCCAGCCCTGCACGCGAAATCCATGGGCGTGCAGCAAGGCTGCCGTGGCACTACCGAGCTCGCCCAGCCCCATGACGCCGACGGTACGCACGGCGGCCGCGGTCGGCAGCACGAGATCCCATTTGGCTGCGGCTTGCTGGCGAGCGAAGCGGTCGAGGTCGCGGTGGTAGTAGAGGACGTTGGTCAGCACGAACTCGGCCATGGTCCGGGTCAGGGACGGATCGATCAGCCGGCAGAGCGGGACGTCCGGCAGATCGTCCTGGGCCAGCATGGCGTCGACGCCAGCCGCGAGCGAGAAGATCGCTTTCAGGTTGGGCAGGCCTTGCAGCAGGCCTTTCGGTGGCAGCCAGACCAGCGCCATGTCGATCTCGGCCGGATCGCCGATCTCGGGCCAGACGCGGAAATCGAGCTCCGGCAGTTGGCCGAGCAACGCCCTGCCCCAGGCATCGGGGTCGTCGTCTTGGCTGTAGAACAGAAGGGCCAAGCTGTCTCCTTTACCGACAGGTGATCGTCTAGGTCGGTCCTCGGCGATCATTTGCCCGCGACCGCGCGGGCACGGGGCCGCGGCAACCGTTAGTGCAGCCTCGCTGATGACTTGACAAGTCGTGGTCGTGTCGATGCTTTAGTAAGTGCGTGTTTGCGATCACGCGCTGGTGAGCTGTGCGCACCGGCTGAGCAGAAACGTCAACCGTAAGGACACGAGCCGCATGCCCCGAGGACCAAAGAGGATGGCAAGGCTCGCTTTGCTGGGCGGGGCCATGGTCGGCGCGTTGGCGAGCGCTGCCGTGGCACAGGACCTGGTGATCACCGAGCAGCTCGAGCGGGCAGCCTTCCGCGCCGCCGATCTCGATGGCAATGGGCTGATCGACGAGGCCGAGCTCGCCTCGGACGTGATCACGGCCTTCATCGACCTCGACCCGGACGTGAACGGCGTGATCGGGCCGGAAGAGCTGGTCGGCGTCAGCGAGGCCGCCTTTGCCCGCGCCGATTTCAACGGCAACGGGGTGATCAGCCTGGACGAGATCCGCCTGCGCAAGCTCGAGGCCTTCAACGCCGCCGATCGCGATTTCGACGGCCAGGTGTCGATGGCCGAGATGCTGTTCCGCACGCGGCGGCAGCAGTGATGGACAAAGTGATGCAAAGCTCGGCTCTCCGCTGCCACCGACCAGCCACGCTCGCGACCGGGCTCGGGCTGCTGCTGCTCGCTGCTTGTGCCAATCCTGACAAGGACCAGTACTTCATCCCGCTCGACGCCATCGAGCCCGGGGCCGGCATCTTCAGCACCGGCGAGGCGGTCCCTGCCGACGCGTACCCGGTGGCGGTGCGCAGCGCCGTGGTCACGGGCGATCTCCTGGTCGGCGGCGAGGTGGCGCAGCAGCTGGTCGACGGGCAGCTCATGGCGGACGCCATCGCCGACGACGCCGATGTAGCAGCAAGCAACGCGGTCGTGTTGAGCGACGCCGAGGCGACGCTCCAGGCGGATGCAACGTTGCCCGATGCCGATGCGGCGTCACCCAATGCGCAGCGGGCGGCCGCCTTCGCCGAGCTGACCGAAGAGCAGCGCGACGTGCTGGTCGCCGATTCCGATCGTGCCCTCTTGCTCGAGGCCTGGATGGAGAGCCGGGTCGAGCCGGTCTCGATGACCCGCACCGACGTGCTCCGCGCCCAGCAGCTGCTGGCCCAGCTGGGCTTCGATCCGGGTCCCCAGGACGGCATCGCCGGACAGCGCACGCGGGCCGCCATCGAGGCGTTCCAGGAGGATCGCGGCCTGCCGGTCACCGGCCAGCTCACCCCCGGCCTGATGGACCGCATGGGCCTCGAGATGAGCTGAGGCGGCGCGCTCTTTCCTTTCCCGTTAGCATCGTCTCTACTCCGGAGCATATTGAACCTGGGGTTATGGGATGTCCGGACGCGCACGGGCGAAACGGATTTGTCAGGCGGCATCTGGCCCTGTCATCGATCCGAAGAAGGCGGCCTACGACCTCGCCCGCGAGGAGATCGGCGAGCCTTCGACCGCTGGTTTTCCGGATCGCCGCGAACCGGCCGAGCAAGCTGCTCGATGCCGTGCTCGCGTGACTTTGCCAAGCGCGTGATCTCGACAGACGACGCGCAAGCGAGCATCTGACCGCGTCGGCGATCGATCTCTTCGCGCGGCATGGCCTGTCGCGCGCGGAGCTGGCCGGCATGGCCGAAGCCGACATCGCACAGCGAGCCGCGGATGCGAGCGGGTCTGCGCGCGTGGCTGACGATCGACCGCCGGGTCTCGCCGAAGCAAAGCCGGCGACGATGGAACGGCAAGCCGCCGGTCGAGATCGACGAAGCGCTGCACCGGCGGCTGCGCGGCGTCGTCGGCCAATTCCATCTGAAGATCATCCCGGCGACGCTCGACGACGAGCTGCAGGTGGCGATCTTCGGGCGGACGCTCGATCTCCTCGAAGGCATCGATCGCAAGCTCGACAGCCTCACCCGCCCGGCCGAAGGCCCTGCCCCACCCTTCTCCATCCCGCAGCCTGTCGGCGACTTCAAAGGCTACGAGGCCGAGATCGCGGCGGTGCAGGCGGCGCTGGCGGAAGGCTCGGTGGCGATCTCGGCGGTGCAGGGGATCGGTGGGGTCGGGAAGACGGAGCTGGCGCGCGAGGTGGCGCGGCGGATGCGTGGCGAGTTTCCCGGACGGGCAGATCCTGGTCGACATGCTGGGCACGACGCAGCCGCGCGATGCGCGGGACGCGATGACGGACGTGCTGGTGGCGCTCGGGGCTACGGACATCAGGCCCGATACGCTGGCGGGCGAGTATCACAGCCGGCTCGCCGGCAAGCGGGTGCTGATCCTGCTCGACAACGTGGCGAGCGGCGCCGGGCTGCAGGAGCTCGTGCCACCGCAGCCGGCGGCGCTGCTCGTCACCTCGCGGACGCGTTTCGCCATGGCGGGGGTGGTGCCGGTCGCGCTGGAGAAGCTGTCGCGCGAGGCGGCCAAGGCGCTGTTGGGCGGCATCGTGCCGGGCTTGGACGACGCCGTGCTCGACGCGCTGGCCGGGCTCTGCGCCGACCTGCCCTTGGCGCTGCGGGTGGCGGGTGCCTACCTGCAGGAGACCGGCTATCCGGTCGACTCCTACATCGCGGAGCTGAAGGAGCGACGGCTGGCGCGCTTTGCGCGGAGCGCTGCCGCCACCGAGGATGCCAAGCTCGATCCCGAGGTGGTGCTGGGCCACAGCCATGATCGGCTGGTCGAGACGGACGCCGGGCTGGCGCGGGCCTTCACGCTGCTCGGCGTCTTTCCGGCCGATTTCGAGGTGGCGGGCGCCGCGGCCGTGCTGGGCGTGGAGCCTGATGAGGCCCGCGAGCGGCTGACGCTGCTGCGGCGACGCAGCCTCGTCCAGCAGCCGACAGGCGGTGCGCGCTGGCGGCTGCACGATCTCTTGCGCGAGCTGGCCGAGGCGCGGGCCGAGCGGACGAGCGACAAGAGGCGGCGGCGCGGCATCAGGCGCATTATCTGGCGCTGCTGCAAGGTGTGAGGCAAGGAATACATGGTCCGACGCGCAAGAGGTGCGGCAAGGCGCTTGGCGACGTTCGAGACCGAGCAAGCGAACATCGGCTCGCTGCCGTGCAGACACGTGCGCGATCGAGGCCGGCGACCTCGAAGCAGCAGCCCCCGGCTATGGCCGAATGGGTAGTCTCGCGAGCGAACTGGGCCGCCGCGAGGACGCGCTCAGCGCCACCGAGGAGGCGGTCGACCTCTATCGACGCCTCGCCCGGGACAGGCCCGACGCCTTCAACCCAGACCTCGCCGCGAGCCTCAACAATCTGGGCAACAGGCTCGACGCGCTGGGCCGCCGCGAGGACGCGCTCGGCGCCACCGAGGAGGCGGTCGCCATCCGCCGACGCCTCGCCCAGGACAGGCCCGACGCCTTCAACCCCGACCTCGCGAGGAGCCTCAACAATCTGGGCATCAGGCTCGACGCGCTCGGCCGCCGCGAGGACGCGCTCGGCGCCACCGAGGAGGCGGTCGGCCTCTATCGACGCCTCGCCCGGGACAGGCCCGACGCCTTCAACCCCGACCTCGCCGCCAGCCTCAACAATCTGGGCATCAGGCTCAACGCGCTGGGCCGCCGCGAGGACGCGCTCAGCGCCACCGAGGAGGCGGTCGCCATCCGCCGACGCCTCGCCCAGGCCAGGCCCGACGCCTTCAACCCCGACCTCGCAAGCAGCCTCAACAATCTGGGCATCATGCTCAACGCGCTCGGCCGGCGCGAGGACGCGCTCAGCGCCACCGAGGAGGCGGTCGCCCTCTATCGCCGCCTCGCCCGGGACAGGCCCGACGCCTTCAACCCCGACCTCGCCATGAGCCTCAACAATCTGGGCGCCATGCTCGACGCGCTCGGCCGGCGCGAGGAGCGCTCGCGCGCCACCGAGGAGGCGGGCCATCCGTCGACGCCTCGCCCAGACGGCCCGGCACTCCAATGTCGAGGCGATCGCACTTCGAAGCGCTGCTGAACGCGATCGAGCAGTCGCGAGGCGATCGGTGCTGCGTCCGACGTTTCTCCGACACCCGCAAGCGGTCATCCACTGGATGGCGCCGATGTGCCAGCAGTATGTCGAGCGCTGCCAGAAGCTCGGCGTCGAGCCGGATGCGGCGCTGCTCGGGCCGATCGTCGAGGTGTTCGAGCGGCTGAAGAGCCGAGAGACGGCTGACCGGCGCCTACCCCGCCTCCCCCACCGCCGCCAGGAACGCCCGGATCAGCGGCAGCCGGCGGTGCTCTTCGAGACAAAGAACATCCTCGCCGACGGTGAGGTCGGTGCCGTCGACGTCGATGGTGTGGATGGTGGGATCGCTCTCGCTGGCGAAGACGACGCCGATGCCGAAGCCGGCGAGGACCGCCTCGCGGACGGCTTCGCGGGACTGGACCTCGATCATGGCGGCGGGCTTGACGCCGGCCTCGGCGAGGCGGGTCTCGAAGAGCTCGCGGGTGACCGAGCCGGGCTCGCGGATGACCAGGTCCTGGCCGGCGATGTCGTGGACGTGGATGCGGGTGCGCGGTGGCCCAGGGGTGGTCACGGCCCGTGAAGACGACGAGGCGGTCCTGCTTCAGGGCGATGCTGTAGAGCCGCGGATCGGTGGAGCGGCGGGCGGCCACGCCGATGTCGGCGGCGTAGTCGAGGACGCGGGCCAGCACCTCGGCCGAGTTGGCGATGGTGAGCGAGAAGGTGACGGCCCGCGTGGCGGCGCTTGAGGCGGGCGAGGATCGGCATGACGTGGGTGGCGCTGTCGGCGGCGATGCGGAGATGGCCGCGGCGGACGACCTCCGCGCCGGCGAGCAGGGCCTGGGCCTCGTCGGCGGCGGCGAAGAGCCGGGTGGTGACCTGGGCGAGGTTCTGGCCGAGCGGCGTGAGCTGGACGCTGCGGCCGCGGCGGTTGAAGAGGCTGACGCCGTGCAGCGCCTCGAGCTTGCGCACCTGGGCGGAGAGCGTGGGCTGGCTGAGCCCGGCGTCGCGGGCGGCCTTGGTGAAGCTCTGGGCCTGGGCCACGAGGTGGAAGGCGCGAAGGAGGGCGATGGTCATGGGCTCATCATAGATCAGGTCTATGGCAGACATGTAAAGGGTGTATTGGACACATGGATGGCGGGGTCGGTACGATCGGGCCTTGTCCAGACGATGAAGGTTCCCTGACGATGCCAGCGACATCCGAGACCGGCGATCCGCTGCTCTTGACGCCGGGGCCGCTCACCACCTCGGCGACGGTCAAGGCCGCGATGCTGCACGACTGGGGCTCGCGGGATGCCGGGTTCATCGCCATCAACCGGGCGGTGCTGGACCGGCTGGTCGAGCTGATCGATGGCGGCGATGATTTCGTCACCGTGCCGATGCAGGGCTCGGGCACGTTCGCGGTCGAGGCGATGCTGACCAGCTTCGTGCCGCCCGACGGCACGGCGCTGGTGCTGGTCAACGGCGCCTATGGGCAGCGGGCGAAGCGCATCCTGGAGACGGCGCGGCGCCGGGTCGTGGTGCACGAGACGGCGGAGGACACGCCGCCGGACGTGGCCGAGATCGACCGCATGCTCGCCGCGGCGCCGGAGATCGGCCACGTCTTGGCCGTGCACTGCGAGACGACGAGCGGCATCCTCAACCCGATCGCCGAGATCGCTTCCGTGGTCGAGCGGCACGGCCGCAGCCTGCTGATCGACGCGATGAGCGCCTTCGGGGCGCTGGAGCTGGACTCGCGAAAACTGCGGTTCGATGCGGTGGCGGCGTCGTCGAACAAGTGCATCGAGGGCGTGCCGGGGCTGGGCTTCGTGCTCTGCCGGAAGACGGCGCTGGCGGCCACGGGCGGCCATGCGACGACGCTGGTGCTCGATCTCCTCGACCAGCACCAGGCGCTGGAGCGGACCGGGCAGTACCGGTTCACGCCGCCCATCCACGTGATCGTGGCGTTTCATCAGGCGCTCGCGGAGCACGAGGCGGAGGGCGGGGTCGCGGGCCGTGGTGCGCGCTACCGGGAGAACTGCCGGGTGCTGGTCGACGGCATGCGGGCGCTGGGCTTCGAGACGCTGCTGCCGGACGCGCTGCAGGCGCCGATCATCGTCACGTTCCGGATGCCGGATGACCCACGCTTCGATTTCGAGCGGTTCTATGACGGGCTGAAGGCCAGGGGCTATGTGATCTATCCGGGCAAGCTCACCGTCGCGCCCAGCTTTCGCATCGGCTGCATCGGCAGGCTCGATGCGGGCCAGATGCGGGGTGCGGTGGCGGCGGTGCGCGAGGTGCTGGACGAGCTGGGTGTGGCCGTGCCGCTCGCCCGAGCTGCTTGAAGAGAGAGGGTTTTTCGTGAGTGATCTCGCCATCAAGGACCGCGTCGTCAGCGTCAATGGCCGCGACTATCGCTGGCCCCGGCGGCCGACGGTGGTGGTCTGCATCGACGGCTCCGAGCCCGGCTATATCGAGGCGGCGATCGAGAAGGGGCTGGCGCCCAACTTCGCCCGGCTGATGCGCGACGGCGCCAATCTGACGGCGCTCTCGGCCATGCCGAGCTTCACCAACCCCAACAACATCTCGATCATCACCGGCAGGCCGCCTGCCGTGCACGGCATCGCCGGCAACTACTTCCTCGACCCGGAGACGGGCCTGGAGGTGATGATGAACGATGCCAGGTTCATGCGAACCGGCACGATCATGGCGGCCTTTCACGATGCGGGCGCGCGGGTCGCCGTGGTGACGGCCAAGGACAAGCTGCGCACGCTGCTCGGCCGCGGGCTGGACATGGGCTCGGGCCGGGCCGTCGCGTTCTCGGCGGAGAAGGCCGACCAGGCGACGGTCGAGGCCAACGGCATCGGCGATGTCCTGGAGACGCTGGGCCTGCCTCTGCCCGACGTCTACTCGGCCGAGCTCTCGGGCTTCGTCATGGCGGCGGGCGTGCATCTGCTCAAGCACTGGCGGCCGGATGTCATGTATCTCTCGACGACCGACTACATCCAGCACAAGGCAGCGCCGGGCACGCCCCTGGCCGATGCGTTCTACGCGATGCTGGACGGGCATGTGGGGGCGCTCGATGCGGCCGGCTGCACGCTGGTGCTGACGGCCGATCACGGGATGAACGCCAAGCACAAGCCGGACGGCACGCCGGACGTGATCTACCTGCAGGCGCTGCTCGACGATTGGCTGGGCGACGGCCAGGCGCGGGTGATCCTGCCGATCACCGATCCTTACGTGGCGCATCACGGCGCCTTGGGCTCGTTCGCCACGGCCTATCTGCCGGCGGGGGTGGATGTTGGGGCGATCCGGGACCGGGTGGCCGAGGAGGAGGGCATCGAGCTGGTGCTGACCCGCGACGAGGCCTGCGCGCGGTTCGAGCTGCCGGCCGACCGCATCGGTGATCTGGTGGTCGTTTCGGAGCGGGAGAAGGTTATCGGCACGCGTGCCGAGCTGCATGACCTTTCCGGTCTCGATGAGCCCTTGCGCAGCCATGGCGGGCTTACCGAGCAGCGCGTGCCGATGATCGCGAATGGCAAAGTCGAGCTGGAGCCCGGGCACGTGCTGCGCAATTTCGACGTGTTCGACGTGGCGCTCAATCGCGTCGTCCAGGAGGGTTCGAGCCGATGACCGCCATTCGCCGCGAGAGCATGCGCATTGCCGGCAAGCTGGTCGAGACCGGTGACACGCTGGAGGTCTTCAACCCCTATACCAACGAGGTGATCGGCACCGTGCCGGCGGCCCGGCCCGAGCATGTGCGGGGCGCCTTCCAGCAGGCTCGGGCCTTCAAGGCGACGCTCAGCCGCTACGAACGGCAGCGCATCCTGATGGCGACGGGCGAGAAGCTGGCGGCGCGGAAGGACGAGATCGCCCGGCTGATCACGGCGGAGTCCGGGCTCTGCCTCAAGGATTCGCTCTACGAGGTGGGCCGCGCCTACGACGTCTTCACGCTGGCCGGCCAGCTCGCCATCAATGACGACGGCGAGATCTACTCCTGCGATATCACCCCCCACGGCAAAGAGCGGCGCATCTACACGATGCGGACGCCGCTATTGGGCGTCATCTCGGCGATCACGCCCTTCAACCATCCGCTTAACATGGTGGCGCACAAATTGGCGCCGGCGATCGCGACCAACAACCGGGTGGTCCTCAAGCCCACCGAGCTGACGCCGCTCACGGCACTGCTGCTCGCCGACATCCTCTACGAGGCCGGGCTACCGCCGGAGATGCTCTCGGTGGTGACCGGCAATCCCGCCACCATGGGCGATGCGATGATCACCGATCCGGACGCCGATCTGGTGACCTTCACAGGCTCCGTCAGGGTCGGCAAGTACATCGCCGACAAGGCCGGCTACAAGCGGCTGGTCTTGGAGCTGGGCGGCAACGATCCCCTGATCGTCATGGGCGACGCCGACCTCGACAAGGCGGCCGACCTGGCGATCGCCGGGGCGACCAAGAACTCGGGCCAGCGCTGCACGGCGGTCAAGCGCATCCTGGCGGTGGAGTCGATAGCAGGCGAGCTGGCGGCCAAGCTGGTGGCCCGGACGCGCAAGCTCCGGGCCGGCGATCCGATGGACCCGGAGACGGATATCGGCACGGTGATCAACGAGCCGGCGGCGCGGCTGTTCGAGGCCAGGGTGGCGGCCGCCGTCGAGCGGGGGGCCGAGGTGCTGCTTGGCGAGCCACGCCAGGGCGCGCTCTTTCCGCCGACCGTGGTCGATCGCGTGCCGTTCGATGCCGAACTGGTGCACGAGGAGACCTTCGGGCCGGTGGTGCCGATCATCCGCTGCCCGGACGACATCGAGGCGGTGATCAGGATCTCGAACTCCACGGCCTACGGCCTGTCGTCGGGGGTCTGCACCAATCGGCTCGACCACATCACCCGCTTCGTCAACGAGCTGGAGGTGGGCACGGTCAACATCTGGGAGGTGCCGGGCTACCGCATCGAGATGTCGCCCTTCGGCGGGATCAAGGATTCCGGGCTCGGCTACAAGGAGGGCGTGATCGAGGCGATGCGCAGCTTCACCAACGTCAAGACCTACTCCCTGCCCTGGCCTGGCTGAGCGCCGCCGACTGGAACCAACGGCAGGGCAGCGCCATATGCGTCTCTGGAGCAACCCAGGAGGCGCCTCGCTCGATGACCCTCGATGTTCAGCCCGCGGCCAGCGCCGGCTTTCCCTTCGACAACAGCTACGCCCGCCTGCCGGAGCGCTTTCACGCCCGTCTGGCGCCGGCGACCGTCAAGGCGCCACGGCTGGTCAAGCTGAACGCCGGCCTGGCGGCCGAGCTCGGGATCGATCTCGCGGGCCTGGATGACGCCTCGATCGCCCAGCTCTTTGCCGGCAACCGGCCGCCCGAGGGTGCCGAGCCCCTGGCCATGGCCTATGCCGGGCACCAGTTCGGCCATTTCGTGCCGCAGCTGGGGGATGGCCGGGCCTTGCTGCTGGGCGAGGTGATCGACCGCGACGGGCGGCGGCGCGATATCCAGCTCAAGGGATCGGGCAAGACGCCGTTCTCGCGCATGGGCGACGGCAAGGCTGCGCTGGGGCCAGTCCTGCGCGAGTATCTGGTCAGCGAGGCGATGCATGCGCTGGGCATCCCGACGACCCGGGCGCTCGCCGCGGTGCTCACCGGCGAGCCGGTCTATCGCGAGGACTTGCTGCCGGGCGCCGTGCTGACGCGGGTGGCTGCCAGCCACGTGCGGGTGGGGACGTTCCAGTACTTCGCCGCCAGGCGAGACGACGAGGCGGTGAGACATCTGGCCGACTATGTCATCGACCGGCTCTACCCTGCGCTGAAGACGGCCGAGCAGCCCTATCTGGCGCTGCTCGAGACCGTGGTCGAGCGGCAGGCGGCGCTGGTCGCGCGCTGGCTGCAGGTGGGCTTCATCCATGGCGTGATGAACACCGACAACATGGCCATCTCGGGCGAGACCATCGATTTCGGCCCCTGCGCCTTCATGGACGAATACGATCCCGCCACCTGGTTCAGCTCGGTCGACGAGGCCGGGCGCTACGCCTATGCCAACCAGCCGGCGATCGCCCAGTGGAACCTGGCGCGGCTGGCCGAAGCGATGTTGCCGCTGCTGGACCAGGAGACCGAGAAAGCCGTCGATGCCGCGAATGTCGTGATCGGCTCCTTCGAGGGGCGGTTCGGCGCGCATTGGCTCGACGGCATGCGTCGGAAGCTCGGCCTCGGCAGCGAGGAGGAGGGCGATCGCGAGCTGGTCACAACGCTACTCGATGCGATGCAGTCCGGCGGCGCCGACTTCACCCTCACCTTCCGACGGCTGGCGGCTGCGGCCGCAGCGCCGAGCGAGCTGTCGAGCGTCCGGGCGCTCTTCGGCGAGACCGAGGCGTTCGATCGCTGGGCCGCGAGCTGGCGGGAGCGGCTGGCGCGTGATTCCCTGAGTGCCGAGGCTCGGGCAGCGCTGATGCGGGCCGCCAATCCGGCGTTCATCCCGCGCAACCATCAGGTCGAGGCGGCGCTCGCCGCCGCCGTCGAGAAGGATGACCTCGCGCCCTTCGAGCGGCTGTTGGCGGTGCTGGCCCGGCCTTATGACGATCAGCCGGACGCGGCGGCGTTCGCCTTGCCGGCGCCGCCGAGCGATCGGCCCTATCGGACGTTTTGCGGCACCTGAGCTGGCAGCACGCCCCGACCGACCTCGATAAGGATACCTGCCCTTGCCCAGCCGCCGCGTCACGCTGAGCCTGCCATTCCTCGCACCACTCGCCGCTTGCAGCCCGCTGCGCGTCGTCAACAGCCTGGTGCCCAAGGACGCCGGCAGCGAGCTGGCGGCTGGCGACCTTCCCTACGGGCCGTCGCCCCGGCAGCGCTTCGACGTCTACGTGCCGGAAGGGCTCCCGGCGGACGCCGCAGCGCCGACGCTGATGTGGCTCTATGGCGGCGCCTGGAACCGCGGCGACAAGGACTACTATGTCTTCGCTGGTCGGGCCTTCGCGGCTGCCGGCTTCGTGACCGCTGTTGCGGATTACCGGGTCGTACCGGAGGTCCATTACCCCGACTTCGTCATCGACTGCGCGCTGGCGCTGGCTGCGTTCCAGAGGGCTGCGCCGGACTATGGTGGAAGGCCCGGACCCGCCTTCGTCGCCGGCCATTCGGCTGGCGCCTACAATGCCGTAATGCTCGGTCTGGCGCCCGAACTGCTGGCGCCCGCCGGTCTGTCATTCGCTGATATCGCGGGCATTGCCGGGATCTCCGGGCCTTATGATTTCCTGCCGCTTAGGGTCAAGGACACGCGCGCAGCCTTTGGCCAGTTCGAGGATCTGCCGGCGACGCAACCGGTAAACCGGGCGCATGCCGCGGCGCCGCCGATGTTGCTGGTCAATGGCAGCGACGACACTCTCGTCCTGCCCGGGAACGTTCACCGGCTGCAGGCGGAGCTGGAAGCGGCGGGCGGCACCGCCGTGGCGCGCGAGTACGAGGGCATGGGGCATGTCGGCCCGCTGCTCGCCATCAGCCGGCCGTTTCGCCAGGAAAGCGGCGTGCTCGACGACGTGGTTGGTTTCTTCCGATCAATCGACGAGGGCGCGCCGCTCGCCGCCTGAGCGTCAGCCGCGCCAGTTCAGAAAATGCTTCTCGGCTCGGCCGATCAGCCAGCTGATGGTGAGGCCGATGATCGAGAGCATGGCGACGCCGGCGATCAGCTGCTCGACCGCGAAGAGGGCGCCGGCCATCAGGATATAGGCGCCGATGCCGTGCTGAGCGCCGATCATCTCGGCCGCGACCAGGAGCACGATGGCGATCGAGACGGAGATGCGAAAGCCCGAGAGGATCGCCGGGAGCGCGCCAGGTATGATGATCTTGCGGACGATCGAGGCCCAGCTGAGGCCGAAGGACTGGCCCATGCGGATCAGGTTGCGGTCGACATTGTCGACACCGGCATAGGTGGCGATGACGGTCGGGAAGAAGGCGCCGAAGAGGATGGTCGCCACCTTCGAGCCCTCGCCGATGCCGAACCAGACGATGAAGAGCGGCAGGAGCGCTATCTTCGGCACCGGGAAGAGCGCGGAGACGACCGGCGACAGCCCGGCTCTCAGCACCGAGAAGAGGCCGATACCGAGGCCGACCGTGATGCCCAGCAGTGTGCCCAGCGTCCAGCCGACGGTGAGGCGCACCAGGCTCGCCTGCAAGTGCTTCCAGAGCATCCCGGTCTCGACCAGATCGCGGAAAGCGGCGAAGGCCGCGGACGGGGCGGGCAGTGCAATCGAACTGATCCACCCCGTCCTCGAGCCCAACTCCCAAAGCGCGATCAGCAGGACGAAGACCAAAGGTGAGATGAAGCGCAGTGGCCGTTGCCGAAAGCCGCCGCCGCGAAACGGCACGGGCCGCGGGACCTCGTCGCCGGCCGATCCCATCGCAGCGATCGGCTGAACCGTGCCGGGCTCAGTCGACACGTGCAAGCTCGCGGTCGGCGGCGAGCGCCTCGTCGCGCAGCAGCTGCCAGAGCCGACGCTGCAGCCCGTCCAGTTCCACTGTGCGCTGCGAACGCTCGGCCAGTGGCAGGTCGATGGCGACGATCTCACGGATGCGGCCCGGCCGGCGCGACAAGACGACGATCTTGTGGCCGAGCCGGACCGCCTCGGCGAGGTTGTGGGTGACGTAGCAGGCGGAGAAGCGCTCACGCTGCCAGAGCTCGACCAGATCGTCGAGCAGCAGCTCACGGGTCTGGCTGTCCAGCGCCGAGAGCGGCTCGTCCATGAGCATGACGGCCGGCCGCACGGCGAGCGCCCGGGCGATGGCGACGCGCTGCTTCATCCCGCCCGAGAGCTGGCGCGGCAGGGCCGTCTTGAACTCGGCGAGCTTGGTGCGCTCCAGCACGTCCGCGATGATCGCCTGACGCTCGGCCGAGGAAAGCGGGTGATCCTCGAGCACGAGGCTCACATTGCCCTCGACCGTCCGCCAGGGCAGCAGCGCGAAATCCTGAAAGATGTAGGTGAGCGGGTTGAGCGATTGGGCCGGCGGTGCGCCGCTCATTAGGACCTGGCCTTCGAGCGGCTGCTCGAGCCCGCCGATGAAGCGGAGCAGCGTGGACTTGCCGCAGCCAGACGGGCCGATGATGGCGACGATCTCGCCTTCGCCGACCTCGAACGAGATGGCGTCCAGGACCTCCGTCGTGTCGTAGCGGTGGCTGACGGCGTCGATCAGGAGCCGCATGCGGGCTCCCTGCCCAGTGGCGAGCCGCCGCTCAATAGGTCTCGACGAAGCTCGGGTCGACCAGGGTCTCGACGGTGGCGGTCCCGGGCACCAGGCCCTCGGACTTGAACCATTCCAGCTGGTCGGTGACACTCGTCAGGTTGAGGCGGGCGTTCTCGTTGATCCGCATGGCGCTGGCACGAATGGCCGGATCGGCCGCCTCGATGGGCCGGTCGGTGTAGACGTACTCGTGGATCATGGCGACGATCGCGGCGATCTCCTCCTCGCTCATGGTCTTGTCGACCAGGGCCGCGTTGTAGTCGTCGACGCCCTTGGCGAAGCCGGCGAGGAAGCGCCGGGCCAGCTCCGGCTGGTCGTTGACGAGCTGGGTCGACGTAAAGACCACCGTCACCTGATAGTCGTCGATATAGTCGGCGACGCTGCCGATCTCGACCACCTCGCCGCCACGGGCGAGCGCGCCGGCGATGTTGGGGACGATGCTCCAGGCGTCGATCTGGCCGCTCTTCAGGGACGCGATGACGGTAGGCACGGCGTTGAGCGGGACCAGCTCGAGCGAGTCGCGCGGGAAGCCTTCGCCGTCAGCGATCTTGTGCGCCATGTAGTGGAAGGACGAGCCGGCGGTGGTGATGCCGTAACGCTTGCCCTCGAGGTCGCCGGGCGTGGTGACGCCGGCGTCATGGGCGGCCTTGGAGACCAGGATCTTCTGGCCATCGACGCCCTCGGTCTCCTGCAGGGCGCCACCGATCACCTTGACGACACCGCGCTCGGCCAGGCTGATCAGGCTACCGGAGATGGCGGTGACGCCGAAATCGACGTCGCCCGAGGCGATAGCCACGGCCATGGGCTGGGCCGCCTGGAAGGGTACGAAGGTGACGGCGAGGTCCTGCTCGTCGAAATAGCCCTTGCCGGCGGCGATGATGCTCGGTGAGTGGGAGGTGAGCGAGAGGATGCCGACATTGACATCGTCCGCGGCAGAGGCCGCCCCAGCGACGGTCACTGTCAGCAGAGTGGCAAGCGCAAGGTGCCCGGCGGTTCGACGCGTTGTGGCGAGCATGGAGTCCTCCCTGGAGTAAGCTCTTGTGGCCTGGATCGAGGCTCTGCGGTCCACCTAGCACGATCCTGGAGGCGGCGGCAGCGGCGAGATGCCTGGAACCTGGCGCCAGGCGCGCCGGTTCTCCTCGAGGAGATCACGACGGTGGCAGCCTTGTACGGCGCATTGGCGCCGTGCAGTGTCGCGGAACGACCTGGCGAAGCAAGAAGGACTCGTGGCCTTGGCCGATCTCGAGACGGGCGTGCCTGTGGAGGCACCGAATGTGGCCGCCGGCTCGCTCGCCGACGACGCCAGCCAGCCGGCTCGCCCCGCCCCCGAAGCCGTACCGCGCTGGGCGGTGATCGGCATCTTCCTGCTGCTCCTGGTGGCGAGCATCAACTACGCCCGCGACTTCCTGATGCCGGTGGTCCTGGCCTTCCTGCTGGCGCTGGTGTTCAGCCCGGTCAGGCGCTTTCTCGAGCGGCGGGGGGTGCCGGTCGGCTTGGCGGCCTTCCTGATCGTGGGCCTGCTGGTCTCGATGTTGGTGTCGGGAGTCCTCTTGCTGGCCGGCCCGGTGCAGGGCTGGATAGAGGATGCGCCGTCGATCGCGCGGGAGATCGAGTGGAAGACGCGCAGCCTGTTCGGCTCGGCCGAGGCGGTGATCGAGGCCGGCAAGCAGGTCGAGGAGGTGGCGGCCGGCACGGCCGACGAGAACGTCCAGGAGGTGGTCGTCCGCCAGCCGGGGCTCTTTGCCAGCGTCGCCATGGTGGCACCGGGCTATCTGGCGCAGACGGTCTTCACCCTGGTCCTCTTGCTCTTCGTGCTGGCCTCGGGCGACATGTTCTACGAGAAGATCGTCCACGTCCTGCCGAGCTTCAAAGACCGCCGCAAGGCCATGCGTATCGCGCAAGACATCGAGCGGCGGCTGTCGCACTACCTCTTCACCATCACGGCCATCAATGCCGGGCTCGGAGTGGTCACAGGCGTCGCCATGGCGCTGCTCGGCATGCCCAACCCGCTGCTCTTCGGCGTGGTCGCGTTCGCCTTGAACTACGTGCCCTATCTCGGCGCCTTCACCGGCATGGCAGCGACACTGGTCGTCGGACTGGTCACCTTCGACCAGCCCGGGCCAGCGCTGCTCCCGGCCCTGGTCTTCTTCGCCCTGACCACGCTCGAGGGCCAGTTCGTCACGCCCTATTTCGTCGGCCGTCGGCTGGAGATGAACACGGTCGTGATCTTTCTCTCGATCACCTTCGGCGCCTGGCTCTGGTCGGTGATGGGCATGCTGCTCGCCGTGCCGCTCCTGGTCACCATCCGCGCCTTCTGCGAGCACATCCCGAAGCTCGAGCCCGTGGGCAAGTTCCTGGCGGCACGGGGCGGCGAGCGCGAGGACACCAACGGCGAGTCATCGCAACGATAGGCATACTATCCTTTATGATCAGATTCGTCAAGCCGCCCAGGGTCGTTTGGCGATCGGTATCCAGCGCTGCCAAATGATCGTCAGCCATCCCAGACAACATCTGAAGTGGCCGTCACACTCCATTGTTTCTCAACGCTTTTCTCGCCCGTGTGCGGCAACCTGTCAGCTCGGGTTCGTTTGCAAAATCTTGGGTTCGTTCGCTCGATTCCTGGGTTCGATCGTCGGATTCTCGGGTTCGTTCGTCGATTTTCAGGCTCGCTCGTGGGTTCGTTCGTCGCGAATTGTGCGGAATATGCGCCATAACAATCGCTTATGAGTCGATATATGCGACATTTCTCGGGTTCCGTTGCGCTATACGCAACAGGCTTGGGTTTCTGTTGCATATAGTGCAACAGCCTCGGCGTCGCGTTGCGTATAGCGCAACGGGTGAGCGGTCTCACCGTGGTATCCATAAGAATTTCTTATAGTGCCGTTGATCGGCTGGAGCGGCCAGCCGGTCGCCGAGATCGAGGCCGCCTTTTCTCGCCCTCGTTTCCCCTCTTCCCGCCTTTGGCGGTCGCGTCGCGGACCCTGACGGCGGTCATTGCCGATTCCGCTGCTTTTTTTCTTTCTGCACTGATTGGACCATCTTGCCGAATGACCGATTGCGGGCGCGCCGTTGCACCTGGGTCTCGGTGTTGAAGGCGTCTTCGGCCGCCAGCTTGCGCCAACGTTCATGACGCCTGGGGTCCAGCGTGCCTGCCGCGATCGCCGCCTTTACGGCGCAGCCGGGCTCGGCGTCATGCGAGCAATCCGAGAACCGGCAGTGCTGCGCCAAGGTGACGATGTCGTCGAAGACATCGGCAAGCCCAGTGGCAGCGTCCGACAACTGCAGCTCGCGCATACCCGGCGTGTCGAGCAGCCATCCGCCGTTGTCGAGGCGATGCATCGTGCGGCCGGTGGTGGTGTGACGACCCTTGGCATCGTCGTCGCGAATCTGCTGGGTAGCGAGCTGTTCCGACCCTCTCAACGTGTTGATCAGGGTCGATTTGCCGACGCCTGAGGACCCCAGCAGGGCTACGGTCTGCCCGATGCCGCACCACGCCGAAAGGCAGGCCACGCTGGCGGGATCGCGAGCGTCGACGATCTCCACCAGCAAGCCGGGTTGCAGGTCGCGCACAAGCTTGACGTACTCTTCAGGCGTATCGGTCAGGTCAGCCTTGGTGACAACGACAATCGGCGTTACGCCAGCCTCACGCGCCAACACCAGATAGCGCTCCAGCCGCGCAATGTTGAAGTCCTCGTTGCAGGACGTAACGATGAAAAGCGTGTCGACGTTTGCGGCAATGAGTTGGAGCCGTCGCCCGGCGCCCGGCGCGGGTCGCTTGAACAGGCTCGCTCGGTGGAAGATGCGCGCGGTCTGTCCGGTCTCGCGGTCGATAAGGAGCCAGTCGCCGACGGTTGGATGGTCTTCCTCCGGTTCGGCGTGAGAGATCCGGGAAGGGATCAGCGCTTCCGGTCCGGCTCCGGCGACGGTGAGCTTGCCGCGATGGACCGCCATCACGCGGACGGGACAAAACCTGGAAACCTCATCGGCCGAGAGCTGCGCGTTGAAGAACGGCCTCCAGCCGAGCTCGGTCAAACTTGGATCTCGTGATGTCACGCAGGCTCACTCGCTGAAGAGTCAGAACACGAACGGACTTCAATCCAGGGACCAGGCCAAGACGTCGACGCCGGCCACATTTCCGTTGGTCCGCAGCAGGTCGGTTTGGGGACGATCGTTAACATATGCGAAGAACACCGTCTGACGCCGATTGCCAAGTTGGATGACATGTTGTGACACATCAGCCGGCCACCGCCTGTACGACCCTCGGCACGCAAGCCGCGCGGCAATCGGCCGGAAGCGTTGAAAGCGAGGCTTATCCCTCTCTTTCACTCTTGTTCCAAGTGCGCACTCAGCCGGTCTGAAGAACAGGCAAGTTTGCGCGGACTGCTTGGCCCCGCACTTTCTTGGCAGGCGCGAGGTCGTGCTGGGCCTGGAGGGTCATCCAGCACCGGGCGCCGGGGCCGAGGAGGCGGGCGAGGCGTAGGGCCGTGTCGGCGCTGATGCCGCGCTTGCCGGCGAGGATCTGACCCAGGCGGTTCGGCGGGATGCGCATTAGGAGGGCGGCGCGATGGGGCGAGATATCGCGTGACCGCAGTTCCGCGGCGATCGCTAGCAGGCTGCTAAAGAAGTCCCGACGGCCGCGACGGGATCGATTTTCTCCGCTGAGCAGGCGCTTGGCGCGAAAGCGATGCACCGCATCGTCGAGCGTCGAGCAACGCACGCAGCGGAGAAAAACGGCCCGTCCCAAAGGGATGCGGCGAAAATGGTCGCGAGCTTCGTCGGCGCTCGGGCGCGATGCGCGCTGCATCGCTGGCCCTCCCTCCTCCTCGCTCCCGGCCATTTTGGCCGCATCGCGACCATCGCGACTTCTTCAGCAGCCTGTTAGGCCGGGGTGCGCGGGCAGAAGCGGGATGCCATTCGGGTAGGCGAATAGCTTGGCGGTCATGGCTGGCATCTCAAGGAACGTTCGTCTCGGCGGTTACGAGACGTCGGCTTCGGCCAGCCGGTCCTCGACCGAGACGCCGGTGATCCTGGCGTAGAGCACATCGGGGTCGAGGTCGGCGCCGTTCGGCCAGACGACAGTGCCACTTTCCTGGTCGACGGTGACCTGGGCGAAGCATTGCGGGTCGGCGAGTGGTGCCAGCATGCCGGTGAAGGATACGATCGCGGCAATATCGACCTCGCCTTCGACGCCATCCTCGAAGCGGAGGAAGAGACGGTGCTGGCCGAGCGGGCGGGCTTCAACGATGTCCTTGAGCATAGGCCTACTCCAGTGGAGCAATCGACGGCAGCATCTCGTGACGGCGTGCCCGGTCCCAGGCGTCGAGGAGTTCAGCCCGGTGAAGTGCTGCCCACTCCGTCACCAGTCCCAAAGCCTTCGGCGTCAGATGGCCTTGGAGCACTGATAGGGTCCGAATGTTGATGATGGCACGCTGAGTGCCGTAGCGCACGTGGAAATGGGGCGGCGGATGGTCGTTGAAATACATCAGGATGACCATGCCGAAGAAGCGGCTCAGCTCCGGCATGGTCAGATGGTGACTGTACGCGAGCCCTGCATATAGCTTTCATAACTCAACAAGGCCGCTCGGCAAAGTGCGAGCGGGCCTGAATCAGACAAGTACCGGTGGGGTCGCAGGGGAGGCGCTGCCTCCCCTGCTCTTCCCGTTTCTTTGGCTCAATCCTTCGTACCCGCGACCAGCTTGTTGGCGCCGATCCAGGGCATCATGGCGCGGAGCTTGGCGCCCACTTCCTCGATGGGGTGGTCGGCGTGGCGGCGGCGGATGGCCTTGAAGTGGGCCTGGTCGGCCTTGTTCTCGAGCACCCAGTCGCGGGCGAAGCGGCCTTCCTGGATGTCGGAGAGGATGCGCTTCATCTCGGCCTTGGTTTCGTCGGTGACGATGCGCGGGCCGGTCTTGTAGTCGCCGTACTCGGCGGTGTTGGAGATGGAGTAGCGCATGTTGGCGAGGCCGCCCTCGTAGATGAGGTCGACGATGAGCTTCACCTCGTGGACGGTCTCGAAATAGGCCATCTCGGGCGCGTAGCCGGCCTCGGTCAGGGTCTCGAAGCCGGCCTGGATGAGGGCGCAGAGACCGCCGCAGAGGACGACCTGCTCGCCGAAGAGGTCGGTCTCGACCTCCTCCTTGAACGAGGTCTCGATGATGCCGGCGCGGCCGCCGCCGATGGCCGCACCGTAGGAGATGCCGACATCGTGGGCGCCGCCGGTGGCGTCCTGGTGGATGGCGAGCAGGCAGGGGACGCCGGCACCCTTGGTGTACTCCGCACGCACCAGGTGGCCGGGGCCCTTGGGTGCGATCATCAGCACGTCGAGGTCGGGGCGCGGCTCGATCAGGTTGAAGTGGATGTTGAAGCCGTGGGCGAACATGAGGGCGGCGCCCTCTTTCATGTTGTCCTTGAGCTCGTCCTTGTAGAGGTCGGCCTGGAGCTCGTCGGGGACGAGGACCATGACGATGTCGGCCCACTTGGCGGCCTCGGTCGCGGTCATGCATTTGAAGCCGGCGCGCTCGGCCTTGGCACGGCTGGCGCTGCCTTCCTTCAAGGCCACGACGACGTCGGCGACGCCGCTGTCCTTCATGTTGTTGGCGTGGCCGAAGCCCTGGCTGCCGTAGCCGACGACGGCCACCTTCTTCGACTTGACCAGATTGAGATCGGCGTCGGTATCGTAGTAGACGCGCATGGGTGTAGGTCCCCCTTCGTTCGGGCGTTTGACGGTTATGGTTCGGTGTTCAGGTCAGCTTTCGGGGGCGCTGTCGCGCTCCTTGAGGAGCAGCTGGCCGCGGCTGATGGCGACGACGCCGGCGCGGCTGACCTCGACGGGCTCGAGCATGTGGATGAAGCTGTCGATCTCGTTCGAGGTGCCGGTCATCTCGAAGACGAAGCTCTCGGGCGTGCTGTCGACCAGACGGGCGTGCATGAAGTCGGCGATGCGGAGTGCTCCGACCAGCCGCTCGCGGTCGCCCACCACCTTGACCAGCGCCAGCTCGCGCTCGATGTGGGGCCCTTCGACCGTGAGGTCGAGCACGCTGTGCACCGGCACCAGCTTGGCCAGCAGGTTCTTGATCTGCTCGATGACGAGCGGCGTGCCGGTGGTCACGATATTGATGCGCGAGAGCGCCTTGGCGGTGTCGATCTCGGCGACGGTCAGGCTGTCGATATTGTAGCCGCGGCCGGAGAAGAGGCCGATGACCCGGGCGAGCACGCCCGGCTCGTTGTCGACGAGGACGACCAGCGTGTGGCGTTCCTCGGCGGCCTGCTCGGCGTCGGAGAACAGGGCCTGGCTGGATTGCGGGACGGATTGGGCTTGCGACATGGTTTGCGCCATCGATGGAGGAGAGCGTGCTGCTTCGCGCCGGTTGTTCAGGCCGGCACTCGGCGTCGGGGGCAGGCGAGCGGGCGGCGCCTAGCGGCGGTCGCCCGTGGCCGGCGTCCTATACGAGCACCATGCCCTCTTCGGAGATCGCCTCGTGCTTGCCGTCCTCCTCGGGGCTGAGCGTGATCTCGTTGTGCGCAGCACCACCCGGGATCATCGGGTAGACGTTCTCGGACCTGTCGACGACCATGTCGATGATGGTGGTCCGCTTGTTGGTGATCATCTCCTTGATCACGTCGTCGACCTCGCTGGGCTTGGTTGCCCGCAGGCCCACGGCACCGAACGCCTCGGCCAGCTTCACGAAGTCCGGCAGGCTGTCCATGTAGCTCTCGGCATGGCGGTTGCCGTGGAAGAACTCCTGCCACTGGCGGACCATGCCCATGTAGCTGTTGTTGAGGATGAACGACTTCACCGGCAGCTTGTACTGCTGGCAGGTCGACATCTCCTGCATGTTCATGACCCAGGACGCCTCGCCGGCGATGTCGACGACGAGAGCGTCGGGATGCGCCACCTGCACGCCCATGGCGGCCGGGAAGCCGTAGCCCATGGTGCCGAGCCCGCCCGAGGTCATCCAGTGGAACGGCTTGTCGAAGAGGAAGTGCTGGGCCGCCCACATCTGGTGCTGGCCGACCTCGGTGGTGATGTAGACGTCCAGCTCGCGGGTCAGCTCGTAGAGCCGCTGGATGGCGTATTGCGGCTTGATCTTGTCCGTGCCCTGGCTGAAGCGCAGGCTCTTCTTGGTCTGCCACTCCTTGATCTGGCCCCACCAGCCCTCGGTCCGACCACTGCTCATGGTGTTGCCGCGGCGGCGCCAGGCGGCGAGCAGCGCCTCCAGCGTGCGCTCGGCGTCACCGATCACCGGCACGTCGACCGAGACGTTCTTGTTGATCGACGAGGGATCGATATCGACGTGGATCTTGCGGCTGGCGGGCGAGAAGCCATCGATCCGGCCGGTGACCCGGTCATCGAAGCGGGCCCCGATATTGATCATGACGTCGCAGCCATGCATCGCCATGTTGGCTTCGTAGGTGCCGTGCATGCCGAGCATGCCGATGAACTGCTTGTCGGTGGCGGGATACGCACCGAGGCCCATCAGCGTCAGCGTGATCGGGTAGCCGGTCTCGCGCACCAGCTCGACCAGCAGCTCACACGCCCTGGGGCCGGCATTGATGACGCCGCCGCCGACATAGAAGATCGGCCGCTCGGCCCGGGCCATCAGGTCCACCGCCTCCTCGACGCGGCGCAGCTCGGGATCGCGCGCCGGGTGGTAGGTGCGGTGCTTGATGGCGTCCTTCGCCAGATACGGCGCCGGCTTCATCAAGATGTCCTTGGGCAGGTCGACGACGACCGGGCCAGGCCGGCCGCTGCGCGCGACGTGGAAGGCCTCGTGGATGGAACGGGCGAGGCTGCCCGACTCCTTCACCAGGTAGTTGTGCTTGGTGCACGGCCGGGTGATGCCGACGGTATCCGCCTCCTGGAAGGCGTCGTTGCCGATCATGTGGGTCGGCACCTGGCCGGTGAGGCAGACGACCGGCACCGAATCCATCAGCGCGTCGGTGAGGCCGGTCACCGTGTTGGTGGCGCCGGGGCCGGAGGTGACCAGCACGCAGCCGACCTTGCCGGTCGAGCGGGCATAGCCTTCGGCCGCGTGCATCGCCGCCTGCTCGTGGCGGACCAGAATGTGGCGAATACGGTCCTGCTGGAAGATAGCGTCGTAGATCGGCAGCACAGCACCACCGGGATAACCGAAGATGACCTCTACGCCCTGCTCGACCAGCGCCTGGAGCACCACCTGCGAGCCGTTCATCGACGTGGTGTCGACGGCGGTCGGTGCTGCTGTCGCTGCGGTGGTCATTGGTCAAACTCCGGTTGTATGTAGAGACGGTCGCTCTATCGGTGGTTTATGCACACAAAGTGCCCCGTTGCCGCGTCGGCAAAAGGCTCTGGAAGGTACTCGCAGGAAGCAGCGGAATCAACCGGGTCGATCGGCTCCGCGCGATTGCTCGAGCCGGGCCAGCAGGCCCTCGGCCAGCTCCGGTGCCGAAGCGGCGTCGGCGATCATGGTCGAAGGCGCCAGCGATCCTGCCAGCTGGCCCCTGAAGAAGGTCCGCTGCCGCTTGGCGTAGCGGCGGACCTTGCGGATGGTGGCCGCCCGGGCGGTCTCCAGATCCCACGTGCCGTCGAGATAAGCACCGAGCTCGGCGACGCCGTCGGCCTTGGCGAGCGGCGTCGGCGCCTGGCCCTTCCTTATGCGAAAAGCCTCGAGCTCAGCGAGAAGGCCGGCCTCGAGCATGGCATCGAGCCGCGCTGCAATGCGTGGATCGACGATCTCGGCCGGCGGCAGCAGTGCCAGGCCGACGACCGGCTGCGGCACGAAAGCTGGCTGCGGCGGGTCCGCCTGCCAGGCGCTGAGCGGCCGACCGGTGGCGCGCACCACCTCGAGGCCGCGCAGAATGCGTTGCCGATCGCCGGGCTGGAGGCGGCCGGCCAAGGCCGGGTCGAGACGCGCCAGCTGGGCGTGGAGATCGGCAGTGGGCGCGCTGTTCCGCCGCAACTCGGCGCGCAGTGCTGCCGGGATGTCGGGGATCGCCGGCAAGCCTTCGAGCAGCGCCTTGAAGTAGAGGCCGGTGCCGCCGGTGACGAGAGCGAGCCGCCCGCTCGCCTCGATCTCGCCGAGCAGCGGCTCGACCTTGGCCAGCCAGAGGGCTACCGAGGCCGCTTCATGGGCGTCGAGGATGCCATAGAGATGATGCTCGGCACGGGCGAGATCCGAGCGCCCGGGCCGGGCGGTCAGGATCGGCAGATCGCGGTAGAGCTGGACCGAATCGGCGTTGACGATGACGCCCCCGGTGCGCTCGGCCAGGGCCAGCGCCAGGGCCGACTTGCCGCTCGCCGTGCTGCCGCCTATCAGGATCGTGCCTGTCGGCAAAGCCGTCTCCACCCTCGATTTAGAGCCCTGCCCCGCATGGTCCAAGCTGCGCCGAGCTGCCTCGTGCTCATTGCCGATCCCGCGACAGCACCGCTCGACGGTTTGCTGGTCGAGACGCTCGGCCGGCGGCTCGGTGGCGCTGTTCGCTGGCTCGGCGACGACGCTGCCGTCGAGATCATGCTCGATTGCGCGCCGGCGCGCGAGGCGGTGCGGCAAGAGATCGGCGCGCGGGCGATCGACTGGGCGCTGATCCCGGCCGCCGGGCGGCGCAAGGGCGTGCTGATCTCCGACATGGACAGCACGATGATCACGATCGAGTGCATCGACGAGCTGGCCGATAGCGTCGGCATCAAGGCCGAGGTGGCAGGGATCACCCGACGTGCGATGAATGGTGAGCTGGATTTCGCCAGCGCGCTGGAGGCGCGGGTGGCACTGCTGGAAGGCGTGCCCGAGAGCGCCATTCGCGAGATCTGCGCATCGCGACTGGCACTCAACCCGGGTGCTGCGACCCTGGTCCGAACGATGCGGGCCAACGGTGCGGCGACGCTCCTGGTCTCGGGCGGCTTCACCGCGTTCACGGCTTATGTCGCCGAGCTCGCCGGCTTCGAGCAGCACCAGGGCAACCGCCTGGAGATCAAGCGCGGCACGCTCACCGGCCGGGTGCTGCCGCCGATCCTCGGCGCCGATGCCAAGCTCGCGAGCCTAAAGGCGGCAGCGGGCACGCGGCGGCTCGATCCGGCCGCCTGCCTTGCGGTCGGCGATGGTGCCAATGACCTGCCGATGCTGCAGGCCGCCGGTCTCGCCGTGGCCTTTCGCCCCCACGACGTGCTCAGGCCAGCAGCACACCTGGCACTCGACCATGCCGGGCTCGAAGGCGCCCTTTATCTGCAGGGCTATGCAGCCGACAGCTTCGTCTATCGATAGCCACCGGCCGGCACCTCGATAGCGGCACCGGCCGGTTCGCTTCGATCGGCAGGTAGTTTCAGCTGGTCAGGCGCCTGGCGACGAAGCGCAAATCGCCTTGCCGATCGATGAGCAGCAGGACGGCGCTGCGGCCCTCCTCGCGCACCTCGTTCACCTTGGCGAGCACCTCGGGCGGCGAGCCGACCTCCGACTGGTTGACCTCGACGATCAGATCGCCGGGCAGCAAGGCGTCGGCATCGTCCGGCTCCGTCGACGGCTCGGCTTCGAGGATCACCACGCCCGCAGCCTCGGGCGTGAGGTTGAAGCGGGTGCGCAGCTCGTCGGTGAGCGTATCGACGGTGAGGCCGAGCGAGTCGATCTCGAGCGCCGTGCTCATCTGCTCGACCTCGGTGTCGCCCATCTCGGCGAGCGTGGTCTCGTCCGGCAGCTCGCCGAGCGTGACCGAGACGGTCTCCTCGTCACCACGACGCCAGATCAGCACGTCGACCTCGCGACCGACATCCGTCTCGGCGACGATGCGCGGCAGCGAGCGCATCTGCGTGATCTCCTGATCATTGAACTGGAGGATCACGTCGCCCGCCTGGATCCCGGCATCCTCCGCCGGCCCGGTGGGCGTGACACTGGCGACCAGGGCGCCACGGGCCTCCTCGAGGCCGAGGCTCTCGGCGATCTCCTCGGTGACGCTTTGAATGCGAACGCCGAGCCAGCCACGGGCGACGCGACCATCCTCCTGCAGACTGTCGATGACGCGCTTGGCGAGATTGGAAGGAATGGCGAAACCGATGCCGACATTGCCACCGGACGGCGAGAAAATGGCCGTGTTCACGCCGAACACCTCGCCGTCCATGGTGAAGCTCGGCCCGCCGGAATTGCCGCGGTTGATGGCGGCGTCGACCTGGAAAAAGTCGTCATAGGGTCCAGAGCGGATGTCGCGGCCACGGGCCGAGACGATGCCGGCAGTGACCGAGGTGCCGAGCCCGAAGGGATTGCCGATCGCCAGCATCCATTCGCCGACGCGCACATTGTCGCTGTCGGCCCACTCGACATAAGGAAACGGCTCGTCGCGCTCGATCTTCAACAGCGCCAGATCGGTCTGCTGGTCGCGGCCAATCAGCTCGGCCTCGTAATCGTGGCCGTCGGCGAACTGGACGGTGATCTGATCCGCCTCGGCGATGACGTGATTGTTGGTGACGACGAAGCCATCGGGCCCGATGACGAAGCCGGACCCCAGGGAAGCACCACGTCGCTGGCGCTGCGGCGTCTCGGGCTGGCCACGCTCGAAGAAGTCGCGAAAGAACTCCTCGAAGGGTGAGCCGGGCGGGAATTCGGGCAAGGGCACCTCTTCCGGTGCGGCCTGCTCTCGCGTCGTCGAGATGTTGACGACGGCCGGCCCGACACGCTCGACCAGATCAGCGAACCCGTCGACCGGCCCGGCCTGGCCCAATGCAGGCGGTGCGTCCGCCACCACAACGACCAGACCGATAGCCGCCAAGACGGCCAGGCTTCTGCCCCACGCCCTGCCGGCCCGCCGGCGCTCAAACGCCAAGCAACCGAGGCCGAAACACTTTGTCATCCAAGGCTCCTATCGCCGCCCGGTTGACCCGGTCGGCTTCTGTTTTCCCAATGGAGCGCCGCCCCGGCCTCAGCCGAACGCGTGTGCGGGGCCGCCCGACCCCGTCACCACGAGCACCCAAGCCGGTGTCGCGGCAATGGCAGCATCGCCACCGCGCCCGTCAGGCCATGTAGGCGCTGTCGCGTCACACGCCAAGCCTCTCAGCCGCGGATCAACCAAACGATGAACACACCGATGGCGGCGAACAACAGGCCAGCCGCGCGCAACACGCCCGCATCGAGGACGATGGCGCGCGCGGCCGCCTGCTTCATGCCGTTGGGAAAGAGCGCCCAAAGCGCTCCTTCGAGAACGAGAACGAGCGCCCCGGCGGTGAACAGGTCCTGCATCAGCCGATCAATACCTCGCCGCTCGGCCGATCACCGAAACGCCCTCCCCACCAGCCGGCCGTCTATTCGACGGCCTGAACCGGCGTGGCGCTGTTCTCATCGGTCAACTCGGCCACCCCATCGACGACCGGTGCCGCAGCATCGCTGTCGGCCAGATCAGGTGTCGCCTCCGATGTAGTCGGCCCCTCCGCCTGCTGGATGTCCAATCCCTCGAACGACTTGAAGTAGCGGAAGAACTCGCTGTCGGGAGCGAGGACGAAGCTGGTCGCCTCGTCGGCCAGCGAATTGCGGTAGGCTTGCATCGAGCGGTAGAAGCCGAAGAAGTCCGCATCCTGGCCGAAGGCGTCCGCGAAAGTGGAGATGGCGACGGCGTCGCCACGACCACGGATCTGCTCGGACTCGCGCTCTGCCTCGGCGATCAGCACCCGCCGCTCGCGATCCGCGCGCGAGCGGATGCGGGTGGCGATCTCGGCACCTTGGGCACGCAGCTCGCGCGCCTCACGATCACGTTCGGTCTGCATCCGCAGGAAGATCGCCTGCTGGTTCTCGGTCGGCAGGTCGGCCCGCTTGATCCGGACATCGACCACCTCGACGCCGAACTGACGCAGCGCGGTGTTGGCCTCGTCGGCGATCCGGTCCATCAGCGCGGCGCGCTCCCCGGAGAGAATCGTGAAGAGCGACACCTCACCCAGCACACTGCGCAAGGCCGAGAAGGTGATCGGCTCGAGGCGGCCACGGAACTGCTCCTCGCTGCCGACCGACTGGCGGAAGCGCAGCGGATCGGTGATGCGGTAGCGGGTAAACGTGTCGACGACGAGACGGCGCTGGTCACCGAGAACCAATTCGACAGCGCCGGCGTCGAACGGCAGCACCCGTCGCTCGAAGAACTCGACGTTCTGGATGAACGGCACCTTGATGTTGAGGCCGGGCTCGCTGATCACGCGGACCGGATTGCCGAACTGCAGGACGAGCGCCTGCTGGGTCTGCTGCACCGTGAACAGCGCACTGTAGAGGATGAAGATGACGGCCGCGGCGAGCACACCGCCGCCGATGAGGATGCGCTGGCTCATTGGGTCGCTCCAGACTGCATGGCGCCGAAGCCACGCTCGGTCGGCTGCTGCTCACGATCGGTTTGCGCCGCAGCATCACGCTCACGCGCCCGCCGCTCCAAATCCGGTAGCGGCAGGTAAGGCACGACGCCGTTGGCACCACCTTCGCTGCCGAGGATCACTTTGTTCACGCCACCCAGCACTTCTTCCATGGTCTCGAGATAGATACGCTGCACGGTCACGTCCTTGGCGCGGCCATAGGCCTCGAGCACCTGGGTGAAGCGATCGGCCTCACCACTGGCACGGGCCACCACCTCCTGCTCGTAAGCCTGCGCCTCCTGCAGAACCCGCTCGGCCTCGCCTCGGGCACGCGGCAGGATGTCGTTGGCGAAGGCCTCGGCTTCGTTCTGCAACCGCTCGCGGTCGGCCTGGGCACGCTGCACGTCACGGAAAGCGTCGATCACCTCGTCCGGCGGATCGGACTTCTGCAGCTGCACCTCCTCGATGGTGATGCCGGTGCCATAGTCGTTCATCAGCACCTGCATCTCCTCGCGGACGCGCTGCTCGATGGCGCGGCGGCCCTCTGTGGTGGCCTCGAGGATCGGTGTCTGGCCGATCACCTCGCGCATCACGCTCTCCGCCGACGCCTCCACCGTGTTCTCGGGATTGCGCACGTTGAAGAGGAAATCGGCAGCATTGTTGATACGCCAGAGCACGACGAAGTTGATGTCGACGATGTTCTCGTCGCCCGTCAGCATCAGGGCCTCCTCGGTCAGCTGGCGCGTGTTGCCGCCGGTCTGGCCGCTGCGAAAGCCCACCTCGACCCGATTGACTCGGGTGACCTGCGGCGTCTGCACCGATTCGATGGGCGCCGGCAGGTGGTAGTTCAGGCCCGGCGTGGTCAGCCTGTCCAAGGCGCCAAAGCGCATCACCACGCCCTGCTCCTCGGGCAGCACCCGGTAGAAGCCGCTCGCCAGCCAAAGCCCAACGAGCAAGAGCACCACAATGCCGATGGCCTTGCCCGACAGGCCGCCACCGCCGCCGGGAAACAGGCTCTTCACCTTCTCCTGCGACTTGCGGATCAACTCTTCCAGGTCAGGGGGTTGCTGGCCGCCGCCACCGCCGCCACCGCTCGGGCGATTGCCCCACGGTCCCTGGCCGCCGCCGCCCTGCCAACCACCACCGCCTTGACTGTTCCACGGCATGCTCGCGCCACCTCGCCATCTATCGAATTTATTCGGGGATCGGCCGACTACCGCAGATCGCGCGGCTCGACCGGATTGTGTCAGCTGTCGAGACCACTATATCGGGCGGTGCAGCCAAAGGATCAACCATGAACGAACCAACGGTCGACGCCATTCGCGAAGTTCTGGCCAAGATTCGCCATCCCGATGATGAAAAAAGCGTCATGGAACGCGAAATGGTCAGCGGCATCGTCGTCAAGGGCCGTAATGTCGGCTTCGCGCTGGAGGTGCCGCCGGCCGACGCCCAGCGCCTCGAGCCGCTGCGTCGCGCGTGTGAGGCGGCCGTCAAGGAGATGCCCGGGGTCGACGTCCTGCACCGTCGTGCTGACCGCCGAGCGCGGCGCACCGCCGGACATGAAGGCGCGACCGGCCGCCAGCGGGGCCGCGGCGGCTCCGACCCGCCCAGATGTGCCGGGCATCGCGAAGATCATCGCCGTGGCTTCGGGCAAAGGCGGGGTGGGCAAGTCGACCACCGCGATCAATTTGGCCTGCGGGCTGCAGGCTTTGGGTCTGCGCACCGGCATCCTCGATGCCGACATCTACGGCCCCTCCCTGCCCCGCATGGCCGGGCTTTCCGGCCGGCCGACCACCGCCGACGGCAAGAAGATGCAGCCGCTCGAGGTCGCGGGCGTGAAGGTCATGTCGATGGGCTTCCTCGTCGAGGAGGAGACCCCGATGATCTGGCGCGGGCCGATGGTGCAGAGCGCCTTGCAGCAGATGCTGGGCGATGTCGCCTGGGGCGAGCTGGACGTGCTCGTCGTCGACATGCCGCCCGGCACCGGCGATGCCCAGCTCACGATGGCGCAGCGGGTGCCGCTGGCTGGTGCTGTCATCGTCTCGACGCCGCAGGACATCGCACTCCTCGACGCCCGCAAGGCGATCAACATGTTCGGCCGGGTCGATGTGCCGATCCTCGGCATCGTCGAGAACATGAGCTATTTCTGCTGCCCGAGCTGCGGCCACCGCGCCGAGATCTTCGCGCATGGCGGCGCGCGCGCCTGCGCCAAGACCTACGAGGTCGACTTCCTGGCCGAGATCCCGCTCGACATCGCCATTCGCGAAACCTCCGATGGCGGCCGGCCCATCGTCGTCAGCCAGGCCGATGGCGCGCTTGCCGAGGCGTATATGGGTCTTGCTCGAACCGTGCGCGACAAGCTGAGCGGGCCGAGTGCCACCAAGCCCTTCCCGAAGATCACCTACGCCTGACAGGACCACTTGCCGCAGATGGGACAAAAAGCGGCATCTGCCTGTTGCATAGAAAATTAACCGAGGTCATCTATATTGCGTCGCAACAAACTGCGACACGCGGATGGACCTGCGGCGATGACATATGAACGACCGAGCACCCTCATGCCCGGAGCGCTTCGGCTGCCCGGCGCCAGCTTTCGGCGCCTCGGTGCCACCGACGCTCGTCGCCTCCGCTCACATCTCCTGCGATTGCATCCCGACGACGTGCATAATCGCTTCATGGGCGCCAAGCAGCGCTCATTGATCATGAATTACGTCCGCTCGATCGACTGGCGAAGCGCCGTGATCATCGGCTGCTTTCTCGGCCGGTCGATGCGTGGGATTTGCGAGCTCTACCCGATCGACGGCCGGCGCGGCGAAATCGCGGTCAGCGTCGAGCGGCGGTTTCAACGCCGCGGCATCGGCCGCGAGATGCTCAGGCGCACACTCCTGCTCGCCCGCAACCGTGGCCTGGTCGACCTCGAGCTTCGCTGCTTCACCAGCAATGGCAAGATGCGCGGCCTGGTTCGCGGCTTCGATGGCAAGCTCGACATCGAGGCGATGGAGGCGACGGCCGTGATCCATGCCCTGCCGCCGACGCCGGTCACCTATCTGAGCGAGATGCTCGAGCAGGCCGGCCTGGTCGGCAGCTCGCTCATGCGCCTCTGGCTGCACACAACCAACCGGTCGGGCGACCGCTGCCGGGGGACACCCGACATGTTCGGAAAACACGCCTAGCCGCAACGTCGCCCGATGCAATGCTCGGGCGAAGCCGTGCCTAGCGGTCTTGGGTCTCGACGGCCTCGACGCGCGCGCGGGCAATGGCGATGGTTCGCTCGAGACGCGCCAGCTCGCCCTCGCTCGGCGCCTTGGTGTCGGCCAGATCCTCCTCGGCGTTGCGCAACAGCCCCTTGACCCCGTCCAGGGTCAGCTCGGCCATCGGCACCGCCGCCTCGGCGAGGACGGTGAGCCCCGCCGGGTTGGCCTCGGCAAAGCCGCCTTCGACGAAGAAGCTCTGGGTCACCGTGTTGCCGTCATAGACCTGGATGACCCCCGGCCGCAGCAGCGAGAGGATCGGCGCATGCTCGGCCAGCACGCCGAAATCGCCCTCCTCGCCCGGCACCACCACCATCTCGACCTCGAGTTGCGCCAGCACCTTCTCCGGCGAGACGAGGTCGAAAGCTACCTTGTTGCTCGATGCGTCAGCCATGCTCAGCCCCCGCCGCTCAGGCGGCCTCGGCCGCGAGCTTCTTCGCCTTCTCGATCACCTCGTCGATGCCGCCCACCATGTAGAAGGCAGCCTCGGGCAGGTCGTCGTAGTCGCCGGCGCAGATGCCCTTGAAGCCCTTGATGGTGTCCTCGACGGGCACCAGCTTGCCGGGGCTGCCGGTGAACACCTCAGCCACGAAGAAGGGCTGCGAGAGGAAGCGCTGCACCTTCCGGGCGCGGGCAACCACCAGCTTGTCCTCTTCCGACAGCTCGTCCATGCCGAGAATGGCGATGATGTCCTGCAGCGACTTGTAGCGCTGCAGTGTCTCCTGCACCTCACGCGCCACCTGGTAGTGCTCCTCGCCGACGATTGCGGGCTCGAGAATGCGCGAGGTCGAATCGAGCGGGTCGACGGCAGGATAAATGCCGAGCTCGGAGATCGAGCGGCTGAGCACGGTGGTCGCATCGAGATGCGAGAAAGCCGTCGCCGGGGCCGGGTCGGTCAAGTCGTCGGCCGGCACGTAGATGGCCTGCACCGAGGTGATCGAGCCCTTGTTGGTCGAGGTGATGCGCTCCTGCAGCCCGCCCATGTCGGTGCCGAGCGTCGGCTGGTAGCCCACGGCCGAGGGGATGCGGCCGAGCAGCGCCGACACCTCGGAGCCCGCCTGGGTGAAGCGGAAGATGTTGTCGACGAAGAACAAGACGTCCTGGTTCTCCTGATCGCGGAAATACTCGGCCAGCGTCAGCCCGGTGAGGCCGACACGGGCACGGGCACCAGGGGGCTCGTTCATCTGGCCGTAGACCAGCGCCACCTTCGACTGCGCGCGGTCCTCCTCGTTGATGACCCCGGACTCCACCATCTCGTAGTAGAGGTCGTTGCCCTCACGGGTCCGCTCGCCGACGCCGGCGAACACCGAGACGCCACCATGCGCTTTCGCGATGTTGTTGATCAGCTCCATGATCAGCACGGTCTTGCCGACGCCGGCACCACCGAACAGGCCAATCTTGCCGCCCTTCGGGTAGGGCGTCAGCAGATCCACGACCTTGATGCCGGTGGCCAAGACCTCGGCATCGGTCGACTGGTCGACGAAATCCGGGGCCGGGGCGTGGATCGGGGCGGTGATCTTGACGTCGATGTCGCCCAGCTCGTCCACCGGCTCGCCGATGACATTGATGATCCGCCCCAAGGTCTCGCGCCCGACCGGCACCGAGATGGCGGCCCCGGTGTCGATCACCTCCTGGCCACGGGTCAGCCCATCGGTACCGTCCATGGCGACGGTGCGCACGGTCGATTCGCCCAAATGCTGGGCCACCTCGAGCACCAGCGTCTTGCCCTCGTTGGCGGTGTGGAGCGCGTTCAAGATGTGCGGCAGCTCGCCGTCGAAATGGACGTCGACGACGGCGCCGGTAACGCGCGTGACGCGTCCCTTGGCGATATTCTCCTTGGCCACAGCGTGTTCCTTGGTGGCGGCCTCGTTCATGCTCCAGCTCCCAGCATCGGCGGTCAGGCGGTTAGGGGCTCGGACAAGCGCCCTAGACCGCTTCCGCGCCCGAAATGATTTCAATGAGTTCCTTGGTGATCTGCGCCTGGCGCTGCCTGTTGAACTGCAGCGTCAGCTTCTTGATCATATCGCCAGCATTGCGGGTGGCGTTGTCCATCGCGGCCATCCGCGCACCCTGCTCGGATGCGGCATTCTCGACCAGCGCCCCGAAGATCTGCACAGCGAGGTTACGCGGCAGCAGCTCGCTCAGGATCTGCTCCTCGTCCGGCTCGAATTCGTAGACTGCAGCCTCTGCAGGCGCCGAGCCTTCCGGTTCAGCCATCGCATCATGCGCCGGCGGCTCGACCGGTACCACCTGCTGGATGGTCATGATCTGCGTCACGGCTGACTTGAAGCGGTTGAAGACGATGCTGCAGACGTCGAACTCGCCTGCCGCATAGAGATCGAGGACCTTGGCGGCCACCATCTGCGCGTCGCTGAAAGCCATGCGCTTCTGGCCGGCGACGCCGTCGACGAACTCGATGATCAGCTTGCCGTGCTCGCGCCTGAGCATGTCGCGGCCCTTGCGGCCGATGCAGATCAGCTTGACCGTCTTACCCTCGTTCTGCAGGTCGGCGATCTGTCGCCGGGCACCGCGCACGATGGAGCTGTTGAAGCCGCCGCAAAGGCCACGATCCGACGTCGCGACAATGATGAGGTGCTTCTCGCTACTGCCAGAGCCGGCGAGCAGCGGCGGTGCGCCGGGTAGCCCGCGCACAGCGGCAGCGAGATTGGCCAGCATCAACGACATCTTCATGGCGAAGGGTCGTGATGCCTCGGCCTGCTCCTGGGCCCGCTTCAGCTTGGAAGCGGCCACCAGCTTCATGGCGCTCGTGATCTTCTGCGTCTGCTTGACGCTGGCGATCCGGCCCTTGAGTTCCTTGAGGCTCGGCATCGAGGATCAGGCGAACGCGTTGGTGTAGGCGCTGACCAGCTCGCGGAGCTGCTTCTCGACGTCCTCCTTGAGGTCGCCGCTGTCGCGCACGGCCTCGAGCACGGCCTGGCCCTTGTCCTGCAGCTCGTGGCGAAGGCCTTCCTCGTAGGCGCCAACCTTGTTGACCGGCACGCCGTCGAGAAAGCCGTTCACGCCCGAGTAGATGACGCAGACCTGCTCCTCCATGGTCATCGGCCGCCGTTCCGGCTGCTTGAGCAGCTCGGTCAGCCGGGCGCCGCGGGCGAGCAGCCGCTGGGTCGAGGCATCGAGGTCGGAGGCAAACTGGGAGAACGCCGCCATCTCGCGATACTGCGCAAGCTCGAGCTTGATCCGGCCGGCCACCTTCTTCATCGCCTTGGTCTGCGCGGCCGAGCCGACGCGGCTGACCGAGAGGCCGACATTCACCGCCGGACGGATGCCCTGGAAGAAGAGGTCGGTCTCGAGGAAGATCTGGCCGTCGGTGATCGAGATGACGTTGGTCGGAATGAAGGCCGAGACGTCGTTGGCCTGTGTCTCGACAATCGGCAACGCGGTCAGGGACCCCTTGCCGTTGGCCTCATTGAGCTTGGCCGCCCGCTCGAGCAGCCGTGAGTGGAGGTAGAAAACGTCGCCAGGGAAGGCCTCGCGGCCGGGCGGGCGGCGCAACAGCAGCGACATCTGACGGTAGGCGGTCGCCTGCTTGGACAGATCGTCGTAGACGACCAGCGCGTGCATGCCGTTGTCGCGGAAATACTCGCCCATGGCGCAGGCGGTGTAGGGTGCCAGATACTGCAGCGGCGCCGGGTCGGAGGCGGTGGCGGCAACGACGATCGAGTACTCGAGCGCGCCATAGTCCTGCAGCGTCTTGACCAGCTTGGCCACCGACGAGCGCTTCTGGCCGATGGCGACATAGATGCAGAAGAGCTTGCCCGAATCGTCCTTGGCGGCGTCGTTGTAGGGCTTCTGATTGATGAAGGCGTCGACGGCGATGGCGGTCTTGCCGGTCTGCCGGTCGCCGATGATCAATTCGCGCTGGCCGCGGCCGATCGGGATCAGGGCGTCGATCGCCTTGAGGCCCGTCTGCATCGGCTCGTGCACCGACTTCCTGGGCATGATGCCCGGCGCCTTGACGTCGACGATGCGCCGCTCCGTGGCCTTGAGCGGTCCCTTGCCGTCGATCGGGTTGCCGAGCCCGTCGACCACGCGGCCGAGCAGCTCCTTGCCCACCGGCACGTCGACGATCGACTTGGTCCGCTTGACGGTGGTGCCCTCGGAGATGTTGCGGTCGTCACCGAAGATGACGATGCCGACATTGTCCTCCTCGAGGTTCAGCGCCATGCCGCGCGTGCCTTCGTCGAACTCGACCATCTCGCCGGCCTGGACCTCGTCCAGACCATAGGCACGCGCGATGCCGTCACCGACCGACAGGACCCGGCCCACCTCGGCGATCTCGGCCTCGGTGCCGAAGTTGGCGATCTGATCCTTGAGGATCGACGAAATTTCGGCCGCGCGGATATCCATCAACCAATTCCTCTATGTGTCTCGAAGCGCATTCTCTAGCTCGACGTCTGGACGACGAGATCGGAACCGCGACCCTTCAGGGCCTGCTCGAGCTGCTGCAGCTTGGTGCGGAGCGAGGCGTCGAGCATGCGCGAGCCGACGCGCACCACCACCCCACCCAGTAGCGCCGGATCGACGCGTGTCTCGACGGTGACCGCCTGGCCAACGAAGCCAGCGATCGATGTCTTCAAGGTCTCGAGCTCGTTCGGGCCGAGCGGCACGGCGGAGACCACCTCGGCGGCGATCTCGCCCTTGTGCGCGGCCAGCATGTCGCCGAAGGCTTTGGCCATGGCCGGCAGCGCGAAGAGACGACGATGCTCGGCGAGAACGCCGAGAAACCGCCCAGTCAGTTCGTCGAGCCCGGCCTTCTTGGCAATGGCGAGAATCGCCTTGCCCTGCTCGTCGCGGCTGATGACCGGGCTTTCGATCAGGCGCTTGAGGTCGCTGCTTTCGGCCATCAGGCCGACGATGCCCGAGAGGTCGTCGCCGACCCGGTCGAGCTTCTTGGCGTCCTTGGCCAAATCGAACAAGGCCGTGGCATAGCGCTGTGCCAAGCCTGTCGCTGTGGCGGATGTCGCGGGCACTCGTGTTTCCCCGGCTGGTCGCAAAAAGCCACTTCGGCACGGTGGCCGCGTGGCATGACGTTCCTGTCGGCTTGCCGTCCCGGCTGGTGGCGAAGAGTCGACATCCGCGCGCGGAAAATCGACGCCAAGCAACGTCCTCACCGAGAAGGCGTGTGGCGATTAACACATGGCTCAGGCCTCGGCAAGCGCACCGCTGCGACGCCCGGCCCGCCATGCGGTCGCAGGACCTTGGACTTGCCCGCGGCGGCTCGCCAGCGCATCCGGCGCGCCCAGTGCCGCACCTGCATCTCAGCGGTTTGGCCAGATGCGGCGCCGCTGACTGAACCGAACCTGCGCGCCGCAAAAAAGCCAGCATGAGGGCAGCCTGCATCAGGCCCCATCAGCGTAGCGTGGCACCTTGCCTCGTGGCTGGATCTGCAGCAGCGCCTGTCATGCTCGCCAAGGCACGTTGCAACGTCTCGGGCAACGGCGCCTCGACTACGAGCGATGAACGTGTGGGATAGAGCGGCAGGGTGATCGCCTTGGCATGCAGCAGCATCGGCCCGGTGCCGGCGACAGCGCCGTATTGCTGGTCACCCTGGATCGGATGGCCGAGGCTCGCCAGGTGGACGCGCAGCTGATGGGTGCGGCCGGTGCGTGGCCGGCATTCGACGAGGCTGCTGTCGGGCCCCTGCTCCAGCACCTGGTAGTCGGTGACCGCTTCCTTGCCGGAGCCGGCCGGTGCCGGCGCCATCCACCAGCCGCGGGCGCGGGTCGAGTGCTTCTCCAGCGGCAGGTCGATACGGCCCTGGGCCTTCTCGAGCCGGCCTTCGACGACGGCCCAGTAGACCTTCTCCACCTCGCCCGCCGAGAAAAGCCGGCCGAGCCGGCGGAGCGCCTTTTTGTGCCGGCCGAGGACGAGGCAGCCCGAGGTGTCGCGATCGAGGCGATGCGCCAGCTCTGGCCGGCCCGGCAGGCCGAAGCGAAGGGCGTCGAGATAGTCCTCGAGCGACTCGCCCCGGCCCGGCCCGGCATGCACCGCGAGCCCGGCCGGCTTGTCGACGACCAGGATCAAGCCGTCCCGGTAGAGCAGGCGGTGGAGGAGAAAATCGGGCGGATGGAGAGCCATTGCCGAGGCTTTCTAGAGTGTGCTTGTGCGAATGGCGAGCGGGCCGCACGATGGGCTGGTTCTGGACCAAATGTGATCCGCGCCGATGCCTTCATCCGACACCGCCATGCCTCCATCCAGCCCAGCAAGCGCGCCGCACCGGCACGCGATCCGCGGCCACCTCGTCTGGTTCGCCGACGATCCGGCGGTGGCCGGGACAGGCGCCGTCCGTGAGATCATCGACGGGGTCGTGATCATCGACGGGCCATGCATCGCGGCTGTGGGCGAGGCTCGAGCTCTTCTGGAGCCCGGCTTGGCGGTCACCGACTACGGTGATGCGCTGATCCTGCCGGGGCTGATCGACACCCATATCCATTATGCCCAGGCGCAGGTCATCGGCTCTTATGGCGCCCAGCTTCTGGATTGGCTGAACCGCTACACCTTCCCGGCCGAGCGTCGCTTTGCCGATCCGGCGCATTGCGCGGCCGAGGCCGACATCTTCCTGGCCGAGCTGTTTCGCCACGGGACCACGACCGCCGTCGTCTACCCGACCGTGCATGCCAGCTCGGTCGAAGCACTCTTCGCTGCCGCCGACACCCACGATATGCGGCTGCTTTCCGGCAAGATCATGATGGACGACGGGCCAGACGGGCTGCGCGACACGGCGGAGAGCGGCTATCGCGACAGCAAGGCGCTGATCGCGCGTTGGCACGGCAAGGGCCGCCTCGGCTACGTCGTCACGCCACGCTTCGCCGTAACCTCGAGCCAGGCCCAGTTGGCGGCAGCGGGAGCGCTTCTTTCAGAGCATCCTGACTGCTGGCTGCAAACGCATCTCTCGGAGAATCACGAGGAGATTGCGACGGTCGCGGCGCGGTTCCCCGACGCTCTCGACTATCTCGACGTCTATGACCGGGCGGGGCTCGTCGGCGCGCGCTCGCTCTTCGGCCACTGCATTCATCTAGCTGAGCGGGAGCGTCGACGGATGAGCGAGGCCGGCGCCGTCGCCTGCTTTTGCCCGACCTCCAATCTGTTTATCGGCTCGGGTCTCTTCGATCTCGAGACGATGCGCGCGCCCGAAGCCCCTGTCCGGGTGGCGCTGGCCACCGATGTCGGCGGCGGCACCTCCTACTCGATGCTGCGCACTGCCGCCGAGGCCTACAAGGTGCTACAGCTGCAGGGACAGAGCTGGCCGGCCTTCGAGGCGTTCTACACGATGACGCTCGGCAATGCGCGAGCGCTCGGGCTCGAAGCCGAGATCGGCACGCTCGAGGCCGGCAGCCATGCCGATCTCGTGGTGCTGCGGCCCGAAGCGATCCCGGCGCTGGCACACCGCCTCGCCGTTATCGACCGGCAGGCGCTCGAGGAGCGGCTGTTCGCGCTCATGACCATGGGTGACGAGCGGACCGTCGCAGCAACATACGTCGCCGGGCGTCAGGTCAAGGCGCCGGCTATCTGAGCGACCCCCGCCGGCCTCGACCCGACACCGAAGCACTCCCCTCGGCCGGACGATCGTCTGCGGCCGCCAGCATGCCCAAAATCATCAGCAGAACCGTGGCATGGTAGACACTGTTGAAGTAGTTTTGCAGCAGACACTGCACCAGCATGTCGGCAGCGATCGCCAGCACGATCACCCGCTCGACCGGATCGGCCGTGGCCATCGCCCGACGACGGGCCCGGCGGACGACCTCGATGATCAAGATCAGCACCAGCACGGCACCGAGAATGCCGCCCTCGACATAGAAGCGGACGAGCTCGTTGTGCGGCCACTCCAGCAGATGCCCGCCCGCGATCTCCGGCCGGCCGCCGGCGAGGAGCTGGCGGACAGCACCCAGCCCGAGGCCGAAGGGGTGGCCGGCGCCGAGCGCCAGCCAATGCTGGATCGCAGGCCAACGGCCGGACGAGTAGCCAGCACCACCGAGCTCGACCAGGCGTGACCAGAGGCTGTCGCTGACCAGCAGCGAAAGCAGGAAAAAGAGGGCGAGTGCTGCCAGGACGAGGCCGAGCGTACGTGCACGAGCGAGCTCAGGCAGCCGGCCGGCCGAGAGCCAGAGCGCGCCGAACACCACGAGCGTCAAGACCGCGCTCCGCGTTCCCGTCAGCATCACCATCCAAGCTGCTGCAGCCAGCACGAGCAGCAGGAGCGCGCGACCGATCGCCGGGCCTGGCCGGGCGAGCGCCGCCGCCGTCACCAGCGCGATGATCGTCGCCAGGCTCGCATGCAGGACCACCGAGCCGGTGACGTCGACCCGGACATGCGCTGTGACGCCGCGCAGCACGGTCGTCGACGGAACGGCGAGCGCGGCAAGCGTCGTCACGGTGATGTAGACGACCCCCAGCCCGACGACGAGGCGGGGCAGATCGGGGCCACCCAGGGCCACGCGCAGGTTCGGTGCGAGCAGCAGTGCTGTGATGGGCAGCGCGATCTTGTAGTCGACCAGGGACGCTGTCGTCGCCTGGGCCGAAAGCTGATCGATGGCAGCGAGCAGCATCAGCAGCCAGAGCGCAACCGACGGCGCCACGACGGTGCCGCCGTCGAGGCGCGGGCAAAGCGCGATCGCGCCAGCGACCAGTGCCGCGAACAGGCCCGCGAAGACCACGATCCGCAGGTCTTCCAGCCCCAGAGCCGAGACCGTCGTGGCCGAGAGCACGAGCGATGCGGCCGCGAGCAGGAAGACACTGCGCATCAACACCGTCGCGAAATGTGCCGGTCGCGCGAACACCACGCTACACCTCGAAACAAAATGCTACTATAGGTTGATAGACTAGTCGCGGGAGCCTACTCGATGCAACCCAAAGCCAAGGTCTTTCGCCTGCGAGCCAGCTCGCCGGACACGCTCTTCGCCAGCCGTAGCTGCGGCTTCATCCTGCTGACGAACTGGCTGTTCCAAGGTGTTCGCGGCATGGATCCAAAGGAGCTGTCCTTCAGATTGCTGCTGCTGACCGGCAGCAGCGCCGCCATCGCCGGCATCGTCCATGCGCAAGCCGGAGTGGCGCCATCGACAGCGCTCGTGCTCGGCCTGCTGGCCAGCCATACGCTCAACTTCCTGGTGAACGGGCAATTCTGGGTCTGCCTGCGCTATTGCCCGGCCTACCACCGCGAGCCGCAGACCCTGGCACGCTCCGTTGGCGCGCTGGTCAGTGATGTGCAGCGCCAAAGCTGGCTCAGCGAGGCGGTGATCATCGGCTCCCTGGCGAGGCAGCCGACATTGCCCGGCGCGCGCGCCGATATCGACCTTCGGCTGGTCTTTCCGCCCGGCATCGGCAATTGGCTGCGCACCAATCTGCTCTTGCTCCGCCTTCGCACCAAAGCGTTCTTCGCGGGCCTGCCGCTCGACCTCTACGCCTACGAGCATCCGGCCACGCTCCGCCGTTTCGACCAGTCCGAGCCCCTGGGCATCGTCCTCGATCGCAAGGCGCGCCTGCGGCGAGGCTTCGCCAATCGCCAGCTCGTCTGGCTCACGTGACGAGCGTCGCCTGGCGCGAAGCGCGCCGGACGGGCCTCGTGTTCTCGCCGGGCGGGCACTGGGCCGAGCTGCAGCGGGCGCTGGCCGGCATCGCCTTCGACGACGTGTTCCACGTCACCTTCGCCGATGGCCGACCGCCGCCCGAGAGCGTCCGGCGCTACCATCTCTGCCACCCGCGCCGCTCCGTCTGGCGCACGCTGCGCAATGCCTGGCAGAGCATTGCCGTGCTACGCCGCGAGCGGCCGGCGCTGCTGATCTCGACCGGCGCCGATGTGGCGGTGCCGATCCTCTATCTGGGCAAGCTCGCTGGTGCTCGGATCGTCTTCATCGAGACCGCCGGTAGTGCCATGCCGACCCTCGCCGGGCGGCTGGTCTACCCGATCGCCGATCTGTTCATCGTGCAATGGGCCGACCGGCTGGAGAGGTTCCCGAACGCCGTGCTCGCCGACGGGCTGCTGCTGTGATCTTCGTCGGTGTCGGCACCTTCATCAGCGGCTTCGATGCGCTGGTCGCCGGCGCCGACCGGGCCGCCGGCGAGCTCGGGATCGATGGCTTCGCGCAGATCGGCTATTCGCGAATCACGCCCCGCCATCTTCGCCATGCACGCTTTCTGGCGCCGCAGGCGCTCACCGCACAGCTGCAGGCCAGCCGCGTCGCCGTCTGCCACGCCGGGATGGGGCTGATCGGCGACGCGCTGCGCGCCGGCTGCCGGCTGGTTCTGGTGCCACGGCAGGGCGCCACCAGCCGCCGCCATCCGGCCAACGATCAGCGCGCCTTCGCCGAGCGCCTCGCCGAGCGTCTGCCGCTCCACCTCTGCCTCGAGCCAGAGGAGCTGACGCCGGTCATTGCCGCAGCACTGGCGGACAAGGCGGCGACCCCGGAGCTGCCGGCGTCCAGCGTGCCGACGATCCTGCAGGGCTTTCTGGCGTCAACGGCTACCCCAAGAAACGCTCAGTCGCGCCCCGCCTCGTCGTCGTAGCCGTGCCGGCTGCTGTAGAAGACGAGGCTCATCAGACCGATGCCGAGAGCCAGGGTGAGCCCGACGCCGAGCCCGAGCGCCACCCAGCCGTGAAAGCCGATCTCGACCCCGTCCAGCTCCTGCCAGCCGACATAGGCGGTGGCCGCAGCCGCGGCGAGCAGGCCGAGCAGGCCGAGCAGCACGCTGATGACGAGGACGGCGCTTCGCATGGGTGTGACCTTTTGAGTGTCGTTAACAGGCTGCTGAAGAAGTCCCGACGGCCGCGACGGGATCGATTGTCGCCGCTGAGCAGGCGCTCGGCGCGAAGGCGATGCACCGCATCGTCGAGCGTCGAGCAACGCCCGCAGCGGCGAAAAGCGACCCGCTCCGCAGGAGTGCGGCGAAAATGGCCGGCGAGCTTCGTCGGCGCTCGGGCGCGATGCGCGCTGCATCGCTGGCCCTCACGCCTCCTCGTCCCCGGTCATTTTGGCCGCATCGCGGCCATCGCGACTTCTTCAGCAGCCGGTTAGAGGCTATCGACAAATCGGCCGGTCGGGAAGACAAGGAGGCCATGACCTCTTCGCCCGTGACCCGAGCCGCGTTTGCCGCTCCAGCCGAGCTGGGGCCGACCAGCGTCAAGGCGGTGCTGCAGGATGTGCTCTCGAGCAGCGTCGACGCGCCGCCGTCGCAGCAGGCGCTTCGGATCATCGATATCGGCTGCGGCAGCGGCGCGCTGGTCCGCTCGCTCCTGCGGCAGGATTGGGATGCGATCGGCATCGACCCCGACGCACGGATGCTGCAGGCGGCTCTCTCCGGCGCTCGGCCGGCACCGCCGGGCCGCTGGATCGCCGGCACCGCCGAGTGCCTGCCCATCGCCGACGGCAGTGTCGATGTGGCGATCTTCCTCAATAGCCTGCACCATATCGCCATCGACCGACAGGTGGCAGCGTTGGCCGAGGCGGCACGCGTGCTGCGCGCTGGCGGCGATCTCCTGGTGATCGAGCCCGTGGCGGCCGGCAGCTTCTTCGAGCTCTTGGCACCGCTCGACGACGAGACCGTGGTGCGCGCCGCCGCGCAGGTAGCTCTCCATGCGGTAGCCGGGCGGCTGCTGCTGCCGGTGGCAGCGGCCCACTTCACCACGACCGTCACCTTTGCCGATCCGGCGTCCGTCATGCGCAGCTTCACCGCCGCCGACCCGACGCGGGCGCGACTGGCCGAGGCGGTAGCACCGCAAATCGCAGAGCGTTTTCTCCGACTCGGCAAGATCGCGGCCGACGGGGCCAGCTGCTTCGACCAACCCATGACGCTCCACCGCATGCGCAAAAACTAGCGATCAGTCGATTTTATCTTGCAGTTTTTCAACTTATGCGGGATTTCATACTTGAGTCTGTTAACTCCGAGGTAAGCAATTCATGCGACAAGGGTGGCTCAAGATCGCGGCGGCGAATCCCCGCTGAAGCTGGCCACCGGCCGAGGATCAACGGCAGAAAATCGTGCAGCTCTCTCTCGAACGTCCGCAGGAGACCCAGCGACAGCGCCATACCGCGCGAGGCGATTGGCTGGCACCCAGCCTGATCACCGGATCGCTGCGCCTGCTCGACGTCCTGGTCGTCCTGGCCAGCGGGCTGATGGCCTACTACGTCAGATTCGCGACGCTCGGGATCGACACGTTCACGATCTACAGCCTCGCCGTCGGCTGCATGGTCTCGGTCAATGCGTTTCATCTGGCTGGCCTCTACCAGTTTCAGCGCCTGACCGATCTCGCGGAGCAGACGCGCCGCCTGCTGGTCACCTGGCCGTTGGTGGTCGGGTGCCTGGTGATGCTCGGCTTCGTGGCCGGTCTCCTGGACGAGGTCTCGCGCGGCTGGGTGGCGCTTTGGCTGCTGCTCGGCTTCGTCGGGCTCCTGGCGGCCAGGGCCTGTGCCCGGCTGCAGCTGTTGCGCTGGTATCGGGCCGGCCGCCTCACCTTGAACATCGCGGTGATCGGCGCCGGCGAGCATGGTCGCCGCTTCATCGAGCACCTCCGCCAGCAGGAGCGGCACGTCAACATCATCGGCTTGTTCGACGATCGCCGCGATCGCATTCCCGACTTCATCGCCGGCTACCCGGTGCTGGGCACCGTCGACGATCTTCTGCTGTTCGCGCGCCGCCACCGCATCGACCAGATCATCGTGGCGCTGCCCTGGGGTGCCGAGGACCGCCTGCTCGGCTGGCTCAAGAAGCTCAAGACCCTGCCCGCGGACATTCGCCTGTGTCCGGATGTGATCGGTTTTCATCTGCCGCATCGCGGCGTGTCGCATATCGCCGGCGTGCCGATGCTGAACGTGTTCGAGAAGCCGATCGCCGGTTGGGACGGGGTCGTCAAGGCGCTCGAGGATCGGCTGCTCGCCGCCCTGATCTTGATGATGATTTCGCCGGTGATGTTGGGCGTGGCGCTCGCCATCAAGCTGACCTCGCCAGGACCGGTCTTCTTCAAGCAGAAGCGCTACGGCTTCAACAACGAGATCATCGAGGTCTTCAAGTTCCGCTCGATGCATGTCGAGCGCTGCAGCGGCGATAGCGGCCAGATCGCCCAGGCGACCCGCGACGACGACAGGATAACGCCGCTCGGCCGTGTGCTGCGCCGAACCAGCCTCGACGAGTTGCCGCAATTCATCAATGTGGTCCGCGGCGAGATGTCGATTGTCGGGCCCCGCCCCCATGCAGTTGCCCACAACGAGCAGTATGCCCAGCTCGTCGACGAGTATCTCGCCCGGCACAAGGTCAAGCCGGGAATCACCGGCTGGGCGCAGGTCAACGGCCTGCGCGGCGAGACCGACACGCTCGACAAGATGGAGCGACGCGTGCAGTTCGACCTTCACTACATCGAGAACTGGTCACTGGCCTTCGACATCAAAATCATTCTCCAGACCCTGCTCGTCGGCTTCAGCCACCCCAACGCCTATTGACCGGCCATTGCGCAGTGCCGCCGCGTCGGCTCCAGCCCCGAGCACATGGAGCTTGCGGTTAGCCTGCCTCGAGTAGCGCTCACGTGCCGTGAGGCAAAGGCGGCGTCGGTCATGCTCTCGGAGCGCTGCAGCAGATCGGCTCGGCGAGGATCCCTGTTTGCTGAGGCAGCCTTATGATAGCGGGCAATCAGCGAGCCATCCCGCCAAGCCAGGATCAGCGAGACGATCTTCGACAACTGGTGGGAGCAGCGCATCGGGCTTACGCCGCCGACGATGCAGCACCTGCGCCAGCACGAGCTGAAGAGGATTAATCCAGGAACTCGATCAAGCACAGCCAGAACATGTAGATAGCGATGAGAGCGAGTTCATATCACGATGTCCGAGCAAGCTTGCCATAGCGGGTGGCGACGCCGCGGAAATCCGTGAGCCTGCTGATCGATGCCTCGATGCGCGACCTTTGATTGTAGGCATTGATGTCGCGGCGGATTTCGGCGCGACCTTGCTTGCGACCCCTTATCGACCGGCTTGATGCCAACGTCGCGCAACTTCCATCGCAGGGCGTCGGCATAATAGGCACGGTCGGCGATGAGCGCTCGCACCTGCCGATCTTGGCGAGCACCGCAGGGACGCTACCGACATCACTGTGATGGCCGGGGTTTAGGTCGATGGCGATCCGCCGTCCCGGAAGGCCGGCGGCGGGGTGGATTGTCGTGGAGCGCCGGCCTCGTGCGGCGCCGATCGCCTGAACATGCGACGCGTATTTTGTTGCGGCGTCGGAAGCCGAGCGGCCAGCCGTCACATAGGCCCGGTCGACCGCGACCGCGCTCCCGAGATGCCCGGCAGCCATTGGCGCTTCGACCATCTGTTGCCAGATCTTGCGACGGTAGCATGTTCCGTCAACAGGCGGATCATCCGATCTCCGAAGGAGACGCGGCCAGGAGGATAGTGTCCCTGGGTGTGGAATAGCTGCGCCCTGGCCGGGCTGTTCTCCGACATCGGCCGGTTATCGGTCAGCCGGTCATGTGTTGTAGGCTGACGGCTTCATCATCGCCGGTTCGGCCGATTCTCTCAGGGTTCATGTAGCGGACGCGCTGGACGGCCCACGCATCGCTCTGCTCGAGGAGGACGGCGCCGACCAGGCGGGTGGTGGCGGCCTCGTTGGGGAAGATGCCGACGACTTCGGTGCGACGCTTGATCTCGCCATTGAGGCGCTCGATCGGACTGGTGTGGTGCCGCGGCGGGAAGGTCAGGTAGGCCAGGACGTCAGGTTCGGCGTCGCTCATTATCTTGGCGAGTCTTGGCAGTCTGGGCCGCAGCTGGTCGGCGATGCGGCGCCACTATCGGCTAGCGGCCTCGGAGTCGTTCTGGGCGAAGGGGGTGGGTGGATTCCGGCTCCAAGCGCAGCGGCGGCTGGTTCAAGCAAATCGGATCTGAATGTCTTTGCCAAGGCCTTTGAAGAAGGCCTGGATCGGGGTGAGATAGTTGAGGCACTTTCGGGGCGTGAGGTTGAGCGAGAGGACGATCTCCTGCAGGTCGGCCTGGCTCAAGGTGTCGAGGTCGAGATGCCTGGGCCGCTGCCTTCTGAGCCTGCCGTTGGTGTTCTCGACGCGGCCTTTTTGCCAGCTGGCATAGGCGTCGCAGAACCAGGTGGTCATGCCGCTGACGCTGGCCAGCAGGCCGGGCGAACTGGCGGGGCCTCCTGGCCTCGGTCCTTTCAGGAATGGAGCCGCCTGCCTGCTGGCGCGGCTTGTCGAAGGTGATCGAACTCTTCAGCTCGGGCGCCAGCCGCTTGAAGATCGTCATCAGTATCGCCGCAGTTTCGGCGGCACTCTTGCCGGCGAGCTTGGCCGCCAGGGTGAGCCGCGAGGTGCGCTCGTGCAGCACCAGGACCGGCTGGGTGCGGCGGCAGAACATCAGATAGGCCTTCCAATCACCGAGCTTCTCGCGGCCCAGGACCGCCTCGGGTCGCTCGTGGATCGAGCGGCGATCGGTGATTGCGCTCTTGGTCTCGCGGCGCTTGCGCCGGCCACGCCTCGCCTTGCCGCGTGGCAGCAGCTTCCAGAGCTTCTCGACTTTCTGCCGCGCCCGATAGATGAAGCGCTAGATCGTCTCCGTGCCGAGCCCGCGCAGGCCCGGCTCGTTGCCGGCTTTCAACTATCGCGCGCCAGGAGGCCGCGCGATCCATCTGCGAAGCAGCCATGGTCAGGAGACCATGGCGGGCCTGCGATCTGCTCGGGTGCCCAGCCTTCGGTCAGGCGATCAATCACGAACCGCTCCAGCCGCTCGTCCCGCTCCAGCAACGCCAGTCGCTCGCGCCGCGCCAAGTAGAAGCCCTCGGCGAAGCTCGGCTGGTAGCTCCCCGACGGCAGCCGGTTGCGCGCCAGCTCACGATTGATCGTCGACGACGACCGCCCCAGCCGCCGCGCCATCTCGGCCTGGCTGACACCCTCCAGCCGCCAGATCGCGATCTGCTCACGCTCCTCGAACGACAAATGTCGATATCGGCCCGTGCCCATCCTCCCACCCTCCAAGCGTTTTCAGCACCTTAGTGCCCCTGCGCTTGGAGCCGGAGTCCACCGTGGTCCGCCCCATGGCGATAATGGCGAAGACGACACGTCGGCCGCTCTTGCCGGCATGGGCCAGGGCATTGCGCATGAAGTGCACGCGGCAGCGCTGCCAGGTTGCGGTGAAGATCTTCGAGACGGCGGCTCTTGATGCCCTCGTGCGCGTCCGAGATCACCAGCTTGATGCCATCAATGGCCAGAAGGCCTTTGATCCGACATCTGCAAGACACGCGGTCAGAAAACCGCGGACAGTCCGCGGCAAGCGAGTTGGCGGAGGAAGTCGACCCAGAAGGTCTCGGCTTCCGAGGCCCCGATCGACATCCAGAGCACTTCACGACGACCGTCCGTATTGACGGCGACTGCGATGATCACGGCGACCGGCACGATGCGCCCGTTTTGGCAGACCTTTACGTAGGTGGCGTCGATCCAGAGATATGGCCGATCGCCTTCGATGGGCCGACTGAGGAAAGCGCCAACACGCTCGTCGATATCCTCGCAGAGCCGCGATACCTGGATCTTGGAGAGGCCGCCCATGCCGAGCGTCTTGACCAGCTCGTCGACAGATCGCGTCGACAAGCCTTGGACATAAACTCCTTGACTCACCGCTGTCAGCGCCTTCTCCGCCAGTCGCCGTGACTCCAGGAAACCTGGGAAGTATGAGCCGTCAACGGCCAGGAGGCCTTCGACTCCAACCCTGGAACGGACGCGGTCAGCAGACCGCGGCGGGCCTCAGCTAGGGGATGCGCGGCTCGAGCCTCCCGGCGCGCGTCTCCCAGACACGGTCGCGGTAGCCGTCGCGCTGCGCCAGCCGGTCCGGATGCCGTTCGCCGAAACCGGCGCCGGTCTTCGACCCCACCTCGAGCTCCATCAAGCGCTCGGCAGCGAAACCCAGCATCTCCCGCAGCAGATCGGCGTCGGACGTCTTCTCCAAAGGCCCCTGAAGGGCGATAGTCTCGTTGGTAATCGGTTCGGTTCTCCGATTCGGGTGGGTGGTCACAACCCGACCCTACCGGAAAACTGCCAGTGACAGCCGGTGACCGCCGTCAGCTACACCACACCACGAGATACGACCGCCAGGAGGCCGTTGAGGCGGTTGAAACGATTGTAAATCGTTGTCCGCGGCCAGTACTCGGACGGCCAATCACGCCAGCGGCAGCCGGATTTCAGCACATCGAAAACCCGGCCCAAGTCGCGACAGTCATCAATACGCCGTGCCCTTGGCTGGTTTCTCGGCAGCAATTGCTCAGGCAAAGAGCACGCTTCGTCGTGCGTCAAGAACGGATAGCTATTTGATTATCAATAACTTCGGACTCTCGCTGAACCCCAGGGATCACATCGATGGTCCTGACCATCCATGTTTCCCGCCTTGAGATATGCTCGAAATCCTCGGTGGTCAGGGTGGGCTTGGGCGAGCAGGGTGCTGAAGTTGGCGGCCAGGGCGCGGAAACCGAGCGAGCCGGCCTCTCGCGCACGAATCGAGGCGGACGCGCAGTGCCTGTCGGTGCTGTTCGAGATGCGCTGGGGCCACGGCTTCAGTTGTGAGCAGTGCCGGTGTGAGCGGTATTCGCGGACGAAGTGTCCCAAGAACATCCGGTGCAACGCCTGCGGACATCAGACTCGGTTCACGGCGGCAGGATCTTCCACAGCGCGGTGCAGCCGTTGACCGCTTGGTTTCGTGCGATCTACGCGCTGACGCAGGCGAAGGGCGGGCTCGAATCAATCGAATTGGCGAAACGACCGAATTTGCGGCAGCCGGCGGTCCTGCCTCGTCTACCTAACGGCGCTTGCTTGGCAGGCGGACAATCCGCCTGCTGACGGAAGGTGGCTTTCGAAGCAGCAGCTGATGCCGACGCGTCCGCGGTCTGTTGACCGTATCGTCCTCGGAGGTCGGATGAAAGGCCTCTGGGCCGTTCATGACGGAACGCGACGCCGGCAAGCCGAAGATGTGCGGCCGGGTTGAGATGGACGACGCCTATCTTGGCGGCGTTCGCTCAGGCGGAAACCGGAGACGCGGTGCTGCCGGCAAGGCGCCTATCGTAGCAGCCGTCGAGACGAGCCTCGATCGCAAGCCGAGGCGTTTGAAGCTGCAAGTCGTCAAGGTGTTCCGCAAAGCCAAGACCACCAAGCTGGCTCAGCCGAGCTTCGCCGCCGACACCAACGCCGTTAGCGACGGTTTGTCGAGCTGGCGGAGCGTCGAAGCCGCCCGTTGCGATCACTTGCCGCTGTGCTCAGCGGCAGCGGCAAGAACGCGGCACAATGGCCGTCATTCACCGTGCGACGGCTCCTGCCAACGCTCGCTTCGCGATCGGAGTCGTTCGTTACCAGGCGCGGCTGGGTCAACACCACGCTCGGCAACACCACGACGGCGCTCGTCGACGCCTATCAACACGCACAGCTCTATCTCGCAAGCTTCGCCCGGCGCTTCAACCGTCGCTACCAGCTCGATACCATGACCGAAGGGCTAACGGGGGCTGCGTTTCAGGTCGGGGCACAGCCGTACCGTGGCCTTATCGCCGGATGAGAGGAATGGATAATCAGGTTCGGCTATGACCCAAGCCCTTCAGGTCTAGCAGTTGCTGGGTGGTCGTTGCCAACGGTTCGTTCTGCGTTGTCCAGCATCGGCAGATGCGTTCGCAGCATGAGAAACTTCTCAGGGCCTTCAGGCGGCGGGCGATATCGTCGCCATGGCAGCGCGCTGCGCTGGCGCGCTTGACCGTCCAGTTCATCCAGGCGGCCTAGCCGTTCTTCGAGCAAAGGCAAGCGGCGCTTCGCACAGGGCGAATGCGGTGCTATTTCGCTCAACCAGCTGGGCGAAAGCGCGTTGTGACCTGCGGTCAGTCCCGATGTAGGGACGTAGCTTGCCTGCTGCTCGGCGTAGCCCAGTCAGCTCCAGCTGGACGCAGTCGACCGGGCCAAACTCGAGCGCCTTTCTGGCCGGCTGGTCGCCGTCAACATCCGGCCAGCTGTGATTTCCGAGCGGGTTGTTCAGATGGCTGGTTGAAGAATTGTAGCCGGAATGCGGCCGTTGAGGCCAGCATGCGGTCGCTCCTCGTTGTAGAACTCGAGCCAGCGCGGCAGCTGGGCAGCGCGTCGGTCGGCGTTGCGGTAGGGCAGCGCATTGGCCCACTTGCGCAGCAGCGTCTGAATGAAGCGTTCGGCTTTTCCGTTGATCTTCGGCGAGTAGGGCCTGGTGCGGACGTGCCGGAGACTGAGCAGCCGGCACGCTTTGGCGAAGAGTTTCGAGACATAGCCCGAGCCGTTGTCGGTCATGACACGCTCCACGCGGATAGCGTGGGCCCGAAACCAGCGGAGTGCCCGGACGAGAAAGCTGGTCGTCGAGTTGCGGCGCTCGTCCTGAAGGATCTCGACATAGGCGAGCCTGGAGGCGTCGTCGACGGCGACGTGGACGACGTCCCAGCCCACGCCGCTGCTTCGGCCGCGGCGGTTGCCGGTGATGCGGTGTCCGACGCGGTCGAAGCGGGCCAGCTTCTTGACGTCGAGATGCAAGAGCTCGCCTGGCCGCTCACGCTGGTAGCGGACGGCAGCAGGGTTGGGATCGAGAGCGTCGAGGCGGCGATGCAGCGACAAGCGGGTCAGATGCGGATTGGACGCCAGAAGCAAGCAGTGGCGATCATCGAGTGGCAGCGGCGGAAACACCGGAAGCCCACCGCGATGTCTCCGCCTGGTGTCCTCAACCGAGCGTCGCTCAAGCCCCCCTTCATCACCAAGCTCTGATCGAGCCATCGAGCCGGCTCAGCGTCGCGATCGAGCCTTGCGATCGGCTATTGCTGCCCATGGAGAGGCCACCGACGATGGGTTTCAGGTGATCAAGAGCAGGATGATGAAGAGGAAGGTGGCTGCCACTGCCAGCGCGATGCTGGCCCAGGCGAAGAGCTGCCAGGGGCCGGCTGCGGCGCGGGTGTGGCTGGTGTGCCTGAGGCTTGCCGAATCGGTCGGGTGGGGGATGGGGCGCACCAGGTTGGCGTCGAGTTTTGCCGCTGCTGCTTCGGCCTCTGGCCACGGGGCGCTCGAGGCCTGCCCTGAGAGAGGCGTCGTGACCGGGTTCGGCCGTGCAACCCTTGCCTGTGCCACCAATCGCGGGCCGTCGCTGCGGCGCGAGCGGCGCCGTTTCTCGACCTTGAAGATGACCCGGGCCGCGCTCTCGTCGGTCGCGGCGTTGTAGCGCTCGTTGATCACCTTGACCGCCGTGACGTCGGCCTTGCGCGCGATCTCCTCCGCCTCGGCCAGCGCATCTTCGGCATTATGCGCGGTGCAGTCGATCATCCAGCGCTCGTCACGCTGGACATGCACCTCGAAATAGCTGGCGACTGCTGTATCCGCCGCGCCGCTCGCGGCTGCCGCCAATGCCTGGGCCATGCTCGCTCCTTGCTCGATGCATCGGCAGCATGCCACGCTCGACCTTAAGATCCGGTAAGCGTCACAGAGTTGATTTCGGGCCCACGAGGCTTTAGACCCTCGCTTCGTCGATTGAGCGTCCGCGTCCCCATCGTCTAGCGGTTAGGACATCACCCTTTCAAGGTGAAGACACGGGTTCGATTCCCGTTGGGGATGCCAGCTTTGGCGATGGCTTTGCGCAGTCGGGCTCAGCCGGTGGCGCCGATGCCGGCGGCTATGGCGTTGACGCTCAAGAGCAGCTCCGGCAGGAGCGCCTCGGCGGTCGCTGCATCCTCCGCATCACGAGCATCACGCCAGCGAGCCAGCAGGCTTGCCTGGTGCTGGTGCAACGGCAGGAGCGCCTCGGCGCGCCGCTCGAGGACGCGCTGGCTCTGCGGTCGGGCCTCGGCCAGCGGGGCGCCGTAGATCGCCTCGAGCCGCGCGCCGGTTTGCGCATGCTCGTCGAGGATCATCGCGAGGAGACGGTCGCGCAGCTCTGCATCCGGCACCAGATCGGCGTAGAGGCGCATGATCGCCGGTGCCGAGGATGCCCAGGCCGTTGCCGCATTGCTGATCATGTAGTGCACCGGCGCCCAGCGGTGCGTCTCGGTCTTGGCGCGCACGAGCGCCGCGAAGAGCTCGGGCTCCTCCTGCTCGAGCCGGGCCAGCCCGGCGCCGAGGCCGTACCAGCCGGGCAAGACGAAGCGCGCCTGGTTCCAGGCGAAGACCCAGGGAATGGCGCGCAGGTCCGCCAGCGTCCGCTGGCCGGTGCGGCGCGCCGGCCTGGAGCCGATGCGGCTCTGCTCGAGCGCATCGATGGGCGTTGCCGTGCCGAAGAAGGTGAGAAAGCCGTCGGCCGTGACCAGTGCGCGATAGGCGTCGCGGCTCCACCGGGCGACCTTGTCCATCGCCTGCAGGAGCTCTTGGGGCTCGTCCGCGCCCTGCCGGTCGCGCAGCGTCGTGCCGAGCGCGCCGGTGAGCAGCAGCTCGAGATGGTGGGCGGCGGTGATGCGGTTCGCGTATTTCTGCGAGATCATCTCGCCCTGCTCGGTGAGGCGCAGATCGCCGCGCAACGTGCCGGGCGGCAGGGCCGCGAGGAAGCGGTGGGTCGGCCCGGAACCGCGGCCGATCGTGCCACCCCGGCCGTGGAAGAAGCGAACGCGGATGCCATGGCCCCGACCGACCTCGGCCAGCGCCTGCTGCGCCCGGTAGAGGCTCCAGAAGCTCGCGGCAAAGCCGCCATCCTTGCCGCTGTCGCTGTAGCCGATCATCACCTGCTGGACCGGCTCATCGAGACCCGCTGCCGCGGCCTGGCGCTCGAGCGAGCGGCTCACCAGCGGCTGCGCCAGGAAGGCGTCGAGGATGCCGGGAGCAGCCTCCAGATCATCGATCGTCTCGAACAACGGGACGACCGGCAACGGGCACCAGGCGCCATCCGCCTCGTGCCGCAGCAGCCCGGCATCACGCGCCAGGACCAGCACGGCCAGGAGGTCGGCTGCCGAGCGGGTCATGCTGACGATGAGGGCACCCAGCCCGTCGCTGCCATGCCGTTCGAGGTGCTCCGCCAGAACACGGTACACGTCGAGCACCGCGCGTGCCTCGCTGCCGACCTCGTCGTTGGGGTGCGCGAACGGGCGGGGGGTTGCGACCTCGCGGGCGAGCAGCGCCGCCCGCCGCGCCTCGGGCCAGTCGGCGAAGCTCTCGGCCTCGGGCTCGCCGGAAGCTTCGAGGAGCTGGCCCAGTGCTCGGTCATGAAAGGCACTGTTCTGGCGCACGTCGAGGACGGCGAGGTGAAAGCCGAAGCTGTCGACGAGGCGCAGGACCGGGTCGACGTCGCTGGCCGCCAGCCGCGCGGCACCGACCTCGACCAGCGCCTCGCGCAACCGCAGGAGATCGGCACGCAGTGCCGTGGACCTCCCATAGCTCTCGATCGCCGCCGGCTCGTGCCCGGCCGGCAGAGCCGCGGTCATCAGGTTTACGGCCTGGCGAAACGGCTCGTCGGGGTTGCGCTCGACCGCAGCCCGGCCGGGCTCGCCCAGCGCTTTGGCGCGGCTCTCGATCCAACGCTCCAGGCTTGCCGGGATCTGCTCGCGCAGGCTCGACAGGCTGAGCTTCGCGGCAAGGTCGGCCAGGCGTTCGCGCACCAGGGCCAGCGCGGCGGTGCGAAAGGCGGCAAGCGTCTCCCGCGTGGTCTCGGCGGTGACGAACGGGTGGCCGTCGCGATCGCCACCGACCCAGTCGCCGAAGACGAGCCTCGGTTGCGCATCCGGGCCTGCGAGCAGTGCCGGGTCGAAGCCCGCCCGGGCCCAGGCCGCTGCGAGCCGCTGATCCACCCATGGCAGGACGTCGGGAAAAACCTGGGCCAGATAGTGCATGACGTTGGCACGCTCGTCGGCGATTGCCGGCTTCTCCAGGTAGACCTCGCCGGTGCGCCAGAGCAGCTCGATCATGGCGCGGACCTCGCCCTCGAGCACGGCGCGCTCCGACGGCGTCCACATCGTGTTCTCGAGCTCGACCAGGAGGCGGTACAGCGCTCGATGGTGGCGCAGCACCGACTGCCGCTTCGCCTCCGTCGGGTGCGCGGTGAGAACGGGCTCCACCTTGATATCGCGAAGTGTTGCGGCGATCTCCGGGGCCTGCCAGCCGGCAGCGGCCAGGCGGCTGAAGCGCTGATCCCAGGAGCCGGCGTCCTTCACCAGCCGGCCCTCGACCTCGAGGCCGCGCCTGGCCTGGGCGATCGCGTGCTCCTCTGCCTGATGGAGCAGCTGAAAGGCGATCGACCAGGCTTGCAGCAGGCGCTCGCTGCGGTCCGCGGGCCAGGCGCTCAGGGCCTCGGGCCGGTCGCGCCAGAGCGCGCCCCATGGCAAGGCCTCGACGATGTCGTGCTCACCCAGGTCGGTGAGGACGTCCGCGAAGGCGCGCATCAGCAAAGCGAGCGTCGCGTCGACCTTTGCGACATCGGATCCAGGCGTCATCGCGGTCTCCCAGATAGTCGGCTCGTGCGCCAGAGCGGGCTCCAAGCTCGTCATGTCACGGCGATGCTGCCCCCGGTCATGGACAACAGTGGATCATCCGGCAACGACGTGAAGCGCGGCCGGGACGGTACGTAAAGGCATTTGGGCCTCACGCCAGGGGACATGGAGAGAACTTCATCAGGGCAGCGCCTTCGGGACCGGTTCCGGCCGGGGACGCCATGCTGCGCGCCGGACCAGCCTCCCCGGCAGGTCAGTCGGCAATGCCCTCGATCATGGCGAGCGCAAGGCTGCCTTGCATCGTCGGCAGTGCTGCTTGCATGGCCAGCGCGTCGCGCAGGCTGGCCTTGTAGGCCGAGCGGGTGATCTCCTCGATGCCGAACTGCTTGAGGTGATCGTTGACGAACTGCGTGTCGAGCAGCGCAAAGCCGCCGTGCCTCAGTCGTGCGGCGAGCTCGACCAGTGCCACCTTGCTGGCGTCGGTGACCCGGCTGAACATGCTCTCACCGAAAAAGGCGCCGCCGATCGCGAGCCCGTAGACCCCGCCCACCAGCCGCTCGTCGAGCCAGGCCTCGACCGAGTGGCCGTGGCCGCGCTCGAACAGCTCGACATAGAGCCGGATGAGATCGTCGTTGAGCCAGGTGCGCGGCCGATCGGCCGTGGCCTCGGCGCAGGCTTCGATCACCGCGGGAAAAGCCCGGTCGACCGTCAGCCGAAAGCGGTCCTGGCGGATGGTCCTCTTGAGCCGCCGCGGCACATGAAATTGGTCGAGCGGCAGCACGCCGCGATGCAGCGGGTCGATCCAATGGATGGTCGGATCGTCGCGATCGTTCGCCATCGGAAACAGGCCGATGGAGTACGCGCTCAAGACCAGCTCAGGCGTCAACAGCTGCATGATGCTATTGGGGCAATACCGGGCAGACCCGTCAAGAGCCTCGAAGCGGTGCCGGGCTCAGTGCCTGCTGCAGCTGTGGCTCAGCTGCCCGCTGGTGCAGCGAGGAAACGCTCGAGCCAGTTGGTGTCGAACCGACTGGCACGGAAGTCCGGATCGGCCAGGATCGTTCGCAAGAGCGGGATCGAGGATGGAATGCCGTCGATCACGAACTCGTCGAGGCTGCGCTCGAGCCGGGCGAGGCAGCGCTCGCGGTTCTGGTCGTGGACGATCAGCTTGGCGATCAGGCTGTCGTAGTAGGGCGGCACGGTGTAGCCGCTGTAGATCGCCGAATCGACCCTGACGCCGGGGCCGCCCGGCGGATGGTAGGCGGTGATCTTACCGGGGTGCGGGACCAGCGTCTTCGGGTCCTCGGCGTTGATCCGGCACTCGATGGCGTGACCCTCGATGCGGATGTCGTCTTGCGTCACGCTCAGCGGATTGCCCATGGCGACGCTGAGCTGCTCGCGGACGAGGTCGATGCCGGTCACCATCTCGGTCACGGGGTGCTCGACCTGGATGCGCGTGTTCATCTCGATGAAGTAGAATTGGCCGTCCTGGTAGAGGAACTCGATGGTGCCAGCACCCAGATAGCCGAGCTTCTCCAGCGCCTCGACCACGGTCCGCCCGATCGTCTGGCGCTCGACATCGCTGATCACCGGCGATGGGCTCTCCTCGACGATCTTCTGGTGCCGGCGCTGCAGCGAGCAATCACGCTCGCCCAGATGCACGACGTTGCCATGACGGTCGGCCATCACCTGCAGCTCGATGTGCCGCGGATGGTCGAGGAACTTCTCCAGGTAGACCCGCTCGTCGCCGAAGCCGGCGCGGGCCTCGTTGCGGGTGTTGCGCAGTGCGGCGGCGAGCTCGCCCTCGCTACGCACCACGCTCATGCCACGCCCGCCGCCACCGGCCGCCGCCTTGATCAGGACCGGGTAGCCGATTCTCCTGGCCACCGCGATCGCCGTCGCGTCGTCGGTCACGGCACCATCGCTGCCAGGCACGGTGGGGATGCCAGCCTCGGCCACGGCCTGCTTCGCCGTCACCTTGTCGCCCATCATCCGGATGTGCTGCGGGTCGGGGCCGACGAAGATGAAGCCGTGCTCGACGACCATCTGGGCGAAGTCCGCATTCTCGGCGAGGAAGCCGTAGCCCGGGTGAATGGCCTCGGCACCGGTGATCTCGGCAGCGCTCAGGATGGCGGCGGCGTTGAGGTAGGACTCTGCGGCGCTCGGCGGGCCGATGCAGACGCTCTCGTCGGCGAGCCTGACATGCATCGCATTGGCGTCGGCGGTCGAATGCACGGCCACCGAGCTGATGCCGACCTCCCGCGCGGCGCGCAGGATACGGAGCGCGATTTCGCCACGATTGGCGATGAGCAGCTTCTTGATGGGCTGGGGATCGGCCATGGCGCGCTGCCGGCCTATTCGATGACGAGCAGCGGCTCGCCGAACTCGACCGGGGTCGCATTCTCGACGAAGACACGGCCGACGCGGCCGCTCCGCGGTGCCCGGATCTGGTTCATCACCTTCATCGCCTCGATGATCAGAAGTGTCTGCCCTTCGCTCACCGTCTGACCAGGGCTGACGAACGGATCGGCGCCCGGCTCGGGATAGAGGTAGACCGTGCCGACCATCGGCGAGTTGACGGTGCCTGGATGGGGCACATCGACCGCAACCGCGGGCGCGGCCTCGCTTGCCGCCGCGGCGGAGGACGCTGCCGCCGGGCGTGGCACCACCTGGGCTTCGATCACGCGTGCGGGCTTCTTGGCCACCCTCACCCGGGCATCGCCCTCGCTGATCTCGATCTCGGTGAGCCCGGTCCGCTGCAACAGCTCGGCGAGCTTTGCCACGTAGTCGGTGTCGATGTTGAGCTTGGCCATGGGTTCAAACGTTGCCTTCGCTGGTGAGCCGCTCGGCCACCGCACCCAGGGCCAGGCGATAACCGCCGATCCCGAGGCCGCAGATCACCGCCGTGGCAACGGCCGAGATGTGCGAATGGTGGCGAAACGACTCACGAGCGTAGATGTTGGAGAGATGCAGCTCGACGATCATCCCGGGATAGGCGCGAAGGGCGTCCGGGATGGCCTGCGAGGTGTGCGAATAGGCGCCGGCATTGATCAGCAGCGCCGCTGTCGTCTCGCGCGCCTCGTGGATCCAATCGATGATCTGCCCCTCGTGGTTGCTCTGCCGGCACGACACCTCGAGCCCGAGCTTGGCACCCGTGGCACGGCACACGGCCTCGAGATCGCCCAGCGTCTCCCGGCCGTAGACGGCAGGCTCGCGCAGACCGAGCAGGTTGAGGTTGGGGCCGTTGATCACCAGCACGGCGGGCGACATGAATTGATCCGACGAAAAGCGCCCACGAGGTCGCCGGCAGGCGGCTCGGCAAGCGAGTGTGGGGCGCTTATATCACGCTCGGTTCCGCGTGCAATCGGCGCCACGGCCACAGCTGTTGGGCAAAATGCACGGCACTGCCGGCGCTATCACGATGTCTTGGCCGCCCGTGAGCGGATGCCGGGTGGCGGCGCGCGGCCGTTTTCGGCAATGTGCGGTGAGCAAGGCAGGCCACGCTCCAGGCGTGCCGATGGTCGAATGTACCGAGGTGATGAATGCTCGAGGCGCAGCGCGTGAGCGCGGGCGAGACGGGACGCTGCAGAACGTCCAGACGTAGTGAGATCCAGCCCTTCCTGGTCATGCAGGTGCTGGCCGCCGCCAATGCGCGAGCGGCCGCCGGCGGCGACGTCCTGCATCTCGAGGTGGGCGAGCCGTCGGGCGGCCCGCCTGCCCTGGCGATCGAGGCGGCGCGCACCGCGCTCACCGGCCAGGCGCTCGGCTACAGCGAGGCCCTGGGGCTCCGCCCGCTGCGCGCGGCGATCTCGGCCCACTACGCTGCGACCTACGATGTCGAGGTGCCGCTCGAGCGCATCGCGATCACCGCCGGTGCGTCCGGCGGCTTCATCCTGGCCTTTCTCGCGGCCTTCGATGCCGGGGCCAGGGTGGCGCTCGCCACGCCGGGCTATCCTGCCTACACCAACATCCTCAAGGCCTTGGACATCGAGGTCGTGTCGATCCCGACCACGGCCGAGAACGGCTTTCAGCCGACACTTGGTGAGCTCGAGGCGCTCAGACCACCGATCGATGGGCTGATCATCGCCAGCCCGGCCAACCCGACGGGCACGGTCATGCCGGCACAGCAGCTCGCCGCCATCGCCGAGTGGTGCCGGCATCGGGGCGTGCAGCTGATCTCGGACGAGATCTATCACGGCATCACCTACGGCACGGCGCCCAGCAGTGCGCTCGCGACGTCGAGCGATGCGGTCATCGTCAACAGCTTCTCGAAATACTGGGGCATGACCGGCTGGCGGGTCGGCTGGCTGGTGCTGCCGGAGGACCTGGTCCGACCGGTCGAGCGGCTGGCGCAGAGCCTCTTCATCTCGCCCTCGTCGATCGGCCAGCACGCGGCGATCGGGGCGTTGGCGGCGAGCGAAGAGCTGGACCGGCGCGTCGAGGCCTTCGCGCGCAACCGCGAGGTGCTGCTCGAAGCGCTGCCGGCGATGGGCATCAGCGAGATCGCACCACCCGACGGCGCCTTCTATCTCTATGCCGATATCAGTCGGTTCGGGCTCGATGCCGTGATCTTCTGTGAGCGCCTGCTCGCCGATACCGGTGTCGCGATCACGCCAGGCAACGATTTCGATGCCGAGCGCGGCAGCCGCTTCGTCCGCCTCTCCTTCGCCGGCTCCGCTGCCTCGATCGACGCAGCGATCGCCTTGCTCGGTCCCTGGCTGGCGCAGCTCAAACCGTCTTCATCAGCCGCCTGAAGATCTCGGCGAAGCGGGCACGATCCGGGGCCGGGCCGATCGTCACGCGAATACAGCGGTTGAGCGGCTCGACGCCCGGCATGCGGATGAACACGCCCTCCGCCTCGAGCGCCTGCAGCATCGCCCGGGCGCGCACAGGCCCACCGACATCGATGGTCAGGAAGTTGGTGGCCGATGGCAAGGGCACGCAGCCGCAATCGGTGGCCAGGGCCGCGTAGTCGGCCCGTCCCGTCTCGACCTCGGCGACGACGCCGGCCGTGAAGCCCGGATCGTCGAGGGCGGCGAGTGAAGCTGCCTGGGCCAGGCGATTGACGCCGAAATGGTTCCTGATCTTGCCGATCGCGGTGATCACCTCGGGATCCGCCATGGCGTAGCCGATCCGTAGCCCGGCCATGCCTTGTGCCTTGGAGAAGGTGCGCAGACGCACGACCCGCGGATCGCGGAAGCCGGCCGGCGGCAGGGCGTCTGCCGGGGCGAACTCGGCATAGGCCTCATCCAGGATGACCAGGGTCGTCTCGGGCAGGCTCCGGACGAAGGCCTCGATGGCGGCTGCCGGGTGCCAGGAGCCCATCGGGTTGTCGGGGTTGGAGACGTAGACGAGCTTCGCCCGCTCGCGATGCACGGCGTCGGCGAGACCGTCCAGGTCCTCCTTGTCGTCCTTGTAGGGCACGGTCACCAGGCGCCCGGCGAAGCCGGCGACGTGGTAGTTGAAGGTGGGATAGGCGCCGGCCGAGGTGACGACAGGATCGCCGGGCTCGGTGACGAGACGCACCAGCACACCCAAGAGCTCGTCGATGCCAGCACCCATGACCAGCTCGTCAACGGCCCGATCGTGCTCGCGGGCGAGCCGGGTGCGCAGGACGAACGATTCCGGGTCGCCGTACCAGCCGCTGCGCTGCAGCTCGTCGGTGATGGCGGCTGCCACCCGCGGCGATACCCCAAACAGGCTCTCATTGGCGCCGAGGCGGAGCTCGAAGCCCCGCCCCGTCCGTCGCTCGATCGCTTCGGGGCCAACGAACGGCACTGTGGCCGGCAGGCCAGCCACAATCGCGGTGAAGGGTGCTTGCCTGTCCCTCACCCCGGCCCCCTTAGCCTCAGTTGTAGACGATGTTGATGAACTTGGTGTCGAGATAGTCCATCAGCCCCTGGCTGCCGTTCTCGCGGCCGAAGCCCGAATGATTGACCCCACCGAACGGCATCTCGGCCGTGGCCGCGGCGAAGTTGTTGACCGCGACGATGCCGGTCTTGAGCGCCTCGGCGGTCTTCTGCGCCAGCTTGTGGTTATCGGTGAAGACGTAGCCGGCGAGGCCGTAGCTCAGGCTGTTGGCCCGGCCGATGACCTCGTCGACATCCTCGAAGGTGGAGACGGCGGCAACCGGGCCGAACGGCTCGTCGTTCATCACCCGCATGTCGTCGCGCATGTCGGTGAAGACGGTGGGCTCGTAGAAGTAGCCGCGGTTCATGTCGGCCGGCCGCTTGCCGCCGGTGACGACGCGGGCACCCTCGGCCTTGGTCTGCTCGACCATCTCCTCGATGAAGTCGAGCCGCTTGCGGTTGACCAGCGGGCCGATCTCGGTGGCGGCGTCCAGGCCGTGGCCCATCTTCATCTTACCGAGTGCCGAGGCGAAATTGTCGACGAACGCCTCCTCGTGCTTCTTGTGGACGTAGAAGCGGGTGGGCGAGACGCAGACCTGGCCGTTATTGCGCGACTTGCCGGCAGCCGACGCGAGTGCTGCCTTCACCGGATCGACATCCTCGTGGATGATCACCGGGGCGTGGCCGCCCAGCTCCATCGACATCCGCTTCACCGTGTCGGCGGCGCGGCGCATCAGATGCTGGCCCACGGGAATCGAGCCCGTGAAGGTGACCTTGCGCACGATGTCGCTGTCCATCACGGCTTCCGAGATCACCTCGGGCTTGCCCGTCAGCAGGTTGACCGTGCCCTTGGGTGCTCCGGCATCGATGAAGCACTTGACCAGCTCGGCGACACACGAGCTGCCCTCCTCGGCAGGCCGGGTGACGATGGTGCAGCCCGTGGCCAGCGCCGGGGTGATCTTGCGCGCCTGCAGGACGATCGGGAAGTTCCAGGCAGTGAAGGCACCGACCACGCCCACTGGCTCGAACGTGGTCATGAAGCGATTGTTGGCGGTGCGGCCCGGCAGGGTCTGGCCGAAAATGCGGCGCGCCTCGTCGGCGAACCAATCGATCAGCTCGACCGCAGCGATGATCTCGCCCTTGGACTGGCCGATCGGCTTGCCGGTCTCGATGGTGAGCAGACGCGCGATGGCATCGGCCCGCTCCTCGAGCAGCATCGCCGCCTTGCGGATCACCTTGGAGCGGTCCCAGGCCGAGACCTGGCGCCAGCTGATCTGGGCCTTGCGCGCCGCCTCGATCGCCGCCTCGACATCGGCCCGCTCGGCCTGCGCTGCGGTGGCCACCACTTCCTCGGTCGCCGGGTCGAGGATCTCGATTCGACCACCGGCCATGGCGGGCTGCCACTGGCCGTCGATGAAGAGATCCACGTTGTGCCGTTCGCTCATGCTAGCTCCTGCTCTGCCACGTCATCGGTTGCATCTCCGCCAGCGACCGCAAGACAGGACGCCAAGCGCTGCCGTCATCATGACGGGCGCCGCGTCCGTTGGGTAAATGCTGGCGGAAAAGAAGGACGTCGCTTTCTAGCGCAATTTTCAGGCTTCGTCGAACACCACCTGAACGCGGCGGTTCTGACGGCCCTTCTTCTCGATCTTGGCGACGCGCACCTTGCCGATCTCCTTGGTCGAGCGGACATGCGTGCCGCCGCAGGCCTGCAGATCCAGGCCGTCGATCTCGACCAGGCGGACCCGACCGCCGGTGCGTGGCGGCTGGACGGACATGGTGCGCACCAGATCGGGCCTGGCATCGAGCTCGGCTGCCTCGATCCAATAGGAGCGCAGCCCGTGATCCTCGGCGATCCAGGCGTTGAGCTGCTCGGCCAGAGCCTCCTTGTCGAGCGTCGCCTCCGGCAGATCGAAATCGAGGCGGCCCTTGCCGTCGCCGATCTGGCCGCCGGTGACCACGCCGTCGACCGCCTTGCACAGCAGATGCAGGCAGGTGTGCATCCGCATCAGCCGATGCCGCCGCGGCCAGTCGAGCTCGGCCCGAGCCGCCGTGCCGACCGCCAACGCGTGTGGCGTTGCCAGGAGGTGCAGGATGCTGCCCGGCTGCTCACCCTTGCGTGTGTCGACGACGTCGAGCGCCTGATCCGCCACGATCAGCCGGCCAATATCGCCGGGCTGCCCACCGCCCGTGGGATAGAACACCGTGGCCTCCAGCTCGACCGCATTGTCACGGGACGCCACGATCACCGAATCGACGGCACTCTTGTAAGCATCTGCCTGGAACAAAGGCTCGGTCATCAAACTCAACTTTCACTCAAATTCTTTTGCGCCCGGATCGTCTGCTGCGGCATCGCGGACACCTTTGCTAACGCCGCTTCTCTTCTCCACCACCGATTTGGCGGGCTGCTAGCCGGGGCTTAGCCCGCGCAACCGTTCCGAGCGGCGGCGCAGCAGCTCCATCGTCGCCAGGAGCAAGACGGAGATGATCACCAGGATCGTCGCCACCGACAAGATGGCAGGGCTGATCTGCTCGCGGATGCCGTTCCACATCTGGCGCGGAATGGTCTGCTGGTCGAAGGCCGCAACGAAGAGCACGACGACCACCTCGTCGAACGAGGTGACGAAGGCGAATAGCGCGCCCGAGATCACGCCGGGCAGGATCAGCGGCATGGTGATCTTGCGAAACGTCGTCGTTGGATTGGCGCCGAGCGAGGCTGCCGCACGGGTCAGGCTATGGTCGAAGCCCACGAGCGTCGCCGTCACGGTGATGATGACGAAAGGGATGCCGAGCGTGGCATGGGCCAGGATGATGCCGATGTAGGTTCCGGCCAGTCCGGTCCGCGAATAGAAGAAGAACAGGCCCGTAGCGGTGATGATGATCGGGACGATCATCGGCGAGATGAGCACCGCCATGATTGCTCGACGGTACGGCATTTCTGGCCGTGACAGACCAAGGGCGGCAAGCGTGCCGAGCGCCGTTGCGAGTATGGTTGCGAAGAAGCCGATGATGAGCGAGTTTTTTGCCGCTCTGACCCAGGCTGCGTTGTTCCAGACATCCGACCACCAAGAGGCATCGCGCGGCGCATCGGAATTCGTCATGCCGAAGGTCAGCAGCATGTCGTACCAGCGGGTCGAATAGCCGGTGGGATCGAAGCTCAGCATCTTCTGCGTGAAGGTGAAATAGGGCTCGGCGTTGAAGCTCAGCGGGATCACGATCAGGATCGGCGCGATCAGGAACAAGAAGATCAACGCGCAGATCACCAGATAGGTATAGTGCCAGATCCGCTCCAGCGGTGAGGCGTGTTTCGGCAGCCCCATGCTTGCTATCCCAGCTTCAGGTTGTCGATGCCGATCAGTCGGTCATAGAGCCAATAGATGATCAGCACGCCGCCGAGCAGCAGGGCTGCAAGCGCTGCGGCCAGCGACCAGTTCAACGATTTTTGCATATGAAAGGCGATCAGGTTCGAGATCAGCTGGCCGTCCGATCCACCGACCAGCGCCGGGGTGATGTAGTAGCCGACCGCCAGAATGAAGACCAAGAGCCCCCCGGCGCCGATCCCTGGAATGGTCTGGGGCAGATAGATGCGCCGAAAGGCGGTCCAGCTCGTCGCCCCGAGCGACCGGGCGGCACGGACATAGCTGGGGTTGATCGTGCGCATCACCGAATAGAGCGGCAAGACCGTAAACGGCAGCAGGATGTGCGTCATCGCGATGATCGTGCCGGTCTGATTGTACATCATCTGCAGACGGCTCTCATCGCCGACGATCCCGGTGGCGACCATCAGATCATTCACGACACCCTGGCTTTGCAAGAGCACGATCCACGACGTTGTCCGGACCAGGAGCGAGGTCCAAAACGGCAGCAGAACGAGAATCATCAAGAGGTTGGAGTAGCGCAGCGGCAGCGTTGCCAACAGGTGCGCTATGGGAAAGCCCAGGAGCAATGTCGTGACGGTAATCAATACCGAGAGCAGCAGAGTCCGCCAGAAGAGCTTGACATAGACCGCGCGGTTTTCGTCGACGGAGACGATCTCACCGTTCGCATCACGCCCCAGATCCAACGCCGCCAGATAGAAATTCAGCGTGTAGGCGGACGACGCACCGCGCATCGCCTGCCACAGGGCCGGCTCGCCCCATTCCTCGTCGTCCTCCAGCAAGGCCTCTTTGTACGGCGGTTCCAGCCGTTCCGCCTTGCGCGCCGTCGACGTGAACATCGAGCGCGCGCCGGAGTAATCGTAGTTGACGCGGGTTCCCGCCTCGCCCTGCGATTTCTCCTCGCGCATCTGGCGCAAGTCCAAGACCAGCGCTTCGAAGGCGGCTTCATCCGGCTCGGTGCCGGGAGGGTTCTCGTCGAACCACACCGCAAGGTTCATTGCGGACTGGGAAAATGACGGGTTGTGAACCGATCGCACAAGCATTTGCGCGATCGGCGCCACGAAAGTGACGAGGACGAACAGAAGGAGTGGAAAAACCAGCATGAAGGCCCGGCGCTTGGCCTGCCGTTCGGCCGCGGCCAGCGCGGCCTTCAGCGGCTTGCCGTCGGCGGTGGTGAGCCCGGCAGTCATCCGCGCCGACTCCCTGCCCCGAACTGGCCGCGGCGGGGCTCCATCGGTGCCTCGGGCATCTCGTTATCCCCCGTTCGCACAAAGCGCCTGACGCAGCGCCGGGACGGCCCCGGCGCTGCGCCTCAGGGTTGGTTGGCGAGCCAGGGGCCTAGTTGGCGAGCCAGGCGTTGAAGCGCTCGTTCATCTCGCTGTCATGGTCGACCCAGAACTCCAGCGACGAGCCCAGCGCGTTCGTCATGTTCGCCGGCGAGGTCGGCAGGTGCTCCGCCATGTCGATCGAGCCGTCATGCGACTTGCCGATCAACGGCGCGGACGATTTCCGCGGCGGGCCATAGCTGATCCACGAAGCAGCGACCGCGAGAGGCTCGGTCGAGGTGGAGAACTTAACGAACTCCAGGGCCGCATCCATGTTCGGCGCGCCCTCGGGAATCACCCAGCCTTCCCATTCGAAGACCTGCCCGTCCCACATGATGGCAAAGGGCTTGCCCTCGTCCACGGCGGCGTTGAAGATCCGACCGTTCCAGGCCATCGTCATCGACACTTCGCCGTCGGCGAGCAACTGCGGCGGCTGCGAGCCTGCCTCCCACCACACCGCTTCGTCCTTGATCGTGTCGAGCTTGGCAAAGGCGCGCTCGACGCCTTCCTCGGTATCGAGCAGCTCATAAACCTCGTCCGCCGGCACGCCGTCGGCCATCAGCGCCATCTCGAGCGTGGTCTTCGCACCCTTCTTGAGACCGCGCTTGCCGGGAAAGCTCTCCGTGTCGAAGAAATCGGCAATGGTCTGCGGCCCGCCGTCCGGGAACTGGGTGGTGTCGTAGGCGATCGCCGTCGCGAAGATGTCGGTGGGCACCATGCAATCGCTGAGCGTTCCCTCGATGAAGTCGTCGACCGCAGGCGTGCCGTCCGGCGCCGCCGGCAAGGTCGATGCGTCGATCTCGACGACCAGGCCCTCGTCGCACAGGCGGACGGCGTCGGCGATCTCGACGCTGGCGACGTCGATCGTCACATTGCCAGCCTCGACCTGCGCCTTGATCGGTGCGGCCGGGTTGTCGGCATCGGCGGAGTTGACCTTGATCCCGCTCTCGGCCGTGAACGGCTTGTGATAGGCCTCGACCTGGCTCTGCGTGTAGGCGCCGCCCCAGCCCAGGACGGTAATCTCCTGCGCCGAGGCCGAGAAGGCGATCCCGGTCAGCGCCGTCGTCAACACGAGTGTCTTCTTCATCAGCTCTAATCTCCCAAGTTGTGGCTATCGGTGGGTCCGGGGCATTGGCCGCCCCGGGATGATCGGTCAGTGCAAAGGGTCGAGTGCCCGGGCATCCTCCACATCCCAGCTGACGCGAGTGGTTTGGCCAACTTCCAATGGTCCTTTTCCGGCCGCATTGGGCACCTTGACGACGAATTCGTCGTCGCCGTGCACACTCAGCCGGCAGCGGATATGATCGCCATGGTAGATGAGCTCCAGCACCCTGGCCTCGGTGGTGTTCACATCCTCGACTGCACCGTTGCGCACCCGCTCGGGTCGGATCGAGATCAGCGTCTCGCTACCCACGTCACCGCAGCGCACCGCCAGAGCATGGCTCAGCTGACCATTGGCCAACCTGACCGTCACCACGTCACCAGCAAACGCCTGAACTGTACCCGACAGTTTGTTGTTTTCGCCAATGAACTGCGCGACGAAGCTGTTATCGGGCCGCTCGTAGAGGTCATCGGGTGGGGCGAGCTGCTGGATGATACCATCATCGAAGACCGCGACCCGGTCCGACATCGTCAGCGCCTCGGCCTGGTCGTGGGTCACATAAACAACAGTGATCCCAAGGCTCTCGTGAAGGCGCTTGATCTCGTACTGCATGTGTTCACGCAATTGCTTGTCGAGCGCACCCAGCGGTTCGTCCATCAGCACCAGCTCTGGATCGAACACCAGGGCACGCGCCAGCGCGATCCGCTGTTGCTGCCCGCCCGACAGCTGTGCCGGTCGGCGGCCGCCAAACCCACCCATCTGAACCATTTCCAGGGCGCGCCTGACCTTGGTCTCGCGATCGTCCTTGCCCATGCCGCGCACTTCGAGCGGGAAGGCAAGATTTTCGGCGACCGTCATGTGTGGAAACAAAGCATAGCTTTGAAACACCATCCCGATCCCGCGTTTGTGGGGTGGGATATTGTTGATCTCTTTGCCGCCCAGGCGGATCTCACCATGCGTTGCGGTCTCAAACCCGGCCAGCATCATCAGGCAAGTCGTCTTTCCGGACCCCGAGGGCCCGAGCATCGTCAAGAATTCACCTCGCGGCATCGCCAGGTTCAGATCTTTGACGACCAGCGTCTCTCCATCATAGCTTTTCTGGACGCGATCGAACTCAACAAAGGCATTGACGGATGCGGTAGGGGGCAATGAATATTCCCGATCGTTTTCTAGGTGCGCAGCTCTTCTACATCCATTTTCGGTCAACGCCGTGCCAGAACTTCCGCAGACGCCAAAATTGTCGACGTCCGCGCAAGTAGCAGCGCACAAACGAAACACTAGGTCGCTTACAACGTCATTTCAACAATCGATGCGGCGGCAGCATCTCGTGCGTCCGAGCACCCTTCCGTCGGGTCGCCTGCTCGCGACGCGGCAGATCGTTCAAAGAGAGAACTCACTCGACACACAAAAAACAAACTCGCCGCGCTCGGCGTCGGCCATGACGAGAGCGGCTGATCATTTTCGCCGATGGCTGGCGTCCTCAGTCTAGTAGAGGTCCTGGCCACCGTTCACCGGGATCTCGGCGCCGGTGATTCACGAGTTCTGGTCGGTCGAGTTCTTGCCGTGCGCCACGCGCTGCAGGCCGTCAGGCTTTGACCAGCGGCCGCGAGGACCTGCTCCTGATGGTGGTTTCCCGCTCGGTCAGGTAGTCGCGGGTGATCGGCAGGGCGTGGCGGTCGCGGATGTATTGGATCTGGTAGTTGACCATGCTGCCGTGGCGGAAGCCCACCAGCGCATAGGCCAGGTAGAACTCCCACATGCGGAAGAAGCGCTCGTCGTAGAGCTCGACGATCTCGGCCCGGCGGGCGTGCGTCCGCTCGTACCAGGCGGCGAGCGTGTAGGCGTAGTGCAGCCGGAGCATCTCGGTGTCGGCGGCAATCAGCCTCGCCTGCTCGCTGGCCACGATGATCTCCGAGAGCGCCGGAACGTAGGAGCCTGGAAAGATGTACTTGTTGGTCCATGCATTGGGGACGCCGGGCCCGCCCATGCGACCGATCGTGTGCAGCAGCATGACGCCGTCCGGGGACAAGAGCTCACGCGCCTTGCGAAAGAAGCTGAGATAGTGCCTGGGGCCGACATGCTCGAACATGCCGACCGAAACGATCCGGTCGAACCGGCCCGAGACCTCGCGATAGTCGATCAGCTCGAACGTCACCCGGTCGGCCACGCCCGCCGCTTGCGCCCGCTCGCGCGCCACCTTGAGCTGCTCGCGCGATAGCGTGATGCCTAGCACGTCCACGTCCGCAATCTGGTTGAGGTAGAGGGCCATGCCGCCCCAGCCGCAGCCGATGTCGAGGACCCGCTGCTTCGGCGCGAGGTGCAGCTTTGCCGCGATATGCGCCTTCTTGTCGGCCTGGGCCTGCTCAATGGTCGCGGCCGGATCCCGGTAATAGGCGCAACTGTATTGCCGGTCGCTGTCGAGGAAGAGATCGTAGAGCCGGTCGGACAGGTCGTAGTGATGCGCGACGTTACGCACCGAGCGGCTCTTCCAGTTGAGGAGCGCCAGTTTGCGCAACAGCTTGCCGGTGCCGCGGCCGATCGCCTTGCGCGACTGCCCGCCCGCTTCCCATGGGGCGTTCGAGGTGATCAGGTCGAGGAGGCCCAGGACGTCTCCCTGCTCGAGGATCAGCCTGCCGTCCATATAGGCTTCGCCGATACCGACCTTGGGATGGCGGAGAACGTCCGGGATCACCTTGGCGTCGGCCAATCGAAGGGTGATCCGCCGCCCGCTGCCGTCATCGCTGCCATAGGCTTGCCGGTTCCCGTCGGCGTCGACGATGGTCAACTCGCCATTCTTGACGATGCGACCCAGGAACCGATCGAGCAATGCTGCGGGGCTGAGCGCCAGCCGCTCAAGAGCGAAAACCAAACCGACGCTCCTCCTGCTGACCTTCGATCACACACCCAAATGACGTTGGGGTCAGGGGAAGATCATCTTCCCCTGTCTTCCCTCTTAATACAGGTCCTGGCCACCATTCACCGGGATCTCGGCGCCAGTAATATAGGAACTCTGGTCGGTCGAAAGATAGTAAATGACGGCCGCGACCTCGCTCGGCGAGCCCAGGCGCTTGAGCGGGATGCGCTCGACCAGCTTGTCGGTGCCGGGCGAGAGGATGGCCGTGTTGATCTCGCCGGGGCAGACCGCATTGGCGCGGATGCCGAGATGGGCGAGGTCGGCCGCCAGCTCGCGGGTGAGTGCGGTCAGCGCCGATTTCGACGTGGCGTAGGCGCTGCCGGCGAAGGGATGCACCCGGTGGCCGGCGATCGAGGTGATGTTGACGATGGTGCCGCCGGTCTGGGCGAGCTTCGGCGTCATCGCCCGGCTGAAGAAGACGGGGGCCAGGAAGTTGATCGCAAACGTCTTGTTCCAGACCGCCATGTCGCCATCGAGGCAGCCGAGCCGCGACCCGTTCTCACCCTTGGGCGAGTAGCCGGCATTGTTGACCAGCGCATGGATGGGTGCACCGTCCAGGATCTCCTCGAGGCGCTCGGCGGCCTCGGGCAGGTTCGCGGTGTGGGCGAGATCGATGGTGATATGCGCCAGGCGCTCGTCGCGTGGGCATTGCGGCGGCACCTCGTCGCGCGAGCAGGTGATCGCCCGCCAACCCTGGCGCACGAAATAGGCGGCGGTCGCATGGCCGATGCCGCGGCTGGCACCGGTGATGAAGACGTTCCTGCGCTCGCCCGACGGCGGCTTGCTGTTGCGCTCTCTCATGCCGTGGCTCTCCGTCGCTGGTGGCCTGATCGTGTCTACCACAATCGCCGCGTCGCGTATCCTGGTTACCTTCGAGAGTAACCCCGAATCTACCCAGAATCGACGACAGCGCGATGACAGCGACGATGCTCAGGGCGCCAGGCGCTCGATCCGCCAGCCTTCCCCGTCCAGCCGGTAGGCGAGCCGGTCGTGCAGCCGGCTCTCGCGGCCTTGCCAGAACTCGAAGCCATCGGGCAGCAGGCGGTAGCCGCCCCAGTGGTCCGGGCGCGGTGGTGCGTCTGGAAAGGCTTGCTCGAGGCTGCGGTAGCGCGCCTCGAGCTGCTCGCGCGACTCGATCACCTGGCTCTGCGGCGATGCCGCGGCACCGATCCGGCTGGCATAGGGGCGGCTATGGAAGTAGCTGTCGGACTCGGCAGCGCTCACCTCCTCGATGCGGCCCTCGATCCGCACCTGGCGATGCTGACGGTCCCACCAGAAGAGCAGCGCCGCCCGCGGGTTGGCGGCAAGATCGATGGCCTTGCGGCTCTCGTAGTTGGTGAAGAAGACGAACCCGGTCTCGTCCACGCCCTTGAGCAGAACCATGCGATTGCCCGGCCGGCCATCGGCATCGACGGTCGCGAGCGCCATCGCATTGGGCTCCATGATCTCGGATGCCAGCGCCGCCTCGAACCAACCGGCGAACTGCTTGAACGGGTCGCTGTCGGCGTCTGCCTCTTCCAGCGCACCTGCATCGTAGTTCTGGCGAAGATGGGCAGGGTCGAGCAGCATCCGGCGTCTCCTGGGGAAATTGGCCCCGAAGATAAGCCCGTTCTTGGCGCTGGCAAGGGCCACTCGATCGGCGTTGGTTCCATCCGCAGCCCGCTTGGACGGTGGCTGCCGAGGAATGCAACGATGCAGGACGGGATCATCTCGATCCAGTCCCATGTGGCTTTCGGCCATGTGGGCAACAGTGCCGCAGCCTTTCCGCTGCAACGGCTGGGCCACGAGGTCTGGCCGGTCAACACGGTGCTGTTCAGCAACCACACCGGCTATGGCGCCTGGCGCGGCGACGTCCTGGCGGTGTCGACCGTGCGCGAGGTGCTTGCCGGGGTCGAGGAGCGGGGCGGCTTCGACCGGGCCAAGGCGGTGCTGTCGGGCTATCTCGGCACGCCGGAGCTGGGCTGTGCCGTGCTCGAGACCGTGACAGCCGTCCGCGCCCGCCGGCCCGGGACGCTCTATGTCTGCGATCCGGTGATGGGCGATCTCGACCGCGGCTTCTTCGTCCGTGACGGCCTGCCCGAGTTCTTCAAGGACGAGGCCGTGCCCAGGGCCGACATCATCACGCCGAACCAGTTCGAGCTCGCCTATCTGGCTGACCGGGAGCTGCAGAGCCTGGCCGACGTGCTGGCCGCGGCGCGAAGTGTGCGCGAGATGGGGCCGAAGCTGGTCATGGTGACCAGCCTGGAGCTCGCCGATCGGCCGGGCGAGCTTGGCATGCTGGCGGAGAGCGCGCTCGGCACCTGGGTCGTCTGGACGCCACGCCTGGCGGTCAAGCTCAGCGGCACGGGCGACGTCTTCACCGCGCTGACGCTTGCCAACTGGCTCGCCAGCCACGCCGATCCCGCGGCCACGCTGGAGCGGACGGCAAGCGCCATGTTCGGGCTGGTCGAGGCGACCGTCGAGGCGGGCGAGGACGAGCTCGTGCTGATCGCGGCCCAGGACCGGCTGGTCGACCCGCCCCGCCGGTTCAAGGCCGAACGACTGCGCTAGGCTAAGCGTCTGAAGCGGCGGCGGCGATCTCGGCCGCGCGGAGCTGCCGGCCGATCTCGTTGGCCCGGCGCAGCAAGCCTGCCCTGTCGATCGTGATGCCGGTGAGCGCGCGCATGCGCCCGACGTCGAGCGTGAACGCATCGCCCGCGTCGGGGCTTTCGACGAGCAGCCGGCCAGCACCCCTGCCCTCGATCACGGCGAGCGCCAGGCGGCCGGTCTCGAGCGGCACGCCGGAGCCGATATTGACGATGCCGCCGGGCGGCGCCTGCAGCAGGGTGGCGATGGCCGCAGCAGCAAGCTCGACCGGCAGGAAGTCGCGGGCGACGAAGGGGCTCATGTCGAAGCGGATGGTGTCGTTGCGCTCCAGGCCGTCCAGCATCAGCCCCATGAAGCCCCGCCGTCCCCGCTCGAAGCCGAAGATGTTGGCGAGGCGCAGCCGGGTGAGCCGATCACCGAGCAGCGCCTGCAGCTTCTCCTCCATTTGCAGCTTCTGCTCGCCGTAGCGGTCGCTGGGGCCGAGCGGCGCGTCCTCGCCGAGCGGCACGTCGGCCGGTGCATAGACCTTGCGCGTGCCCAGCGTGAGAAACGGCAAGCCGCGGTCGGCGGCGAGGCGGGCGACCTGCAGCTCGACATCGTCCGCGAGCCGGTAGTCGGGCTTGCCGAGCCTCGGGTCGCGGCCGGCATGGACGATGGCGGTGACGCCGGCGAGGCGATCCGTCCAGGCGTCGCTGCGGTGACCGACGGCGCGTGCCTCGTCGCCGAGCGCTCGGGCGATGGCACCCCCGATGAAGCCGCCAGCACCGGTGACGAGCAGCATCGCGGGCGCTCAGTCGTCCTCGAGGTCGAGCAGCACGACCTTGTGGTTCTCCAGCGCCAGGGCGATGCGGCCGGCCTTGAGCTCGAGCGCCTGGGCACCGAAGAGCTCGCGGCGCCAGCCATGCAGAGCTGGGACATCAGCGGCATCGTCCTGGGCCAGCGCCTCGAGCTCGGCGCTGGTGGCGATCAGCCGCTGCGCCACGTCGCTCTCATCGGCGCATTGCTTCAAGAGCACGCGCAGGAGGTCGACCGTGGGCCCGAGGCCCTTGACCGGCGGCTTGGGCTCCGGGAGGCGGGGCAGGTCGGCTTCGGGAAGCTGGAACACCGCCTCGACGACGGCCACCACCTCGCGCATGCTCTCCTTGTCGAGATTGATGCGATCGAGCTTGCGCAGCGCTTCCTGGTCGCGCGGGCGTTGGGCGGCCAGCTCCATCAGCAGGTCGTCGCGGACAACGCGGTTGCGCGGCAGGTCGCGGGCCTGCGCCTTGCGCTCACGCCAGGCGGCGAGGTGCTGGACCAGTGCTATGAAGCGCGGCTCGCGCGAGCGCACCTTGAGCCGCTGCCAGGCATCCTCGGGCTTGGTGACGTAGAGATCGGGCTTGGTCAGATAGCGAGTCTCCTCCTCGACCCAGCCCAGCCTGCCGGCCTCCTCGATCCGCCGCCGCAGCTTCTCGTAGATCACGCGCAGATGGGTGACGTCGCCCAGCGCATAGGCGAGCTGGGCTTGCGAGAGCGGCCGCCGGCTCCAGTCGGTGAAGCGCGAGCTCTTGTCGAGCTTGGCCTTGGCCAGTCGGTTGACCAGGGTCTCGTAGGCCACCTCCTCGCCGAAGCCGCAGACCATGGCGGCGATCTGGGTGTCGAAGATCGGCTCCGGCAGGCTGCCGTTCATCAGCCGCTGAAAGATCTCCAGATCCTGGCGGCAGGCATGAAACACCTTGAGCACGGACGTATCCGCCAGGAGGTCGAGCAGCGGCTGCAGGTCGATGCCGGGTGCCAGCGTGTCGACCTCGACCGCTTCGCTCTCGCCGGCGAGCTGGACCAGGCAAAGCTTCGCCCAGTAGGTGCGCTCGCGCATGAACTCGGTGTCGATGGTGATGTACGGCTCCTGGCGCAGCCGCGCCATCACCGCCTCGAGCTCGCTCGTCGTGCTGATCAGCGTCATGATCGGGGACGGGGTTGCGGCCGCGCTCGGGTCGACTGTCGGTTGGTCGCCTGCCGGCTTGACAGGTCGACCGACCTTGTGACCTTTACGCGGCTTTTCGCCCCGAGCTTCCTTTCCTTCTGTCGAGAGTCACGGCATGCACCGCTATCGTACGCACCGCTGCGGCGAGCTGGCCAAGGGCCAGGTCGCGAGCACCGCCCGTTTGAGCGGTTGGGTACACCGAAAGCGCGATCACGGCCAGTTGCTGTTTATCGACCTGCGCGATCACACCGGCATCACCCAGGTCGTCTTCCAGCCCGAGACGGCGATCTTCGCCGAGGCGGAGGCGCTGCGGCTGGAGAGCGTGATCACCGTCACCGGCGAGGTCGTCGCCCGCAGCGACGAGACCGTGAACCGCGATCTGCCGACCGGCGAGATCGAGATCGTGGCCGCTGCGATGACCGTGGAATCCATGGCCGACACCCTGCCGCTGCAGGTCAATGCCGAGCGCGACTACCCCGAGGAGACCCGCCTCACCTACCGCTTCCTCGATCTCCGGCGGGAGAAGATGCAGCGGCAGATCCGGCTGCGCTCGGCGGTGACGGCCAGCATTCGCCAGCGGATGATGGAGCTGGGCTTCACCGAGATCCAGACCCCCATCCTGACCGCCAGCTCGCCCGAAGGGGCCCGCGACTTTCTGGTGCCGTCGCGCATGCATCCCGGCCACTTCTACGCCCTGCCGCAGGCGCCGCAGCAATACAAGCAGCTGTTGATGATGTCGGGCTTCGATCGCTACTTCCAGATCGCGCCCTGCTTTCGCGACGAGGACGCCCGCGCCGATCGCAGCCCGGGCGAGTTCTACCAGCTCGACCTCGAGATGGCGTTCGCGACGCAAGAGGACGTGTTCGGCGCCGTCGAGCCCTTGATGCACGGTCTGTTCGAGGAGTTCTCGGATTGGGCGGTGACGCCCATGCCGTTCCCGCACATCGCGTATCGGGACGCGATCCGGCTCTACGGCACCGACAAGCCCGATCTCAGGAACCCGATCCAGATGCAAGACGTGAGCGACACGTTTCGCGACTCGGGCTTCAAGATCTTTGCCTCGATTCTCGCCAAGGACCCCAAGCACCAGGTCTGGGCGATCCCGGCACCGTCGGGCGGCAGCCGTGCCTTCTGCGATCGGATGAACGGCTGGGCGCAAGAGCAGGGCCAGCCCGGCCTCGGCTACATCTTCTTCAAGGACGGCGAAGGGTCGGGGCCGCTGGCGAAGAACATCGGGCCTGAGAAGACAGCGGCGCTCCGGCAAGGCTGCGGCCTCGTCGATGGCGACGCCGTGTTCTTCGTCGCCGGCGACCCCGCCGCCTTCTACAAGTTCGCCGGCGCCGCCCGCGACAAGGTCGGCCGCGACCTCGATCTGGTCGACAAGGATTGCTACCGCTTCTGCTGGATCGTCGATTTTCCGATGTTCGAGTGGGACGAGGAGACGAAGGCGGTCGCCTTCTCGCACAACCCGTTCTCGATGCCGCAAGGCGGAATGGAGGCGCTGGAGACCAAGGATCCGCTGGAGATCCTGGCGTATCAGTACGACATCGTCTGCAACGGCGTGGAGCTGTCGTCGGGGGCGATTCGAAACCATCGCCCGGACATCATGGAGAAGGCCTTCGCGCTCGCCGGCTACGACAAGCAGGTGCTCGAGGATCGCTTCGGCGGGATGTGGCGGGCGCTGCACTACGGCGCGCCGCCGCATGGCGGCATAGCACCTGGACTCGACCGCATCGTCATGCTCCTGGCCGACACCGAGAATCTGCGCGAGGTCATCGCGTTTCCGATGAACCAGCAGGCCCAGGAGCTGCTCCTGGGCGCGCCGGCACCGGTGAACGAGAAGCAGCTCAAGGAGCTGCATCTGCAGCTGTCGCTGACCGCTCGCGAGCGGCTGGCACCCAAGCCGGCAGAGCCCGCCTCCGAGTGAGCGTCGAATTCCTCCTAACCTCGATCATCGTGATCCTGCTGCCCGGCACAGGCGTGCTCTACACCTTGGCCGTGGGCCTCGGACGCGGGATGAACGCCAGCGTGATCGCCGCCTTTGGCTGCACGCTCGGCATCGTGCCGCACATGGTCGCCAGCATTGTCGGCCTCGCGGCATTGCTGCATGCGAGCGCCCTGGCTTTCCAGCTGATCAAGTATCTGGGTGTGCTCTATCTCTTCTACATGGCCTGGACGATCCTGCGCGAGGGTGGTGCCCTCGACGTCGAGCCTGACCGGGCGGCGATCAGCCCGGGCCGGCTGATCTTGAACGCCATCATGATCAACACGCTGAACCCGAAGCTCTCGCTCTTCTTCCTGGCGTTCCTGCCGCAGTTCGTCGCCACCGATGCGACGAGCCCGACGGCCACGCTGGTCGGGCTGGCGCTGGCGTTCATGGGCATGACCTTCATCGTCTTTGTCGGCTACGGTGCTGCCGCTTCACTCGCCCGCGACTACGTCGTCTCGCGGCCGGCGGTGCTGCGATGGCTCAAGCGCTCGTTCGCCGGCGCCTTCGCGCTGCTCGGTTTCAGGCTGGCCATGGCCGAGCGGTAGCAGGCTGCTCGCCGGCGACTGCGTGCTTACCAGTTGACAGGCGACCCCAAGCCCTTGAGCTTTGCCGCAACGCACCGGCCTCGGGCCGGTCGAGAGTCAATTGGGAGACCCAACATGTCGTCGAGATATCTCGCTGGTGCCGCTGTCGCAGCACTGCTCCTGGGCGCTGCCGTCGATGCGAGCGCGCAGAACACGCTTCGCTGGGCGAGCCAGGGCGATGCGCTGACCTTCGATCCACACGCGCAGAACGAGGGGCCGACCAACACCGCCAACCAGCAGGTCTACGAGCCGCTGATCTGGCGCGACGCCGACCTCGAGATGCAGCCGGGCCTCGCGCTCTCCTGGGAGGCGGTCGAGCCCACGGTCTGGGAGTTCAAGCTGCGCGAGGGCGTGACCTTCCATGACGGCACAGCCTTTACGGCCGATGATGTCGTCTTCAGCTTCGAGCGGGCGCAGGCCGAGACGTCGGATTTCGGCGACTACATCACTTCGGTTGAGAGCGTCGAGGCGCTCGACGACATGACGGTGGCCATCCGCACGATCGCGCCCAATCCCATCCTGCCCAATCAGCTCACCGAGCTGATGATGGTCAGTCGCGCCTGGGCCGAGGAACATGGCGTTCAGACGCCACAGGACTTCGCCGGCGGCGAGGAGAACTATGCCGTCCGTAATGCCAACGGCACGGGTGCCTTCACGCTGACCGTGCGCGAGCCGGACGTGCGCACCGTGATGGAGAAGAACCCCGACTGGTGGGGTCTGGAGGAGCATCCGCACAATATCGACGAGATCGTCTACACGCCGATCGCCAACGCAGCGACCCGCGTCGCCGCCCTGCTCTCGGGCGAGATCGACTTCCTGCTCGACCCGCCGGTGCAGGATCTGGCACGGATCGAATCCACGCCTGGGCTGAAGACCGTTCAGACGCCACAGATCCGGACGATCTTTTTCGGCCTGGATACCGGCCCCGATGATCTCCACTTCTCCGACGGCAACCCGTTCAAGGAGCCCAAGGTCCGCGAAGCCATGGCGATGGCGATCAATATCGAGGCGATCAAGGACCGGGTGATGCGCAACCTCGCCGAGCCCGCCGGCATCATCACCTCGCCCGGCGTGCATGGCTACACCGAGGCGCTGAACGAGCGGCCGCCGTTCGACGTCGAGGGTGCCAAGGCGCTGATGGCCGAGGCCGGCTACGCCGACGGCTTCGAGACGACGATGCACTGCCCGAACGACCGCTACGTCAATGACGAGGCGATCTGCCAGGCCGTCGTCGGCATGCTGGCGCAGATCGGCATCGACGTGAACCTCGTGGCCCAGAGCAAGAGCATCCACTTCGCCGAGCTGCAGAACGGCGACTACGATTTCTACATGCTCGGCTGGGGCGTGCCGACGCTGGATAGCCACTACGTCTTCAACTTCCTCTACACGACCGAGGGCAGCTGGAACTTCACCGGCTTCTCGGACGAGCGGCTCGACGAATTGACCGTGGCGATGGAAGGCACGGTCGACCTCGCCGAGCGCGATGCGCTGATCGCCGAGGCGTGGGAGATCGCCAAGGAGGCCAATGTCTACCTGCCCTTGCACCACCAGGTGATCACCTGGGCCATGGTCGAGGGCGTCGACATGCCGATCGAGGCGCAGGACAGCCCGCACTTCGCCTGGGCGCGCATGAGCGAGTAGTCGAGCGCAGGCTCGACCCTGTTGCCGTGAGGCCCGTCGGTGGAGACCGGCGGGCCTCATTGCCATCCACCATGCCGATCCTCGGACCCCATCGCCCCCGGACGGGATTGTCTTGGTGCCCAGCCCCATTCGGGACTTGCTGCCGACCCCCGACTATTGTATAATGCTTTTGTTGGTATTGGTTTCGACCGGCGCGGACTGGTTCCCGTCTTTGTCCAGGTGAAGCAGCAACGCGTTGAGACCGACCAGCACCGAGTGCAACCAAGTTGCCGGGAGGGTGCGAGACCGCATGGAAGATCCACCCACTAAGCCATAACGATCCCGTCGCCACGGCCATGGGATCACGGCCTGAGCGTTTCGGTTCACACCGGCGCTGCCCAGACCGCCAGACAATCTGAGAGAGACCCCATTGGCGTGACGTGAAATCGTCATTCCACTGATAGACCGACTAGGGTCGGAACACAGGCAAGCATGCCTTGAAGCCCCGCGAAGCTCTCGTAGCCGCGGGGCTTTCGCTTTTTTGCGGCCGATCCTCGGCCCGCCGCATGCCCGCCGAGCCGGCCGTCCGGCTCCGCTACGCGTCACCGACCATCCGGCTTGGCGGTGAACCCACCCCAACTGTCACCTCGCTAACCGTGACAGCAAAACGCTATTCGATCACACCAGCCAAGTCGGCGCAACGCCAGCGCACGATGCCGTCTTTGGCCAGGGCCGGCCCACGCTCGACAATCTCCGCCAGTTCGGCTTTCTGCGGCTCGGTCAGCTTGGGTGGCTTGCCCGGCGCCGGGCGATCGATCAGGCCCTCGGAGCCGCTGGCATTGAAGCGATGAACCCAATCGCGCAGCGTCTGTCGGTCCATCCCTCCGAGCATGCTCGCCGCCGCCCGAGACATGCCGCCATAGACCCCCGCTATGGCCTTCAAACGGCGATACTGCTTGGCGTCCTTGCAGGCGCGAGCAGCAGCCTCGACCCGTTCCACATTCCAATCCGATCGCAACCCAACAGCTGCCGGCATCGCTTCCTCCTTGGCCCGGTGCCAGATCCCATAACCAAAATCGATCTAGATAGGAACAAATGCGAGTCAGTGTCATTGAAGATTGGTATAAGGTGCTGAAAACGCTTGGAGGGTGGGGTGATGGGGGAAGGCTGCTACCGGCATTTGTCGTTTGAGGAGCGTGAGCAGATCGCGATCTGGCGGCTGGAGGGTGTGAGCCAGGCCGAGATGGCGCGGCGGCTGGGGCGGTCGTCGTCGACGGTTAATCGCGAATTGGCGCGCAACCGGCTGCCTTCGGGCGGCTACCAGCCGAGCTTCGCGGAGGGCTCCTACCTGGCGCGTCGTGAGCGGCTGGCACTGCTGGAGCGGGACGAGCAGCTCGAGCGCTTTGTGATCGATCGCCTGACCGAAGGCTGGTCACCCGAGCAGATCGCCGCCCGCCACGGTCTCCTGACCATGGCTGCTTCGCAGATGGATCGCGCGGCCTTCTGGCGCGCGATGGCTCAAGGCCGACAACGAGCCCGGGCTGCGTGGGCTCGGCACAGAGACCATTTATCGCTTTGTTTATCGTGCCCGGCAGAAGGTCGAGAAGCTCTGGAAGCTGCTGCCGCGCGGCAAGGCGAGGCGCGGCCGGCGCAAGCGCCGCGAAACCAGGAGCACCATCACCGATCGGCGCTCGATCCATGAGAGGCCCGAGGCCGTCCAGAACCGCGAGAAGCTCGGCGATTGGGAGGCCGATCTGATGTTCTGCCGGCGCACGCAGCCGGTTCTGGTCCTGCACGAACGGACCTCGCGGCTGACCCTGGCGGCCAAGCTCGCTGGCAAGAGCGCTGCCGAAACCGTGGCCACATTGATGACCGTCTTCAAACGGCTGACCCCCGAACTCAAAGGCTCGATCACCTTCGATAACGGCAGCGAGTTCGCGCGCCACGGCCTGTTGGCCAGCGTCAGCGGCATGACCACCTGGTTCTGTGACGCCTATGCCAGCTGGCAGAAAGGCAGCGTCGAGAACACCAATGGCAGGCTCCGACGGCAACTGCCGCGACACCTCGACCTCGACACTCTCAGCCAGGCCGACCTCCAGGAGATCGTGCTTTCCCTCAACCTCACGCCGCGCAAGTGCATCGGCTATCTGACGCCGATCCAGGCCTTCTTCAAAGGTCTTGGCAAGGAGATCGAGATACGGTTTGCTTGATCAGCACGTCTCTGCGCTTGGAAAGGGAATCCACCCTATCGTGATAGATTATGATACGGCCAACAAGAATCTTCATGTAGTGGACAAAGGATTCTTGATTTGGCTGACGAGCCAAGATGTAGGGGAATTACTCCAAGATCTCAACTTGCCGAATCTAATAGATGAACTTAACAAGCAAGGTGAAGCGTCCCGGGTTTTCCGGAGGCAGTTCAGTTTGGGTCATGCGGCCAAATCGAGGTTCTCGATGGCTGCATAGTAGTTGGCTTCGGCCTCGGCGGGCGGGATATGCCCGATGGGACCGAAGAGGCGATGGTTGTTGAACCAGTCGACCCAGCGCAGCGTCGCCATTTCCACCGCCGAGACGCTCGGCCACGAACGCTGGCGCCAGATGACCTCGGCCTTGTAGAGGCCGTTGATGGTCTCGGCGAGGGCATTGTCATAGCTGTCGCCGACGCTGCCGACCGATGGCACCAGATTGGCCTCGGCCAGGCGCTGGGTGTAGTTCATGGCAAGGTATTGAACGCCCCTGTCGCTGTGGTGGACGAGGCTGTCCTCAGGACCGGGCCTGCGCGCATGAATCGCCTGCTCCAGGGCATCGAGGACGAAGTCCGCCGTGGGCGAGGTGCTGACCTTCCAGCCCACGATGCGCCGGGCGAAGGCGTCGATCACGAAGGCGACGTAGACGAAGCCTGCCCAGGTGTGCACGTAGGTGAAATCAACCACCCACAGGGCGTTGGGCCGGCTGACCCGGAACTCCCGGCTGACCTTGTCCAACGGGCACGGCATCTTCGAGTTGCTGACGGTCGTTACCGTCTTCTTGCCGCGGCGCACGCCCGCCAGCCCCATGGCCCGCATGAGCCTTTCCACGGTGCACTTGGCTACCTCGACCCCTTCGCGCCGCATCTGGTGCCAGACCTTGCGCGAACCGCTAGCCGCAGGCGGGCATGGTGGCCTCCCTCACCGACCTGGTCACCCCGTCGCGCCCGGGCCGGGCGCCGTGCTGGGTTAGCCGGGCGGGCGGCGTGGGTGGGGTGGAAGGGGGGGGGGGGAGCCGCGCCAGTCAGGCTGGATTGGCTCCGCCGCCCCGGCCTCGCGATGGGAGGAGATGCACTTGTCATTTCGCGGGGGGGCGCTCGCGCTACCACAAAACACCCCGCGCCCTCGCGCAGAATCTTGTTGGCCCGACGAAGCTCCTTCACCTCGCGCTCCAGCAGCTTGAGCCGCTCCCGATCCCCGGCCCCCCGCCCCTGGCCCAGCTCCGGCCCTCCTCGCCCCCCCCCCCCCCCCCCCCCCCCCTCCCCCCCCCCTCCCCCCCCCCTCCCCCCCCCCCCCCCCCCCCCCCCTCCCCCCCCCTCCCCCCCCCCCCCCCCCCCCCACCCCCCCCCCCCCCCCCCCCCCCCCCCCCCCCCCCCCCCCCCCCCCCCCCCCCCCCCCCACCCCCCCCCGCCCCCCGCGCCTCCCCCTGCCCCCCCCGCCCTCCCCCCCACCCCGGCCGGCGGCGCCGTGCCGCCGCCCGCGCCCGGCGGGGGCCGGCGCCCGCCCCGCCCCCCCGCCCGCGCCCCGGCCTTTCCCCCCGGCGCCCCCCCCCCCCCCCCCCCCCCCGGCGCCCGGCCCGCGCCCCCGCCCCACCCCCCCCCCCGCGCCACCGCCCACCATGCCACGGCCCGCCCCCCGCCCCCCCCACGCCGCAGCCACCCCCCCGCCGCGTGCCGGCGCCCCCCCCCCCAACCCCCGAGGGGGCTACGGGGACCCCGATTCCCCCCATTCTTCCCCTCCCAACACCTTAAGGTGCGGCACATCGGCAGGTAGACGGGCCTTGCTCGTGGGTGGAATGCGCCGCATCTTGCGGGTGCAGGTGCCGGCAGAGGGAGCGCCCCGAATGAGAGCAGACCGATGCATGTAGTCGAGACCGATCTGGCCATCATTGGCGGCGGTGGCGCCGGCTTGCGGGCGGCGATTGCGGCGGCGGAGTCCGATCCGGGCTTGCGCATTGCGCTGGTCTCCAAGGTGGTGCCGATGCGCAGTCATACGGTGGCGGCCGAGGGTGGGTCGGCCGGGGTGATCACCGACCAGGACAATCTGGACCTGCATTTCAAGGACACGGTGTCGGGTGGCGACTGGCTCTGTGATCAGGACACGGTCGATTATTTCGTCAAGCACTGCACCGAGGAGATGGTGCAGCTGGAGCATTGGGGCTGTCCGTGGAGTCGCCAGAAGGACGGCAACACCAATGTGCGGAACTTCGGCGGCATGAGCACCGCGCGGACCTGGTTTGCCGCGGACAAGACCGGCTTCCACATGCTGCACACGCTGTTTCAGACCTCGCTCAAATATCCCTCGATCAAGCGCTTCGACGAGTATTTCGCGGTCGATCTCGTGGTCGAGGAGGGGCGCTGCCAGGGCCTGGTGGCGATCGAGATCGCGACGGGCGAGTTCACCTTGATCAAGGCCAACGCGGTGGTCATGGCCACGGGCGGTGCCGGTCGGGTGTTTCGCCAGAACACCAATGCGGGCACGGTCACCGGCGACGGCATGGGCATGGCCTACCGGCACGGGGCGGCGCTGCGCGACATGGAGTTCGTGCAGTATCACCCGACGGCACTGCCCGGCAGCGGCATCCTGATCACCGAGGGCTGTCGTGGCGAGGGTGGCTATCTGGTGAACAAGGACGGCTACCGCTATTTGCAGGACTACGCCTTGGGGCCGGTGGTGACCGAGCCGACGCCGAAGACCATGGAGCTGGGCCCGCGCGATCGGCTGAGCCAGGCTTTCTGGCACGAGGAGCGCGCCGGCCGCACGGTGGACACGGAGCTGGGGGCTGTGGTGCATCTGGAGCTGATGCATCTGGGCCGCGCCAAGCTGCACGAGCGGCTGCCGATGATCTACGAGCTGGCCGAGACCTTCCTCGGCGTCGATCCGGCCGAGGCACCCATCCCCGTCTGCCCGGCGGTGCACTACACCATGGGCGGCATCGGCGCCGACAGCCAGACGGCGACGACGCTGCCGGGGCTCTATGCCGCCGGCGAGTGCTCGAGCGTCGGCATCCACGGCGCCAACCGGCTGGGCTCCAACTCGCTGGCCGAGCTCTGCGTGTTCGGTCGCGTCGCCGGCGAGCACGCTGCCCGCTATGCCCGGGACGCCAAGCCCTCCGATGCGGCAGCGCTGACCAGGGAAGCCGAGCAGATCGAGAAGCGCGCCACGTCGTTGCTGACGCGCGAGGGTGGCGAGGATCGCCTGGCGACGATCCGCGACGAGATGGGCAAGACCATGGAGGAGGGTTGCGGCATCTTCCGCAGCGCGGATGGGATGCAGGCGACCTGCGACAAGATCGGTGAGCTCAAGGACCGCTACAAGCGGGTGAAGCTCGACGACCACACGCGCAGCTTCAACACCGAGTGGCTGACGGCGATCGAGCTGGGCCTGACGCTGGAGGTGGCGGAGTCGATGTCCTGGTCGGCGCTGAAACGGGAGGAATCGCGCGGCGCGCACAAGCGGCTGGATCAGTTCGGCGAGCGCGACGACAAGAAGTTTCTCCAGCACACGCTGGCCTTCCACCAGGCGGATGGACCGCCGAAGCTGGAGTACCAGCCGGTGAACATCACGCGCCTGCCGCCGGCCGAGCGGGTCTATGGGGGTGCGGCGAAGAAGGCGGCGGAAGGAGTGAAGGCATGAGCGATAGCGGGCAGGTCATCGAGATCGAGGTGCTGCGCTACCATCCCGAGCACGACAAAGAGCCGCGCTATCAAACCTACAGCGTCCCTTTCTCCCACGACACCTCGGTGCTGCAGGGGCTGCAATACATCAAGGATCACCTGGACGGCTCGCTGACCTTTCGCTGGTCGTGCCGCATGGCGATCTGCGGCAGTTGCGGCAAGATGGTCAACGGCGAGCCCAAGCTCTCCTGCCACACTTTCCTGCGCGACTACTATCCCGGCAAGCTGCGGGTCGAGCCCTTGTCGCACTTTCCGATCGTTCGCGACCTGGTGGTGGACCAGACGGACTTCATGGAGAAGCTCGAAGCCATCAAGCCCTACATCATCCGCGAAGAGGAAAAGCCGGTCAGCGAAGGCGTCTACAATCAGACGCCCAAGCAGCTCGCCAGCTACCAGCAGTTCAGCCAGTGCATCAACTGCATGCTCTGCTACGCCGCCTGCCCGCAATACGGCCTCAATGACGAGTTCTACGGGCCGGGCATCCTGGCATTGCTGCACCGCTACAACAGCGATTCGCGTGACCAGGGCAAGGATCAGCGGATGGAGATCGTCAATGCCGAGGAGGGTGTGTGGAGCTGCACGCTGGTCGGCTACTGCTCGGAGGTCTGCCCCAAGGGCGTCGACCCGGCGTCGGCTGTGAACCTCAACAAGGTCAACAGCACCATGGACTACTTCCTCCGTTTCCTCTCGCCTCGGGGGGGCAACTGATGGCTGCGCGCAACACCTATGTTCGGCCCATGGCGGGCTGGTATCTCCGCAACCCGCGGTTCAAGACCTATCTGCTGCGCGAAGGCACCGCCGTCTTCCTGGCGATCTACTGCGTGATCTTGATGTGGGGCCTCGCGGCCTTGGGTGGCGGGCCCGAGAGCTATCAGGGCTGGCTGGCGTTCCTCGCGAGCCCGCTCTCGGTGCTGCTGCACCTGGTGATCCTGGTGGCCGCCTGCTTTCACACCTACACGTGGTTCCAGGTGGCGCCCAAGGCGACGCCGCCGGTCATCGTCGCCGGCAAGCGGCTGCCGGACATGTTCATCATCGGTGGCGGCCTCGCGGGTTTCGCGGTGGTCAGCCTCGTCATTCTCTTCATCGCCTGGTGAGGACGACCATGCCGAAACGCTCGCATGAACCCATCTTCTGGTCGCTGTTCGGTGCCGGCGGCATGGCCTCCGCCATGGTGATCCCGGCACTCGTGATCATCACCGGCCTCGCCTGGCCCCTGGGCCTGATGTCCGAGGGTGCGCTCAGCTACGAGCGCATCAGCGGCTTCGCCGGCAGCTTCATCGGTGGCCTGGCGCTGTTCGTCGTGATCTCGCTCACGCTCTGGCACGCCGCGCATCGCATCTCCCACAGCCTGCACGATTTCGGCGTGCACACCGGGCTCGGGATCTGGAAGGCCTTCTGGTACGGCGCCGCCTTCGTCGGCACGATCTGGACCTTCGTGCTGGTCGTGCGTCTCTGGTTCGGGTGAGCCTGAAGCAGGAGCAGAGCGGCCGCCGTCGCGTTCGTCGACCCACTTGCTGAGCCGCAACGTCGCCGCGCCATCTCGGCCTGGCTGACACCCTCCAGCCGCCAGATCGCGATCTGCGCACGCTCCTCGAACGGCAAGTGTCGATATCGGCCCGTGCCCATCCTCCAAGCGTTTTCAGCACCTTAGTGCCTCTGCGCTTGCAAAGGGAATCCACCTGCCGCCGTCCGTGACGGCGCCCGGCTGCGCGATGGGCGGCGGTTACATTTTGCGACAGAGCTGCCCTTCGCTGACAAAAATTCGTTACGTCGTCCGATTATGGTGCCCTCGATTGACCGACATGGAGGAGCCGCCACAATGGATTTGACGACAGGGGTCTGGAAATTGTCCCGCGACTCTTCCGTTGCCGACACATTCCGCCTTACCAACCTCGACCAACTCTCGTAGTCGGCGAGATCTTCATTGGACTCTACGACGACATCAAAGGGCGATGCTCAAGTGCTTGTTCGCACATCGACACTGATCATGCTCTTCGCGACTGCCGCTTTCCATCCGACCGTGGCCTTGGCGCATGAGGCTGAGCATCATTGTGCCGTCATCGCCGAATCGGTCATGGCGGCGGGATTCGCTGAGAAAGTCTCGGTCACTTGTGAAGCCGACCGAGCACTCATCGTCTCGGACACCTATCCCGATCATCCGCTGATGACGGGCATCGTTGGCACGAACGAACAGGTGCCGGTGCCGGCGAAGGACCATGCCGTGCCCATTCCCTTGCAGCCCGTCCTGGGCAACACCCCACAGACGCGCGACGCGGCGCTTGGCGTCGCCGTGAACGGTGTTCCCATCTATGACTACACAGGCGGCGGTGAGATGAGTGCCGAAGATCTTCATCACCACCAGACCCAACACGACACGCTCCTGACCCAGCAGCTCGACATCTGCGGCGGGCATGCCGGGCGGGGCGACGACTATCACTACCACGTCAAGCCGGTTTGCATGATCGAGATGATGGAGAATGCCGGAGACGAGCCAATCATCGGCTGGGCCTTCGACGGCTTTCCCATCTATGGCGACAACAACCCCGACGGAACGGCAATCGCGAAGGGGGAGCTGGATGTCTGCAACGGCCAGTCCGACGACACATTCGGCTACCGCTATCATACCTCGACTGACGCGCCCTACATCGTCCAGTGCCTGATGGGCGAGGTCGCCGAGATGCGAGCACTTCCGCGCGTACCGCCGCTGAGATCGGCATCGAGCTGGTGGGGGCGCGGCAAGGCTGCTGGCAGACCACCAAGCGGCGGGGTCGAGGACCTCGTCTTCAAAGAGGATACAACGACCGGCACGCGCAGCATGGATTACACCTATCAGGGCAAAGCCTACTACATGCGCTATACGCCGACCGAAACGCCCGACTGCTATGCGTTCGAAACCCGAACGGTGACAAACAATGGTGACATCGAGACTGGAGAATATTGCCGATGACGACACGACATTTGCCATTACTTGTTGTCATTAGCGCGGGATTGATCACTGGCTGTGACAATCGACCTGAGCCACCCAGGAATGATCGCGCAACCTTGAATGAGCGTGTCATCGAGGGAGGTGCGGGCACCAAGGTCACCGCGGAGATTTGGGTCGACAATTGGTTCTCAATGGCGATCAACGGTCAGCCTTTGATCGAGGATAGTGTCGCCTACAAGACCGAACGCTCTTTCAATGCCGAGCGCGTGACATTTCATGCCGACTTTCCCATGACGGTCGCCTTTGAATTCAGAGACTTCATGGAGAATGATACCGGCCTCGAATATATTGGATCAAACCGTCAACAGATCGGCGACGGTGGCGCCATTGCTCAGTTCATCAACGCCGACACGGGTGCCACCATCGCGGTCACTGACGCGGGTTGGAAATGCAGCGTCATTCATCATGCCCCCGTCAACGCTGATTGTGCCGGCGAAGACGAACCGATCGTCGGCGAAGGGAGCTGTGCGGCACGAATTTCTGACGCGCCAGAAGGTTGGCAGGATCAAGACTTCGACGAGTCAGGCTGGACCGCTGCAACCGTGCATTCAACCAGCGAAGTGCGGCCGAAAGACGGCTACGATGAGATCGAATGGGTTGCCGATGCCCAGCTGATTTGGAGTGATGATCTCAAGCTGGACAACATTGTTCTCTGCCGGGCAACGATTGAAGCACCGTGAATACGCGGCAAGACCGGCCGTTCAGCACCCAATCCACGGGTCAGCCGCAAGATGGCATGATTGCCTTTCTTCAAACGTCTCTGGGGCGCTGCGCCGATTGCCGCGGTGATCCTTGCTCTCGCCCTCGTCATGAGCCGGTTCTTCACTGTGCGGATGGTGGCTGATTGGATCTACTGGAACGATCCGGCGCATCGCGAACAGCAAAGCGCAGCCTGAATGACGCCAGGCCATGTCGGCAGTTCTTGGGAGGTTCCGCAAGACGTCATTGGTGATCAAACCGGCTTCCTGATTGGGCACTATGGCGGTACGCCCCTGATCGAGAAAGCCAGCCGCAGCCCCACCGGTACCGCGTCAGGCAAATGGAGCATGGTCGTTCTACGGCGAGACAGCTGACGAATTGAGGGTCTTCGTCATGTGGACCTTGTTGCCGATCCTGCCCGTCTCATGCCAACCAAGGTGCTGGTAGAGGCTGACGTTCTCCGGAATGCCGACATGTGTGCTGAGCCGCAATTCGTAGAGACCGCGGGCGCGGCACTCGGCTTGGGCAAGCTCGATCAACGCACGGCCGAGCCCCAGGCCAGCGCTCCTTGACTCCACCGCGATGTTTGCCAGCACGGCATGATCTGCATAGGCGATCAGAACAACGCCAGCGATGATGCGCTTCTCGCTTTCTGCGACCCAGACGAGATGGTTCTCGATGTCGTCGTCGATTCCCTCAGCGACCGCCGGAAGATCGGGCAGGCGCGCCTCATAGCCTGAATAGGCATCGCGCATGCACGCGCCGAGTGCCTGCGAATCACTTCTGGTTGCCCGGCGCATGCTCCAGCTGGTCATCGTCTACCGTTATCAGGAACGCGCATGAGGGCCCAGCAAGGCTGAGCTGTCAGCTACGCGAGAGCCGCTGCAATCTGTCAGTCAGCCTGCCCACCGAGTGCGGCAAGTGCCTTGCCGAGCGCCTCGATGTCTTCAGGGCGGGTGAGCGCGCCGGTCTCGGGATCGAAGGCCTCTGGCCAGCGTCCGATGCCCACGACGCCGCGGATCTCGCCGGTGAAGTGCGGCGCGATCATCTGCTGGCTTTGCAGCACACCGGCCCCTGCCCGCGGCCCCGGCGAGGCGGCCATGATCACCATGGGCTTGCCCTGCCAAACCCTCATCGCGATGCGGCTCATCCAGTCGAAGGTGTTCTTCCAGGCAGCGGTGACGAAGCCGTTATGCTCGGCGAAGGAGATCAACAGCGCATCCGCCCCGCCGATCTTGTCGAAAAACGTCTGCGCCGCGGCTGGAATGCCGGTCGCCTTTTCCCGTTCGGGCGAATAGATCGGCATTTCGTAGTCGTTCAGGTCGAGGAATTCGATCTCGGCATGTGGGGCGATCTCTGCCCGGAACCGCGAGGCGGCATGCTCGAGGAGTGCGCGATTGATGGAGTTGCGGCTGTTGGAGGCCGCGAAGGCGAGGATTTTCAAGAACTTGACCTTTTTGTTGTGGCGTTTGGCGCTTGGCCTTGCCGCGGTCATTGAAGGGCTGGTTGGCGTTGCGGCCGTATGCACAACGGAAATGGGTCTTTGGCGCTTCCATCTCCATCGGATGAGGGGTTTTTCCGTGCTGCTAGCAGGCTGCTAAAGGCACGTTCCGCCGTCGACGACGATTTCCTGGCCTTGGATGAACGACGCCTCGTCACTTGCCAGGAACAGGGCCACGGACGCGATTTCCGCTGGCCGGCCACGGCGACCCAGCGGCACCTTGGCGGCGATCTGCGCGATCATGGCCTGCTGTTGCTCGGCCGAGAGGCCGAGCTTGGCCATGATCGGCGTGTCGATGGGACCGGGGCTGATCGCGTTGACGCGAATGGATCGCGGCGAAAGCTCGACTGCCGCGGTTCGCACCAGCTGCGTCGCGGCCGCCTTGGTGGCCGCGTAGACACCGGCGTTGGGTGATCCCTTGCTGTTGGCGATCGAGGTGGTGACGACGACCGACGCGCCGTCCGACAAGAGCGGGATGGCTGCCTTGAGGCCCAGCCACACGCCACGGATATTGACCTGGACCTGCCGCTCGAAGTCCGCCAGGGCACCGGCCGCGATCGGCGCGAACCTGGCGATTCCCGCGTTCAGGAACAAGACGTCCAACCGGCCATGAGCTTGCCGGATCTGCTCGAAAAGCGCCTCTGTCTGCGCTTCATCGGCCGTGTCGGACACGAGGATGGTCGCCGCATCGCCCAGCTCCGAGCGGGCTTGCGCCACGCTCTCCTCTGATGATCCGGTGACGGTGACGATGGCACCTTCGTCGATGAAACGCCGGGCGGTCGCGAGGCCGATGCCGCTCGTGCCGCCCGTTATGAGTGCCACCTTGTCTTGCAGCATAGTGCCCAAATGAGTGCTCCTACGGATGTGTACCCAAGCACGATCTCGACTGACCGGTTATGTCCGTCGCCTGAACCACATCCGGCGCAGCAGGTGATCCTTCAAGACGAGTTGGTGGTAGATGGCGGCTGCAACGTGCAGCGCGATCAGCGCCACCAGGAGGGTCGCGATGTAGCCGTGCGCGACCCGCTGGGGCAGCAGGGCCAGGTCGGGCGGCAGCGTCTCGGCCGCACCGCCATAGACGATGGGGAAGAGCCCGGCACCCAGCGCCGTGGCCAGCCCGGTCAGGACCATGCCGGCGATGAGCGCGTAGAAGCCCCAATGGGTCCAGCCACCGATCCTGTCCAGAAGAGCGTTGCCAGTCCTGGCCTTTGGCGGCTGCGCGCTCCTGAGCCTGGTGATGAGGCGCAGGATCAGCAGCAGGCCGATGGCCATGCCGAAGATCATGTGGCCGCCGAGCGCTGTCACCTTGTCCGGGCTGTCGGCCGGCATGTTGGCCAGGATGAGCCCGCCTGCGGCCAGTGACACCAGGATCATCAGCGCCATCAACCAGTGCAGGGCGACGAGAACGGGGTGGTACCTTTGCATTGCCAGCCTCTGTCGATCGATCTTGGCGGCAATTTGCGATGTCCCGCTTCTGCGCACAATCGATTGAAATGCGCATGGCATGCGCTTTGATGCGACATAAGGGTTTGTGATAGTCAGAGCCCATGAACCACTGGACGGAACTCCGCACGGCATTGACGGTGGCCCGGCTCGGTACGGTCAGCGCGGCAGCAGGCGCGCTCGGCGTGCATCGCGCCACGGTCAACCGCCATGTCGAGGCGCTGGAAGCAGCGCTCGGCGCCCCCTTGTTCCAGCGCCACGCCCGTGGCTACGCGCTCACCGAAGCGGGTCGCGACATGCTGCAGGTGGCCAACCGCGCCGCCGACATGTTCGCGGATCTCGAAGGGCGCAGCCGGGGCCGCGTGGGTCAGCTCTCGGGCGAGCTGATCGTCACCGCGCTGGCTGGAGTCGTGCCGCTCGTGATGCCGGGCATCAGGGCCTTCCACCGAGCCCATCCGGAGATCGCCATCGAGTTCGTCGCCGGCGCCAAGCTCGCCCGGCTCGAATACGGCGAGGCCCATGTCGCCTTTCGGGCGGGACCGAGACCGGAAGAGCCGGACTATGTCGTCCTGCCCTTCCGGCGCATCCGGTTCGGGCTGTTCGCCAGCCGCGCTTACATCTCGCGCGCCGGCCGTCCGGACGGCGACCGGCTCGGCGGCCATCGCTTCGTCGGCACCGTCGGCGAGCCGCAGCGCGTTCCCTATGCGGACTGGATGGACGCCCATGTGCCACGGTCCGCCCTGGCCTTGCGGACCACCGATCAGCAGGTCATCAAGGGCGCCGTCCTGGCCGGCCTCGGGCTGGGGTTTCTGGCCGAGCACGACGCACAAGACCACCCCGACCTCATTGACATCATCCCGCCTGGTGATGCCTGGTCCACCAGCCTTTGGATCGTCACGCATGTCGATGTGCATCGCACCGCGAAAGTGCAGGAATTCCTCAGCCACCTGAGGTCAGAGCCATTCCAGCCGTGAACGTCAGGCGGTCGGCGATCCGGCGAACAGTCGAGGCCAGTCCAATCGATTCAGCGCCCGCTGCTACAGCGGCCCCGAAAGCCAAGAGCTATCCCTGAGCGGCGGCGGCTTTTTTCGTCGCCTAGCCCTGCGGCCCATGCATGGCTGCGGGCCTGTGCGGCGCTGCGGCTACGCCGGCGCTAACCGGTCCGGGTGAAGCTGTCGTCGCCGGGGGTTGGGGCAATCCCCGCGACGACGTCGTACCGGACCTGCCAGCGATGCGCCGGCGCGCATTCGAGCGGCTGCTGAGTGAGCAGCCCCGCCATGCCCCCCTCTCGGCCTACCTGCTGCCAAAAAACGGGAGCGGCAGGGTGCTGAGCTGCGCCGCGAACACCTGCTGCAGATTGGGGATGCTGCCCTGGAGCGACGTCGAGGAGACGCCCTGGGGCACCCGGCCGCTCGTTTTGCCATTGGAACTGCCGGAGCGTTGGAAGGAGAACTGAGAGAACCCGGGGAACCCGGAAAACCCGGAAAACCCAGCGTTCACGACGACATCGAGCTGCGCCTCGTCCAGCCGCATCTCCTCGGCCTGAACGGCCGAGGCGCCCAGGGTCATGGCAACGGCGACGGCGGCGATCTTGAAAGCGTTCATGCTACTTACCTCCCAAACTGAGTAATGACGCACCGGATGACCGGCGTGGCAACCCGAAATGCAGGGCCATCGACGCTCGATCAGGGATCGTTTCCGGCAACCTGGGGTATCTCGATACTACCAGGGGAGAGCCTATGTGCGGTTGGGCTCCGGCTCAACACCCGCGAGGATCTTAAATGCTGTCGCGCAACGACGCATGCCCCACCGGCTCATGACTGCTTCGGAGCCTCGGGGTCTGGCCGCACCCCGGCCTTTGCCGGCTATGGCAAGGGCGTGCCGATGGGCTCGGATCTGCCGGCGCGCGGCGATGCCCAAGCGCCTTCGTTCCTGGTCTACGCGCTGAAAGACCCGATCGGGGCCAACCTCGATCGTATTCAGATCGTCAAGGGCTGGACCACCCCAGACGGCGGCACTGAGGAAAAGGTCTTCGATGTCGTTTGGGCCGGCGATCGCGAGCCCGGTGCTGACGGCAAGTTGCCGCACGTTGGCAGCACGGTGGACGTCGCCAAGGCAAACTGGACCAACACGATCGGATCTGCGGAAATGGTCACAGTCTGGACCGACCCGGCGTTCAACCCGGATCAACGCGCTTTCTACTATGCCCGCGTGATCGAGATCCCGACGCCGCGCTGGACAGCCTACGACGCCTTCCGCTTCGGGATCGAGCTGCCCGACGAGGTGCCGGTGGTCACGCAGGAACGCGCCTACACCTCACCGATCTGGTACACGCCCGCGGGCTAGCCTGCCGCCGCCTTGCGTGTTCCCTGCCCTGCTGAGGCGCCAGCCTGCGGAACCGAGGAAGACGTTGCCAGATCGCGTGTGGCGCGGCGGCGGTTACTCTGGGTCGACGATGACAAGACGGCGAGCGCCTGGCGCGATGGCATTCGAGTGAGCGCCTATCCTCACGCCGCCTCGTCGTCGACCGCGGCGACGATGTGGGCCAGGACGTCCTGCTTGGTGGTGGCGTGGCAGTCGAGGGTGGCAACCGCGCGGCCGCCGCGCATCACCATGACCCGATCGGCCACCTTGAAGACGTGGTCGAGATTGTGGCTGATGACGATGATCGCGATGCCCTGGCTCTTCAGCCGCTGCATGAGTGCCAGCGTGTTGCGGGTCTCCTCGGGGCCCAAGGCTGCCGTGGGCTCATCCATCACCAGGATCTTGAGATCGGTGCTGTAGATGGCGCGCGCGATCGCCACGGCCTGGCGCTGGCCGCCGGAGAGGTTGTGGGTGGGAACATGGATGTCCTCGAGCTCGATCCCGACATTGTCTTTGAGGACCTTGGCTGCCTCTTTGGCCATGCGGGCATTGTCGAGGAAGTCGATGCCGAGGATGCGGCGCTTGAGCTCGTGGCCGAGGAAGACGTTGCCCGCGGCATCCAAGGCGTCGACCAGGCCGAGGTTCTGGTAGACGGCCTCGATGCCGAGTGCCCGTGACTGGCGCTTGCTGGTGATGGCGACCGGCCGCCCCTCGAGACGGATCTCCCCCTCGTCCGGCTCGTGGACCCCGGTCAGAACCTTGATCAGGGTCGACTTGCCGGCGCCATTGTCGCCGACGATCGCCAGCGCCTCACCCTTGGCGAGGGTGAGGCTGACACCGGCGACCGCCATGACGCCGCCGAAATGCTTGGCAATGGCCTGCATTTCGAGAAGTGGCGCGGTTGGGGCTTGATCGAGGGGCGGCTGGTCCATGGGTGCTCTCTCCGGCTCAGCGCTCGATGGTGCCGATGCCGGTGTAGCGGAAGGCTTCTTTCTCCATCGCGTCGACCACCTCTGGACCGGTGGTGCCGCTGACGATGGTGATCCGGCCCAAGAGCACGAGCGGGATGTCGTCGGTGCGGCCTTCGAGATGGGCGCGCACCACCTCGGCGGTGGCCACACCCACATCGTCGCTCATCCGCATCGGCGTGGCCCAGAGCTCGCCGTGGCGCAGTGCCTCGATCTCGTCGCCGGTCCCGCCCCAGGCGGTGACCTTGACCTCGCTGCCGATCTCCTGGACGGCCGAGATCGAGCCCATCGCCATGGCGGTGTTGGCGTTGTGGATCAGCTCCACCTCGGGATAGGCCTGGAGGATCTGCTGGGTGCCTGTGTAGCCGCGCTCGCGCTCGAAATCGCCGTAGTGCTCGTAAGCCACTTCCCAGTCGCTCTGGCTGGTGACGCACTCCTTGAAGCCGCCCGAGCGCTGGTCGTCGATCGAGCCGGGGATGCCGCGCACCAATGCCATGGTGCCTTCGGTGCCGAGCGTCTCGAGCACGTAGTCGCACATCTGCAGGGCCCCTGCGAGATGCGAGAAGCTGAGATAGGCCAAGGGCTGCTCAGGCCCCCATGCTTGTGGCACGACCGTGAAGTTCCAGACGATCACCTCGGTGTCGGGCTTGTCGATCAGCCGCTTGATGCTGTCCTGCTGCACCTGCAGCTCGGTCGGGCCGAAGACGACATAGTCGAAGTCCTCCTGCTCGACCTGCTCGGCGTAGGTGGCCTGGATGACGTGGTCGCCGACATTGGACGCGTATTGGGTGTCCTCGACGGGGATGCCGATCTCCTCGAGCCTGGCCATCATCGCCATGTAGTTGCGGAGCCAGAAGTCGGAGACGTCCTGGCTCGGGTAGATGAAGGCGATCTTGACCGGCTCGGCGGGCGGCTCGGCCATGGGCTCGCCGGGGGCGCCGACGATCGCCTGGAAGGCCTCCATCGAGGCGTCGTCGGTGACCTCGTAATACTCCCAGTAGCCTTCCTCGCCCGAGCCCTCGAGCTCGGCCAGGGCCTTGACCTCGCGGGCCTCGGTGGCGCCGGCGAGGCCGATGAGGAGGGTGAAGCCGGCGACGCCGGCCAATAGTTGTTGCCGTTTCATGTTTTTGTCTCCCTGAAGGTTTTCTGTTGTGGGTCGAGGATCGTCAGTGGCGCCCGCCGCTCAGCCGCCGCACGAGGCCCGAAAGCCCGCCTTTGCCCGGGTCCTGGAGTGCCGCGTAGAAGGCCACCGAGGTGATGATGATCACGCCCGCTGCCACCTGCTGCCAGAAGAAGTCGAGGCGGAGCAGGACCAGCGCGTTGACCACCATCGAGAGCAGCAGCACGCCGACGAGCGAGCCCGCCATCGAGCCTCTGCCGCCGAACAGGCTGGTGCCGCCAACGACGACGGCGGCGATGGTGTGCAGCGTGAGCCCCATGCCGGCGGTGGCCTGAATGGCGTTCAGGCGCCCGGTGAGCAGGATGCCGGCGAGGCCGGCGAGGCCGCCCAAGAGCATGTACTGGTAGATCTTGTGCCGGGTGACATCGATGCCGGTGAGCTGTGCTGCCTCGGTGTTGCCGCCGATCGCCACGGCATAGCGGCCCAGGGGCGTGTGGCGGTAGAGCACGAAGCCGATGATCAGGACGACGATGCCGATGATCGCCGCCACCGGCACGATCTCGAAGACCCGGCCGCGGCCGATCCAGGTGAGCGGATCGGGAAAGCGCGCCAGCACCACGCCGGCGGCCAGCACCAGGGCGAAGCCGCGAAACACCAGGTCCATCGACAGCGTGGCGATCAGGTCCGGCACCCGCAGCTTGGTGATGACGAAGCCGTTCATGAAGCCGCAGGCGAGGCCGACCAGGATGGCCACGGCCATGGCGACGTACACGTTGAAGCCCACATCCTTGATCAGCATCGCCATGATCACGGCGGACAGCGTGGCGATCGAGCCGATCGAGAGATCGATGCCGCGGCCGGTGATGACCAGCGTCATGCCCATGGCCAGCACCATGAAGATCGACGCATCCTGGAGGATGATCATGATGTTCTGGATGCGGAAGAAACGCGGGTCGGCGATCGCCATAATCAGGCAAAGCGCCATAATCATGACCAGTGGGCCAAGAATATTGACGTAGCGCTCGAACCAGGGGATTTCCCGCCGCCTAGACGAAGCGGCAAGTCCAGTGCCTGCGATGGACGCCATGCCTCTCCCGCACTCTTTTTCTTTTTACATTGCGAGACGAGCTTATGGCACTCGACCGAAATGCCAAGCCGGTGAACGGAGTATTACTGTTTTTTAACGATTGGCTGAGAGGTCACAATAGACGGCCAAAGGCTCGCGCCATGGTTACGGCACTGCGCAGCGAGCTTTGGCCGATGAAGGATTGGCCATTGCCACCTCGATCGAAATTGACTTGATCAGAACCCGATTGCGTGAGGCCGCAGAACTGGAGCGGATCAGGCAGCACGAGGAGCCAAAGTGATGAGCAACACACCCGACCATGAAATCAGCGGGGGTAACGTGTTTGCCGATCTCGGCCTGCCCGATGCCGACAACCACCAGCTCAAAGCCCGGCTCGTCAGTCGAATTGCCGAAGTGTTGGAAGAGCGCGCCCTCACTCAAGTCCAGACCGCAAGAATTCTCGGTATCGGGCAGCCCGACGTGTCCAAGCTGCTCAAAGGGCATTTCGAGAAATTTTCCGCCGAAAGGCTCATGCGTTTCTTGAATGATCTCGGCTGTGCCGTGGATATTGTTATCTGGTCAGCAGACCGGCAACAAACCGCCGACACCATTCGGCTTCATGCGACAACCCAGCCGTCGTAGCAAAGCACCTGGCAGTGCGCCTCATTGGCATGGATGCGGAGCGATCAGCTCCCTCAGACTGGTCCACGTGTGCTGTTCGCGCACGGGTGATTGTCGCATCGCTTGAGTTCTTGGCGACCCATCAGTGCGCCACGGCTGCCGCAGCCGCTTCGTCAATCAGCCTGCCGTTCTTGAACCGGTCGAGGGTGAAAGGCGCGTTGATCTTGTGGGGCTCGCCGGTGGCCAGCGTGTGGGCGAAGGTGTGGGCGGAGCCTGGGGTGGCCTTGAAGCCGCCTGTCCCCCAGCCGCAATTGACGTAGAGGCCGTCGATGGGGGTCTTGCCGATGATCGGGCTGCGGTCGGGGGTGACGTCGACGATGCCGCCCCATTGGCGCAGCATGCAGAGCCGCGAGAACATCGGGAAGAGCTCGAGGATGGCTTCGAGCGTGTGCTCGAGGATCTGGATGCCGCCGCGCTGGCTGTAGCTGACATACTGGTCGGTGCCGGCGCCGATGACGAGCTCGCCCTTGTCGGACTGGCTGATATAGGCGTGCACCGAGTTCGACATGACGACACAGGGGAAGACGGGCTTGATCGGCTCGGAGACCAGGGCCTGGAGCGGCACCGATTCCAGCGGCATGCGCACATCCGCCATGGCCATGACATGGCTGCTGTGGCCGGCGGCGACCACGCCGACGCGCTTGGCCCGGATGAAGCCCTTGGCGGTCTCGACGCCCACCACCTTGCCGCCCTCGCGGCGGATGCCGGTGACCGGGCAGTTCTGGATGATGTCGACGCCCATGGCGTCCGCGGCGCGGGCATAGCCCCAGGCGACGGCGTCGTGCCTGGCGGTGCCGCCGCGTCGCTGGAGTGCAGCGCCCATCACCGGGTAGCGGGCGCCACGGTCGATCGACAGCGGCGGGCAGAAGGCCTTGGCCTCGGCGGGCGTCAGCCATTCATTGTCGATGCCGTTGAGGCGGTTGCTGTGGATGTGGCGCTTGAAGCTTTGGACGTCGTGGACGTTGTGGGCCAGCATCATGACGCCGCGCTGGCTGAACATGACGTTGTAGTTCAGCTCCTGCGACAGGCCCTCCCAGAGCTTGACCGAGTGGTCGTAGAGCCCTGCACTCTCGTCGTAGAGGTAGTTGGAGCGGATGATGGTGGTGTTGCGGCCGGTATTGCCGCCGCCGAGCCAGCCCTTCTCGATGACCGCCACGTTGGTCAGCCCGTGCTCCTTGGCGAGGTAGTAGGCGGTGCCGAGACCGTGCCCGCCCGCACCCACGATCACGATGTCGTACTCGGGCTGGGGCTCCGGGCTGCGCCACGTCTCGGGCCAGTTTTTATGGCCGGTGAGCGCGTTGCGGGCGAGCTGGAAGATCGAGTTGTGTTGCATGGCGAACATCCGAGCCCTGGCGGGTTGCTGCCTTCCGGACGAGCTGCCGGGGCGCTGCTTTCCACCTAGCGGACTGGCCGCCACACACTTTTGCGGGCGCGACCTGTTTCTTTGCCGGCTTGCCGGCATGTGGTTGTAACGTCTCTTATAGTTGCCGGCGCTGAACTGTGATAGTCGGTTGACGATAGGGTGGAAGGCGCGTTCCAGCGCCAACAAGTGGTGACGGTGCATGGAGCTGACTGTCGCGGCGTCGAACATGACGGAGCCCGTGGCCGAGCCCGAGGTCTTGGCCTTCCTCCTGGTCCCCGAGTTCTCGATGATGTCGTTCGCCAGCGCGGTCGAGCCGCTGCGGATCGCCAACCGCCTCTCCGGCCGGACGCTCTACCGCTGGCTCGTGGTCTCTAAGGATGGCGAGCCGGTCCTCAGCAGCAACGCCATCGCCGTCCGTGTCGACATGGGCATCGACCAGCTGGCGACCGCGGGCGGCCACTTGCCGACCATCGTCCTGGTCTCCGGGCTGCACGGCGAGCGCTATGCCGACAAGGACGTCTTCGCCTGGCTGCGCCGCATGGACCGGCACGGGGCGACCATCGGCGCGCTCTGCACTGGCGCGCACATCCTCGCCAAGGCCGGGCTGATCACCGACCATCGCTGCACCATCCACTGGGAGAACCTGCCGGGCTTCGTCGAGGCCTTCCCGGACATCGACGTCGCCGCCGACCTCTACGAGATCGACCGCAACCGCTTCACCTGCTCGGGCGGCACGGCACCCTTGGACCTGATGCTCAGCCGCATCGCCGCGACGCATGGCGACGAGCTGGCGACCAAGGTTTCCGAGCAGTGCCTCTTCGATCGCATCCGCGGCCCGCACGACCGGCAACGCATGCCGATCCGGCTCCGCCTCGGCGTCCATCACCCCAAGCTCATCATGGCGATCGAGCTGATGGAGGCGAACATCGAGGACCCGCTGCCGCAGGAGCAGCTAGCCCAATATGTGGGGCTGTCGCGCCGCCAGCTCGAGCGGCTGTTCCGCCGCCACATGGGCCGCACCCCGGCGCAGTACTACCTGGAGCTGCGCCTCGAGCGGGCCCGGCATCTCCTCTACCAGACCGACCTGCCGATCATGAACATCGCCTGCGCCTGCGGCTTCGTCTCAGCCTCGCATTTCTCGACCTGCTACCGGCAGATGTTCGGCAAGACGCCCCGGGCGGAGCGGTCGGAAGCGGCCTAAGGGGCAAGCATCTGCGTATCGCCGTACCTGAGTACGGCGATACGACCACCACCCGACGTCACGGCACGACCATCGCGTCGACCTCAGAGCTAGTTCCGAGAGCGACAGACAATCGGAAAAAGCTAAGTGAGGCGGCATCGTTGATGACCTACAAGCCATTTGGTGTGCTCAGAACCGTTCTGGCACTCCTCGTCATTGTCCAGCATGTCGACCATGTGGGGCCGGCCGGAATGAGCTGGCACAGCTGGGCCACCGGCACCATCGCCGTGATGGTGTTCTTCTGCCTCTCTGGCTATGTCATCACTGAAGCAGCCGAACGGTTCTATCGGGGGCGCCCCATTCAATTCGCGCTCAATCGGGCGCTGCGCATCATGCCGCAATACGTCTTGTCGCTGGCCCTGTCGGTGGCCTCGATAGCGCTGGTGGTCTACCTGCAGCCTTCGTCTATACCGAACAGCCTCGTCACGTTCGACGGCGCGGCGCTCTTGGCGCCGGACGTGATCCTGCTCAATATCTTCATGGTTCTGCCCGGCATTGGCAAAGAGGCCCCCACCCATATTCCCTATGTGTGGGCGCTGCGCGCCGAGGTCATCTTCTATGCAATACTCATGCTGGTGATTTGTGTATCGATCTACAAGCGAAGCATTGCATTCGCTGGACTGATCGTCAGCGCCACCCTTCTCTTTATTTCATACCTTGCGGGCGTTGGTCAGGATATTTTTCAATTTGTGCCGTTCTTTGCCATGGGCATGATCGCCTATTTCACGTTCGAGCGGCCCTCGGCACGACGCTACGCCGCCCTGGCTGCAGTGTTCGCACTCTCAGTCTGGACTTGCGTGTCGATCACAATACCGACCGTCTTTACGACAACCGATCTTACGTTTCGCCAACTTGTCTTTCAGACACTATTGTTTTCTATTCTGATCGTTGCGTTTTTCTTCCTCGTGAACTTCCGACTATCGGAAGCATCGGCAAAAGTCGACCGCGCGATCGGAGACCTCTCCTATCCACTCTATCTTCAGCAACATGCGGTCATTTTACTGGCGATGACCTTCCTGCCACACTCTTATTGGACCGTCGCGGCCGTTTTTGTGGCGACACTGGTCGTCGCGTCACTGACCGACATTGCGGTCGATATCCCGTTGCGGGCGGTTCGCGATCGCATACGTGGTCGAACACTGACCGCGAGCTGATCGACGCCGCTCGCAGGTTGCGCATGCCCTTGGCTGGAGATCCGCCGGACCCAACGCGAAGGGCAGAGCGGACCACCCACCTCCCATCGTGGTGGCCAGGCCGGCGCGCTCAACCCGTCAGGTCGTAGTGGAACACCTTCGCGATGATCCGCCATTCGCCGTCCGTGTGGATCAGCGTCAGGAAGTCGGTGAAGTAGCGGTCGGCGATGGCACAGTTGACGGTGACGGCTGCCGTCTTCGGGCCGGCCATGGCGATCGAGACGATGCGGTCCTGGCGCGGCTGGTTGCTGGCGGCAGGGGCCGGGCGCTTGTCGACCACGGGGAGGTACTCGTCCATGCCCATGTCGACCAGCTCGTCGCCGGTGGCGGTGACGTAGCGGGCATTGGGGTGGAAAACCCGCCTCAGCCGCTCGGTGTCGCTGTGGTAGAGCCCATCGAAATAGAGCTGCAGGGTCTGGGCGATGGCGGCAAAGGCAGTCGTCATGGGCGGGTGCTCCTGGTTGACGGGCAACGGGGCAACCAAGCTGGCCCATGCTGTGCCAGCCGTGCCCGGCAATCCAGTCGCTTTTTTGCTAAGCGGTCAGTCGCCCGTTGCGGCGGCGGCGATGTCGTCCTGGATGGCGTCGAGCTCGGCGGCCAACGTCTTCAGCGCTTCGCCGCCATCGGCGTAGGGCGCGAAGACGAAGGAAGCCTGCTTGTAGGAAAGTGTGGCCGTGCCGTCGTCGTTCTCGGTGATGTAGAAGCGCAGCGGCGCCTCGTAGCCGGCGGCGATGCTGGCTTCCAGCATGCGCACGGCAAACGGCGGCGCGTAGGCGTGGACCACCATGTTGCCGGGGATCGTCTGGCCGATGTTCTTCGCACCCACCGTGGCGCTGGCGGCGGAAAGCTTGGCGAGCGGGCTCTCCTCGATCGCCACGTCCAGCCGCTCGACCAGGGTCGGGTAGTCGTGGGCCGACGGGTAGATGTCCCAGCCGTCGATCGCCTCGGGCAAGGGCGCTGCATGCGCGGCGACCGAGAGGCTGAGGGCGGCGGCACTGAGCGTGAGCAATCGCATGGCGGACTCCAATTGGTGGCGGAAACACCCGGATAGCCGGTCACCGGGACGAGCGCGAGCGCCGGAACGATCAATTCGGCGCGAGGTGGCAAACCGCAGGTGGTTCTGGGGACGGCGGCCGGTCGACGCAGCGGGCAATGGACAGACGTCGAAGCGCCTCTAACTACGCTTCTCGGTGGACAACCGGCCGCACAGATGCCGTTTGCCCTGGTGTCGGGGGAAGCGCTTCGATCAGGCTGCGCGCCGGTTTGCGGTGCTGTCGATGGGGTTCAGGAGCATGGCAGTGCGCCGATGAAACACCTCGAATGCTCCTGAAACGGGTTATACGTTATATCTGTCGAAGGGAGAGAACGGGCTTGGGAATGCGCGGTTACGTCGTCACGCTTGCTGTGTTGTCGGGCTTGGCTGGCCTGGTCGCAGATGCCGGGGAGGCGTCGGGTCAGGAGGCCGGCGTTGGGCTCAGCACTGTTTGCCCGAATGTCGGCGAGGTGCCGCTCGACGAGCTGTTGCGCTGCCAGGCCCGCCAGGCGGCCGAGCGGATCGATGGCCTGCGCGCCCCAGGTGCAGACGCGCTGAGCGACCTGGAGCGGGACAGCCTGCGGTCCGCTTGCTCGAGAGCCGGGCTTTTGGGGAGTGCCGCGCTGGAGCGGTGTGAGGCGCGTCAGCTGTCGGCGCTCGAGCGCGTTCCTCGGCCGGCCGGGATCAGCGGCTTGAGCGATGCCGACAGCGCCACGCTCATGGCGGCTTGCGCCGAGGCCAGTCGCATCGGCCCCGCCGAGCTGCGGCGCTGTCAGGCGCGCCAGCTGGCGGCGATCCGGCCTGGGCAAGCGCCGGCATCGAGCATCGACAATCGCGCGACCGCCGGCCCGGGCGCTGCATCGCTGGCGCCTGCCCCGCCACCGCCGAGCGAGCTGACGCCCGAGGACGTGGTCGAGCTGCAGGAGTTGCTCGCCGCGATCGGGCATGACCCGGGGCCGGCCGATGGCCTGCTCGGCCCGGCAACGGCTCGCGCCATCAGCCGATACGAGCAAAGCATCGGCCGAGCGGCGACGGGCCGCGCGACGCTCGCACTGCTCGAGCAACTCCGCTTCTTGCAACCAGAAGAACAGGTCGCCCAACCCGAAGCAGAGACCGTCCAGCCGGAGCCGCAGGTGGCGGAGCCGGCGCCAGAGGCCGTCCAGCCGGAGCCGCAGAGAGCCGAGCCAGCGCCGCCCGTGCCGGATGCCCAGGTGGCGGTGCCGGACTTGCCGCAGAACTCAGCGCCAGACGTCGCACCCAACTCTCCAGGCGGGTCGCCAACGAGCCCGTCGCCAGCACCACCGCAGGCGGCCACGCCTCAGCGGCCCGAAGGCTTGTTGCCGACCGAGATCTACCTGACGTCCAAGGATACGATCTGGCTGGTGATCGCCGGCGAGAACATGGCGGCGTTCGAGGACCCGTCTGGCCTGTCGGTCGGCGCCGCCGTGGCCGTTGCGCCCGATCGCTTGTTGACGGCCTGCCATGTCATCGAGGCGCTCGAGATCATCTCGATCTGGCAAGGTGACTTCTTCGCTTCGGCAGAGCTGCTGGACGCCGATTACGAGAGCGATCGATGCGTCCTGGTGCCGAACAAGATGGAGCTGTCGGCGATCGCCCGCGTTAGGGGTTACGACGAGCTGGAGGTCGGTGAGCGGGTGTTCACGATCGGCAGCCCATCGGGCCTCGAGCAGACACTCGGTGAGGGATTGATATCCTCCTTGCGTGTCGACGACGGACTACCGCTCATTGAAACAACGGCGCCGATCTCGCCGGGCTCATCCGGTGGCGGGCTGTTCGACGATCAAGGCAATCTCATCGGGATCACGACCTTCCTCCCGGAAGGCGGGCAACAGCTGAACGTCGCGATCGCTGCCGACAGCTTCGGGGTCGAATGACGCTACGCGTCAGCTGGCAGGCGGCAGCATCAGCACGACCAGCCAGCCGGTGCGGTCGATGACGCCTGCGAGGACGCGGTTGCCGTCGATCGCCAATCGGATCGCGTCGCTGTCGCTTTGCGCTGCCGCGGCCAAGACCTGCTCGACCACTTCATTGATCGGCGCTGACTGGGAGATCTCGGCGCCGGGTGCGGTCAGCGCCTGCCTTCCAGCATCGGTGCGGAAGTAGAGGACCGCAGCACCGGCGGCGGTGTTGGTGCTGTCGATCTCGGTGGCGAGGGTCGGGTCGGTGGCGTCGATGGCGAGGCCGTCGGCGTCGACGATGAGTGCGCTGCCACCGGCGACCGCGAGGTGCTGCAATACGGACTCGGTCAGCTGGTCGAGCGTGATGTCGCGGGAGGTGACGCCGAGCAGCGTGTCGTCCTGATAGACCGGGTAGGATGCCGTGACCATCATGCCGGCGCCGACCAGGTCGAGATAGGGGGCGGTCCAGCCCACCTGGCGCTGCGCGAAGTCGGCCGCTTGGTAGTAGGAGGTCTCGGTCGGCGTGCCGTTATTGACCGCTTCGTCGATCGGCACGAAGGGGTAGATCATCATCGCCTCTTGGGCGGTGGTGACGTAGACCCAGGAGAAGGGGAAGCTCTCGTAGGCGGCGCGGAAGGTGGGCGCCAGCTGCTCGAAGAGATCGAATTGCCCGAGCACGGTCTCGCTCGGCGGGTCGCCACCGTAGCTGTAGAACGCCGGATAGGGCGCCTGGAAGGCCGGCGGCTCGGCGAGGCCGGCGGGCCAGGTGCGCACGCCGGTGACTTGGTGCACGGTGTCACTGTCGGCGAGCCAGCGCTCGGCGTCGGCGGGCGTGGCGTCGCCCTGGGCGGCGAGGCGGGCATAAGCGTGGCCGAGTGCGGTGGTGCTATCGGCGACGGCACCCAGGACGGCGTCGATGCGGTCCGCCGCGAGCCGAACGACGGCGCTCTCGAGTGCATGGTCGTGGGTGGTGTTAGCAGCGTCGGCATGGGCGCATTGCGGTGTCACTGACGCCAAAGCGAACAGTAGCGAGGCCGCCAGATGGTTCCGTTTCGACATTTCGCTCGCTCCCAGCTCTTCAGGATGGGATTTGTGCTAGCGCCTTTGGGCTCTTCTGCCTGTGAAAAAACGAGCCTAGCCCCATTCGAGCAGGCATGGTTCGTACTGGGACTCGGCCTCAGCCCACCGCCTGCAGCCCCTTTCTGGCCACCAGGGTGAGCAGCTTCAGCGATGCGCCGCGGGGGCGTTTCTCGCCACGTTCCCATTGGCTGATCAGGCCGGTGGTGACGTTGAGGTAGCGGGCGAAGACGGCCTGGCTGGCGTTCTCGCGCTGGCGGATGGCGCGGATCTGATTGGGCGTGAGGTCCTCGACGGGGGTGAGGCACAATTGGTCGAAGGATTTCATCGTCTGCTTGGCCATAACGCCGGCATCGGTTAGGCCCTGGGCGGTCTCGTGGATGGCGGCCAGCGCATCGCTCTTGTATTGCCTAGTCATCGTCGTTGACCTCCGAGATCGTTCCATTCGCCATGGCAGCAACGATGGCGTTCTCGCTCAGATCGAGCAGCTCGGCCGCAAGCGCGCGAAAGGCGGCGAGTTCGTCCTTGCCGATGTTGGCTCTGACGTTCTTCGCGAAGCCGTAGACGAAGAACGCCCGCTGCCGTGCTCGGAAGAGCAGGATGCTGCGATACCCGCCGGACTTGCCCTGCCCTGGTCGGGCAATCCGTTGCTTGACGACGCCGCCGCCGAGATCGGCATCGATCAGCCCCTGATCGACCCGGCTGACGGCATCGCGCAGCGCCGCATCCTCAATTCTCTCACGTCTGGCAAATCGCGCGAACGGCTTCGTCACGAAGATGCGCATCAACCGCCCAACATCACCATCACACTTAGTGATATAGCACTAAGAACTACACAAATGCAACCGTCAGCGCGTCTACTTGCCCAACCCGAAATCCCGGTGGGTGCAGGGAGGCCGGCCTCCCTGCTCTTCTTCTTATTACGGCGCCTCGCCCGCCGTGCCCACCACGGCGAGGCAGTCGCCGGCTTGGGTTAGGCCTGGGAAGTGGCGGGCGATGAGGAGGCCGTCGAGCTTGGCCTGGTATTCGGCGGGCGCTCTGCCGGTGCGGTCGAGGGGCCAGATGCGAGCGAGGGTCTGGCCTTTTTGGACCTGGTCACCGAGGTCGAAGCAGAGCTCGAGGATGCCGTCGACCTCCGCGAAGGTGAAGCAGTCGTCGGAGGGCATGTCGAGGAAGCTGGTGGGGCCTTGCTTCGGGCTCGCCCTCGAGGATGCCCATGTGCTGCATGAGGTTGGTGATGCCGCGCCGGGCGATCTTGACGCTCTTGGCCGTCGCGGTGCCGCCGCCGCGGAGCTCGGTGGTGACGAAGGTCTTGCCGGCTTCCTCGACGGCGGTGTCGAACATGCCGACGGCGTCGATCTCCAGCATCTTGACGGTGTAGGGGGCGTTGAAGGCGGCGACGGCGGCATCGCAGCGCGCTTCCTGGACCTTGTCGGGGAGGATGTGCGAGGCGGCGAAGGGGAGGAAGTCGAGGGTGCGGCCGCCGGAGTGGAAGTCGCAGACGAGGTCGGCCATGGGCAGCAGGCCGCGCATGATGAAGTCGGCGACTTTCTCGGAGAGCGAGCCGGTGGGCGAGCCCGGGAAGATGCGGTTCATGTTGCGGCCGTCGACCGGCGAGGTGCGACGGGCGGCCTTGACGGCGGGGTAGTTCATGAAGGGCAGCAGGATGACCCGGCCGTCGAGCTGCATGCCTTCAAGGCGGCGGGCGAGGTCGAGGATGGCGAGCGGGCCTTCGTACTCGTCGCCGTGATTGCCGCCGGTGACCAGGAGCGTCGGCCCGAGGCCCTGCCTGGCGACGGTGATGGGGATCATCAGGTTGCCCCAGGCGCTGTCGTCGCGGCTCCAGGGGAGGCGGAGGAAGCCGTGCTGGACGCCTTCCGCGTCGAAGTCGACGGTGGGGTCGACGGGCGATGGGGGTCCGGACATGAGCGCTCTGGCCATGGGCTGATTGCTCTCAGGGCTTGACGAAGAGGTGGCGGGGGACGTCGGCCAGGATCTCCGGGCCGGTCTCGGTGATCGCGATGCTCTCGGTGATCTCGAGCCCCCAATCGTCCATCCAAAGCCCGGACATGAAGTGGAAGGTCATGCCGGTCTCGAGCACGGTCGTGTCGCCGGGGCGGAGGCTGGAGGTGCGCTCGCCCCAGTCGGGCGGGTAGCTGACGCCGATCGGGTAGCCGGTGCGGTTGGATTTCTCGATGCCGTGGCGGGAGAGGACCTTGAAGAAGGCGTTGGCGATGTCCTGGGTCTGCTTGCCGGTCCTGGCCTGCTCGAGCCCGGCATCCATGGCTTCCAGCACGGCCTGCTCGGCATCGAGGATGTGCTGGGGCGGCTTGCCCAAGAAGACGGTGCGCGAGAGCGGGCAGTGGTAGCGGTGGTAGCAGCCGGCGATCTCGAAGAAGGTCCCCTCGCCTGCCTGCATCGGCTGGTCGTCCCAGGTGAGATGCGGGGCACCGGCCGCGGGGCCTGAGGGCAGAAGTGGCACGATCGCCGGGTAGTCGCCGCCCAGACCATCGGCGAAGCGCAGGCCCGCCTCGTAGATGTCGGCGACGAGATCGCATTTGCGCAGGCCCGGCTCGGCCTTCTCGACGATCTTCTTGTGCATGCGCTCGACCAGCCGGGCGGCGTTGCGCATGTAGGCCAGTTCCTGCTCGGACTTCACGCCGCGCTGCCAGTTGACCAGCGCCGTTGCGTCCTTGAGCTCGGCGTTGGGCAGGCCTTGGACGAGGTGGTGGTAGGCGGCAGCCGAGAAGTAGTAGTTGTCCATCTCGACGCCGATCTTGAGCTTGCCCCAGCCGCGATCGGTGATGATCTGGGACAGGAGCTGCATCGGGTGGCGCTCGGTGCTCTGCACGTAGTGGTCGGGGTAGCCGATCAGCCGGTCGTCGGGGAGCCAGGCGGTGCGCCTAGCGCCGTTGGCGTCCTGGCCGCGGCCGTACCAGATGGGCGCCTCGTCCATGGGCAGGACGACCATCTGGTGGACGTAGAACGACCAGCCGTCATAGCCGGTGAGCCAGTTCATGTTCGATGGGTCGGTGACCAGGAGGAGGTCGATGCCGGCCTTGGCCATGGCGGCCCGGGTCTTGGCGAGCCGCGTGTCGAATTCCTCGCGGGTGAAGCGGTGGCGGGCATCGGTCATGGCTTGTTGGTCCTGATCAAAGCGGCAGCACGTGGCCGGCGCCGGCGGCGTTCAACCTGGCGCGGGCGAGGGTCGCGATCGCGGTGTCCTGCAGGCCGGTGCCGGTGAGGTCGGCCATGGTGATGGCGGCCGCGGTGCGGCGGCCAGGGGCGGTGCCGAGGACCACCTGGCCCAGCTCGGTGAAGGGCTGGTCAGACGCCACGAGGCCCGCCTCGATGGCATGGTGCAGCTCGCCCAGGCGGCGGGTCTGGGCGACGCTGTCGGCGATATAGCGGTCGACGCGGGTGATGGCCCGGGGCTCCACCTCGTTCTTGTGCTCGGCGTCGGAGCCCATGGCGATGACGTGCTGGCCCGGTCGCAGCCAGTCGGCCATGAGGATCGGCGTGGTCGAGGGCGTCGTGGTGACGACGATGTCGGCGGTGGCGACGGCCTGGGCGGCGTCGGCCATGGCCTCGACCGGGATGCCGAGCTTGTCGCTTAGGGCGGCAGCTCTTGCCTTGGCTTTCTCGGGGTCGCGGGCCCAGATCGCGGCGCTGGTGATAGTACGCACCAGCGTCAACGCTTCGAGCTGCAGGCCGGCCTGGACGCCAGCACCCAGGATGGCGACGCGCGCGGCGTCGGGGCGGGCCAGATGGCGGGCGGTGACGGCGCCGGCGGCGGCGGTGCGGATGTCGGTCAGGTAGCCGTTGTCGAGCAGGACAGCCTCGATCAGCCCGGTCCTGGAGCTGAAGAGCGTCATCAGGCCGTTGACACTGGCGAGGCCGAGCTTCGGGTTGTCGAAGAAGCCGGGGCTGATCTTGATGGCGAAGCTCTCGATGCCCGGCACGTAGGCCGTCTTGACATCGACCTCGCCGTTATATGCCTCGATGTCGAGCCGCAGGATCGGCGGCATGATCACGCCGCCCTCAGCCAGCCGCTTGAAAGCGTCCTCGATGCAGTCGATGACGGCGGTATCGAGCGAGATCACGCGGCGCAGCTCGGTCTCGCTGACGATGGTGACCGTTGGGGCTTGGGCGGTCGGCATGGCTTGGCGGAGTCCTTGCTGCGGCGTGGCTCAGAGGAATGCTGGATCGAGGCGGTGGTCGAAGAGGCGGCCGCCCTCTGGGTGGGGTCCACCGAGCCCGGCCAACTCGCGGCAGGCCCAGGCGGCGGCGTGGTTGCTGGTGACGACCGGACGACCGAGGGCTGCCTCGAGCGCCGGGACGGTCTCGCTCGAGCGCAGCGCGGTGCAGGAGATGAAGAGCGCGTCGGAGGCCGGATCGAGCGCACCCGCCGCGGCATCGATGATGGTCTCGGGCCTGACGCGGCCCATGTCGCGGTCATCCTCGAGGTTCCAGCAGGTGATGCGATCGACAGCGAAGCCCAAAGCGCGGAAGCTCTCGGCAACGCCCTCGGTGACCGGGGCGGTGTAGGGGGCGAGCAGGCTGATGCGTTCGGCACCCAGTGTGCGGAGTGCTGCGCTGGCCGCGGTGATCGGGGTGACGGTGACCGCCTCGGGCTTGGCTCGGGCGATGGCGGCGGCGACGCCAGCGGCGCCGAGGACCGCGGTCGCGGCCGTGCAGGAGAAGTAGATAGCGGCGAAACGGCTGCCGGGGAGCAGGTCGGCAGCGGCGGCCTCGAGCAGCGGGCCGGTGCGCAGCAGGCTCTCGCGGGTGGTCGGGTTCTCGAAGGTGATCCGGTTGCTGGCGACGAGGACGTCGTTGCGGTCGAGCAGACGGGCGAAATCGCGCTCCGTCGTGGCATCGGTCGAGAGCAGCACGAGGCCGATGCGCGACACAGCGTCGATCGGGTCGAGCGCCCGGCTCACCTCGAGCTCGAGAACACGGGTCGTGATCACGCCTGCCCTCCTCCTTCTCGTGCTCGATGACGACACCTTCGGATGCTCGTCGGCATGCCATCGACGTCTTTTCGCCGCCTCGTCGACCGGGCGACATTCGTGCTTCTCAATGGTCGGAGTGCTGAGGGCCGCAGGTCAACGATCGTGACAGCGAAGAATGCACCATATCGCGATGGACGGGCGGAGCAATCGTCTCTCAGGCTCGGCCAATACGAAACTTCCATCGCTGGACATCACGCGCAATATGTCACCAACCTACCTGATCGCTGAGTGCAGCCGTCACCAAACAATGAGCCGCCTCCAGCACCGGTAGCAGGGTCTTTGCCACCGGTCGCAAAAAGGAGCTGGCGTGGAGGATTCTCAGATGACGACCGTTGCCCGCATTTGTCTCGCCGGCGCCGCGCTCTCGGCGCTCGCCGTTTCCGCCGCCGATGCCGCGGAATGGAAGTACGCGATCGAGGAGGCGCTGCACGAGGTGCAAGGCGTCTACGCCACCCAGTTCAAGGAGCACATCGAGGCCAACTCCGACCACACGGTCGCGATCTTCCCGTTCGGCACGCTCGGCGAGAGCGCGGACACCACCGAGCTCACCCAGATGGGTGCCGTGCAGTTCGTCACCGCCTCGCCCGGCTTCATGGGCAGCCTCATCCCCGAGCTGCAGGTATTCCTGCTGCCCTATGTCCTGCCCGAGGATCCAGCCGTGCTGGCCGATTTCTACGCCAGCTCGCCGACCATCAACGAGACACTGGCCGGGCTCTACATCGAGCAGGGGCTGGAGATGATCGACATGTACCCCGAGGGCGAGGTGGTGATGACCACCAAGGAGCCGGTGACCGGCCCCGAATCGCTGTCGGGCGTGAACTTCCGGGTGATGACCTCGCCGCTGTTGGTTGAGACCTACGACGCGTTCGGCGCGACGCCGACGCCGCTCCCCTGGGGCGAGGTCTATGGAGCCTTGCAGCTCAACATGATCCAGGGTCAGGAGAACCCGATGTTCTTCGTCGAGTCGACGAAGATGTACGAGGTGACCGACCACATCACCTATGCCGGGCACAACAATTTCACCACGGCGGTCCTGGCGAACAAGCCGTTCTTCGACGGGCTGTCGGCTGAGGATCAGGCGTTGGTCCAGGCAGCGGCCGACGTCGCCTACGACTACATCATCGAGTACCAGCAGGGACTGACTGCAGAGGCCGAGGCGCTGATCCTCGAGGCCAAGCCCGAGATGACCGTGACCGTGCTCACCGACGAGCAGCGAGCACCGTTCCGCGAGGCGGCGGGCCAGGTTCGGGCCACGTTCATCGAGATGGTCGGCGAGAGCGGCGAGGAGGTCCTGGGTGGCTTCGAGGCCGACATCCAGGCGAGCCAGGACCGCGCTGGCGGCTGATCGACGTCCTGCCGGCGGTGGCTCGCCGCCGCCGGCCGCTTTGCCAGAATGTGGCCCGGGCTTCGGCCCGCCGCATGACGCAGGAGTGCTGCGGCTGATGGATGACGACAGGACGGCTGGCGCGGCCACGCACGAACAGCGCTTCGGCGGCATCCTCAAGCCATTGGGTGTGCTCGATAGCGTGATCGCCAAGGGCGAGGCCCTGATCCTCGGGCTCGGTGTCCTGCTCATGGCCACCGTTTCGATCGCCAACATCTTCGGCCGGTTCTTTCTCGGCGAGAGCCTGTTCTTCGCCGAGGAGCTCAATCAGTTCCTGATCATCCTGATCACCTTCATCGGCATCGGCTACGCCGCCCGCCAGGGCCGGCATATCCGCATGTCGGCGATCTATGACGCCCTGCCCGATGCCGCCCGCAAGGTGCTCATGGTGGTGATAGCACTGGTGACGGCAGCGGCGATGTTCGTGCTCGCCTGGTACTCTTTTCTCTATGTCGTCAGCGTCTACGACACGGGCCGGATCTCGGCCTCGCTCCGAATACCCTTCTACATCACCCAGGTCTGGGTGCCGTTCGGCTTCGTCATCACCGGGATCCAGTACGTGATGACGGCCGTCGTCAACCTCACCCAGCCGGATGTCTACCTCTCCTCGTCGGTCATCGATTCCTACGACGACGGACCGGAGAGCGATGCCGACACCGATGCCGGCCGGGTCTGAGAGCATGCTCGAATTGGGAGGAGGCACAGCATGGCGACGGTGATGCTGGGGACGATGATCGTCCTCCTCCTTCTGGGCTTTCCGATGATGATCCCGCTGATCGCGGGATCGTTCGTCGCGTTCTTCATCTACATGCCGATTCCGCCTGAGATCATGGTGCAGCAGATGCTCGCCGGCATCCGCCCGTCGGCGTTGATCGCCGTGCCGATGTTCATCCTCGCCGCCGACATCATCACCAAGGGGCATTCCGCCAACCGGCTGATCGATCTGGTGATGGCCTTCGTCGGCCACGTCCGAGGCGGGCTCGGCGTCACCGCGGCTGCGAGCTGCGCGCTTTTCGGCGCGGTCTCGGGCTCGACCCAGGCCACCGTGGTGGCGATCGGCAGCCCGCTTCGCCCACGCATGCTGAACGCCGGCTACAAGGACAGCTTCACGCTGGCGCTGATCGTCAATGCGTCCGACATCGCCATGCTGATCCCGCCCTCGATCGCCATGATCATCTACGGCGTGATCTCCGGCACCTCGATCTCCGAGCTGTTCATCGCCGGCGTCGGGCCGGGGCTTCTCATCCTCTTTCTCTTCTCCGGCTACTGCGTCATCTACGCCAAGCGGCACAACATCCCGGTGCAGGAGAAGGCGAGCTGGTCGGAGCGGCTGTCGGCACTGCGCGATGCGGTCTGGCCCTTGGGCTTCCCGGTCATTGTCGTCGGCGGCATCTATGGCGGCATCTTCAGCCCCACCGAGGCGGCCTCGGTCTGCGTGCTCTACGCGCTGATCCTCGAGGTCCTGGTCTTCCGCTCGCTGGGCCTGAAGGATCTGTTCGAGATCGCCAAGTCGACCGGGCTGATCACGGCCGTCGTCTTCATCCTGGTGGCCGCCGGTGCCGCCTTCTCCTGGGCGATCTCCTTCAACCAGATCCCGCAGGCGATCATCGGGGCACTCGGCCTCGCCGATGCCGGGCCGACCATGGTGCTGGTGGCGATCTCGATCGCGTTCTTCATCGGCTGCATGTTCGTCGATCCGATCGTCGTCATCCTGGTGCTGGTGCCGATCTTCGCGCCGTTGGTCGCGGCAGCGCAGATCGATCCGGTGCTGGTCGGCGTGATCATCACGCTGCAGGTGGCGATCGGCTCCGCAACGCCGCCCTTCGGCTGTGACATCTTCACGGCCATCGCCATCTTCCGGCGCCCCTACATGGACGTGATCCGCGGCACGCCGCCCTTCATCGTTATGCTGCTCGGGGTCAGCGTGGCGCTCATCATGTTCCCGCAGATCGCACTCTTTCTCCGTGATCTGGCTTTCCGCTGAGAGCCCTTTCTTAAGGGAGATCCTTCGTGTTTCAGAACATCCTGGTGCCCATCGACGGCTCCGAGCAGGCGACCCGGGCGCTCGACGCCGCGGTCGAGCTCGCCGGACGGTTCGCCGGTGCGATCACCGTGCTCTGCGTCTACCGGCATCACAGCCCGCTCGAGTCGTCGCTCTCGATGGTCCGGCCGAGCGGCAAGGTCGCGACGCCCGACGAGGCCTTGAAGGCCTACGCCAAGGAGCTGGTGGCGACCGCCAAGGCCCGCGCGCTGGCCGCAGGTGCCACCACGGTCGAGGCTTTCGCCAAGCGTGGCCATCCTGCACGTCGGATCGTGGCCTTTGCCGAGGAGCACGGTTGCGACAGTATCGTCATGGGCACGCGCGGCCTCGGTGACTTCGGCGGCTTTCTCTTGGGCTCGGTCGCCCACAAGGTCAGCAGCATGGCCAAAGTGACCTGCGTGCTGGTCAAGTAGCAGCGCTGCCGCTGCCGACCCCGCCCGTAGAGCCAACCATGCCGCCATCCGCGCCCTACCCTGCTACACCAATCGATCACAGCCCTTGGCGTCAGGGGCTCGATGGCGCAGTATTTGCTCCAGCTCTTGCGAAGGCTGGCGGCCCAGTTGCGGTCAAGCCGGCCAGCAATGGCGTGCGGGGATCGGGAACGGCCGCGATGAAGGGGCACGGATTGAGGCTGGACGACCGTGATCTGCGCATCCTCGCGATCCTGCAACGCGAGGGGCGGATCACCAAGGCGGAGCTTGCCAAGCGGGTCAACCTGTCGGCGACGCCATGCTGGGCCCGGCTGCAGCGTCTCGAGGAAGCCGGCATTATCGAGCGCTACGGCGCCCGCATCGACTTCAAGTACCTGGCCCCCTTCACCTACGTGTTCGTCACGATCGAGCTGGCCAGTCACCGCAATGAGGACTTCGCCCGCTTCGAGGCGATCATCGCCGAGATCCCCGAGATCTTCGAGTGCTTCGCCGTCGGCGGCGGCATCGACTACATCATCAAGGTGATGGCGCGAGACGTCGACAGCTACCAGACGCTGGTCGACACCCTCCTCGCCAGCGACGCCGGCGTGCAGCGCTATTGGACCTACTTCGTCACCAAGCCGGTGAAGGAAGAGCCGCCGCCTTTGCACGCGATGGTGGAGGAACTGCCTTGAGCCACGGCCGGCCCGGGCGCGGCCCGATGCGCCGCCGCTGGCTGCTGCTGGCCCTGCTCCTGCCGCTCGGCGGCTGCAGTGTCGGCATGGCGCTCAGCGGCGAGGAGCCGCCTGATCTCAGCTATTGCTCGGTGGGCGAAGGTCGTTCCGACATCGAGCTCGAGGTCGGGCCCCCCTTGACCGTCGAGGACCTGCCCGACGGCAGCCAGGTTTGCACTTATGAGTACGTGGTGGGGAACGAGGTGTCGCCCGAGCGGGCAATCGCCTATGGCAGCGCGGACATCCTGACCTTCGGGCTCTGGGAGCTGGTGGGCACGCCGCTCGAGGCAGAGAGGGGACAGGCCTACCGGATGACCGTCACCTACGACGCGGACGGTCGGGCGCACGAGGTCGTCGTCACCGAGATCGACTGAAGCCAAGCGCCGCCGCTCTTTCCGGGCTAGAGGAATCGCCTGTTCGCAACCGGCCGCTTTGGGCCGATCGTCTGCCTGGGTGGCAGGTGTTTGGAGACCTCTTCTTCAGCTCGGATGATAATTTCCGCACTCGTCGGGCAATCCCGAGCACGCTGTTTCGCGCGGATTTCCGGGAGTGACGCGCCGTGGCCAAGCTGACCGAGTTGCGAGACCGTGGACTCTTTCGCGAGGCGGCGATGGTCGATGGGCGATGGCTGACAGCCAGCGACCAAGGCCGGATTACCGTCACCGATCCGGCCGATGGCGAGCCGGTCGGCACGGTGCCGGCGCTGGGTGCAGCGCAGAGTGCGGCAGCGCTGGATGCCGCCCATGCGGCCTGGCCGGGCTGGGCGGCATTGCTGCCGCAGGAGCGCTCACGGCTGCTCCGCCGCTGGTTCGAGCTGATGCTCGAGGCAAAGGACGACCTCGCGCTGATCATGACCGTCGAGCAGGGCAAGCCGCTGGCCGAGGCCAAAGGCGAGATCGACTATGCTGCGAGCTTCGTCGAGTTCTACGCCGAGGAGGCGAAGCGACCGAACATCGAGAGCGTCACCTCGCATCTGCCGGATGCCGAGGTCGAGGTGTGGCGGGAGCCGGTGGGCGTGGCGGCCCTCATCACGCCCTGGAACTTCCCCTGCGCCATGATCACGCGCAAGGCCGCAGCGGCGCTCGCCGCCGGCTGCCCAGTCCTCGTGCATCCGTCCAAGGAGACGCCGTTCTCAGCGCTTGCCTTGGGCGAGCTGGCACTCCGCGCCGGCCTGCCGCCGGGCGTCTTCAACGTGGTGACCGGCGAGGCGCCGGTGGTGGTCGAGCCCTGGCTCGCCGATCCGCGGGTCCGGGCCTTGTCGTTCACCGGCTCGACCGAGATCGGCCGGCTGCTCTACCGGCAAAGTGCGGCGACCATCAAGCGGCTGGTCCTGGAGCTGGGCGGGCATGCGCCCTTCCTCGTCTTTGCGGACGCCGATCTCGACCAGGCCGTGGCCGAGGCGATCAAGGCCAAGTTCGCCACCTCGGGCCAGGACTGCCTGGCCGCCAACCGTATCCTGATCGAGCGGCCAATCTACGACGCCTTCGTCGAGCGGTTCACGGCAGCCACTGTCGGTCTCAGCGTCGGACGGGGCATCGATGATCCGGACATCGGGCCGCTGATGAACGATGCGGCGGTCAAGAAGCAGGAGGCGCAGGTCGCAGATGCGCTGCAGCGCGGTGCCCGGCTGATGACCGGCGGCAAGCGCCACGAAGCCGGGCCGCTCTTCTTCCAGCCCACCGTGCTGGCCGACGTGCCGGACGAGGCGTTGATCTTCAAGGAGGAGACCTTCGGGCCGGTGGCGGCAATCGCTGCCTTCGACAGCGAGGCCGAGGCGGTGGCCAGAGGCAATAAGGGCGAGCATGGGCTCGTGGCCTATGTGCACACGCTCGATCCGCGGCGCATCTACCGGGTCAGCCGGGCGCTCCGCTACGGCATGGTGGCGGTCAACCGGACCAAGGTCACCGGCGCGCCGATTCCGTTCGGCGGGATGAAGCAATCCGGGCTCGGCCGCGAAGGCTCGAGGCTCGGCATGGAAGAGTTCACCGAGGTCAAATACGTCTGCCGCGACTGGGCCTGAGAGCCTGATCCGCTGCGCGCAGGACGAAAGGATAAAGCCATGGACGACCTTCGAAACGACCAGCTCGATGCCTGGGACCGGGAGACCTTCTTCCATCCGTCCACGCATCTCGGCCAGTTCGCCCGGGGCGAGGCGCCGTCGCGGATCATGACCGGCGGCAAGGGCGTGTTCGTCGAGGATCGCGACGGCACCAAGCTGCTCGACGCCTTCGCCGGGCTCTATTGCGTCAATGTCGGCTACGGGCGGACCGAGATCGCCGACGCCATCGCCGCCCAGGCACGCGAGCTCGCCTACTACCACGCCTATGTCGGGCACGGCACCGAGGCCTCGATCACACTCGCCAAGATGGTCGTCGATCGGGCGTCGGCGTCGCTCGGCCACGCCAATTGGGGCAAGGTCTATTTCGGCCTCGGCGGCTCGGACGCAAATGAGACCAACGTCAAGCTGATCTGGTACTACAACAACATCCTGGGCCGGCCGGAGAAGAAGAAGATCATCTCGCGCTGGCGCGGCTATCACGGCTCCGGGCTGATGACCGGCTCGCTCACCGGGCTCAAGCTGTTCCACTCAAAATTCGACCTGCCGCTGGCCCAGGTGATCCACACCGAGGCCCCCTATTACCTGCGGCGGCCGGAAGCGGGGATGAGCGAGCTCGAGTTCTCCTCCTGGTGCGCCGAGCAGCTGGACGCGCTGATCCAGGCCGAAGGACCGGAGACGGTCGCGGCCTTCATCGGCGAGCCCCTGCTCGGCACCGGCGGCATCGTGCCACCGCCTGAGGGCTACTGGCCAGCGATCCAGGCAGTGCTCGAGAAGCACGACGTGCTCTTGGTGGCGGATGAGGTGGTGACCGGTTTCGGTCGACTGGGCTCGATGTTCGGCAGCCAGCATTACGGCCTGAAGCCGGACCTCATCACCATCGCCAAGGGGCTCACCTCGGCCTACGCGCCGCTCTCGGGCTCGATCGTCTCGAGCAAGATGTTCGAGGTCTTGATGACCGGCACCGACGAGAACGGGCCGATCGGCCATGGCTGGACCTATTCGGCGCACCCGATCGGGGCCGCTGCCGGCGTCGCCAACCTGAAGCTCATCGACGAGCTCGGCCTCGTCGAGAACGCCGGGCGGGTCGGCAAGCACTTGCTCGCCGGCATGCGCCAGGCGCTCGACGGCCACGGCCATGTGGCCGAGGTCAGGGGCGACGGCCTGCTCGTGGCGGTCGAGCTGGCTGAGGACCCGGGTGCCCGCCGCTTCTTCGATCCGGCGCGCAAGGTCGGGCCGAGCGTGGCGGCGGCACTGCTGCGCCGCGGCGTGATCGCCCGCGCCATGCCCGAAGGCGATATTCTGGGATTTGCCCCGCCGCTCTGCCTGAGCACGGCCGAGGCCGACACCATCATCGGCGCCACGGCCGAGGCAGTGCGCGAGGTGCTCGGCTGAGGCAGCCGAAGCGACGCCGGGGCGGGCAGACGACGGTCAGCAAGGTCTGGGCCTTGCCAGCGCGGCCAGGGGTCGCCACGTCAGCCGGGAAGCAGGCAGTCGATGAAGGGCGTCTCGATGCAACCATTCCAAGTCTATCTCTCCGGCGAGATCCACACTGACTGGCGCGAGGAGATCATCGCCGGCGTCGAGACCCGGCGGCTCGACGTGGTGTTCTCCGGTCCGGTGACCGACCACGCGGCGAGCGACGATTGCGGTGTGGCGATCACCGGACCGGAGCAGCAGAAATTCTGGCACGACCACAAAGGTGCCAAGCTGAACGCGATCAGGACGGGCACGCTGCTCGCCCGGGCCGACATCGTCGTCGTCCGCTTCGGCGACAAGTACAAGCAGTGGAATGCGGCCTTCGATGCCGGCTATGCGGCAGCACTGGGCAAGAAGCTGATCGTCATGCACGGGAGCGAGCACCAGCACGCCTTGAAGGAGGTCGACGCTGCGGCCCAGGCCGTGGTCGAGACGCCAGGGCAGGTCGTCGACATCCTCGACTACGTGCTGCGCGGCCGCCTGCCGGAGGCTGCGTCGTAGCAGCCTCTTAGGCGACCTCGCTGGCGAGGTGGTCGGCGAGGCGCAGCGCCAGCTGGACGATGGTGTAGGTCGGGTTGGCGAAGCCGCCGGAGCCGAAGACGCTGCTGCCGCCGAGATAGAGATTGTCCATGCCGTGGATGCGGCAATTGCGGTCGACCACGCCTTGCCGTGGGCTATCGCTCATCCGGGTCGTGCACATGTGGTGCGGCCCGCCGACCCGGGCGTCGTCGGGGCCGGGGAAGTCCTTCGGCCCGCCGATCAGCCATTCATCGAGCTGGAGCCGGCCAACATCGCGCTCGGCGAGCAGCTTGCCCATGGTCATTGCTGCCGTCTGCACGGTCCGATAATCGATCTCGCTGAACTGCCAGTCCAGCTCGATGCGGCGCAGGCCGAAGCGGTCGGTTTCGTCGCCGAGGAGCACACGGCTCGACGGGTTTATCGCCTGCTCGGACATGATGTGCAGCCGCGCCGTCATCAGGATCTCTGGCTGGCGCCATTGCCGATAGTAGGCGTCGAGCCCGCCATCGTCGCACTCGATGGCCTTGCCGCGCATCGCCTCGACCAGCCGCTCGGTGAAGGAGGCCTGGCAGGCTACGGTGCGAGCGAGCTCGGTGGAGAGGCTGAGTTCGCGAACGTAGGGATCGAGGACGAGACCGAAGTTGAGGATCTCCTGCTCAGCCATGAAGGCCGGGGTGGGCGCGTAGATGGAGCGACCGGGCAGCGGCCGGACGAGCAACACCTGGCCGATATCCTGGTGTGGATGCTCGTTGAAGAAGCGGCCGACGAGGTCGTTGGCATTGCCGATGCCATTGGCCATCTGGCGATTCGCATTGAGCAGAAAGCGGGCGTTCTCAAGACCGCCCATGCAGAGCGCGTAGACTGTCGCCGCGACGCGGAACGGCTCGGGCCGCTCGTAGCTGCGGAACACCGCATGCTCTACCTGCTGCAACCGATCGTCGAGCTCGAGATCGACCAGATTGGCATTGATGAAGAGGGTGATCAGCGGATCGGCGGCAATCTCGTCGGCATACCGCTCGCCGAGGTGGGTATATTCGCTGTAGCGCAATTGAACCGGCACCAACGGTTCGGCGTCATCGCCAAAGGCACTCGCCAACTCGCCGCCGGCGTGTGGCACGCTCAGTATGTCGTCGGTCTCGGCGGCGTACGGGTCGAGATCAGCGCGACCGATCGGCCAGCCGCCCCACTCCCTGTAGGGCTTCGGCTCGAAGTCCGGAGCGTCAAGCGGACGGCAGAGACCGGTCCAGCAGTTGGACGAGCCGCCGAAGAAACGCTTGCGGCAGGTCGTCAACGGCCAGTAATCGGCACCGATAATCTGGCCCTCGTAGACCTCCTCGGAGTCGAAGCTGATCTCCAGGCCACCGCCTTCCATGAGCGCGACGCTCTTGCCCTGCCGGGCCAGCCGACGCGCCAGCGACAATCCGGCCGGCCCCGAACCCACGACGCAGACATCGAAGACCCGCTCAGCGAGCGCGGTCGGCTCCATCCGCTCCGCATCGACGATCACCGCAGATGCTCCAGATCGCTGCGCCGGAGAATCCAGCCGTTGACCATGACAATGTCGCTTTCCGCCCCATTCAGGCGACCGGCAACCTTCTCGGCAGCGCTATGCTTATCAGTCGAGCCGGTCCGAGGTGCTACGAAAACCGATAAGAGGGTCATGCTGCTCGCAGCGATCAGCCCCAGCGACCCGAAGCCATGCTGCAAGAATCGACGGCGAGATCCAAGGTGCAACATTTGTTATGCCTTGATACTTCTGGACAAAAAATCCGGTCAACGCGTCGTAAATACTAGAAAATGGCGATCGGTGAAGCAAGCTGTCGATGGGCGTGGTTTATGCCCGGCACAACGATGTGGCCCTTGGACCACGCTCGGGTCGGACAGTGTTGCTCGGGTTGCCAAAATGGACTCGCCGGCGCGGGCTCTCCGGCAGCAAGGCCCCTTCATCGGGCTTCATTGTCAAGCGGTGGGTCGACCCGGCCGTTGCCCCGACCTTGATCTGCTCCGAAATCCGGCCGCTCCTTCGGTTCGCCTCCAAGCCCGCGCCAAAGTTCGAGGCCCCTTTGACCCGGCCCGGCGTCCCACTCATTGCCAGAATGCGCCGGCCGCTCGCCAATGCCGCGTTCACCCACACCCGCGAGGCCGTCCATAGCCAGTCGGCG
>CALOAB010000015.1:0-310774 GCA_942491185.1 uncultured Alphaproteobacteria bacterium | reverse complement strand
GGCCTTGCCGGCGCACAGGTGAGCGAGGGGGCACCGCCGCTTGCTGCCGTCCAGACGCTCGATTCGGACCAAGTGTCCGTCTCGGGCATCTCGTCCGGCGGCTTCTTCGCGCACCAGTTCCACGTGGCCTATTCGGAGCTAGTGAGCGGTGCCGGGGTGATGGCCGGCGGGCCCTATGCCTGCGCCGAGCAGACCCCGGCGATCCTCTCGTTCAATCCCATGGCCTCGGTGGTGACAGCACTCGGCGTCTTCAGCCATATTTCACGCACCGCGTTCGATCCCTTCGGTATCTGGCTGCCGGACGGGCCCAGCGCCGAGGCGGCCATCGAGATGATCACGACCGAGCACGGCAATGGCCATATCGACGACCCGGCGAACCTCGCCGACGATCGGGACTGGCTGTTCCTGGGCGATACCGATGACGTCGTGCCGCTCGCCACCATGCAGGCGCTGGACGCCGTTTATGCGCGCCTCGGCCTTGCAGCACCTGCACTTTCGATTCGAGCGCAACGAGCTTGCCAATCATGGTGTTCGTCGAGGCGTTCACCGGGCATCGAGGAGCATCTGTAGCGGGCCTGCGGCGAGTACGGGCAATGCCCTTCATCATCGACTGCGACTTCGACGACGCCGAGCGCTTGCTCAGGCATCTTTATCCGACGGGCTTCGCCAACGTGCTTCCGGCGAGCCGGAACCTGAGAGATCTGCTCGCCTTCGACCAGACGACCTTCTTCGACGCCGACCACGGATGCCAGCGTGAGCCTGGCCGATACTGGGTTCGTCTACGTCCCGGCAGTCTGCCGGGACGATGCGCAAGCGGCCGCGGCCTGCCGGTTGCACGTCGCGTTTCATGGCTGCCAGCAATACACGGCGCTCATCGACGACGATTTCTACTGGGGCGCTGCCTACAACCCGCTGCCCTGGGCCAAGCCGAACCGGATCGTCGTGCTCTACCCGCAGACGACGGCCCGCCAACGGGCGCTCGATCCGACCGGACTCACGGCCAATCCCAACGGCTGCTGGGACTGGTGGGGCTGCGCCGGCGACCTGGATTATTCTCGCCAGGACGGCAAGCAGAATCGCTGCAGGCGGTTCGCCAGATGATCGACCAGTTGCTGCCGGACTGACGCTCCGGCTAGGCGCCGCTCGCCTCAGCGGTCGAGAAAGGGCTCGAGGCGTTCCAGCAGACGGGCGGTGGCGGCAGCATCGAGCGGTCGGGCGGGCGGGCGGCAGGCGCCGCAAGCGACACCGGCTGCGGCGAGCCCTGCCTTCAGCGCCGGGAACACGCCGGCCTCGACCAGGACGGCGATGCCGGCATTGATCTCCGCCTGCAGGCGACGCGCTTGGTCGAGCTCGCCGGCGCGAACCGCATCGCGCAGGCCCACGATCCGCCTGCCGAAGAGGTTGTAGGTGCTGCCGACGCCGCCATCGGCGCCGGCGGCCAGCGCCGGCAGCAGGAGATCGTCGGAGCCGAACAGCACGAGCTTCTCGGGCTGGCGCGCCTTGGCGCGGAGCACGAGGCCGATATCGTCGGCGCTCAGCTTCATGCCGACGATGCCCGGCAGCGCCAGGAGGTCGAGGATCTCGGCCTGCAGCAGGTCGAGATAGTGGCGAGCAGATCCGCGCGACGAAGAGAAAGACCGGCGGCGTCGACATCCATGTCGCTCGGCCATCCGCCGGTAGGTCTCGGGGTTGGCGCAGATCTTGATGACCGGTGCTATCGCCGAGCCCACGACCGAGCCGCGGCCGGTCGAGAAGAGGGTGAGATGCGCGCCGCAGGCGATCATCTCGGTGATCTCGGCGTTATCGTTGATGTTGGGAAAGCCGAAGCGCACCGGCCCGTCGCCGATCATGTCCAAGAGGTAGAGGCCAGCCCTGGTCGGCCGCACGCCCGGCTTGAGCAGGCCCACGATCGGCCTTGTGCCGCTCTTGGTGTAGGCGCCGATCGACTTCTCCTCGACCGTGCTGAGCCCGCCCGAGATGTTGCCGCCGCCGAAGCTCGACTGGTCGAGCGTGCCGTAGGCGTTGTGGCTCTTGGCCATCGCCGCCAGGATCGCCTGGCCCAGCTCCGGCGTGGCGGCGCGCCGGGCCATGTCCTGCTCGCAGCCGAACAGCTCGCCCAGCTCCTCGAACATCACTTTCGCACCGGCGTCGACCAGGAGATCGGCGGCCTTGCCGATGGCGGGGTTGGCGGTGAGCCCGCTGGTGCCGTCCGAGCCGCCGCAGATGGTGCCGACGATCAGCTCGTCCACGCCCATCTCCACCCTCGGCGTGGCTTTGAGCGCCTGCAGCTGCTGCTCGACCCAGGCGCGGCCCGTCTCCACCGTGGCGCGCGTGCCGCCGGTCCGCTGGATGACCAGGAGCTCGACCGGCCGGCCGCTCCTGGCGATCGTCTCCTTCAGCCGCTGGCGGTTGAACTCCTCGCAGCCCAGCGAGACCAGGAGCACCGCCCCGACATTGGGGTGGGTGGCCAGCGCGTTCATCATGTCCTGGGCGTAGCCGTTGGGGTAGCAGCCGCCGAAGCCGATGAGGTTGACGCCCCGGCCCTCGAACGGGGTCGTGACCGCGCGGGCCACGTGGTGCGCGCACTCGACCAGGTAGGCGACGACGACGGTATTGCGGATACCCTTGCCGCCGTCAGCGCGCGCATAGGCCTGAAAGCTGGTCATTCGTCCTCCTCGAAGAACATCGAGGAATTCTCGATGTAGTCGCTCTTCAGGTTGTGGACGTGGACCAGGGCACCCTTGGCGATTGCTGCCGTCGTGCTGCCGATCGGCACGCCGAACTTCGTGACCTTGGCGCCGGCGGCGAGGTCTCGGACCGCCAGCTTGTGGGCGAAGGGGATCGCGTCCTTGACGGTGATCACCAGCTTGCCCACCGTCACGGCCTCGCCGGGCACGAGCTTGCGCATGGCGACGACGACATTGTCATCGGGTGCGAGCTGCAGGACGGGGCTGCTCATCGCGGCAGCACGCCGGGCACGCCCACCGATTGCAGCATCTCGCGGCAGCGCTCGCGGTAGGGCTCACGGATGTCGCGGGTCGGCGGGCGGCAGCGGCTCGAATCGAGCCCGACCAGCTCCATGCAGAGCTTGTCCAGATAGCCGTCGCCGCTGGTGAACTCGCGCTCGATCTCGACCCAGAGCTTGTAGAAGGGCATGGCTTCCTCGACGAGCGCCAGTTGCACGGCGGGCCAATTGCCGGCGTCGATGTCGTCGATCAGCTTGATCCCCCATTCCGGCCAGAAATTGCAGAGATGGACCTCGAAGGCGCGCGCACCCAGCATGCCGCTCGTGGCGAACATCAGATGGTTGTCGATGATCGTCAGCCGCCCGGCGAAGCTGTGGACGACGTCCTCGAACTCCATGGCGTCGGTGCGCGGGCAGGCCCATTTGAGGCCGACGACGTTCGGTATCTCGAGGTCAGCTTCTCGACCGTGGCGAAGGAGACCGCAGCGCTCGTCCAGAAGGTGTTGTAGACGATGATGCCGATGTCGGCCGCCATCGCCGCCTCGCTGACGAAGGCGATGAAGTCTTCCTCGGTGTGCTGGAAGTAGTAGGGGCAGGAGACCTGGATGAACTCGGCGCCGATGCGCTCGGCCTCGCGCGCCAGGCGGCGCAGCTCGGCGGTGCTCGTCGTCTGGGCACCCATGGCGACGGGCACGTCGCCGGCCTCGGCGCGCACTGTCTCGCAGACCGCGACCCGCTCGTCGACGGTCATGGTCGAGAAGTCGCCGGCCGCACCGCCGGCGAGGAAGGTGCCGTAGCGCGCGTCGATGCCGTGCTCCCTGAGGTAGCGGACGTTGCGGCCGGTGGCGGCGAGGTCGAGCTCGAGGTCGGGGTCGCGGAACATCGTCGGCACGGTGATGTAGCAGCCCTCGAGGCGGTGCCTGGCGCGTTCGGTGTCCATCGTCCCGCTCGATTCCCTAGCCGCTCGAGCCGCCAGGCTGGCGAGGCCCTGGCCCAGGCTTTGCCGCAGGGTTTCGGCGCCGGCGGCGAGCCAGGGCTGCAGCGCTGCGCCCAGGAAGCGGACGCCCATTGCCGCGTAGCGATCGGCGTTGCGGTTGCCGACGAGCGTCGTGCCGGCGTTGCGCCCGGCGGCGATGATGCGCTTTAGCGTCTCGTCGATGGTCCGCTGCACGTCGGGGTGCTCCGGCTGGCCGATCAGGCCCATGGACGACGCGAGGTCCGAGGGGGCGACGAAGAACACGTCGATGTGCTCGACGGCCAGGATCGAGTCCAAATTGCCGACCGCCTTGATGTCCTCGATCAGGGCGATCAGCAGCGTGTGGTCGTTGGCGACCTGCAGGTAGTCGGGGACGCCGAAGCCCTGGCGGCTGGTGAAGAGGCCGCGCTTGCCGATGGGCGCGAACTTCGCCGCCTCGACGAAGCCCCTGGCGTCGTCGGCGGTGTCGATATGCGGCACGCAGATGCCCTGGGCGCCGAGGTCGAGCGTCCGGTAAATGGTGCCGTAGTCGAGGGCGTTGACGCGGACGATCGAGGTCATGCCCCAGAGATCGCAGGCCCGGGTCAGATCGCCGATGCGGCCGAAATCGACCGGCCCGTGCTCGGCCTCGAGCCAGATGGCGTCGATGCCCAAGGGGCCGACGAGATCGATCAGGTCCGGGTTGTCGAGCCCGGCCAGGGAAAGAACTGTGGCACCGGCCTTGAGCTTCTCCTTGACGCGATTTGGGCGGATCTTGGTCATCGCCTCTGCCTTCTTGTCGACGTCATGGTGCCACGGGCGCCTTTGATAGCGCCCCGCTTGCCCGGAAGCCACATTCAATTGACAAGCTGTCGCACGCTGCGAATAGTGCCCCTCTCAATTGTCCGCAAGACGCCGCCGAGGCTTTCAAGGCACTGGTGGCCGACCACAAAAAAGGGGAGGCAACGATATGCGGACCATCCGGCGGCTGACGGGCGCGCTCTGTGCGGCCGCGGCATTGACCCTGGCGACACCTGTCGAACCGGTCTGGGCGCAGAGCGCCTTGACCGAATCCGGCCTCATCGGCGAGCTCGAGGGCGTCACCATCATCACCGATCCGGCCCAGTGGCCGACCTCGTTCAGCGAGGCGCCATCACTGGCCGAGAAGGTGGCCGCCGGCGAGCTGCCGCCGGTCGAGGAGCGGCTGCCCGAGGATCTCATGGTGATCGAGCCCGTCGGCGAGGTCGGCAGCTATGGCGGCATCTGGCGGCGCGGCTTCACCGGCCCCGGCGACAACGAGAACGGCAACCGGATCCAGTCCTCCGATCGCCCGATCCTGGTCGACCACACCGGTGCCGTCCCGCGGCCGTCGCTGGCCAAGGGCTGGTCGATGAGCGAGGACGGCAAGACCTTCACGCTCGATCTGCGCCGTGGCCTCAGATGGTCTGACGGCGATCCCTTCACCGCCGACGACTTCGTGTTCTGGTTCGAGGACATCTACGGCAATCCCGACGTGGTGCCGACGCCGATCCCCGACATGACGCCCGAGGGCCAGCCCGGGCGGATCGTCAAGGTCGACGACTACACCGTCAATTTCGAGTTCGACGTGCCGTTCTTCCTCTTCGAGGAGCTGATGATGGGCGACACGCTCATCGGTGGCGGCCAGGCGGTGCGGCAGTCCGACAAGCGCAGCCACGGCGGCTACGCGCCGGGCCACTACCTGGCCCAGTTCATCCCCGGCGACGAGAAGTCGGCCGAGGAGCTCGATGCCGAGGCGCAGGCCGAAGGCTTCGACAACTGGGTGGCGCGGCTGCACTTCAAGAAGGACTGGACGCTCAATCCGGAGCTGCCGGTGCTGGGGCCGTTCCGGACCGTCCAGCCGATCAACAACCCGAACTGGGTGATGGAGCGCAATCCCTACTACTGGGCGGTCGACACGGCGGGCAACCAGCTGCCCTACATCGACCGCGTCTCATGTCGACCCTGGCCGAGAACCTCGAGGTCCTGAACCTGCGCGCCATCGCCGGCGAGTACGACCTGCAGGAGCGGCACATCGACATCGCCAAGCTGCCGGTGATCCTCGAGAACCAGGAGAAGGGCGACTACACCGTCCACCTCGACCCGGCCTTCAACGGCTCGGACGCCATCTACCAGTTCAACCAGAGCTACGATGCCGATCCCGAGATCGCGAAGTGGCTGACCAACGCCGACTTCCGCCGCGCGCTGTCGCTCGGGCATCGACCGCGACCAGCTCAACGAGACGTTCTGGCTCGGCGTCGGCACTGCCGGATCGCCGGCACCGGGCGAGAGCCTGCCCTACTTCCCGGGCGAGGGCTGGCGCGAGAAGTGGTCGGTCTACGACCCCGAGCAGGCGAACGCCCTCCTCGACCAGATCGGGCTCACCGAGAAGGATTCCGAGGGCTACCGGCTGCGCACCGACAATGGTGAGCGGCTGCGGCTCGAGGTCCAGGCGGTGCAGGCCTTCCTGCCCTGGCCGAAGATCAGCGAGATGGTCGCCGACCAGTGGCGGCAGGTGGGCATCCAGGCCGACGTCAAGGACACCGAGCGCTCGCTCGCCTTCACCCGCACGGCCGCCAACGAGCACCAGATCATGGTCTGGAACAATGGCGGCACCGAGCTGCTCTACCTCTTCCCGCGCCACGCCATCCCGGTCGATCCGACCGAGGCGTTCATGGGACCGGAGTTCGCCAAGTGGTACGCGTCGAACGGCGAGCAGGGTATCAAGCCCGAAGACCCGAACATGCTGAAGGTCCTCGAGCTGTTCCGCAGCGCCGCCGGCCAGAAGAGCGAAGAGCGGATCGAGACCGCCAAGGAGATCTGGAAGATCCTGATCGACGAGCAGTACGGCATCGGCACGGTCGGCCAGTCGCCGGCGCTGATGGGCGTGCGGCTCGTCTCCAACAAGCTCGGCAACATCCCGTCGCGCAACTGCATCGCCCAGCACTGCCGGACGCCGGGCGGGGCGCATCCCGAGACGTGGTACTTCAAGGAAGTGAGGAGCGAGCGCCACGGTGCGACCGGTCTGTTATCCCGGCCGGCCCCCCTCCCCTGTACGCGGGGAGGGAGCCTGTCCCTCAATGCGCCTCTCAACGGCCAGCTCCGAATGATCACCTACATCGTCCGCCGTTTGATCCTGGCGCTCGTCACCATCTGGGCGATCTCGGTCATGTCCTTCGTCATCATCCAGCTGCCGCCCGGCGACTTCGTCAACAGCTACATCGCCAATCTCTCGGCCTCGGGCTCGATGGTCAGCGCCGCCGAGGCGGACGCCATGCGCGAGCAGTACGGCCTCAACCGGCCGATCTGGGTGCAGTACGGCAAGTGGATGGCCCGCTTGCTGCAGGGTGATTTCGGCATGTCGATGGAGTGGGGCCGGCCGGTGCTCGAGGTGATCGGTGACCGGCTCTGGCTCACCATCGTCATCTCTATCGCCGCCATCATCCTGACCTGGGGCATCGCCCTGCCCATCGGCATCTATTCCGCCGTGCGGCAGTACTCGATCGCCGACTACATCTTCACCTTCGTGGGCTTCGTCGGCCTCGCCGTGCCGAACTTCCTGCTGGCGCTGATCATCATGTATCTGGGCTTCAAGTATTTCGGCATGAACATCGGCGGGCTGTTCTCGCCCGAGTACGAGCTTGCACCCTGGTCCTGGGCCAAGATCTGGGACCTGACCAAGCATCTGCCGCTGCCGGCCATGATCCTGGCCCTGGCCGGCACCGCCCAGCTGATCCGCATCATGCGCGCCAACCTGCTCGACGAGCTGCGCAAGCCCTACGTGGTGACGGCCCGCGCCCGTGGCCTCCAGGAATGGAAGGTGATCATGAAATATCCGGTGCGCGCGGCCATGAATCCCTTTGCCAGCACCATCGGCTACCTCCTGCCGTTCGTGGTCTCCGGCAGCATCATCGTCTCGCTGGTGCTCTCGCTGCCGACGGTGGGCCCGCTCTTGCTGCGCGCGCTGATCGCCCAGGACATGTTCCTGGCCGGGGCCATCGTGTTGCTCTTGGGCGTGCTCACGGTCATCGGCACGTTCCTTTCTGATCTGATGCTGATGTGGATCGATCCGCGCATCCGCTTCGGTATGGAGGGCAGAAACTGATGGCCGAAGCGACATTGGGATCCGTCGGGACTGCGGAGGAGCAGCCTCAGCCCGAAGGCGCGCACGAAGAGAGCGCGGTCGCCGAACGCGTTATGGTCGCCACCCAGTGGCAGCTCATGTGGTGGCGCTTCCGTAAGCATAAACTGGCCATGGCCTCTGCCGTGATCATCACGCTCTTCTATCTTGTCGTTATCTTTGCCGACTTCTGCGCCTATTCCGATCCGCACGAGGACCGACGGCCGCAGCGCTGCTGCTGTCGCCGCAGGCGATCCACTGGTTCGACGACGGCCGCTTCCGCGCCCTACGTCTACGGCTCAAGGGCGAGCGCGATCCGAAGACCTTCAAGCGCTGTCTACGTCGCCGGACCCGAGGACAAGAAGGTCTACCTGAAGCTCTTCGGCCGAGGGCTTCGAGTACGAACTCTGCTCGGCCTGTTCCCGACCAACCGCCATCTGCTCGGCGTCGAAAGACGGGCAGCCCGAGGAGACGCTCTTCCTCCTCGGCACCGACCAGCTGGGGCGCGATCTCTGGTCGCGGCTGATGGTGGCGACGCGGATCTCGCTGACCATCGGCCTCGCCGGCGTGGCGCTCAGCCTCTTCCTGGGCGTGCTGCTCGGCGGCATCTCGGGCTATGTATGGCGGCGCGATCGACACCGTGATCCAGCGCATCATCGAGATCCTGCGCTCGATCCCGACGATCCCGCTCTGGATGGGCCTGGCCGCGGCCCTGCCCCCACGACTGGACCGTCGACCAGGTCTACTTCGCCATCACCGTGATCATCTCGCTGATCGGCTGGACCGAGCTGGCGCGCGTGGTGCGCGGCCGCTTCCTGTCGCTGCGCGAGGAGGACTTCGTCATGGCGGCCGAGCTTGCCGGCGCCCGCAGCTGCGAATCATCTTCCGCCACATGGTGCCCTCCTTCCTCTCCCACATCATCGCCGCCGTCAGCCTGGCGCTGCCGGCGATGATCATCAGCGAGACCACGCTCTCCTTCCTCGGCCTCGGCCTGCGGCCGCCGGCGATCAGCTGGGGCGTGCTGTTGCAGGACGCGCAGAACATCCAGGCGCTGGCCATCGCCCCCTGGCTCTTGATGGCCGCGGTCCCGGTGATCGTCGTCATCCTCGCCTTCAACTTCCTCGGCGACGGGCTTCGGGACGCAGCCGACCCCTATGGCTGAACCCATCCTTTCCGTCCGCGATCTCTGCACCTGGTTTCACCAGGACGAGGGCGTCGTGCGCGCCGTGGACGGGGCGTCGTTCGACCTCGAGCCCGGCCGCACGCTGGGCATCGTCGGCGAGAGCGGCTGCGGCAAGAGCGTGACCGCGCGCTCGATCCTGCGCATCGTCGAGCGGCCGGGTCGGGTCGAGAGCGGCCAGATCCTGCTCAGGCGGCCCGATGGCAGCGTCGTCGACCTGGTCAAGCTCGACGGCCAGGGCCGCGAGATGCGTGCCATTCGGGGCGGCGAGATCGGCTACGTCTTCCAGGAGCCGATGAGCTCGCTCTCCGCCTTCCACACCATCGGCAACCAGCTGATCGAGGCGATCCGCCTGCACTCGAGCCTGAGCAAGAAGGCCGCGGCGCGCGCGCGCGCGATCGAGCTCCTGGCCCTGGTCGGCATCCCGCGACCGGAGCGAGCGGGTCGACGAGCTACTCGTTCGAGCTCTCCGGCGGCCTGCGCCAGCGGGTGATGATCGCCCTGGCGCTTGCCGCCGAGCCGCGCATCCTGATCGCCGACGAGCCCACCACCGCGCTCGACGTGACGACCCAGGCGCAGATCCTCGACCTGTTGCGCAAGCTCCAGGCGGAGCAGGGGCTGGCCGTCATCCTCATCACCCACGACATGGGCGTGATCGCCGAGATGACCGACGACGTCGTCGTCATGTATCTCGGCCGCGACGTCGAGCAGGGGCCGGTCGAGACGATCTTTCACGATCCGGCCCACCCCTACACCCGCTCGCTGCTGCAATCGATCCCGAGCGTCCTGGCCGAGCCGCGCTCGCGCCTGCGGACCATCGAGGGCTCGATCCCGCACCCCTACAACTGGCCGGCCGGCTGCCCCTTCAACCCGCGCTGCGTGGACGCGATGGCCGGCGACGCTGCGACCGCTTCTTCCCGGCGCCGACCCGGCTCGGTGCCCGGCACGAGGTCAGCTGCTTTCTCTACGACGAGGCACCTGAAGGGGTGCTCAAGGCCCAGACACTGGAGCGCGCGGAATGACGGCCGCGGGCGCTGCGCCGGAGACGATCCTCGAGGTCGAGGGGCTGAGGAAGTGGTTTCCGATCAGCCGCGGGCTGCTGCGCCGGGTGGTGGGCCATGTGCGTGCCGTCGACGACGTCACCTTCTCGATCCGGCGCGGCGAGACCCTGTCGCTGGTCGGCGAATCCGGTTGCGGCAAGACGACGACCTCGCGCTGCATCCTGCGCGCCCTGACGCCGACCGGCGGGTCGATCCGCTTTCGCACCGAGGACGGCAGCCAGGTCGATGTCGCCACCGTGCCCAAGTCTGGGCTCAGGCCGCTCAGGCGGCAGATGCAGATGATCTTCCAGGACCCGTTCTCGTCCCTCAACCCGCGCATGACCATCACCGACATCATCGCCGAGCCGCTGCTGGTCAACGGCGTCACCGACCTCGAGGAGCGGCGGCGCCGGGTGCGCGAGCTGCTCGATCTGGTGCAGCTCCCCGCCGCCTACATGAACCGCTTCCCGCATGCCTTCTCCGGCGGCCAGCGGCAGCGGATCGGCATCGCCCGGGCGCTGGCCCTCAACCCGGCGCTGATCGTCGCCGACGAGCCGGTCTCGGCGCTCGACGTCTCGGTCCAGGCGCAGGTGGTCAACCTGCTGCTCGACCTGCAGGACCGCCTCGGCCTCTCCTATCTCTTCGTCGCCCACGACCTCTCGGTGGTGAAGCATGTGAGCGACCGGGTCGCGGTCATGTATGTCGGCAAGATCGTCGAGCTGGCACCGACGGCCCAGCTCTTCGCCCGGCCGCGCCACCCCTACACCGAGGCGCTGCTCTCCGCCGTGCCGGTGCCCGATCCCAGGCGGCGGAGCGGGCGGATCGTGCCCAAGGGCGAGGTCGCCGATCCGGCCAACCCGCCGTCCGGCTGCCATTTCCACCCGCGTTGCCGCTACGCCGTCGAGCGCTGTCGCGTCGAGGCGCCGGCGTTGCGGGCGATGCCGGATGGTCATCTCACCCGCTGCCACCTGGCCGAGGAGCTGACCCTGGCCAGCGTGCAGGAAGGGCATGCACCGGCTTCCCCCTGAACCCTTGGAGACCCGATCGATGGCGGCGAGCCGCACCGCATGTCTTCTTCGAGCCCAAGATCCCGGAGCACGATCCGGGGCTCTATGCCGTCGAGCGCATCGACGACGGCGTGCCGGCGGCAGAAGCCGCCGAGGCGCTCGCGCGGTTTCGCGAGGATGGCTTCCTCATGGTCCGCGGGCTGTTGCGCCCTGACGAGGTGGCGGCGACCAGGGCCGAGCTCGAGGCGATGGCGCTCAGCGACGCGCCGGATTGCTGGGGCATCTGGTACGAAGGCGCGCTGCGCGATCACCTGGCCCTCGATCCGAGCCTCGGACCGCGAGATCGACGGCAATGTCGCCGGCGCCGGCTTCGCGCCGGGCCAGGAGAGCGACCGGCTGCCCGACGTGGAGCCCGCCTTGCGCGCTCGCTATGTGCGCAAGTTCATGGGCTTCGTCCGCCGGCAGCAGGCGCTGGGCGCGCTTGCCCGACATCCAGCGCTCATGGCCATCGTCGAGCGGCTGACCGGCGGGCCGCCCGAGCTGTTTCAGGACATGGCGCTGGTCAAGCCGGCGCGCGGCCGCGAGAAGCCCTGGCACCAGGACCACGCCTATTTCAACCTGGCGCTCGACACGCCGATCGTGGGCGTCTGGATACCCATGGGCGAGGTGACGCCGGAGAACGGCTGCATGCACATGCTGGCCGGCGGCCACAAGGACGGGCCGCGGCTGCATTTCAAGCGCCGCGACTGGCAGATCTGCGACACCGATGTCGAGCCGGATCAACGGGTGGCCGTGCCCATGCAGGCGGGCGACGTGCTCTTCTTCGACGGCAAGATCCCGCACGGCACGCCGATCAACCGGACCGACAGCTTTCGCTGGGCGGTGCAGTACCACTACCGCCCCGCCGCAGCCAAAGTGGTCGAGGATGCGGATCGACTCGCTGCTTTCGGCAGCGAGGGCAAGAACGTCACCTGCTGAGGCAACGGGCAATGGCCAAGCAACGTGTTCTCGTCGTCGAATGCCAGCAGGAGGTGTCGTCCTTCAACCCGGTGCCCAGCGGCTACGAGGATTTCCAGATCCGCCGGGGCCAGGCGCTGTTCGACGAGCGGCGCGGCACGGGCACCTATGTCGGCGGCGCGCTCGAGGTCCTGGACGCGGTGCCGGACCTGGATCTCGTGCCGGTCTACGGTGCCTTCGCCTGCAGCGCCGGCGAGCTGTCGGCCGCGGGCTATGCGCGGCTGCGGGATGAGCTGCTCGCTGCGCTGGAGGCTGCGGCCAAGGATGGCGTCGATGCCGTCTACTGGGCGCTGCACGGGGCGATGGGGGCCGAGGGCGAGCTCGATCCGGAGGGCGATCTGCTCGAGCGCGGCCGGGCGATGCTCGGGCCGGATGTGCCCTTCGTCATGTCGCTCGACCTGCACGGCATCCTCACCGCACGGATGCTGCGCCAGGCGCCCGGGCTCGCCACGCTGCACACCTACCCGCATGTCGACCTCGCCGACACCGGCAAGCGGGCGGCGCGGCTGCTGCTGCGGGTGCTGCGCCACGGCGCCCGGCCGACCACGGCGCGGCTACGCCTGCCGATGCTGGTCAGGGGCGACCAGTGCATCACCGAGACCGGCATTTATGGCGAATACATCCGCCGGGCCAAGGCGATCGAGGCCGAGCCCGGCGTGCTCGCGGCGACGCTGATGATCGGCAACCCGTTCACCGACGTGCCCGAGCTCTGCTGCCAGGCCGTGGTGGTCACCGACGGCGACGCCGCACTCGCCGAGCGTCATGTCAGAGCACTGGCCGATGGCTTCTTCGAGCAACGCGCCGAGATCCAGGCGAAGCTGGTGAGCCTGGACGAGGCGATCGAGGGTGCGAAGCGGCTCGACGGCACGGTGATCTTCACCGATGCCGCGGACGCGACCAGCTCGGGTGCGACGGGCGACAGCAACCTGATCATCAAGGGCCTGATCGAGCAGGGCTACCAAGGGCGGATCCTCGCACCCTTGACCGACGCGCCGGCGGTGGAGCGTGCCTTCGAGCTCGGTGTCGGTGGGGTGGGCTCGTTCACGGTCGGCGGCAGCCTCGATCCGCGCTTCGAGCCGCTCGCGATCGAGGGGCGGGTCGCCATGCTGTCGGATGGCCGCTACACGCTGGAGAGCTGGCAGACGCCGGAGATCGGCGGGCGCTGTGCGGTCATCGAGGCCGGCAACCTGACGCTGGTGCTGACCAGCCGGCCGGTGCAGCTCTTCGACCGCTCGCTCTTCCTGGCGCATGGCCGCGACCCCAGCACCTTCGACCTCGTCGTCGTCAAGTCACCGCACACCCAACCCCAGTTCTTCGAGGCCTATGCGGTAGCCAATTTCAACGTCGACGTCGCCGGCTCGACCAGCGCCAACCTGCCGACGCTGGGGCACACGCGCTGTGCCAGGCCGATCTACCCGCTGGAGCTGGAGACGAGCTTCACGCCAAGCGTCGAGGTCTACGCATAGAGCGCGCTCGCGGCTCTCAGCCTGCCGGAGCCGCGCCCAATCATCCTGGCGGACGCTCATGGCTGGAATCGGCCGTGCCGTTGCCGGATCGCCGGCCAACGCCTGCTCGAGCGCATGGGCGACACCGAGCACGAAGCGATCGGCGCCGCGCCGGCCGGCGATCTGGATGCCGAAGGGCAGGCCCAGCCGGTCGCGGCCGCAGGGGATGACGCAGACCGGGTGGCCGGTGAGGGTCAGGCCGTAGCTGAGCGCCAGCCAGTGGAAATAGGTGCGGAGCTCGACGCCATCGATCGCCTCGACGTAGAGCTGCTCCCAGGGAAAGGGCGAGACGGCGGCGGCCGGGCAGATCAGGACGTCGTGGTCGGCGAGGAACGCCTGGAAGGCGCGGTAGATGCGCGTCTGGTTGGCATGCGCCCGGGCGAAGTCGGCGAGATCATAGGCCAGGGCCTGCTCGATATTGGCGATGATGTTGGGGCCGAGCTGGTCCGGTGTCTCGTGGTAGCGGGTGGCGTGCTGGGCGAGGAAATTGGCGCCGCGGATCACCTCGAAGGCGTCGTCGGCGCCCTGCATGTCGGGGTCGGCGGTGGTGCAGGATCGAAAGCTGCCGGAGAATGCCGGAAGTCGTTCGCGAAAGACGGCGCGGATGTCGGCCGAGAGGGGGGCGAAGCCCAGATCCTCGCTGACCGCGACGTCGAGCGTGGCGAGGTCGACCGCTTGCGGGACCGCGAACGCGCCGGGATCGACCGGGCCGGACAGCGGGTCGCGGGCGTCGTTTGCAGCCATGGCCGAGAGCAGCAGGCAGGTGTCGGCGACCGTCCGGCCCATCGGCCCCAGGACCGAGATCGGCGTCCAGCCCAGGCCACGGCGCTCGGACGGCACCAGGCCGGGTGACGGGCGGAAGCCCACGACGCCGCAGAAGGCCGCGGGCGTGCGCAGCGAGCCGCCCGTGTCGGAGCCGGTCGCCAGCGGCAGCATCGAGGTGGCGAGCGCCACGGCCGAGCCGCCCGACGAGCCGCCGCAGGTGCGGGCGGGATCGAACGGGTTGCCGGTGGCGCCATAGACCGGGTTGCGGGTGTTGGCGCCGGCACCCCATTCCGGGACGTTGGTCTTGCCGACGACGATGGCACCGGCGGCACGCACCGCGGCTACCGTGCGCTCGTCCTCGGCCGGCACATGATCGGCGAAGAGCGGCGAGCCGAAGGTGGTGCGCAGGCCCGCTGTCAGCTGCAGGTCCTTGATGCCGATCGGCAGGCCGTGCAGGGGGCCGAGCGCATCGCCGGCGCGCACCGCCGCCTCGGCCTGCTTCGCCTCGGCGCGGGCCCGGTCGATGCAGGTGGCGGTGATGGCGTTGAGCGCCGGGTTCACCGCCTCGATCCGCTCGAGGCAGGAGTCGAGCAAGGCCACCGGCGAGATCTCCTTCGTGCCGATGCGCTGGCGGAGCTCGGTGGCGGGAAGGTCGCAAAGGGGCGTCTCGGCCATGATGCTGGCGGCTCCGATCAGGAGAAGGTCTGATGCTGCTCGACCTCGTGCCAATCGATGGCATCGAGCGGCCAGAGCGGTCGGCGTACATGCCGGTAGCCGGCGGTGTGGTAGTCGCTGGGGTAGACGCCCGGGCAGGCGACGTAGAGGATCTCGTCGCTGATCGCGGCGAAGCCCTGGTAGAAATGGTTGGTCGACTTGATGGCGAGGATCTTCTTGGCCGTCGCGTCGATCCCCTGATTGGTGAAGATCGTGGGCTCGAAGGCCTGGGTGCGGTGCGTGTTGAGGATCACCTCGATGCCGCCGACCTCGATCACGGCTGTGGGGCCGAGGCCGACCAGTGCGGTGCGAAAGCTCTGTGAGGCGTCTTCGAAGATGCCCTTGACCAGCACCTCTGCATCGATCGGATCGCCGATGCCGGCCGCCGACTTGCCGCCGAAGCGCAAGGGCAGCCTCGCACCTTCGCCGGCAGCCCGGCAGACCCGGACGGCCATGGGGTCCCAGATCGTGGCGAAGGCGGCATCCTCGACGCCGGCCGCCAGCATCGCCTTCAAGAGCACCGTGTTGTCGCCCGGCACGCCGCCGCCCGGATTGCCCCAGACGTCGGCGAGCACGACGGGCCGGTGCGGCGAGGCCAGCGCCGTGGCGATCGCCTCCTCGGGCGTGGCCAGCGGGCCGAAATGCTTGCCCCGATTGGCGAAGAGCTCGGCCGCCAGGGATCGGGCCATGCTGTGGCCGTGGGCGTGGTCGCCATCGACGGTGATCACGACCTTGCAGCCCATCTCGGGCACATCGCCGGCGCGAAACCCGTGGACGATGGAGATGTTCAAGAGCCTGGGGTCGTCGCGCTCGAGGTCGCGCACCTTGGCAATGAAGCTCTGCATCGGCTCGCGCGAGGTCGGCAGCACGTCGATCATCCGGCAGTCGTAGACCGCGAGCTTCGGCTCGATTTCGCCCTCGAGCGCGCGTCTCACCAAGGCCAGCAGCTCCTCCGCCCGCTCGTAGAAATCGACATGCGGGAACTCCTTGTAGAAGACCGCGATGTCGAGCGCCTGCGCCATCTCGGCCGTGAAGTGGCAATGCGGGTCGAGCTCGGCGGCGAGCAGCGCATCCTTGCCGATGAGCGCACGAGCGCGGCTCAGGATATCGCCCTCGCAGTCCGGATAGCCGTGCGCGACCATCGCGCCGTGCAGCCCGAGCACGACCGCATCCAGCGGCATGGCGGCTGCCATCTGGCCCAGGATCTCGTCGCGCAGGCTCTCGTAAGCCGAACGGTTGAGCGTGCCGCCGGGCGCGGCGCTGGCGGCCGTACCCTCGATCAGCGTCCAGCCGGCACCGCCGGCCAGCCGCCTCGCGGCGATGATCGGTCCGGTGACGATGGTCGGCCGGTCGGGGTGCTCGCCCGGCCGCGCGAGCAGCTGCTCGCGGAAGCTCTCGATGTCGGTGGGCAATGGCGAGAAGGTGTTGGTCTCGGTCGCCAGGGCGGCAGTGAAGACGCGGGTCATGCCGGGATGCTCTCAAGTTTCGCGGTTGGGCAGGCCTCCATGACTTGACACGTCCCGTCCGTGCACTCCAACATTGATTATACGAAAACTGGTCTGACGACGCGAAAGACGCCGGGGCGGTCCTGGCCCGAGAAACGCCAACGGGGAACGAGATGCCGAGAAAAGAGACGTTGACGCAGCTCCGTCGCACAGCTCGCCTGATGGGTGGTGCCGCGACGTTGCTGGTTGCCCTGAGCCTGGGCACGCCGGCTTTCGCACAAGGAACGCTGAACGTCGCAATCAGCGATGAGCCGCCGCATCTCGACACGCAGATGACCACGGCGACGCTGACCACGCTGGTCAACCTCAACATCATGGAGACGCTCTACGCGTTCAACGCCGACAACGAGGCCGTGCCGCTGCTGGTGGCGAGCGAGACCATCAGCGATGACGGGCTGACCGCGGTCCTGACGCTGCGCGACGACGTCATGTTCCACAACGGCGAGCCGATGATGGCCGACGACGTGGTGGCCTCGCTCTCCCGCTGGGGTGAGCATGGCGGTCGCGGCAAGCTCTTCTTCGACAAGGTTGCGAGCGTCGAGGCCACGGGCGAGCGTGAGGTGACGATCACCTTCACCGACGTGTTCGGTCCGTGGAAGAACCTGCTCGCCTTCGTCAATGGCGGTCCGGCGATCTATCCGGCCGAGACCATGGCGGCTGCTGGCGGCGAGCCCTTGGCGCCCGACGCCATCGTCGGCACCGGGCCCTTCATGTTCGGCGAGTGGCGGCCCAACCGCTATATCGAGCTGGTCAAGTTCGACGACTACGCGCCGCATCCCGATCCGGCGAGCGGCTATGCCGGCGGGCACGAGGCGCTGGTCGATGCGGTGCGTTTCGTCGCGGTGCCCGATGTCGGCACGCGGGTGAGCGGCGTGCAGGCGGGCGACTACGACTATGCCGAGCGCATCACCGGCGACCTCTTCGCCGATCTGGAAGCGGACGAGAGCGTCGAGACGCTCAAGCACGGCTCGCCGACCATGCCGCTGCTCTTCTTCAACAGCGCCGAGGGCATCTTCAAGGACAACTACGCGCTGCGTCGGGCCATGCTCGCCTCGCTGACACCGGCCGACGCCATGGCGATCGCCGGCGGGCCGGAAGAACTCTGGGACGCACAAGGCTCGTTCTATCCCGAGGGCCATGCCTGGTACACCGATGGTGGGCTGGACTCGTACCCGGTGACCGGTGATGCGGAAGCGGCGAAGCAGATGGCCGAGGAGGCGGGTTACGCCGGCGAGCCGATCCGCTTCATGCTCACCACCTCCTATCCCGAGATGTACGACACGGGCAGCGTGGCGGTGCAGCAGATGGAGGCCGCCGGCTTCAACATCGACCTGCAGATCTATGACTGGCCGACCGTGGTCAATCGGCGGGGCGACACGGCGCTCTGGGACATCTTCGTCACCACGCATGGCGCGGTGCCAGATCCCAGCCTCTTCACCTTCCTCAACGACAACTACCCCGGCTGGTGGACGTCGCCCGAGAAGAAGGAGCTCGAGGCCAAGTTCATCGGCACCACCGACATCGAGGAGCGCAAGGCCATCTGGTCCGAGATCCAGGCCTTGGCCTATGAGCAGGTGCCGGTGATCAAGCCGGGCGACATTTACCTCTACGACATCCATTCGCCTGCGCTCGACGGGCTGCCGGACCAGCTGCTCATCTGGCCCGCCTTCTACGGCGTCAGCAAGGGCTGATCCTTTCGGCCCCGCGTCGCTCGACGCGGGGCCGTCTCGTTTTCGGCGCGATCTTAGGAGCAGCAACGGCACCTTATGGGCACGGTCGTTCTCAAGCGCCTGCTGAGCGCCATTCCAACGCTCCTCATCGCGTCGATCCTCGTCTTCTCCTTCATCCACCTGATCCCCGGCGACCCCGCCTCGGTCATGCTGGGCGACATGGCGGGCATGGAGGAGATCGAGGCGCTGCGCCGGCAGATGGGCCTCGATCGGCCGATCTGGGAGCAGTACCTCCGCTGGTTGGGTGCAGCACTGCAGGGCGATCTCGGCCAGTCGATCTACTTCCAGGAGCCGGTCCTGTCGGTGATCGGCGAGGGCGCCGAGACCAGCCTGTTCCTGGCACTCTTCACCATGGTGCTGATCGTCCTGATCGGCATCCCGGCCGGCATCGTCTCGGCGACCTTCCACGGCACCAAGACCGACCAGACGGTCTCCGGCCTCGCCATGCTGTTCGCCTCGATCCCGACCTTCTGGCTCGGCCTCTACCTCATCTTCACCTTCGCCGTCGGCTTCGGCCTCTTGCCCACCTCGGGCTTCCCCTCGGTCATCGAGAGCGGCGATCTCAGCAACTTCAAGTATCTCATCCTGCCGGCGATCACCTTGGCGGCACCCAACTCGGCGCTGGTCGTTCGCCTGGTCCGCGCCGGCATGCTGGACACGATGCGCGAGGACTACGTGCGCACGGCGCGCTCCAAGGGACTGTCCGAGTGGGCCGTGACCATGAAGCACGTCTTCCGGAACGCGCTCGTGGGCGTCGTCGCGACGCTGGGCTTCACCTTCGTCGGCCTGGTGTCGGAGGCCGTGGTCACCGAGACGGTCTTCGCGCTTCCCGGCATCGGCCGATTGGTCGTCCAGTCGATCATGCGGCGCGACTACCCGGTGATCCAGGGGATCATCCTCGTGGTCGTCGTCTTCTACATCCTCATCAACCTCGTCGTGGATCTCACCACCACGCGCCTCGATCCCCGCATGAAGCCGCAATAGGGCCGTGATGCGGGCAATGCTCCAGTTCCTGAAACCGTTCGCCGACCGCAAGATCGCGGCCGTGGGCCTCTTCTTCATCTTCGTGATGCTGATCTGCGCCCTGTTCGCGCCCTGGATCGCCCCCTTCGATCCGAGCGCCATCGACGCCATGGGCCGGCTCAGCCCGCCGAGCGCGGAGCACTGGTTCGGCACCGATCACGCCGGCCGCGACCTGTTCTCGCGGGTCATCTACGGCGCCCGCATGGCGCTCCTGACCGGCACCGGCGTGGTCGTCATCGCCCTCGTCTTCGGCGTGCTGCTGGGCACGCTCTCCGCCTATTTCCCCAAGCTCGGCCTGGTCCTGATGCGCCTGGTCGATGTGCTGATGGGCATCCCGGCACTGCTCCTGGCGCTGGCCTTCGTCGTCATCCTCGGCAAGGGCCTGTTCAACTCGATGATCGCGGTGGGGGCGATCTACGTCACCACGACCGCGCGCATCACTTATGGGCTCAGCCGCAAGATCGTGGCTGAGACCTATATCGAGGCGATCACCTCGCTGGGTGCCAGCGATCTGCGCATCCTCTGGCGCCATGTGCTGCCCAACCTGCTGTCGCCGTTGATGGTGCAGGCGACCTTCATCTTCGCCTTCGCGCAGCTCTCCGCCGCCTCGCTCGACTTTCTCGGGCTCGGCCTGCCGCCGGACGTGCCGAGCTGGGGCAACATGGTGGCCGAGACGCGGCGCTACATCACCCGCGCCCCCTGGCTGCTGATGTTCCCGGGTGCCGCGATCATTCTCACCGTCTTCTCGCTCAACCTCGTTGGCGACGTGCTGCGCGATCGCCTGGACCCGCGCTTCAAGGATGACCTGACCAAGTGGTAGAGACGCCGGCAGCCGCCCGGCCGCTGCTCGCGGTCGATGATCTCACGGTGGAGATCCGCTCCGACCGCGGCACGTTCTGCCCGATCGAGCAGGTCAGCTTCCAGCTCGCCGAGGGCGAGGTGCTGGGTCTGGTCGGCGAGTCCGGCTGCGGCAAGAGCATGACGGCGCTCGCCATCATGGGGCTCCTGCCGCAGCCCGTGGCGCGGATCGGCAGCGGCAGCATCGGCTTCGAGGGGGTCGATCTGGTCAGCCTGCCGGAGAAGGGGCGTCGCCGGCTGCGCGGTGATCGGATGGGCATGATCTTCCAGGAGCCGATGACCTCGCTCAATCCGGTCTATCGGATCGGCGACCAGCTGGTCGAGGCGCTGCTCACGCATCGCTCGATGACCAACAGCCAGGCCCGCAACGAAGCGCTCGACATGCTGGATCTCGTCGGCATCCCGGCGGCCCGGCAACGCATCGACGCCTATCCGCACGAGCTTTCCGGCGGCATGCGGCAGCGGGTGATGATCGCCATGGCGCTGATCTGCCGGCCGAAGCTGCTCATCGCCGACGAGCCGACCACCGCGCTCGACGTCTCGACCCAGGCGCAGATCCTCGATCTCTTGATGTCGCTGCGCCAGGAGCTGGGCATGGCGATCTTGATGATCACCCATGATTTGGGCGTGATCGCCGAGATCGCTGATCGGGTGGCCGTCATGTACGCCGGACGGATCGTCGAGGAGGCGGATGTCTATCGCCTGTTCGAGGCGCCGGGCCACCCCTACACCCACGCGCTGATGCGCTCGATCCCCAGGCCCGATCTCGAGCAGGAGCGGCTGTTGACCATCGAGGGCACGGTCGCCTCGCCCTTGAGCCGGCCGTCGGGCTGCAGCTTTCGTGACCGCTGCGCCAGGGCGCGCCCGGCCTGCGCGGATGCGGTGCCGACCCTGGACCGGCTCGAGAGCGGCCATCTCGCCCGCTGCTTCTTTCCCGTCGCCGCGACCGAGGCGGCGGTGTCATGACCAGGCTGCTCGAGGTCGAGGATCTCAAGACCTGGTTTCCGCTGCGCTCGCCCATCCTGCGCCGCACGGTGGCCCAGGTGCGCGCCGTGGACGGCGTCAGCCTCACCGTCGAGGCCGGCCGCACGCTTGGGGCTGGTCGGCGAGTCCGGTTGCGGCAAGTCGACCCTCGGGCGGACCATCGCCCGGCTGATCGAGCCCACGGGCGGGCGGATCAAGGTCGATGGCGAGGACGTGACCAACTGGCGCGGCCGCGACCTGATGCGGCTCCGACGGCGCGTCCAGGTCGTCTTTCAGGACCCCTACGCCTCGCTCAACCCGCGCATTCGCATTGGCGACGCGGTCGGCGAGGCGCTCGACATCCACGGGCTGAGCCGAAGCCGCACCGAGCGCCGCGACAAGGTGGTCGCCATTCTCGAGAAGGTCGGGTTGAAGACCGACGCCATGGACCGTTTCCCGCACGAGTTCTCGGGCGGCCAGCGGCAGCGCGTCGGCATCGCCCGGGCTCTCGTGCTCAACCCGGAGCTGCTGGTCGCCGACGAGCCGGTCTCGGCGCTCGACGTCTCGGTCCAGGCGCAGGTCATCAACCTGATGCGCGACCTGCAGCGCGAGTTCGGCCTGGGCTACCTCTTCATCGCCCACGACCTCTCGGTGGTTCGGCACATCAGCGACCAGGTGGCGATCATGTATCTGGGCCGCATCGTCGAGCGCGGCCCGACCAAGCAGCTCTTCGAGCACCCGCTGCATCCCTACACGCAGGGTCTCCTGGCCTCGGTGCCGATCCCCGATCCGACCCGCCGGCGGACGGGCCGGGCACCGCTCAAGGGCGGGCTGCCGAACCCGATCTCACCGCCCACCGGCTGCGCCTTCCATCCGCGCTGCCCGCATGCGACGGAGATCTGCCGGAGCCAAGCGCCAGAGCTCGAGTGGTATGCCGATGGGCACGAGGCCGCCTGCCATCACACGCTGGAGATCGATCGGCTGGGCAACTCGGTGATGACGCCAGCAGAGCCGGCTTGAGCCGTCAGTCGCCTTGGTCGTCGGTCTCCCGCTTCTCGGCGCGGGCCCGGGCCAGCTCGACGAGCGTTTGGATGTGGCCGGCGCTCGGGCTGTAGCAGACATTGAGCATCAGCGCGTCCTCGTCGCCCTGGGCCAGGAACGCGTGCGCCATGGTGCTGTCCAGATACATCGCATCGCCGGTGGCGAGCGCCGTTGGCGCGTAGTGCTCGGTGTGGACCTCGACGGGGCCGCGCAGGACGTAGATGAACTCCTCGCCTGAATGGCGGCTCATCTGGCTGAACTCGACCATCGAGCGGGCGCGGATGGTGATCAGGATCGGCACCATCGCTTTTTGCGACAGCTCGGCCGAGAGGTAGCGGTAGTCGTAGTTCGGCGTCTCGATCAGCATCTCGTCGCCGGGGCGGGTGACGCTTCGCCGTGCCGTGACCTGCCCGGCTTGCCGATGGGGTGCCACGGGCTCGGCGTCGAAGAAGACCCCGATATCGATCTCGAGGCCCTCGCTCAGCTGCACCAGCTTGTCGTAGGTGAGCGAGAGCTGGCCGTTCTCGACCTTCGATAGGGTCGAGATGCTGACGCCGGTGCGCACGCTGACATCGGCGAGGCTGATGCCGAGGCCGCTGCGGATCGTCCGCAGCGCCCGGCCGAGCCTCGCCCGTGCCGGCCGCTCTGGGTCAGGCCGCGGCGCCACGCGCTTCAATCGGCCAGAGGTCGACGATCTCGTCGCCGCGCACGCAGACGTAGTAGTCGTGCAGGTTCAGTGTGGGATCGCAGTGCGGCACTATCCAGGTGGTGAGCTCGCCGAGCGCCACCTGGCGGCCGGCGCCCTCGAGGCTCAATTTGCCGAACTCGTCGCCGAAGCGGCCATAGGCCGAGCCCTTGGTCGGTCCATCGACCAGGAGCGGCATCGGGCCATCCAGCGAGAAGCTCTTCGAGCCGGCGTCGATCGTGGCGAAGTCCTTGTGTCGTCGGCTGACCACCCGACTGGCGACGAAGAGTGCTGGAACGAAGCGGCGCTTGCCGTCCGGCGTTTGCTCGATGCCGTCATAGATGACGTCCGAGAAGATGTAGGAGCCGACCTGCAGATCGGTGAAGAGCCCCAGCTCGTGGTCGAAATCGAACGTGCCGGTGCCGCTGCCGGTGATGATCGAGCAGGCGTGACCGTTTTCGGCCAGGGCGTCGCGGACGCGGGCGAGCGCCTGCAGGCCGGCATGCGATGCGGTGCGTCGCTCCGCGTAGCTCGGGATCGACTGCACATGGCCGGCATAGCCCTGGATGCCGCGCAGCGACAGCGCCGGCAACGACTCGATCTCTGCCGCGAGCGCCAGGGCCGCCTCCGGGCTCGGCACGCCGAAGCGGTGGGTGCCGACATCGACGTCGATCAGGAGCTTGAGGTGCTGGCCGGCATGCGCCGCAGCGCCCGCCAGCTGCACCACGTTGGCCCTGTCGTCGACGACGAGGAGCAGCTCCGCGATCGACCCGTTGAGCTCGAGCAAGCGCTGGATCTTGGCGCCGCCGATCACCGGCGAGGTCAGCATCAGCCGGTCGATCCCGTGCTCCGCCATCACCTCCGCCTCGCCGAGCTTGGCGCAGCAGAGCCCGACCGCACCGGCGTCCATCTGCGCCTTGCCGATGGTCGCACATTTGTGCGTCTTGGCGTGCGGGCGAAGGGCGATGCCGCGGCTGCGGGCCAGCTCGTGGCCGATGCGCAGGTTCGCCTCGAAAGCATCGAGGTCGAGCACCAGGGCCGGCGTGTCGATGTGCCGGCGGCCGCCCTTGTGGCCGATCAGGGCGGCGTTGCCGCTGCGCTGGCTCATGCGTCGCTCCCGTCGTTGGGCCACCAGGCGCCGCCGGTGACGATGCCGTGGCAGACGAGGCCCTCGCTCGCCTGCATCGTCTCGCCGACGCAATCGGCATGGGTGAACCTGCCTTGCTTCAGCTCGAGGATCGAGGCGTCGCCGACCGAGCCCACGGCGAGATTGCCGAGGTCGGAGCGGCCGACCGTCGCCGCCGGGCGTTGGGTCACCGTCTGGATGACGTCGGCGAGCGGCATGCCGAGCGCCATGAACTTCGACATGCATTGCAGCAGATCGAAGGCCGGCCCGTCGACGCAGAGCGTGTGCACGTCGCTGGAGATGACGTCGGGGCGAAAGCCCTGCTCGAGCATCGCGTTCGCCGTCTCGAAGCCGAGCGAGCCCAGGCCGTGGCCGATGTCGAAGATGACGCCGCGCTTGCGCGCGCTGTGCACGTCCGCGCGGATCGTGCGATCGCCGTGCACCGGCGCATTGGGGAAGGGCCTGAAGCAGTGGGTGATCACGTCGCCCTGGCGCAGATGGTCGATGACCTCGTGGCGTCCCGGCCCCGGGTAGTCGAGATGCGTCATCAGCGGCAGCTGCAGCTTGTCGGCGGCATCGAGGGCGGCGTTGAACGGCCCAGCACCCGCTGCACCGCTGGTGCCCTGGCCGATGCGCACCTTCATGCCGATGATGCGGTCGGGGTGATCTTGGGCGCAGGCGACGGCCTCGCGCGGGCTGCAGAGGCGAACGTCAAGGTTCTCGCCGACCATGACGGTCTTCGAGAAGGCGAAAATGCCGGCGAACGAGATGTTGAGGTAGGCCAGAATCCGGACCCGCGAGCGCTCCATGACGTGGTGGCGAAAGCCCATGAAATTGCCGGGCCCGGAGCTGCCGGCGTCGATGAACGTGGTGGTGCCGCTACGCCTGGCGATCCTATCGGCGTCGACGCCCAAGGACGTGCCGCCCCAATAGACGTGGGTGTGCAGGTCGATCAGGCCGGGCGTGACGATCCGGCCCGTGACATCGACGGCCGAGCGCGCCTTGTCGGCCGGGATGTCCCCATCCACCGCAGCGATCTTGCCCTTGGCAAAGGCCACGTCCGCGATGCGGTCGACATTGCGACCCGGGTCCAAGACCCGGCCGCCCTTCAAGATCAGATCGAACAAACGCTACTCCCGAGGCGGCGTGCCTCTCCACCAGTTCTCGAAACCATATGCTCCGCTCGTGTTTACGATACGAAACGGGCTGAGAAAACAGGTTTCGTGCGGAAGCCGTTGGACGCGCGCCATCGAAGCGCGACAACAATGCACGCTTGGGGACGCTCGCGGCGTCGCGGCGCGGCGCGGCTCAGGCTGGCGCCTGCTCCGGCTCCGGCTCGGCCGCCAGCTCCGTTCGGGCGATGCGCCGCGCGATCTTGAACACGCCATCGAGGATCTCGAGGAGCTCGATCTCCCGCACATAGCCACGGATCGAGTTGTCGGCACCACCCGGAACGCGGCCGAAGCGCTCGCGGCTGATCTGGTTGGCCAAGCCGGTCACACCTTGCTTCATGTTGCGCACGGTGGCGGCCAGCTCGTGGTCGTCATCCTTGAACGCGGTCACCGCCTGGCTCAGTGCGCGCATGACCTCGCTGTGATAGGCCGTGATGCGGCTCGCGGCCTCGGGCTGAACGACGATCCGCGCGTCGATGCGCTTGCGCGCCGATGTCGTCATGTCGGTCGCGATTCGATCGGCGAGATGCTCGAGGTCGTTGGTCACGGCAACGAACTGCATCAGCTTTTGGGCGTGCTCCTCGCTCAGCTTTGTCGAGGAGATCCGACCGAGATAGGCGATCACCGCACGGTGCAGGCGGTCCACCGGCTTGTCCATGGCCTCGATCTCTTGCAGCGCCTGGCGCGATCCCGACAGCGCCGCCGGCAGGGCGCGGTCGAGCATGTCGCCGACATAGTCGCCCATTCGGCCGATCTCACGCCTGGCACTCTCGAGCGCCATGGCCGGCGTCGACATCAGATTGTCATCGAGATACTTCGGCAGCAGTGGCTCATCGGCGTCGAGTGGTCGGTCGGGCACCAGCCACTCCACCAGCCGCGCGATCTGCGTGGTGAAGCCGATGAACACCAGGGTGTTGACGACGTTGAAGATGGTGTGGGCGTTGGCCACCTGGCGTGGCAGCTCGGCGGCGGCGCGCAGCGCTCCGGGCACGTTGTCGGCGCCTGGGGATATGGCGCGGGCGATCTCGGCGAGTTGCGGGATGAAGCCGATCCAGATGGCGACGCCGGCGACGTTGAAGAGCACGTGGACGACAGCGGCGCGAACCGCCTCGCGCGGCTTGCCGATCACCGCGAGCCCGGCGGTGGCGCAGGTGCCGACATTGGCGCCGAGCGCCACCGCGATTGCCGTCTCGAGCGTCATGACGCCCTGGCCGGCGAGGACGATCACGATGCCGGTGGTGGCGGCGGACGATTGGATGATCGCGGTGAAGGCCATTCCGGCGAGGGCACCGGCGATGGGGTTGGCGAGGGTGCCGATGAAGTCGATGAAGGGTGGATAGTCGCGCAGCGGCGCCATGGCGCCACTCATCAGCCCCATGCCGTAGAAGACGAGCCCGGCGCCGAGCAGCATGCGGCCATATTCACGGGTCGTCTCGCCCTTGGGAATGAAGGCGATGAGGAAACCCAGGGTAACCATCGGCAGCGCGAATCGGGTGACGCTGAAGGCGAGAATCTGCGCCGTCACGGTGCTGCCGATATTGGCGCCCATGATCACGGCAACGCTTTGTGCCATCGACATGAGGCCGGCTGAGATGAAGCCGACCAGGATGACGGTGGTCACCGAGGAGGAGTTGACGATGCCCGTGACGAAGGCGCCAACGCCCACGCCGACGAAGCGGTTGCTGGTCATCCGGCCGAGCAGGTCCTTGAGATGATCGCCCGCTGCGCGCTTGAGCGCCACGGTCATCACGTCCATGCCGTAGAGGAAGAGGGCCAGGCCGCCGAAGAGCCCGGTCCATAGCGCGAACTGGTCGAGCTCGACGCTCACGTCGTGGGGCCGAGGGCTTGCTTGACCACCGTCACTGGGATCGTGGCTATCTGGACGACGCGCTCGGCGACCGAGCCGAGCAGCACATGCGGCAGCCCGGTCCGACCGCGGCTGCCGACCACGATCAGGGAGGCGTCGAGCTCGGTCGCGACCTCGACGATGCGGCTCGGCGGCAGTCCCGCGACGATCCGGGTCTTGAGGGATTGCAGGGCCGCCCAGCTCGGGTGGTCGCGCCTGACCTTGCCCAGAAACTCTTGCTGCATCTCCTCGGCGACCTCGGTCAGCGGCCGTGGCCAGTCGCCGCCGGGGCGACGATAGAAGCCGGGGCTGGCAGCCGGGTCATGCACCACATGCAGCAGCACCAACGTGTTGCCAGTCAGCTCTGCTTGGCTGCAGGCCCAGAGCAGCGCTGCCTCGGAGTCGGCCGAGAAGTCCACGGCGCACAGGATGGGGCCGCTCATTGACGGCCGTATCGTTGGGTGGGCAAGTCGATCATGGCAGCATCGCCCCCCGCAGCATGAAGTAGAGCATCGCCGCGACGATCGCCGTGGCCGGCACGGTGATCAGCCAGGCCGCAGCGATCCGAAACAGCAGCGAGCGCTTGACGAGCTCGATCCGGTGGATGTTGCGCAGGCCCTTGCGCTCTTTCTTGTGCAGGGTGCCAACGCCCGACTGACGCTTCATTTCGAGCAGCATCTGGCTCCGCTCGGGCACGGTTGCCGCATTGAACCGATCGAGAAAGGCGTCGACGGCCGTCGCATCCTCGTTCGAATGGTGCTCGCGGATTTCATCGATCGTGCGCGCATAGCTGACCTTCAGATATTCGCGCAGGAACCCGACGCCGAAGACGCCGCCGACGGCGATATGGGTCGAGCTGACCGGCAGGCCGAGCTGCGACGCGATGATGACCGTGATGGCGGCCGAGAGCGCGACGCAGAAGGCGCGCGCCCGGTCCAGCTCGGTGATCTCCGATCCCACTGTCTTGATCAGCTTCGGTCCGAACAGGGCGAGCCCGAGGGCGATGCCGATAGCACCGACCAGCATCACCCAAAGCGGAATCCCCGCTTTGGTGGCAATGCCGCCTGAGGTGACGGCGTCGTTGATGGCGGCAAGTGGGCCCACAGCATTGGCCACGTCGTTGGCACCGTGGGCAAAGCTCAGCAGGGCGGCGGCGAAGATCAGCGGAATGGTGAACAGATCGTTGATGCCGTCCTTGGAGTTCTCGAGTCGTGAACGCGAGCGCCTGACATAGGCACGCATGACGAACCAGACGATGCCCGCAACCACGAGGCCGATGATGCCGGCGGTTGCGAAATTGACGCGCCAGAGGTGCTTGAGCCCCTTGAGCATCAAATAAGTGGTGAAAGACCAAGCCATCAGCGCGATCAGCAAAGGCACGGTGCGCTCGGCCGCGGCCAGCAGGTCGGACTTGTACGTGATGGTTCGCTTGATGATGTAGAGGAAACCGGCAGCGATAGCGCCACCGAGGACGGGTGAGATCACCCAGGATGCAGCTATCTGGCCGACCACGCCCCAGTCAGCGATGCCCCATCCGCCGGCGGCGATCCCTGCGCCGAGCACGCCACCGACGATCGCATGGGTGGTCGAGACCGGCGCGCCGAGCGCGGTCGCGAGATTGAGCCAGAGCGCAGCCGCCAAGAGGGCACCCGTCATGAGCCAGATGAACGTGCCGGAGTCCGCGATCAACTCCGGGTTGATGATGCCGCCCTTGATCGTGCTCACGACATCGCCGCCGGCGATCAGCGCACCGCCGGCCTCGAAGAAGGCCGCGATGACAATGGCACCGCCGAGCGTGATGGCGTGCGATCCCACCGCCGGGCCGACATTGTTGGCGACGTCGTTAGCGCCGATGTTGAGTGCCATGTAGCCGCCGATCATGGCGGCTGCGACCAGCAGCAGGCCGTGCGGCCCGGCAGCCCCGCGTGACACGGCGAACAGCATGATCACGATGACGAACAGAATCGCCGTGCCGAACCGGAACAGCTCTTCACGGTTGACGAGGAGGGCGTCCTCCAGCTTTCGAATATTCGGGACGCTGCTGGCCATTGTTCGGCCCCTCTTTCTGTTGTTGTCACGGCGCCCGGATAGAGGCCCGCCCCTGATCGTCACAAAAGACGCACAAAACTGTCACACAGTTGCAGCACGTTCGCCGACGGATAGCTTTGCGATAGATCAATCGGGAAATCGTTTGTCGAGATCTGGCTGAGTATCGCCCCGGCCAGCGTTGCCGGTGGGGCCGGCGACGCTGTCTCAACCGACTTGCTGGCCGAGCAAAATGTGCGCGCAGGGCCGAAGGCTGCTTCGCCGAGAGGCGCGAGCCTGCTACGCGTTGCGTCCGTTGATCTTTTTGATCTGGGCTGGCTGCAGGTCGAAATGCTTCTGTGCTTCGGCGAGGATACTTTCGTCGAGTGCCGGTGGACGGAGATCGACGCCTCGGCCGAGGCGTTTGACGATCTCGGTCATCGCCGCGATCCGGGCATGCTTCTTGTTGTTGGCCGGGATGACACACCAAGGTGCGTTCGCGGTCGACGTCTTCGCCAGCATTTCCTCGGTCGCCAGGACGTAGTCGTCCCAGCGACCACGGTTCCGGAAATCGTCATAGGTCAGCTTCCACCGCTTCATCGGGTCGTGGAGGCGCGATTGGAACCGCTTGAGCTGCTCGTCGGCCGAGATGTGAAAGAAGAGCTTGACCAGCCGGGTGCCATCCTCGGTGATCATGCGCTCGAACTCGTTGATCTCCCGATAGCCGGCCTTCCAGCGAGCAACCGGCGTCAGCTCCTCGACCCGCTCGACCAGCACGCGCCCGTACCAGGATCGGTCGAACGCCGTAATGGCACCAGTCGGCGGTAGGCGCTCCATGAAGCGCAGGAAATAGTGCCGTGCCAGATAGTATCGCCGCGGCGCGCCGATCGGCCAGACCTTGAAGCTGCGTGGGTCCAACGCCATCGAGATCCGGCGGATCGTGCCGCCCTTGCCGGCAGCGTCCCAGCCCTCGAACACGATGACGGCCGCCTGCTCGGAGAACAGGTAGGCCTGCTGTATCTGGGACAGCTGTCTCTGCAGCTCCACCAGTTTGCTCCCATAGGCCTTGGCACCAAGCGTCAGGCTCAAGGTCGACATCGGCGAGGCTGGGTTTTCTCGATTTTCGCGCCATCGGGGCTCCTGTCCAGCGGAGGCGAGCAAGGTGACGCTATCACAGGGTGTGTTGACTGCGGAGGTCTATTGTTCGGCGGCAGGCCCGGCGGAGAGCTTGCCTTTGCCGCTCGCGATAGTGGCTGCCGGCATCGAGCCGGCCGCCTTGCCGGGGCCTGTGGCAACTTCGTCAGCAGTCTGCCGAACGGCTAGAGCCAGCGCCGTCGTATGTTCGTTTTCAGGCTGTCGAGCATGACGGCGAGCAGCATCAGCCCGCCGCGGATTACCTGCATGTAGCTGGCGTCCAGGCCCATGACGTTGATCGCCGTGTCGATGGTGGACAGCAGCAGCACGCCGGCGAAGACGCCGGACAGCCGGCCGACGCCGCCCTTGAGCGAGACACCGCCGATGACCACGGCGGCGAACACCTCGAACAACATGCCGAGGCCGAGATTGGGCGTGGCGCCGTTGGTTCGGGACGCCAGGAGGAACCCGGCGAACGCGGCGAGCACGCCCGAGAGGATGAAGACGGCGAACAGCGTGCGCTGGACATCGATGCCGGCGCGAAAGGGCGCCATTTGATTGCCGCCGACGAGATAGATGTAGCGGCCGAAGCGGGTGCGCGTGAGCAGCACGCTGAAGACGACATACGCGATGACCAGGATGATGATCAGCAGCGAGACGCCACCGACGCTGATCGCGGCGATGCCCCGGAAGCTGTCCGGCAGGCCGTAGATCGACCGGCCGCCGGTGAGGATCAGGCCGAGCCCGCGGATCGAGATGTAGGTGGCGAGCGTGACGATGAAGGCGTTGATGCCGAGCCGCACCACCAGATAGGCATTGAAGGCTCCGGCCAAGGCGCCGAAGGCGAGACAGGCCACGAGGACCAGGATGGTCGGCGCGCCGAGCCCTGAGGCAGATGCGCTGGTGGCAGCCAGCCAGGCACCGAGCATGGCCGAGAAGGCCATCACCGATTCGACCGAGAGGTCCATGTGGCCGGCGATGATGCAAAAGGCGAGGCCGATGGCGAGGATGCCGACGAAGGTCGCGTGCTGCAGAATGTTGAGGAAGATGCCGATCTGGAAGAACCGGTCAATCGACAGCGAGCAGACGACGAGGATGACGGCGAGGATGAACCAGACCAGGTGATCGAGCGCGAAAGCGATCAGCTTGGGCGGCAGGCCGGTCGTGGCCGCCCGGCCCGGTGCCGTCTGGTCAGATGCCATGGTCGCTCCCGCCCGCAAGCCCACAAGAAAAGTGCCGGACGGCGCGGCGGCCGCCCGGCACTTGGGTCAGCTTCAGCCCGCTACTCGACGACCGTGACCGGGTCCGTGGGTGCCGTGAGATTGCCCCAGAAGGTGGTCTCGTCGACGTTCTCGGGCGTGATGGCGGCACCCGGCACCTTCAGGTCCGGGCCCCACTCCTCCATGGTGAGTTCGCCCGCGAGACCGACCACATCGTAGGTGCCGGGCTCGAGCGGCTCGCCGCTGAGGATCTTCGGCATGAACATGGCGAGCCCGTAGATTTGCGCATAGAGCGGCTGCTCGACCTCGACCTGCTGCCAGCCGTCGCGGATGTTGTCGAGGCCGACCGGCGCGCCATTGGAGGCCATCATCATGACCTCGCCCGGCTCCATGCCCTTGGCCTGCATGATGGCGACGATCGGCACCGTCAGGTGCGCTGCATGGGCGAAGACCAGGTCGATATCCGGGTTGACCAGCATCTGATCCTCGAAGATGCGACCGGCATTGGTGGCTTCCCACTGCATCGCGGCCTTGGTCTCGATGGCGACGTCCGGAGCGTCTGCCGCCATGACCTCCTCGAAGCCCTGCTGGATATCGAGCGTGTAGTTGTCGCCCGGATCGCCCAGGATCTGCAGCACCTGGCCCTGCACGGCGCCGTGCTTTTGCTCGAGCAGGCGGATGGCCTCGCGCGCTGCCGTTCGGCCGATCTCGACGGTGCCGGCGACCGAGGTCAGCTCGAACTCGGTGGTGCGGATCTGCCGGTCGTAGTTGACCACCTTGATGCCAGCGGCGCGCGCCTTTTCGATGCCGGGCACGATGGCGTCGAAATCGACGGCGTTCATGATGATGGCATCGGGCTCGAGCGCGATGATGTCCTCGAGCTGGTTGAGCTGCAGATCGGCGCGGTTCTGCGCATCGAGCGAGATCACCTCGTAGCCCATGCCGCCGAAGACGTTCTCGATGGCGGCCTGGCTCTCGGTCTGGAACTCGTCGAGGAGCGTCGGGATCATGTAGTAGATGGTCCCTTGCTCCTGCGCTTGCGCGGTTGTCGTGAGTGCGGCGAGGCTCATGGCAGTGGCGGCCAAGAGGCCGATGCGGCGGCGTGTGAGATTCATGATGTACGTTCCCCCTTTTTTCCTTGCGACCGTGCGGTTATCGGCCAAGCGGCTGGTCTTGCAAAGCGATTAGGCGGCGAGCTCGCCGGTGATCAATGCCACGATCTCCTCGGCGGTGGACTTGCCGAGGCGTCGCTCGCCGGTCACCCGGCCGTGGCGCATGACGATGGCGCGATCGGCGACGTGGAAGGCGTGCAGCACGTTGTGGGTGATCACCAGCACCGCCACGCCCTGGTCGCGGATGCGCTGGATCATCTCGAGTCCCCGCCTCGTCTGCTCGACGCCGAGCGCCGCGAAGGGCTCGTCGAGCAGCACCAGCCGGCCGCCCCAGTGGACGAAGCGGCAGAGCTCGATCGCCTGGCGCTGACCGCCGGACAGATGCTCGACGGTTGTCCGAACGTCGGGAATATGCGTGCCGATGTCGCGCAGCGCCTGCTCGGTTTCGGCCTGCATCGCCGCCTCGTCGAGCAGGTTCAGGCCCATGATCCGGCGGGTCTTCTCGCGGCCCATGAAGAAGTTCGCCACGGTGTCGACATTGGGGCAGAGCGACAGGTCCTGGTAGACCGTCTCCACGCCCCTGGCCTTGGCGTCGGCCGGGCTATCGAGGGTGACCGGCTCGCCCTCGAAGAGCAGCCTGCCGCTGCTCGGCGGGAAGGTGCCGGAGACGATCTTGATCAGCGTCGACTTGCCGGCGCCGTTGTCGCCGAGCAGGGCCACTACTTCGCCCGGATAGAGCTCGAAGCTGACCTCGTCCAGCGCCTGCACGGCGCCGAACCGCTTGCTGATCTTGTCGACCTGCAGAAAGGGCAGCCGCTCGTCAGCCATGCCACTCGTCCCAGCGTTCAGATGCGATCCGGCCCCTAGCTACACCATCTGGCTCGTCTTCGTCTCACTCGATGGCATGGACGGTCTCGGACGTGGCCCGGCAGTGGCGCGGGCGCTTGCTCGGGTCCGGTTCGTTCACTATTCCGTTGACCGATGGTCCGAGTGGTCGGCGACGCCGTGCAGGGGCAGCTCTGAGAAAGGATATCGAGGCTATGTCGGAAGCCAACAAGGCGGTGGTTCGCCGCTTGCTCGAGGAGGTCTGGGGCAAGGGAAATCTGGCTTTGGTGACGGAGCTGATGGCGGCTGATTGCGTTTGCCATATCGCGACCGATGGCATCGCTATCAATGGCGCTGAAGAGTATCGCGCCCATGTGGCTGCGCGTCAGGGGATCTTCGGCGACACCGGCGTCCACGTTGCCGATCAGGTGGCGGAAGGTGACCGCGTCGCCACGCGCTGGTCGACTCTGATCGAGGACTCTGAGCAAGGCGACGGCTCGGCGCCACAAATGGCGATTGTGATGGCATTCCATCGGTTGCTCGATGGCAAGATCGTCGAGAGCTGGGCCACCTGGGACATCCGCGAAGCGGAGCAGCTCGATGCCGAGCCCGACGCGCTGGATCGGCTGTCCCTTAATTTCTGATTGTGGTCGGTATCTGGAGATCGCCATGAGCGCTTGCGCGCCCACTGTCCTGAGCGACGCCGAGGCTTGTGTCGACGCGATCATCGAGCGGGTTGGTCGCGAGCTCGTCGTCGGTGCACCGCTAGCACTCGGCAAGGCAACGCATGTCCTCAATGCGCTCTACCATCGAGCCGTGGCCGACCCTTCGCTCAAACTGCGGATCGTCACGGGTCTCTCGCTCGGGCGCCCGCCGATGCGCAGCGATATCGAGAAGCGCTTCGCCGGGCCGATCATCGAGCGCGTCTTCGGCGACTATCCCGAGCTCGCCTATGTCGATGCCTACAAGCGCAACGCCTTGCCACCCAATGTCCTGGTGACCGAGTTCTACATGCAGGCCGGCGCCTTCCTGAACAACCCGACGGCGCAGGTTCACTACATCAGCAGCAACTACACCCATGTCGGCAGGGACATGCTGCTGCAGGGCGTGAACGTCTTCGCCCAGGCCGTCGCCAAGCGGGTCACGGACGGCGAGACCCGCTACAGCTTGAGCTCCAACTCGGATTCGCTCGATCTGTTTCCGTTGCTGCGCGAGGCGGAGGCGGCCGGCCGCAAGGTGGCGCTGGTGGCCCAGGTCAACACCAAGATGCCGTTCATGCCGCGTGATGCGGACGTGCCGGCATCGACCTTCGACATCGTGCTCGACGACCGCTCGCTCGATCATGACCTGCTGTCGACGCCCAACGGACCCATTGCCACGGCCGACTACATGATCGGCCTCGCGGCCAGCAGCCTGGTCAAGGATGGTGGCACGGTGCAGATCGGCATCGGCTCGCTCGGCGACGCGCTCGCCTATGCGCTCTGTCTGCGCCAGAAGCAGAACGCCACCTATCGGGAGAGCCTTCAAGCGAGCGGGCTGCTTAAAGCGTTCGGTGCGGTGATCGACAATGAGGGCGGCACCGGCACTTTCGACGAGGGCCTCTACGGCGCCACCGAGATGTTCGCCGATTGCTTCCGACACCTTTACGATGCCGGCATTCTCAAGCGCGAGGTTTATGACGACGCGACCGTTCAGCGCCTCGTCAATGACGGCAAGCTGTCGGCTGCGGTGACGCCGGCCGCACTTGCCGCGCTCGTTGAGGCGGCGGCGATCAGTAGCCCGCTCGAAGCGTCCGACGTCGACTTCCTCAAACGGATTGGGGTCTTCAAGCAGAACGTCAGCTTCAAAGACGGGATGCTGGTGACGCCTTCCGGCAGCCGGTTATCGCCTGATCTCGCAGACCCAAAGAGCCGTGCTGCGATCGAGGCCGACTGTCTCGGCGATCGGCTCGCCAATGGCTCGGTCCTGCACGCCGGCTTCTTCATCGGACCGCGCGCTATGTACGACATGCTGTGCGGGCTTGATGATGCAGAGGCCCGGAAGTTCAACATGACGAGCATCTGCTTCGTCAATCAGCTCTACGACAATGAACCGTTGGCCTCGCTGCAGCGCAGCCATGCCAGGTTCGTCAATACTGCCATGATGATGACGCTCGGTGGTGCTGCTTGCTCCGACGGGCTCGACACGCTCCAGGTGGTGAGCGGCGTCGGTGGCCAATACAATTTCGTCGCCATGGCGCACGCGCTGCCCGGTGCCCGCTCGATCCTGATGCTGCGCAGCACGCGCAGCAAGGCTGGCCGGGTGTCGTCGAACATCGTCTGGAACTACGGGCACACGACGATCCCGCGTCACTTGCGGGATATCGTCATCACCGAGTACGGGATCGCCGATCTGCGCGGTCGGCAGGACCACGAGGTCATCCAGGCACTCTTGAACCTCGCCGACTCGCGCTTTCAGGACCAGCTGCTGGCGCAGGCCGTCGCCAACGGCAAGCTCGATCCGGACTACCGCATTCCGGCGCGGTTTCGGAACAACACGCCGGCAAGGCTCGAGCGCACGCTCGAGCCGTTTCGCGCACGAAGCCTGTTCCCGACCTTTCCGTTCGGCACCGACCTCACCGCCGAGGAGCAGGTGCTGGGCCGCATCTTGAAGGCGCTGAAGGCACGAATGGGCCGTCGGATGGGCATTGCCGGAGTGGTCAAGGACGTCGTCAGCCCGTCGGGCGGCATTCCGGCTGCCGGCCGTCCGTACCTCGCCCGGCTCGGGCTCGAGCATCCGGCCAGCTTGCGCGAAACCTTGCTGCAGCGCGTGGTGCTCGCCGAGCTGCGCCAGGGCGGCTACATCTAGCCGAAACGTCCACGCGCCGCAGCGTCAGGGCGTGAACAGCCGTGCGCCCTCGGAGTCGTACGGTTTGAGTGCCTTCGGTCCGAACCGGAGCAGCCACGGCTTCGCACCCTTGCGAACCAGCAGACCGGCCTGATCGAGCTCGCCGGGGATGCGGCTCGGCACCGATTGCGGATGTCGGGAGATGAATCGCAGAGCGCTCGGGGCGCGCAGGAAGAGCCCGCGGAGATCCGTTTTCGGCACGCTCTTCATCCATGGCTCGGTGGTGTCCAGCGCCGCCTCGGGCAATTTCTTGATCGTTACGCCATCGCTCAGTCCTCGATCGACCAATCGACGTGCGGCGAGCAGCACCGTGTAGCGGGCGAGTGCCGCGCAGGACCGCACCAGCGTTTGGTAGGTCAAAGCCTGGTCGCCGAGCGCCGGCGCGTCGAAGGCTGGGCGCTCGGAGTCCTCGATCCGGCGACGCAGCTCGTGCCAGTCGGCCTGCCGCTCGTCATCGCCCGCGGCACCGGATGGCGCCGTATCGAGCCAGGCTGTCTCGGCCTGATCGAGCAAGTGGGCCATGGTGTGCCGCGCAGCGCTGTCGCCGAGCACGAGCGCCACCTTGAGCAGCTCGAAGGCGCCGGCACGACCGCCCGGCAGCTTCAGCCGATAACTGTACCACTCGTAGCCCTCCAGCACGTCCTCGAGATAGCGCTGGGCGCCGGCATAGGCGCGCAGGCTGAGATCGAAATCGTCGCCCAGGGCCTTGATGAAGCTGAAGCCGTCATTCTTGAAGCGCCAGGGCTCCCAGCTCAGGATCAGGTCGTCGATGCGGGCGTCGGCACCTGCCGGCGAGCCGTCGAGGGTCGAGAGCACGGGGCGCCGGGCCGGGTCGAAGACGAAGCGAAGATGGCCGTGCTGGACGGGACCATTCCGGCCCCCGGGGGCGAGCGGCACCAGCGTGAACTCGACATGGTCGATGCAATCGAGCGGCATGCGAACGGCATGCAAGACTGTCGTTCGCTCGAGCGGATTGCCACCGTAAATTGACGTTGCGCAGCACCGCATAAGGCGTTTCGCCCTCGAGCTCGCTCGAGCGCCACTCGATCAATACCGGTATACGCGAGGCGAGATGGCCGCTCGGCAGCAGGTCGCGGTTGGTGCGCAACCGAATGACCTGGTGATTGTCCTCGGCCCAGGAGCGCAGCTGAGCTGGCGTGAGCGTGCGAAATGCTTTGGCGGCGGGATCGGTGGTACTCATGGGTATAACCTAGCCGGCTGAGGTGCTGACCGGGTGCAGTCTATGCCTTGCGCAGTCGATGTCGAGCCGGGCAGCCGCGATCAGGCCACGTGCTCGAGCGCCTGGCTCAGCTCCGCGCCAAGGGCATGCGCAATCCCAGGCGGCTGACCAGGGGGGCAAGCCAAGGGCGCAGCTCGTCGAGCAACGGGTGGCGGGCCAGGACCAGGCCCAGGATCCAGCCGCCGACGGCACCGCAGCCGGCGAGGAAGCCCAAGGCGATAGAGAGGCGAAAATCAAACCCGGTGATGGCAATGAGCACGAGGGGAAAGACGGCGGCACAGGCGGCCGCGATCGCACCGTGGCGGAGTGCTTGAATGAGCTCACGCCAGGTGAAGCCGATAGCGGCACGGACGAAGCGAAAAGCCACGTACACCTGCAAAGCGAGGCAGGCCGACATGGCAATCGCCGTGGCATGCAGGCCCCAGAGCGAGGCGATCGTGATCAGGAGGAATGACGGCGGCAGGGAAATGAGGCTGGCGATCAGCGTGTCCTTGACGCGTCCGGTGGCGACGAGGCTCGGGTAGGTCAGCATGGCGGCGAACATGAAGGCATAGCCGACCGCAAGCAGACGCAGCAGGTCCGCGACGGCGAGCCACTTCGAGCCGAGCAGCACCGCCACGATCGGGTCGGCCAGCAGGATGAGACAGACGACGAAGGGTAGTTGCACGGTGAACCCGAGTCCCGCGGCGCTGAGGAAGGTGTCCTTGAGCGCCCGATTGTCCCGCACACGCTCAGCGAAGAGCGGCAGGATCACCGGCTGGATCGCGCTCATCACCAGCTTGTCCTGGATCTGGCAGAGCTGCATGGCGCGGTTCATGAGGCCCGCCGCTTCAAAGCCGAGTACCCGTCCGAGGAGAAGCTGCGGGTAAAGGTTGTAGAGAACATTGAGCCCGGTGGTGGCGGATGCCCAGCCCCCGAACGCGAGCATGGCGCGCGAGCGCTTGAGGGACGGGCGGTAGATCTCGAGGCCCGGACCGGCCAGCGTCGCCGCCAAAGCCGTAGCCGCGTGACCGGCGACCATGCCGCCGATCGGGCTGAGGTAGCCGAAGCCGAGAAGTGCCATTGCAACCGCGGTGACCAACTGGGCCAGCGCTCCAGCGACGGTCGTCAGGGCCACTCGGTCGAACCGCATGTCTCGACGGAGCATGGCTAGCGGCGGCACGCTGAAGGGCGTGCAGAAGAAGCTGAGGGCAGCGAGCCACAAACCAGTTGCGACCCGATCGTCGGCGTAGAAGAGGGCCAATGGCTCGGCGGCGAGGAGAACGATCGCCGCCATCGTCAGCGCCAGCAGGATCGAGAGGGTAAACGCGGTGCGCAGATCGCCGGTCGATACGTTTTGCGACTGGATGAGGTAGGAGCCGATGCCGAACTCGCGGGTCGCCTCGAACATGACCGTGACAGCGGCGACGATGGCGAAGATGCCGAAATCCTCTGGCGCCAGAAGTCGGGCCAGCACCGCCAACGTGACGAGATTGAGCGCCATCGCCGCGTATCGATCGGCGAACGAAAAGACAACCGAGCGGCGAAGGTTCGGCATCAGAATCAGTGGCCTATGTTGCGATGACTTCTAGCGAGAACGTCGACGATAGTGCAGCTTTCAGTAGAAACATCGTTTGCTGATCCAAACATAAAAACGATATAGATCGAGCTATTTGACGTTTTTTCATACGTGGACCTCAATCAAAATCAAAATAATATGGTTGCTAGAACGTTCTACGCCGAAACACCACAAGTCATTTTGCCAAGAGGCTGAGCTTTCTCCAAGGCGGCATGAGCATGCACAAGAACCACTCCGGCAACAGATATGGAATCCGGCCAAAGCGACCCCTTTTCTCTGCTAGCGGTAGCCAATGGCGCATTCGCTCTGTAAGCGGCATCAGTCGTAGGTGTTCACGGAATACGTCGTCCATGGTCCATCCGTATTCACAGACGAAAGAAATAAATGAATCCGGCGTTCCTTGCGAAATGTCCTCGATCGTATTTCTATCAATCTTGATTCTCGGGGTGGTTCTGGAAAGCTGATAAATCTCATGTAGCCGATTGAGCCATGAGCGTCCGATGTGTTGCTGCAGTATGGCCGATCGCGTCCGCTCGCCCGTCGAGAGCCGAAGCTCTGCGTTCTCGATCAAACTGGAAATAGCGCTATGATACTGTTGATTTGTCGGCCCGCGAATCAATGTCTCCTCGATTCCGGGGAGGTCGGCATTCAAGATGCCGGAATCGCTAGGGAAGGGTGCCCTGCTAACTAAGGGGAGGCCATAGCATCCCGCCTCGAGCAGCGATGTTGCAGAAAAGAAAGGAAACGAATCGATGTAGATATCAGCCGCTTCGAAATATTGGCGCGTATTCGACGTTTCCGGGATGACTTTTATTTTTTCGCCGAATTTGAGTAGGGCAGGCTTCCATTCCTCCCGGATTTTAGATCCAACGATCATGAGGACAAGATTTTCGTGTTTTTCTAATAATGGCAAGTGGGCGTCTAGATAGCTTTGCTGGTCGACGGTTTTGAACTTCATCTCGCGCGCGACCGACAGCATCACGATTGAGCTGTCAGCCAATCCGAGCCCCAGTTTAGCGGCGGCTCGAGATGTCGTTCTTTCAAGTGGCTCAAGGATCGTGGGAAGGATAACCGCATGATTTTTCGGAACATGCCGGCGCGCGATCGCCAAATTCATGCCGGATCTACGAAGGTTCATCACGATATTGCTTGCCGTGACGCCAAGCCAGAACTGCTGATCGGAATGATTGACATAAATCGTTGGCGGTGAAGCATTGCCTGCCAACGCAATGAGCGGCAAGACGTCGGCGTCGTCTTTATGAAGGATAATCAGATCGTATTGGTTGGAAATTTCTCGCAACCGCAGTGCCCAATCTAGAATACTGCCGTATTGACGATTGAGTAGGTGGATAGAGCCACCTGTCTGCGCAACGGCGACCTTGATCGGGTCTGGAACTTCAAGCGTTAACTGTCGTGTGAGAGCAAGGGAATGAAGATTGCCGGAGTCATTTTGAATGTGTCGGCGGATGAAGTTAGAGGGGCCCCCTATTGAAAGAACTTGGGACCCGATATGCAGTATCCGGAGCGGCTCGTTGCCACCAGATTTCTCCGGGCATTGCGTTTTGGCTACCGGTAACCTGGTCCCGATGTCTTGCAATAAGCCCTCTAGCTGAGGGCTCACGAAGCAGCCGGGATGGGTCTTCACGGCGGAGTACGCGGCAATTTGGGCGTAAATGGCGGCCATCAGGGAGTTGCCGCCGGACAGTTCACGTTGTGCCCTGCTCACGAGCTTTGCGAACCTGTCAGCCCCGAGCTTGACATGCTGAGCGCCATCTACTTGCCAGGAGCGAAGGTAGCCTTCGCACTGCTGCGGGATGATTTGTTCCGGCATCTTATCCTAGGCTCCGAGCCGCGCGTCGCTGACGTCCGGTGTGATGTTGGAGTTGCTCAAGATTTCTTTGGGGCTGCGACCTCTGGCCGGAGCTTTTGTGCTGGTCACGGTTCAGGCAACTGTGGATCGGACGACTGAGGGCGTAGGCCTTGGTTGCGATGCTCGTAGCTCGGGAGAACGGAACGACCGAGAAGGTTGCAACCTTTCGATCCCTGAAATCAAGGCGACGATGACCCTGTCCTGTTCGGCATCGCTCATGCCAGGATAAAGGGGCAAGAGAACGGAACGATCCTGCGCCGCCTCGGAGCGCGGGAGACAGGCCTTGAGCTCGAGGTCGGCATAGGCCAGCTCGCGATGGGCGCACATGATGCCGGAGCGCGTGGCGACGCCTTGGTCCTGCATCGCCTGGCGGACGGCTCGCTGGTCGGTGCCGTCGGGCAGGCGGACGCAGTAGCTCTGCCAGTTGGAGCGGGTGTTGGCGGGCTCGTGGGGCGGGCGCAGGCCTGGCAGCTCAGCCAGTCCCTCGGCATAGCGGGCGGCTAGCGCCCGCCGCTCGGTGATGATGGCGGGCAGGCGCTCGAGTTGGGCGCGGCCGACCGCTGCCTGGATATCGGTCATGCGGTAGTTGTAGCCGACGCTGTCGTAGCGCTCGACGAGGACGGTCGCCGAGGCGTGGCGGACGGTGTCGGAAATGCTCATGCCGTGCTGCCGGAGCAGGCGGAACTGCTTGTCCAGGTCGGCGCGGCTGGTGGTCAGCATGCCGCCATCGCCGGTCGTGATGACCTTGCGCGGGTGGAACGAGAAGCAGGCGACGTCGCCATGCGGGCGGCCGATGCGCTGCCATTCGCCATCCCAGAGAATCTCGCTGCCGATGGCGCAGGCTGCGTCCTCGATGACCGGCAGGCCATGCGTCCGCGCAACGCCAAGGATCGCTTCGAGATCGCAGGGCATGCCCATCTGGTGGACGCACAGGATTGCCTTGGTGCGCGGTCCGATGGCGCTGGCGAGCGCCGCTGGATCGATATTGAAGGTCTGCTCGTCGATGTCGACGAAGACCGGCTCAGCACCGGCATGACGGATGGCGTTGGCCGTGGCGATGTAGGAGTGGCTGACGGTCACCACCTCGTCATCGACGCCGACACCCAAGGCCACTAACGCCAGATGGAGGGCCGTGGTGCAGTTGCTGACGGCGCAAGCGTGCGAGGCGCCGACATAGCCGGCGAATTCGCTCTCGAAGGCAGCGACTTCCGGACCCTGAGTCACCCAGCCGGAAAGCACGGCACGGGAAGCCGCCGCTGCTTCAGCCTCGCCGAGCACAGGTCGGGCAATCGGGATCACGACGCGAGTGCCGGCTCGAGCACGTCGGCGGCCCGGGCCTGGCGCCACCACGCGATCATGTCACGGAGGCCCTGCTGCAGGGGCAGATCGGCCTCGAAGCCGATCATCTCGCGCGCGGTGCGGGTCTCGGCCAGCCGGCGGCTCACCGGATTGATCGCTCGCTCCTCGCGGTACTCGATGGGCAGGTCAGGACGCCCGAACGCTTCGGCCAATGCCTCGGCAAGCCCGAGCAGGCTTGTCTCGATGCCGGCGCCGACATTCAAGGCGACGTCGCTGGCCGGTGCCACCATGGCCAGAATGTTGGCGCGGGCGACATCCCGTACGTCGACGAAGTCCATGGTTTGCAGGCCATCGCCGAAGACCAGCGGCGGCTGGCCGGCGTCCAGGCGCTCGAGCCAGCGGATCAGCACTTCCGTGTACTTGCCGTGAATATCCATCCGCGGGCCGTAGACGTTGAAGTAGCGCAAGGCGACGTAGTCGAGGCCATACATGTCGTTGAACGAGCGCAGCAGGCCCTCGTTGAACAGCTTGGCTGCACCGTAGAGCGTGCGGTTGTCGTAGGGATGATCGTCTTCGGCCGTCGGGAAGTGCTCGGCGAGGCCGTAGATCGATGCGGACGAGGCGGCGACGACCTTCTTGATGCGATGCTCGACGCAGAGCTCCAGCAGGTCGAACGTGGCGTCGACCATGACCTGGATCGCCAGTCTCGGCTCGGCGGCGCAGTGGGTGATGCGCAGGGCCGCCTGGTGAAACACGCAGTCGCTGTCCGCGACGAGGTCGGCCATCAGGTCGCGGTCCTGGATATCGCCGACGACGAGCCGGGCGCGACCGCTGGCGAGCGCGCCTGCCAGATTGGCTTCGCGGCCGCGGACCAGGTTGTCGACGGCGACCACCTGCGAGCAGCCGGCGGCCACCAGCTGATCGACGATATGCGAGCCGACGAACCCGGCGCCGCCGGTGACGAGGACGCGGCTGCCTCGCAGTTGATGCTCAGCCATGAATGCTTGTTCCCTCGGTCTCATGCAGTCGCTCTCGCTGCAATCGGATCAGCTGACGCTCCAGCGCTTCTATTCGCTCGAGCAGGTCGGTGGTCTGCAGGCCCAAACGGGCGCGGCTCGACGTGATGATGCTCCCGATCAACCGGTGCATTGGTTCGGTCAGCGCTTTTTCTCTAGGACGAACGAGCCAGCGACCATGACGTCGAGACCGGAGCCGTAAAATGTCGAGATCGCCTGGTTCGGGTTCTCGACGATGGGTTGGCCCTTGATGTTGAAGCTGGTGTTCAAGACCATGGGCACGTCCGTTCGCTTGCCCACCTCGGATATGAGGCTGTGATAAAGCGGCTCCGTCGCTGCGGAGACCGACTGGATGCGTGCGGTGCCGTCCACGTGGGTGACGGCCGGAATCGTCTCACGGGCTGACGGCTGGACATCGAACGTAGCGGTCATGAACGGCGAATCGTAGGCGTTCTCGAAGAAGCGATCAGCGCTTTCCGCGGCCACCGACGGGGCGAACGGCCGGAAGCCCTCGCGGAACTTCACGACGGCGTTCACGCGATCGCGCATCTCTTCGAGCCGCGGGTCGGCGAGGATGGAGCGATGCCCTAGCGCCCGTGCGCCGTACTCCATGCGGCCCTGGTACCAACCGACTATCTTGCCCTGTGCAATGGCCTCGGCGGCTTCCGTCGCCGGGTCGCTGACCTTGCGATACGGGGCGCCGACCTCCTCGAGCGCCGTGGCAATTGCGCCGTCGTCGTAGGCTGGCCCCAGCGCTGCGCTGGGTAGGCGGGCGGGCTGATCAGCGCTCCCTCGTTTCGACAGAAGCAAGGCGCAGCCGAGCGCAAGACCCGCATCCCCGGCGATCGGCGGAATGAAGATCGCGTCGAACAAGCCGCTTTCCGCCAGCTTCTGGTTCATGACGCCGTTCATGGCAACGCCGCCGGCGAGGCAGAGATTGCGACAGCCCGTGCGGGCCTGGAAGGGCTCAAGCAGCGAGAGGACGGTCGTTTCGAGCTGCCGCTGGGCGCTCGCCGCCAGATCCATGTGCGACTGCTCGATCTTGGCGTTCTTGCGTCGGGCGGGTCCCAGACGCTTTTCCAGGAGCGGTCCGGAGAGGCGTTCTTGCGGAGACAGCGGCGGCTCGCCATCGCCGGTCGACCGCACGATCCCCGGCATCAGGGAATAGTCGCCAGCGGCGGCCGTCAGCAGCCAGGACAGATCGACATTGGGCTGGCCATACGAGGCCAAGCCCATCACCTTGTACTCGTCCTCGCCGAAATCGAAGCCGAGGTGCTGCGTGACCACAGCATAATAAAGGCCCAGTGACTGCGGGTAATCCCAGAACTCGAGCAGGTCCAGGTCGCTTCCAGAACCACGCGATATGGTTGTGGAACGGCGGTCACCGCTGAAGTCGAACGTGACGACGAGCGAATCGGACTGGCCGCTCGTGTAGTAGGCCGAGGCGGCGTGGGCAGCATGATGATCGCAAAGCTCGATCTTAGGCGCGTGACCAAAAACGAAGGTAAAGTAGTCGCGCAGACGTTCTTCCATGTTGGTGTAGGTGCGGCCCGGGAAGACGACCACATCGATATCATGGATATCGAGGTTTTCTTCGCTCAGGCAATACCGAATGGCGTTCGTCGGCAGAGCTCCCGGCGCATGCTTGATGCGCGTGAACCGCTCCTCCTCCACTGCCGCGACGACACGGCCGTCCCTCACCAGCGCGGCGGCTGCGTCCCAGTTGCCGAGCCGGACGCCGCCACATATGCCAAGAATATTCAAGACATGCTCTCCAACAGGTGAACTTGGTCGCTGTCAGACATCTCTACTCCCATTTGCGTCATCGCTACTGCTATTCTTTCAAGGCTTATCTGTAAATAAACCTTACACTTCGGTATGATTATTGTTGAAACTCAGTGAGAGCTTAGCGTTACGCAATTCGTAATTCTACCCAAAAACGACCGGACTGATAGTTATTCGCCAGACGCTTGCTGCGATCATCGCGAGCTGAGGGCGCTCAGCGCTGTTAGTCCGAAGCCGATCAGGACGACCCGGGGTTTGCTGCTCATGAGCTGAGAGCCAACGCAACTGGCGCGGCGGTGACGAGCGTGGCCTCGCTGCTGCCGCCGGCAGCCGACGGCCCGGAGCGGAACACGCGCTCGGCAGCGCAGAGGCCGCCCGACTGCAGTCGAACAACGGCCTCTGGGCCGATTGTCGGGAAGAGCACCGCCATGTGTCCGGGAGGAGGGGCTTGTCGTGGCCATACAGAGATTCCCACCGCACTCAGAGCAGCGCGATCGACGTCGCCCCAGAACTGCACGACCGGCGCGCACGCCGTTCGATCCGCCAGCAACTGTGCTTCGTCGCTGCCGACGACCGGTGTTGCCGCGGGCTGCAGCGCGACGAGGACCGCGTCGACGGCAGCTCGGGGGAGCTCCTCGCAGCGTTGCGCGAGGCTGACGCGGGCACCCAACGATTCCAGCGCAAGCACGATCGGCGGGGCGAAGCTGTTGTCGCAGAGCACGGCAATATGGCAGCCATAGATGGCGATGCCGGCGTCGTGCAGCTCGCGGACAGCGAGCGGGCCCAGATAGCTGAAGACATCGATCCGCGGATGCTGCTCGTTGACGCCGACGACCGACAGGCCCCGCGTGGTCGCTGCCGCCATGTCGATATCACCGGCTCGCAGCTCCCAGGCTTCGTACATCAGGGCGATGACGGCGTTGCTCGGCAGGTGGCGGATCAGCGTCGCATCGATCGGGCGCAGATTGCCGCTATTGGTGACGATCTGGCTCTGTCGCGCGGCGTCGTAGGGCGATCCGGTGACGATTTCGATCCGCTCCGCCACGCCAGCTGCAGCAGCCAGTGCGAGGGTTTGCCCGGCATGATGCGAGCTGCTGCCGAAGCGATTGTCGCGGGCGACCGCAAAGACCCGATCGGCGCCCGCCATGGCGGCGATGACGGCCGTCGTCGCATAGGCGCCGCTGGCGGCCTCGGTGAGCACGGTGATGCCGCCGAGGTCGAGCCTGAGCCGGTCGATCGCAGCTTTGCCCAAGCGGACAAGCCGATCATTGGCGAAGCCCGGCCGCACCTCGACATCCGCTTCTTCCAGCGTGATGTTGTCAGGCATCGCTCAGCGCCGGTTGGGTCGCGAGTGCTGCCGCCACAGCCTCGACCATGGCCTCGGTCATCTCGGGATAGAGAGGCAAGGAAAGTGTGGACGCCGCAAATCGCTCGGCGATCGGGAAGTCGCCCCGCACATGACCGAGATCGGCATAAGCCGGCTGAAGATGGACCGGGATCGGATAGTGCATCCCACTGCCGATGCTGTTGGCCGCAAGCCTGGCCGCGGTCGCATCGCGCTCGGCGCTCTCGATGGCATAAGCATGGTAGACGTGGCGGGTTCCGGGCCGCTCCATCGGCAAAGTGAGGCCTTTGTCGTCGAGCAACGCTGTGTAGTGCGCTGCATGCCGCCGTCGGGCTTCGGTCCAGTTCTCCAGGTGCTTCAACTTGACCGCCAAAATGGCGCCCTGGAGGCTGTCCATCCGGTAGTTCAGGCCCTTGATGACGTGGTGGTATTTCTCGCTCTGGCCCCAGTCGCGGAGCATGCGCAACCGCGTGGCCAGGTCGTTGCTGTCGGTGACGACGGCGCCGCCCTCGCCGCAGGCACCGAGGTTCTTGCCCGGGTAGAAGCTGAAGCAACCGATATCGCCGAGGCTGCCGGCGCGGCGGCCCTGGTACTCTGCACCATGCGCCTGGGCCGCGTCCTCGATCATGACGAGGCCATTGGCATCGGCGAGCGCGAGCAAGGCCGTCATGTCGGCCATGCCGCCATGCAGATGCACCGGCAGGATCGCCCGGGTTCGACTGGTCAGGACCTTGCCAACGGCCGCCGGATCGAGCGTTCGCGTGCCAGGCTCGATATCGGCAAGCACCGCCTGGGCACCTGTGAGCTGGATCGCCGCCACGGTCGCGACGAACGTCATCGGTGTGGTCACCACCTCGTCGCCCGGGCCGATGCCGGCGGCGAGCAGCGCCATGTGCAGCGCCGCCGTGCCAGTGCTCACCGCAACGGCATGGCGGGTGCCGCAATAGCGGGCAAAGTCCGCTTCGAAGGCCTCGACCTCCTCGCCCAGCACGTAGCGGCCGCTGCGCAGCACCCGCGCGCAGGCGGCCTCGAGATCCTGGGCCAGCGGGCCGTTTTGCGCTTGCAGATCGAGCAGCGGGATCATGATGCGAGCCGCTGCGGGGAGACGCTGATCGGTCGCCCGCCTTGCTTGATCGAGTGGGTCGCCAGCTCGAGGAGCTCGACGATGTCGTGACCGACGCGGCCGTCGGTCAAGGGTCGCTCACCCGTCTCGATGCAGTCGATGAAGTGATCGACGAGCAGCCTGAGCGCTTCTGTCGACGGCAGCTGCGGCGACCACATGTCACCGGTCCGATAGCCGACACGAAGGGCAGTGCTCTGCTCGCGATCGGCGATCATGTGCACGCCACGATCGTAGACCTTGATCTTCTCGCTCGGCTCGAGCTCATTGTAGATGATCATCTGCCGGCTACCGCCGATCAGTGTCTGGCGCACCTTTACGGGAGCCAGCCAGTTCACATTGATGTGCGCCACCGCACCGCTCGGGTAGACGAGCGTCACCAGCGCCATGCTCTCCGGCCGCCCGGCAACATGGCGGGCGGCTTGCGCAGAGACGCTGTCGGGTTGCTCGTCCATGATGAAGCCGAGGATGGCGAGGTCGTGGACCGCGAGGTCCCAAAGGACGTTCACGTCGGACTGGAACAGCCCGAGATTGAGGCGCACCGAGTCGTAGTAGTGAACCGCGCCGATAGCCCCCTCGACGACCAGCTCGCGGATCTTGCGCACGGCCGGCGTGAACACGAAGGTATGGTCCACCATCAAGACGCGGCCGGCTCGCTCGGCCTCGGCGACCAGGCTGGCCGCCTCAGCCGCACTGGCCGCGAGCGGCTTCTCGATCAGCACGTGCTTGCCGGCCCGCAATGCCGCGATGCCGAGCGCATGGTGGGTGTGGACCGGTGTGGCGATGATGACGGCGTCGATCTCCGGATCGTTGATGAGATCGTTCACATCCGTCACCGCGCGCGTGCCCGGGTAGCGCTTGGCGGCTCGCTGCAGCGCATCGGGATCACGATCGTGGATGGCAGCCAGGCGGCCAACCTCGCTCTCGCTGGTGCAGCGTGCGAGGTTGGGACCCCAATAGCCGTAGCCGATCAGGCCGAAAGAAATCATGCTGACGCTCTCACTAGGGTTTGCTCGCGCACGTCGCCGACGACGCGTGCCGGGTTACCGGCGACGATGGCGTGGTCCGGCACATCGCGGATGACCACTGCGCCCGCAGCGACAAGCGCGCTGCGGCCGATCGTCAGTCCGCAAAGGATTGTCGCATTGCTGCCGATCGACGCCCCGCGGCACACCCGGGTCTGCTCCAGGTGCCAATCATCAGGGCCCATGACCTGCCCATCATCGCGCGTTGCTCGCGGGTAGCGGTCATTGGTGAACATCACCCCATGGGCAATCATCACCTCGTCCTCGATCACGACGCCGGAGCAGACGAAGCTGTGCGACGATATCTTGCATCGGCTGCCGATGACGCAGTCGCGCTGGATCTCGACGAAGGGCCCGACAGCGGTTCCAGCGCCGATCTCGCAACCATACAGATTGACCAAGTCGGGATGCGGCAACACGACGTCGGTGCCGAGCACCACGTCCTCAGAAATCACGACTCGAATCCCTCCGGTGGCCGACGACGTCCGTATCGCCAGTCGGCAGGGAGGATAGAGGTTGCGCGTCCGGGAACTAGCTGGCCTTACGGATGGCAGGTTTGGCCAGTAGGCCGCCTACCGTACCCATCAGTCTATCGAGACCGCCTCGAGACACTGCCGAACGGCTAGAAAAGCCGAAGCCACGTAGCGCGATGGCCATATTTTGACCGAAAGACATACATCAGCGACGAGAGAATGGCCTGTTCGATAGACAGCTCGGGGCGCTCCGATCACCTACGGCGTGGGTCGCGCAGGCTGCAATCACGGTTCAATGGTTGGGCGCTGTTGCACTGGACCAGAGCAAACAGGCGTGAGTGCCCAGGGATCGATGCGCTGATCGCAGTCCGTCAACTCTGGTCGACGACCGGCTCGCCGGCATGGATGACCACTATTTCACCCTCATTCTTCGGACCTATCCACATAGATTAAGATAATCGTGCGATTACGGCGTAGAAATGACCAATTTGTGATGTAAAAATCCGTGTTTGACGGCGGATTCTTATTGATTTGATATGAAAATGGCATCATATGATCTTTCAAATGGCAGGAACGCTCGCGGAGAACTTGTCAGCTACTCTGACATGATTGAGCAACATTCTGTCATTCCCAAGTTAAATTCTTGAATGGCGATGTGACCAGAGATGAAATCGATGGAAAGAATCCCGACAGTCGTCTTTATAGATGGCCGTAGCTTGACTCGCGATAGTATCGCCCAGTGCCTGCGGGCCAGTCTTGTTAACTTCAGGATAGTGGCCGTCGCCGATCTCGACACAGCCATCGAGCAATCTCGGTCAAACGGGCCGGTCGCGCTCTTCTTGCTCAATATTGGTAGCGCTTCGGTTGATAGGACTGCGGTGGCAGAACAACTTGCTGAGTTAGTGGCGCAGCTCGGTGACACGCCGCTGGCGGTGCTGGCAGAGGACGATTCTCCCGATGCGGCAATGGCCGCCTTGCGCCTCGGCGTGCGCGGCTACCTGCCGACCAGCCTGAAAGCGTCGGTTGTCGTCGAGGCCGTGCGCTTGATCTGCGCTGGCGAGGTCTACGCGCCGCTGAGCGTTCTGCTCTCCGGACGGCCGCTCAATGGCGACAGCCGCGAGGCCCCGCGCGAGCAGAGCGGCCGTTTTCCACCACGCCAGGTGGAGATCCTCAGCTGCCTGCGCAAAGGGATGGCCAACAAGCAGATCGCCTTCGAGCTCGGCGTCAGCGAAGGGACCGTCAAGGTGCATATCCGCCGGATCATGCAGAAGCTGGAAGTGGCGAACCGCACGCAGATCGTCGTCCGGACCCAGGAAATGTTCGAGCGCGCCTGAAAGCCTTGCGAGCGGGTTCGCAGGCGGCGAACCGATGCTCGCTAGAGCCCTGATCTGTATTGTCGATACGTTGATCAGCGAGGCCGCTTGCGAGTCGCGGCGCGCGGCGGCGGCGGAGCCGAGGCGGTCGGGTCTCAGACCACTTTGACGGTAAGGCCGTCCAACCCTTCGATTTCAGCCTCGACGATGTCGCCGCGCCCGACCGGGCCGACGCCTGCCGGGGTGCCTGAGAGGATGATGTCACCGGCGACCAGCTCGAACTAACTGGAAAGGTAGGCGATCATCTCCGGCAACTTCCAGGTCATCTGGTTGAGGTCGCCCTCTTGGCGCAGCGTGCGGTTGACGGCAAGTGCCACGCGACCCTGGCTCGGATGGCCGATCTGGGCTGCCGGTGCCAACGGCATGACGGGTGCCGAGCGCTCGAAGGCCTTGCCGATCTCCCACGGTCGGCCGAGCTTCTTGGCCCCGCCCTGCAGGTCGCGGCGGGTCATGTCGATGCAGACCGGATAGCCGAAGACGTGATCGAGCGCGGTCTCGATCGGAATCTCAGTCCCGCCTGACTTGAGCGCCACTGCCAGCTCGGCCTCGTGAAGCGCTTCCGTGCTTCGCGCGGGGCATGGGAAGATGCCCGATGGGTCGAGGTTGTCCGGGTTCTTCTGAAAGACGAAGGGTGGCTCGCGATCTAGGTCGAGTACGACGCCGGCGGGCGTGGCTGACGGAGCCGACTCGCTGAACTCGGAGGGCATCCGCCACGCTTGCGCCGTTGCGGCAAACGATGCTTGATCCGCGCATGTCGGCTACCGCCCAGGACCAGAATATCGCGCCCGCTTATCTCGACCGTCTCAACGCGGATCAGCGGGCGGCCGTGCTGCATGGCGATGGCAAGGTGGCGGACCCGCTGCTGATCATCGCCGGGGCCGGCACCGGCAAGACCAACACGCTGGCGCATCGCGTGGCTCATCTCCTGGTTGAGGGCGCCGATCCGCGGCGCATCTTGCTGATGACGTTCTCCAGGCGGGCCGCGGTCGAGATGACCCGCCGGGTGGCGCGCATCGCCGGCGAGGTCATGGGCGAGAAGGCGCGGTTGATGACCGATGCGCTCGCCTGGGCCGGCACGTTTCATGCGATGGGTGCGCGCATCTTGCGCGACTGTGCGCCCGAGATCGGCCTGGAGCCTGGCTTCACCATCCACGACCGCGAGGATTCGGCGGACCTCATGAACCTGGTCCGGCACGAGCTGGGCTTGTCGGGCACCGAGAGCCGGTTTCCGACCAAGGCCACCTGCCTTACGATCTATTCGCGCGCGGTCAATGCCCGCTCGCCGCTCGCCGAGGTGCTGGGTGCCAGCTTTCCCTGGTGCGCCGGCTGGGCGGCCGAGCTGACCCGCCTCTTTGCCGGCTATGTCGAGGCGAAGCAGGCGGGCAACATCCTCGATTACGACGACCTGCTGCTCTACTGGGCCGAGATGGCGAGCGAGCCGTCGCTGGCCCGGGAGATGAGCGCGCGCTTCGATCACATCCTGGTCGACGAGTACCAGGACACCAACCGGCTGCAGGCGGCGATCCTCTCGGCGCTCAAGCCGGATGGGCGGGGGCTTACGGTGGTCGGCGACGATGCCCAGTCGATCTACTCCTTCCGCGCCGCCGAGGTTCGCAACATTCTCGACTTTCCGGACCAGTTCCAGCCGCCGTCGAGGGTGGTCATGCTCGAGCGCAACTACCGCTCGACGCAGCCGATCCTGGCGGCCGCCAATGCGGTGATCGGCGAGGCGGCCGAGCGGTTCAAGAAGAGCTTGTGGAGCGAGCGCGTGTCGGTCGAGCGGCCACAGCTGGTCACTGTTCGCGACGAGACGCAGCAGGCGGACTACGTCTGCAGCGCCGTGCTCGACGCGCGCGAATCGGGCATCGCGCTGAAGAGCCAGGCCGTTCTCTTTCGCACCTCACACCACAGCGGCCCGCTCGAGATCGAGCTCACCCGGCGCAACATTCCCTTCGTCAAGTTCGGCGGGCTCAAGTTCCTCGAGGCGGCGCATGTCAAGGACGTGCTGGCGGTTCTGCGCTTTGCCCAGAACCCGCGCGATCGGGTGGCCGGCTTTCGCGTGCTGCAGCTCTTGCCCGGGATCGGCCCGGCGACAGCAGACGCGCTCATTGAGAACATGACGAGCGGCCTGGACCCTGCGATGGCGCTCTCCGGCTACCGGGTGCCGAGCCGGGCTGCCGCCGACTGGCCGGGCTTTGTCGATCTCTTCACGACACTCCGCAGCGCCCGCGCCGGCTGGCCAGCCGAGTTTGCCGCTGCACGGTTGTGGTATGAGCCGCAGCTCGAGCGTTTGCATGAGGACGCGGCGCTGCGGCGGGCGGATCTCGTGCAGCTCGAGGCGCTGGCGGCGGGTTTCGAGAGCCGTGAGCGCTTTCTCACCGACCTCACCCTCGATCCGCCCAGCGCCACGAGTGATCAGGCGGGTGTGCCGCTGCTCGACGAGGATTACCTCATCCTGTCGACCATCCACTCGGCCAAGGGGCAGGAGTGGACCCAGGTCTTCGTCCTCAACTGCGTCGACGGCTGCATCCCGTCCGATCTCGCCACCGGCAGCAGCGAAGAGATCGAGGAGGAGCGCCGGCTGCTCTACGTGGCGATGACCAGGGCCAAGGATCACCTGCATTTGCTGACGCCGCAGCGCTTCTACACCCATGGCCAGCCTGGCCGCGGCGACCGCCACGTCTATGCGGCACGCAGCCGTTTCGTGCCGGATTCGATCCTCGATCGCTTCACCAGCATCGGCTGGCCGCCGGTCACCGCCGAAGCCGCGAGCGGGCCGGCGCCGGGCATGCGCACCGACGTCAAGGCGCGCATGCGCCGGATGTGGAGCTGAGCCCGAAGCGCGCGGGCTCAGTCCTCGACGATCGTCCAGCCGTCGCCCGGATCGTAGGCGTCGATCGCCGCTGCCAGCGTCTCGGTCTCCTCGCCGAGATCGGCCTCGTAGAGGTCGCCCAAATGGTTGATCATGAAGGTCATGATGCCTGAATTGTCGTAGTCGGCGGGCCAGGCGAGGAGGCCGTAGCCGGTGAGCAGGCGGCCATTGACCATGTAGTCGTAGGCGCCGCCCGGTGCCGCGTCGCCCTGCTGGGTCAGGATCTTGAAGTTGTAGCCGTAATAGGCTTCGCCCGACTGGTAGTAGGCGAGGTAGTCGGCCTCGCTGGCGGCGAGCGGGCCCAGCGGGCTCGGTGGCTCGTCGGCGGCGGTCGGCCAGAACAGGCCGTCGCGCTGACCGTCGGTGCTGATCAGGCGCTGCGCGAACTGCAGCACGCCGTCATCGTCGTAGTCGGCTGCCGAGTAGAGCTGCTGGGCTTCGACATAGGCACGGGCGGCGGCGATGACCGCCAGCTCGTTCTCGCCGATCCGCCGGTCGATGATCTCCTCGAGCCCGGCCTCGGTGTCGAAGAACCAGCCATCGGCGCTGCGTGCGATCGGAATCGGCATCGGCCAGCCGGCCCGGCCGAGCAGCACGTCGTAGGTATCGGGCACTTCGCCTGGGGCCAACGTCATGGCCTCGGCGGCGGCATTGCGGGAGGCTTCCAAAGTCTGCCTGACCGTCGCCGGATCGCCGCCGATCAGCTCGTCGCGGTTCTCGGCGCCGAGCAGGTCGATGAGGCCGGCGCCGTCGGGCGCGAAGAGCGCGTCCCTGAAGGCATCGAGCGCCGCCTCGGGCTCGGCGAAGGTCGGCTGCTCCTGCGCCATCGAGGCCGTGCCGGCCAGGAGCACGCCCGTAAGGGCGGCCGCGAAGGTCAGTTTGCGTCGTTCAACCATGGTCATCTCCTCAACCGCGCCGCTTCTTCTTGCCGCGGCTCTTCTTGCCGCGGTTCGATTTTGCCTTTGCCTTCTTCTTGCCGCCTTTTTTTGCTGCCAGCCCCTTCTTCTTGCCGCCACCGGAGCGTTGGGCGATCTGCCGCTGCGGTTGGGCTCGCTTCTTGGCGGCCTTGTCACGGCTCTTCTTGCCGCGGCTGGCATCCTTCTTGGTCTGGCTCGGCCGCTTGACGTTGGCAAGGGCGCCCTTCTTCTGCTTCGGTGCCTTGAGCGCCGGCGCTGCGCGCTTGTCGCGGCTCTGGACCTTGGCCGAGCGCTCCCGGTCGCGCTGTGGCAGGCTCACATCGCGGCGCTGCTCACGCTGGCGGCTCGTGTCACGCTTGCCGGGCAGCGCCGACACCTGGCGGTCACGGTCCCGGCGCTCGCTGCGGCTGCGATCACGGTTGATGCCGTCGGCGCGATCGCGACGGTCGCGCAGCTCCTGGTTGACCCGCTTCTTGGTGTCTCGATCGAGGTTGAGGCGGTCGCCATCGCCGCCGACGACGATGGTGCTGTCCTCGATGTTGATATCATTGCGGCGGTTATTGTCGCCGCCTCCATTATTATTGTTATTATTGTTGTCGTCATCGAAGATGGCGTAGCCGAGCAGGCCGCCGACCGCAGCACCGCCGAGGAAGGTCCCTGCCGTTCCCCAAAACGAGCTGCTGGGCTCAGCATAAGTGACCGGCGGCGGGGGGGCAGCGTAGACGGGCGGCTGCGCATAGGTCGGCTCGGCTGCGGCGTAGCTCGAAGCGTAAGGGTCGACAGCGGCGGGCTCGACATACTCGCTCGCCCCCTCGACATATTCGGCCTCGGCCACGGCCTCGTCGTCGATGGCAGCGGACTCATTCTCGGCCTGCTCCCGTTCGGCCACCTCGGCCTCGCGTGCGGCGAGGTCGGCCTCGCGCTGGGCCAGTGCTGCCTCCCGCTCGGCAACGTCATCGCCGCCCTCGACGTCTGCTTCGCCACTCGCCGCCTCGTCAAGAGCGGCTGCTGTCGCCGATGCCTCGCTCACCGGCTCGAGCGAGGCGAGCAGGGCGACGCCATCATACTCGGGGATCGCCATGAGCTCTTCGGTGGTCGGGCGGATCTGCACGATCCCTTCCTCGACGATCACCTCCTGGACCTCGTTGGTGGCCAGCACGCCCATGGCATAGGCGCCCTGGCGGAGGTCCTGGATCGAGTCCTGCACCGCGTCGAGCTGGTCGTAGACCGCATCGCCCATGGCCTCGGTCCAATCGAGATGATCGTTCATCTCGGTCAGGATCGAGGGGTAGCTGAGCAGGCCGTAGAGCGATGGATCCCAATCCTCCGACGGCTCGAGCGTCTGGTCCTCCTGGTAGCGCTGGATGAAGCGGTCGGCCTGGACGACGTCGACCGGGAACATCGATGCCTGCAGGATCACCGCGAGCAGCGGGTCGGGAAAGAGGGCCACCGGCGCCACCAGGGCACGAACCTCGTCGTCGACGACCACGATGTCGGTTGTCGCCTCAGCCGCTGCCGGATCGGGCGCGGTCGCTTCCTGCGCGGCTAGCGGCGTCGACAGCGCCAGCAGCACCACGAGGCACACTTCCGGCCAAACGCCCTTTCGCATCAGTCTTATCAAGGCCATTTCTGCCTCCCTTACCGCATCAGGCTCTCGTCGGTTTCGCGCCAGGTGCAACGCTCGGCCACGAGCGGTGCGACGTTCGAGTTGCCGGCGCCTTGCGCCATCAACGCGCCGACCCGTTGGTCCGCGCCATAGCCGGTATGCGCGCCGAGTGGGTTGGCGACCTCGCCCAGGCCCAGGAACGAGTTAACCGAGGCCACATTGATGGTGACGTTGGTCACGGCCGGGCACAAGCGCGATTCGACGAAGCGTTCGGCAAACTGATCGGGCACCGGATAGCTCATCAGGTCATTAGGGTCCGAGAACGCCACGATCTGCGTCTTCGCGAAGAAACGGTCCGGCTGCTCGGGCGCAGGGCCGCAATAGGCATCGATCTGGCCCGTGACCTGCTGGGCTTCGCTGCCGGCCTCGAGAAGCGGCAGCTGGTTCGAGAGCATGAAGACCTGGACCTCGCGCTCACGGAAATTGTCGGCGATGCGGCGCAGTCTCGGGTCCTCGGTGACAGGCAAGTTGGTCAGGGTCTGCATCGCATCCAGGGTCGCCCGGCTGCCGAGGCTGTGGGTGATCAAGACGAAGTCGTCCAGGTCCACACGGCTGCCGATGCCGGGCAGATCGGCATCGCAAGCGACGTTCTCTGTCAGCTCCGGCAGCTCGCCCCAGCTGCGCGACGTCATCCAGCAGATGCCCTGCACCACTGACGCAAGGATCGGCCCGCGCTTATCGCCGGCATAGGCCAAGGGATCCGGCGCAATGTCGTTGACGAAGCTGCGCATCGCCTGGTTCACGGCAGCGCGCCTGAGCACGTAATCCTGCTCCTTGTCGAACGCGAGGATCTCCTTGTCCGGCTGGGTGATCGGCGACCAGGTCAGCTCGTAGAACATGAGGTCCCGGCGCCGCTCGGCGTCGGTGAGGCGGGTGACGTTGATCTCGCCCAGATCCTGGTCGGGGAACTCGGCATTGGCGATGACGATGCGCTTGGCCCGTGGTGCCCGGATCTCGAGCCCGAGCGATGTTGCGAGGTTCTGGCGGAGCGCTGTGCCGTGGCCGGGCGCGTGGGTGCCGATGCCATGCACGAAGAGCACCTTGACCTCGGGTCGATTTGCATCGTCCTCGGTGATCGGCGGCAGCGCGTCCTGGGCCGCAAGGAAAGGCTCGATGCCCGGGAAGGGCCGGCCTTCGACCTCACACGCACGGGTGTCCTCGGACGGCTCGTTTGCACCCTCCAGCACGGCCTGGGTGACACCCCGGCCGAAGCTCTCGCATCCCGCGAGCGCGAGCACGGCGATCAGGGCGAGGCCAGTTCGCGAGCTGCTTCGCATTTCTATTCCCTCGATAACGTTATATTGGCGCTGATTGCCGAACGACGCCACTCTCGCATGGCGCGTCTGGTGTTGGCGAGCGGTGCCGAGGCTCAGCTTGTCGGTTCACGGCTGACGGTGCGAAAGCCGATATGGTTGGAGCCGAGATCGGGCTCTTGCGGCTGGCGTGCCGCCGGCCGGTAGCGGAGGCAGAAATTGGGTGCACAGAGCCAAGACCCACCCTTGACCGTCACCTGCGGCATGCCGGTCGGGCTGTAGCGGGCGGAGAGCACGGCATCTGGTCCCTGCGGATCGATCGCCGGCTCGTCGAAGTGGCCAGGCAGGTAGTAGTCGCGGGCGAATTCCCAGACATTGCCCGCCATGTCGAAGACGCCGTAGCCGTTCGGCTCGTAGCAGCCGACCGCCGCCGTCCCATGATGACCATCCAAGGCCTCGTCGGTGACCGGAAAGCTGCCCTGCCAGCTATTGGCCTTCCAGCCCTGAACGGGATCGTAGCTGTCGCCCCAGGTATAGGTGGCGCCATCCAGACCCCCGCGCGCCGCGAACTCCCACTCGGCCTCGGTCGGTAAATCACGGTCGAGCCAATGCGCATAGGCGAGCGCGTCGGCGTGCGCGATCTGCACCACCGGATGGTTTTCCAACCCCTCGATCGAGCTTCCGGGCCCGGCCGGATGGCGCCAGTCGGCACCGGGCACATAGGCCCACCATTGTGCGACGCTGCCCCTGAGACTGGCCGACTCGGGCATCTTGAACACCATGCCGCCCGGCGCCAGCAGCTCCGGCGGCAGGTCCGGATAGAGGTCCGGGTCGAGCCCCTTCTCGGCGACGGTGACATAACCGGTCGCCTCGACGAAGGCGGCGAACTGGGCGTTGGTCACCTCGTGCCGGTCGATCCAGAAGGGCGAGACGGTGACGTCGTGCGCCGTACGCTCCTCCGGCCGCTCCGTGTCGTCACCCATGACGAAGGTGCCGCCATCGACGCGGACCATCCCGGCCTTCGCGTCATCGCCGGTCGGCAGGCCGGCATAGGCACGGCACAGCTCGTCTGCGGCGGCCGGTCCGGCGGCGAGGAACGTCAGGAGCGCGAAGGTGTAGAGTGATCTCATAGTAGCAACAACTTCTTGGCGATCTTCCACAGCTCGGCGAAGGGCAGGCGGGTCGAGCCCGCCAGCACCAGGGGCAAGATAGCGGCAGCAGCGACCGGGACCAGCGCTTCCCGGCTGAACGGCAGCGTCCGCAACTTCTTGGCTGCAGCATAAGTGCCGCTGGGGTTGGGGATGTCGCCCGCAGGCGTGGTGTCGTCGTCGTCGGGTGCTGCAAGATTGACGCCCATGGTCGAGCGCTCGGCCGCCCGAAAATGCCGGGTCGCCGCTGCGGTGGCCGCCAGGAGCGCCTGCCGCTTGAGCCGGGTCAAAGGTCTCTTGAAGGCGAGCAGCGGTATGCCGAAGAGCCCGAGCATGATGACCAGCCAGGCGGTCATCATGTAGCCGTAGGCGGTGAGCTCGAGCGCATCGTGCTGGAACGCGTTGGCGATGGCCGCGGCCAGCACGGCGCTCATCGCGAGGACAAAGCCGGTAAATGCGTTCGGGTACTGGCCGATGAAGGCGAGCCCGCCGAGCCCGTCGGGATGGGTCACCACCGTCTTGAGCTCGAGCCTGGCGATATCGCGCAGCAGCAGCGCCCAGACCAGATGCCGCCAGAGCCAGCGAAACAGCAGAAACCAGAAGAGCGGGCTGCTGACCAGCACGACCCACCAACCGGCCATGCTCAGCTGTGGCGCCTCGGGTGCGCCCTGCACCAGCCAGGAGATCGTGGCCGCATCGCGCAGTGCGAAGGCGGTGGCCAGGGTGACGAGATAGGCCAGCGCCACGCAGACCAACTCGGCAAGAGGCTGGTCGCGGCGGCGCAGCGCCTTGGTCACGGCTGCCGCGGCCGCTGGCATCGCGCCAGGTGCCAGAAGGGGCGTCTCAGCGAACTGGCGCAAATGGTTCTTGAGGCGTTCCTCGACCTGCCGCTCCATCAAGACGAAGATCGTGATTGCCAGGACGAAGCGCGCCCAGACGCCCCAGTCGAGAAGGAAGGGGCGCTCCGTGAACGGCCCCCAGGCGTTGCCAGCGGCGACGGCCAGCAACAAGGGCACGAGGAAGGCGATGCCGACGAAGACCAGGGCCCGCTTGGGCGCTGACGCTGCTTTCGCCTCGAGCAGGCCGAGCTGTGCCTGCAGCGCCATGAAGGGCCCGCCATCGGCGATTGAGAAGCGCTCGATCTTGGCGGCAACGATGTCTGCGGGTGATGGCGAGGCTACCGCCTCGGCAGCCGGCGTGCTGGAGTCCTGACTAGCTGTGGCGTTGGTCATGTGTCTCGGGCGTCCTCAAAACCGGTAGCGGAGATTGGCGGCCAAGAAGACGGCGCGGTTCTCCTTGTAGCTGCCGCCGAACAGGTCCGCGTCGATGTCGGCGTCACCGAGATCGGCGTAGACCAGCGAGCCGCCCAGCGTCATCTTCTCGGACCAGTCGTATTGCAAGCCGAGCGAGAGGCGATACTGCTCGTCGACCGGCAGCTCAGCACGGCGGTTGGCGTCCGAGACCGGGCTCGTGTCGTAGGCGATCCCGGTTTGCAGCAACAGCCGGTCGGTGGCGCGGTAATGCAGGCCGAGCGAGGCGCCGTAAGTGTCGCGCCAGTCCGCGGGAATGGCGCTGTTGCCGCGATCGGCGGATACGGGAATCTCCTCGAAACGGCTCCAATCCTCCCATCGGACCGAGGCCAGGACGGCGAACCGATCGTTCACGTCATGGTAGACACCGGCCTTGACCCATTGTGGGAACTTGAAGTCGAGCCCGACATTGGAGGCGAGGCCAACCGGCTGGACATCGACGTCGCCGGATAGATTGAGGTCCGCTTCCGAGTTGTAGATGATCCCAAACCGGGTACGCTCGCTCAGCTCGATCATCGCGCTCAGATTGTAGGTCACGTCGGTATCGTCGGCATCGTCGATCTTGATGCGACCGTCGCCACCTTCGACCGATGGGCGGATCGTCTGATTCAGCCTGGCGTAGACCAGCGTTGCGCCGGCGCCGAGCGACAGCCAGTCGGTCACCTTGTAGGCAACGGATGGACTGGCGCCGACCACGGCCAGCGACACATCGGTGACCTGAAAGCGACCAACCCAGTTGCGATTGTAGTCCAGCGCCGCACCTGTGATGCCGCCGACGCTGAGCCCGGCACGCCAGCGATCGCTCAAGCGATAGACGCCCGAGATCGTGCTCAGCGGGGCGATGCTGCCGGCATTGCCACCGTCGTCGCCTTCGATCGCGGCGCGATCGGTGTCGAACTCGACCTGGGTTATGCCAACGCCGACGCCGACGAGGGCCTCGTGGTTTTGCAGGCGCGTCATGCTCGCCGGGTTGTGCAGTGCCGCCGAAGCATTGTCGGCCCAGGCCTGGCTGCCGGCGTCTGCCGTGCCCATGCTGGGTGTCGCGAACTCGGAGATGTAGAGCCCGCCGGCGGCCGCTGGGTCTGCTGATGCGACGAGAACCGCCAGCGCCAGGGGGATGGCGGACCGGCGCGATACAGCGCTGCTCAAGGTCTGCTCACCGGCTCGTAGACAACCGTGCTCACGAGATCTCTTCCTCCCTGTTCTTTCACGCCGGCCCCTCGACCGTTTGCGCATGGCTGCCTGGCGATTGACGCCGGTGCCTGAGCTGGGCTTTTAGCCGCCACGAGGCGCTGGCGTCGAGACCTGCATCGCGCGCTGCGCATTTGCTGAAGGATCGACCGGCATGAGCGAAGCCGATCCCGATTTGTCCGCGCTCGCTCGGGCGACCCGCGACGTCTATGTGCGTCACGCCGCCCGGTTCGATGCCGAGCGGCCGCGGCAGCTGCACGAGCGCGCCTGGCTCGAGCGCTTCGCCGCCATCATTCCCGAAGCCGGTGCGGTCCTGGACCTCGGCTGCGGCGCCGGCGAGCCGATCGCCGGCTGGCTGGTCCAGTCGGGCTTTCGGGTCACCGGCGTCGACGCAGCGGCGCCGATGCTGGAGATCGCGCGGCGGCGCTACCCCGATGGTGACTGGCGACAGGCCGACATGCGCTCGCTTGATCTGGCCGAGCGATTCCATGGGATCATCGGTTGGAACAGCTTCTTTCATCTGCGGCCGGACGAGCAGCGGGGAACGCTTCGTCGTCTTGCCGCCCATTTGCTGCCGTGCGGTGCCTTGATGCTGACGGTTGGCCCCAGCGCCAGCGAGGTCACGGGCACGGTCGCCGATGAGCCGGTCTACCATTCCAGCCTGGCGCCAGACGAGTACGCAGCGATTCTGGCGGCGGCTGGGCTCGACATCGTCCAGTTCATCAAGGAGGACCCGGCCTGCGATCGGCACACCATCCTGCTGGCGCAGATGCGTGCCTGATCGGGCCCCTGCCGCTCAGGCTCAAGCGGTGCCGCACCAATCTCTGACGATGCGGTCGACCACCAGGACGCAGCGGCGGAAGTCGTCGATGTCGACCCATTCGTCGCTCAGGCCCGACATGGTGAGCCCGCCGCAAAGCGGGCCGATGCCGACGGTCGGGATGCCCGCCTGGACGATGGGGTTGCGAATGTCGCTCGAGGTGTGCAGCGGATTGACCACCGGCGTTGGACCGGTGGCTGCAATGGCACCCTCGACCAGCCGATAGAACGGATCCGCATCGGGCGTCTCGGCGGCGCTGACACCGGCCAGCCAGTCGATCCGCGGGGGATGGTCGGTGAGCCACTCATCAGCGGTCGCCGCCGTCGCGACGACGGTTTCGACCTCGCGCATCACGTCCTCGAGCACCTCCCCCGGCACCAGCGACAGGGCAGCGCGAAGGGTGCAGGTGCTGGGCAGCCGCGTCGGTGCCTCGGGCGTGCCGGCGTTGATGTGGGTTACCATCAGATTGGTCGAGCGGCCGATCGCTGCCTGCAGACGGGGGTGGTGGATGGCGGCGGCGCGGCTTTGGTCGTAGGCCTCGAGCGCCCTGATGACGGCTGTGGCCTTGGTGATCGGGTTGACGCCCTGATGCGCGAAAGCGGTATGCGCCGGCTCCGAGGTGGCGGGTGGCGCGCCGTCGATGGTGATGGTCAGCTCCAGCTGGCCCGGGGCGAAGGCTTTGATCTCGCCGAGGCCGCGGCCCGACTCGGCCGGGTGAAGATAGAGTGCCGCGTCGGCGGTCAGGCCGGCATGCAGTGCTGCGCCGATGCCGCGCCGATGCCGCTTGCTCGGTGTCGCCAGCAGCACGAGCTCGCCCGCTAGGCGTTGGTTGCCGACCTGCAGCATCGCGGCTGCGGCGACCAGCATGGCGATGCCGGAGAGGTCGTCGGCGACGCCCCAGCCATGCAGCCGGCCGTCGCGACGGGTGGGCGTGAAGGGCTCACTCTGCCATGTGGGCTCAGGCCGAAAGGGCTCGGTGTCCGGATGGGCAAAGAGGATCAGCCGCCGGCCGCCGCCAGTGCCCTTCAGCCGCCCGATCGTCACCGTTTCAGGGGCATCCGATGCCACCTCGGCCTTGGCGAACTCGGCGGTCATCGGCACGTTCGCCGGATGGTAGGTCATGGTCTCGACCGTGGCACCGGCGCTCGCCAGCTGGGCCGCCAGTGTCTCTTGGATGGCTGCCGGGCCGTTGCGGCCGCTGCCGATCAGCGCCTCCAGCCAGCCGACTGCCTGATCGAGCACCACGTCAGGGTTGGCAGCGGCCATCTCAGAGCCTCGCCATGGTGTCGAGGACGTCGTTGGTCAGGCTGCGGATATGGCCGGTCATCGACGCGCGCGCGGCATCGGCCTGCCGGGAGCGCAGCGCCCGAATGATCGCCAGATGCTCCTCGGTATCGGGGCGAAAGCGTGAGGGCAGGCCGGAAAGCTCGAAGAGGCGCGTGGTGACCCTAAGACTCTTGATCATGCGCGCCATGACGTCGTTGCCGGACGCCTCGGCGATCATGTCGTGCAGCCGCTCGTCGGCTGCCCAATGCGCCTCGGCGGGCGCCTTCGGGTCCTCCTGCAGCGCCCGCATCTCGGCTTCCCGTGCATCGAGCAACGGCGCATCGATATGCTGGATCGCCATGCCGACGGCCTCACCCTCGAGCAGCTCCCGGAGCCGCATGCTCTGAAAATACTCCTTGTTGGAGACCAGGCGCACGCGGAACGGTTGGTTGATCTCCTTTTGGATCAGGCCTTCGCTCTGCAGGATGTACATGGCCTCGCGCACCGGCGTTCGCGAGATGTGCAGGTCCCCGGCGAGCTGCTCCTCGGACAGGCTCTCGCCGCCGCGCAGCTTGCGGGCGAGGATAGCCGTGCGGATGGCATCGGCGGCACGATGCGCCAGGCTGCCGCGATCGCGCTCTGGCGTGTGGTCAGGGACGTTGGCGGCCATCAGGCAGCTCCAAGCGGTTCGGAGCGGTAGCACAAGAGTCGGGCGGGTGTGGTGACAAGCAGGGCCTCGATCTCCTCGTCGCTGAAGCCGCGGCGGCGCATCAGCGGCACGACATGCGCCGGCAGATGCCGGTAGCCGTGCCCGCCATGCGCGGCGAGGCGGGTGCGGGTGCAGATGTCGTGGCTGAGGCAGAGCTGGTCACGGTAGCCGAGATCGATCAGCCGGCGGAGGATGTCGAGGCGCATGTAGTCGGTGGGCAGATCGAGGTCGACGCCGGCCATCCAGTATTGCGAGGTCTCGATGCCGAAGAAGTCCCACTCCAGCACGAAGCCGAGCGCCAGCAGCTCGACCAGCCGGTTCTGATCAAAGACGGTCCGATCCATGTGGCCGATCACCGTCCGTGCCGGATCGCCGCCGGCGGCGATCACGATCTCGGCGATCTCCTGCGGCGCGTCCGGATGACGGCCGGGGTGGATGGTGAGCGCCGCACCGGTCTGCCCACTCACTTTGGCCGCTGCCTGGAGAATGCGTCGCTCGGCCGGGGTGATCGGCCAGCTGCAGCCAATCTCGCCGATCAGCCCGGCGCGGATCGAGGTGCCCCAGAGCCCGCTCTTCAGCTGAGCGGTGATGATCGCTTCGATCTGCTCCGTCGACGCCGCGCGGGTCGCATCGTCGAGATAGGCATCCACATAGTAGCCGGCACCGGCGATGATACTGACGCCACTCGTCTCGGCGATGCGGCGCAGCCGCTCGGGCTGGGGTGCCATGCCGCCGACGGTCAGCTCGACGATGCTGCCGCCGCCGGCTGTGCGAAACCGCACGAGGTCGGCGATCGCGACGTCGTCCTCGTCGAGGAACATGTTCAACGGGTTGCGGTTCTGGAAGTAGTCGGTCTCGAAGCGGTTCTCGGTGGTGATCGGCGGGTGCGCATCGGCGGGGCCGCGCTCGGCGGGCTGGCGCAGGTCGCAGAGGATGTGCTCGTGCATCAAGGTGAGGCCGAGCGCGCTCGCCGGGACGGGGCCGGTGACCGTTTGGGCGTAGAGCTGCATGGGCCGGGTCTCAATGCGCCAGGATCTTGGCGAGGAACTGCTGCGCCCGGGGCGAGCGGGTCTCGGTGAAGAAGGCGTCGGTCGAGCAATCCTCGACGATCTCGCCCTCGTCCATGAAGACGACCCGGCTCGCCACCTTGCGCGCAAAGCCCATCTCATGGCTGACGACGAGCATGGTCATGCCCTCCTCGGCCAGCTCGACCATGACATCGAGCACCTCGTGGATCATCTCCGGATCGAGCGCCGAGGTGGGCTCGTCGAACAGCATCGCCATGGGGTCCATGGCGAGCGCCCGGGCGATGGCGACCCGCTGCTGCTGGCCGCCCGAGAGCTGCATCGGGTACTTGCCCAGCTGGTCCTCGAGCCCCACCCGGACGAGCAGGGCCCGGCCCTTCTCCTCGGCCTCGTCCTTCGGCCGGCCGAGCGCCTTGCGCTGGGCGAGCGTGAGGTTGCCCATGATCGTCAAATGCGGAAACAGCTCGAAGTTCTGAAAGACCATGCCGATCTTGGCGCGCAGCCGGGTCTGGTCCGTGCCCTTGCCGCCGACCACGACACCATCGACCTCGATCCGTCCTTCGTCGTAGGGCTCGAGCCCGTTGACGCATTTGATCAGCGTCGACTTGCCGGAGCCGGAAGGGCCGCAGACCACGACGACCTCGCCGCGCTCGACGCTGGTCGAGCAGTTGTCCAGGACCTGGAAATCGCCGTACCACTTCGACACGTTCTCAATTCTGATCATGCGACGGCCTCTCGAAAGCGATCCAGCGTGTAGGGGGTGATGTCGCGGTCGGTTCGACCGGCGAGCACGAGATCGGCGGTCAGTCGCGCCACGGCTGGTGCCAGCGTGTAGCCGTTCGAGGTGACGCAGGTGTAGAAGCCCGGCGCGCCTGGCGCCTCGCCGACGATCGGCGCGCCGTCGATATTGACGTTCATGCCGGCCCATGTGCGGAGCACGTTCAAGCCCCGGAGTTGCGGCAGGACCGAGGCCGCGACCCAGAGATTGCCCTCGATGCTGTCCTTGAGCGTGACGTTCATGTTGCGCGCCTCGTCGTAGGCCGCGGTCCAGGCGCCGCCGATGACCAGGCCGCCGGACGCCAGCTGCTTGAGGCTCAGATGCCGGTCGGCATGCGCCAGGAGCGGCTCGACCAAAGGCGGCGCCTTCTCGGTCACGATCATCTGCAAGGGCGCGCTGTAGACGGGCGTCGGCACGCCCGCCATGGCGCCGACCAGCCGGGCCCAGGGGCCCGCGGCGTTGATGACGATGCCGGCACGAATGGTGCCGCCTGAGGTTTGCACCCGCCAGCCCCCGGTGACGCGCTCCAACGCTTCGACGTCACAGCCGCGGCAATAGCGGGCGCCGGCTGCGACGGCGCCCTCGAGCACGCGGTAGGTGGCGGTGAGCGGGTTGATCTTGCCCTCGTCGGCGCAGTGCTCGGCGCCGAGCAGGTGCTCGGAAAGCGCTGGTGCCAGGCGGCGCAGCTCGCCCTGATCGATCAGTGATGCGGCGATGCCGTGGCGCTGCTCGAGCTTGGCCTTGGCCTCGAGAAACTCCATGCCCTTGGCGGTGTCGGCGACCATCAGCCCGCCAGTGATGCGGATCTCGAAATCGCCGCCGGTGTCGCGGGCGAGCTCTTGCCAGAGGCGAATGGCCCAAGGGCCGAGCGGCAGAGTTGCCGCTGCCGGCCCGCCGCCCGCCTCGGCCTTGGCGCCGAAATCGAAGGAGAGGAGCTGCACGTGCAGGCTGCCGGCATTGGCGCCCGACGCCTGCAGATTGGCGTCGTCGCGCTCGACCACGAGCACGTCCGCGCCGGCGGTCGCCAGATAGTAGGCGAGGCAGGCGCCGACCACGCCGCCGCCGATGACGACGATGTCGGCCTTGTCGGGGGCGTCGTTTGCCGCATTGGCTGGAGCGCGCACCAGGTTGGGCGAGCCCGCCCGCCGGTGACCGCCCCATTCCGGCTTCTCCCGGGCCAGCGCTGCCACCGGGAAAGGGCTTCACCGGCAGGCGTGGGGCGAAGCTCTCGTCGACGTGGCGCCCGGCGCCGGTGGTCTCGGCCAGGAGCTTGGCCGCCAAGGGCGCGCAGTAGCGGCCCTGGCAGCTGCCCCATGCCGAGCCTGAGCCGGCGCTTGAGCGTGGCGAGGCTGGTCCAGCCGGCGGCGAGCTCGGCGCGTGCTTGGCCGAAGGTGAGGGACTCGCAGCGGCAGAGGACGGTCGGGTCGGGCACGCCGTCGAGGCGGGTCGGCGGTGCCGGGAACAGCTGCCAGAGCGCCTGCTGGAAGGTCTCGGCGCGCTTCAATCGGCGGCGCGCCGCGCTCGTCTCGCGGAAGGCGTTTCTTTCATCGGCGCTGCCTCCGGCGAGCCCGCGTGCTGCGGCGTCACCCGCGAGGTGCCCGCGCTCCAGGGCCACGCGGGCACCGGCGACGCGTGCGCCATCACCGACGGCGAAGACATTGGCGACGCTGGTCCGGCCGTCGTCATCGGTGGTGACGGCGGCCGTGCCGAGGTGGCGATCGTCGATCTCCATCCGGCAGCCGAGGGCGCGGGCGATCTCGGCCGAGGCGATGAAGCCGTAGCCGAGGCAGAGCGCGTCGCAGGCGAAGGTCGTCGCATGCCCCCGTTTGCGGCCGGCCCGCGTCATCGATCGGCGCCAGATCGACGGCCGCGACGCTGCCGTCGCCATGGGCGGTGACCGCCCTATGCGCCCAGAGGATGGGCACGCGCGCCCGCCGCAGCCGCCAGAGGTAGCCGAGCCCGGCCGCGATGAGGTCGGGTGCGGCAACCGTCGCCTGGAGTGCCGCCTGCCAATCGCGAGCGTGCGGCCGCGGTGACGCCTCGGCCACGGCCGCCACCTCGACGCCCTTGGCGACCAGGGACGCGGCGAGTTGGAAGTTCAACGGACCATTGCCGGCGATGACGACGCGCTGGCCCGGGGCGACGTCGTAGGCGCGCTCCAGGGTCTGCGCGGCGCCGGTCGTCATCACGCCGGGTAGCGTCCAGCCCGGAAACGGCATCGGGCGCTCATAGGCGCCGGTGGCGAGGATCAGGCGCTTCGGCCGGAACTGCTGGGCCGTGCCGTCGATGAGGGCCACGAGGTCGTCGGCGGCGAAGGCGCCGAACACATGGGCGTCCTGGATCAGCTCGACGCCGGCTGCGCGCGCCGCCTCGATCAGGCGGGCGCCGGCGCGGCCCTGGCGATCGGCGGGTGGTGCGGCACCTCCGGCCATCTGCTTGTAGTACTGGCCGCCGCTGCGCGCGCGCTCGTCGAGGACGGTGACCGACACCCCGTGGCGGCGCGCCGCGAGCGCGGCCGAGAGTCCCGCAGGCCCGGCGCCGACCACGAGCACGTCGACCGACCGCTCGGGCATATGTGGCGATGTGGGCGCCTCTGCGAGCGGGGCGAGCGCATCATCGCCGGTGCCGTCCGGCGAGCGCGAGCGAACCTCCTCGCCGCCCTCGATCTTGGCGAGGCAGGCGCGCTGACCGGCGCGGCCGTTCATCGTGACGAGGCAGTCGAAGCATACGCCCATGCCACACCAAACGCCGCGCATCGCGTCGTCGTCGCTGGTCGATCGCCGCACCCGAACGATGCCGGCGGCCGCCAGCGCAGAGGCGACCGTGTCGCCCGCCACCGCCGCGACCGGCTCGCCGTCGAAGGTGAAGCCGAGCGGCTCACCGCTTCCAGTGTCGCTCAGGCGCATGACGTCTCGAGGCTCATGGGAATTTGCGGCGAACGGTGGCAGCCATGGCGTCAGGCTACTCGATATTTTTTGGATATACAGAGATAATTTTTTCGATATGGTCTCTGCATCAAGCCTGAGGACGATTCGCATGCCGCGCGCTCGGGGCACCATGACGGTGCTGATCACGCCTTTTGCCGAGGATGGCAGCAAGATTGATGCCGAGAAGCTGCGGCGCCTGGTCGACTGGCAGATCGAGGAAGGCATTCACGGCCTCATCCCGCTCGGCAGCACGGGCGAGTTCCTGTCCGTCAGCCGCGAGGAGCGGCAGGAGGTCATCGAGATCTGCGTGACCACGGCGCGCGGCCGGGTGCCCGTCTATGTCGGCACCGGGGCCGAGGCGACGGACGACGTGATCGAGCTGTCGCGGGAGGCCGAGGGGCAGGGCGCCGATGGGGTGATGATCATCCCGCCCTTCTACAGCGTGCCGACCGAGGACGAGCTGTTCCACCACTACCGGCGGGTGGGCGAGGCTGTATCGATCCCGATCATGGTCTACAACAACCCGGCGACGGCCAATGTCGACATCCAGCCGGCGCTGGTCCGGCGCCTGGCCGAGATCGACACCGTTCGCTCGATCAAGGAGTCGACCCTCGACGTCACGCGGGTGCGGGACATCGTCGAGCTGTGCGGCGACCGGATCGACGTCTTCGCCGGCGTGCTCGGCTACGAATCGTTCTGGCTCGGGGCTGTCGGCTGGATCGCCGTCTGCTCCAACCTCGTGCCGCGCGACTCGGCGCGGTTGTTCGAGCTGGCGGTGGACAGCGTTGACCGGGACGCCGCACTGGACGTCTATCGGCGCATCCTGCCGATCGTCCGCTGGGTCGGCGGGCCGCGCTATGTCCAGGCCACCAAGGCCGGCTTTCAGATCATGGGGGCCTCGATGGGGCCACCCCGCGCACCACGCCTGCCACTGCCCGCCGACCAATATGCCGCCTTCAGGGCCGACCTCGAGCGCATGGGGTTGAGAGGCTCGCTCGAGGGCCGGCTCGGCTCGACCTGACTGCCATCGTGGCGACGTGCCTGCCACGCAACACCAGAGAGGGAACGACGATGCCCATGAAGACGCTCAGCCGCAAGGGCCTGCTCGGCGGGGTTGCAGCACTTGCCTGCAGCCTCGCGATTGCTGGTCCCGCCGCGGCGCAGGACTGTGAGCCCGCGATCGCCGAAGGTGCTCTGGTCGAGCCCGGCAAGCTCATCATGTCGACCAACCCGACCATCCCGCCGATGCAGTTCGTCGACAGCGACGGCAACCTCAAGGGCATGCGGGTGACGCTCGGCGAGGAGCTGGCCAAACGCCTCTGCCTCGAGCCCGAGTACATCCGCATCGAGTTCTCGGCGATGATCCCGGGCCTGCAGGCCGGCAGGTGGGATGTCATCAACACCGGCATCTTCTGGACCGCCGAGCGGGCCGAGATGATGCAGATGATCCCTTACGAGAACCAGGCGATCAGCCTGTCCGTGGCGTCCGGCAATCCCTTGGGCATCTCGACCGTCGACGATCTCGCCGGCAAGGCCGTCAGCGTCGAGATCGGCGGCTTCGAGGAGGCGCGGATCAAGGACCTCGATCAGGACCTCCAGGCGCGCGGCCTCGAGGCCATGGACATCCGCACCTTCGACAATTTCGCCATTGCCTACCAGGCACTGCGCGCCGGTCAGGTGGATGCCACGGTGAGCATCGATGCGACGGCCGCCGAGTACGCCGAGCGCGGCGAGTTCGACCGGGCGCTTGCCGGGCTGTTTCCGACCCCGGTGGCGTTGGCCATGAACAATGCGGAGGTGGCCGAGGCGGTGCTTGGGGCGCTCAACAGCATGATGGAGGATGGCTACTACCAGTCCTTGATGGAGCAGTACGGCCTGCTCGCCAACGATGAGCCCTTCGTCATTCGGGGCCCGAGCGACTGAGCTCGGTTGTGCCGGCCACGGCCCTTGCCCATCGAGGGCTGTGGCCGGCGTCATCGGCGCCTCTCGTCGAGGGCGCCGATTCGGCTAGTCGACCCCTCTTGCCGGCGAGGTTCGGGCGATGACCATCCGTTGGGACTGGGGCGGCTTCTTCGACTATCTGTTCAACGGGTTCCTGCTGCAGGGCGCCGTGACGACGCTCTGGCTGACGCTGGCCAGCATCGCCGGCGGCCTCGTCCTCGGCTTTGCGCTCGCCATGCTGCGGCTGTCGCCGATCCGCATCCTGAGCCGGATCGCCCAGGTCTATATCTGGATCTTTCGTGGTACGCCGCTGCTCGTCCAGCTGATCATCATCTATACCGGCCTGCCGCAGTTCGGCATTCGTTTCTCGGTGGTCGAGGCGGCGCTCTTGGGTCTGATCTTGAACGAGGCCGCCTATCTGGCCGAGATCATCCGGGGCGGTATTCTCGGCGTGCCGACGGGCCAGAGCAATGCCGGCAAGGCGCTCGGGCTGAGCCCGGCGCAGATCATGATCTTCGTCGTCATGCCGCAGGCCACCCGGATCATCATCCCGGCACTCGGCAACAGCGTGAACGGGCTCTTGAAGACCACCTCGGTGACCTCGGTCATCTCGATGGAGGAGCTGCTGCGCAGCACGCAGATCCTGATCCAGGAGCGGTTCCTGGTGCTCGAGCTCTTCGTCGTTGCCGCCCTCTACTACCTCTTGATGACCTCGCTCTGGGACGTCGTCCAGCGTCGCATCGAGGCTCGTTTCGGTCGTGCCTACAGCACCGTCAGGGCGCCCGAGCCCCGCTGAAGAAGAAGGAAAGACCCGCCATGCCCAAGCTGATCGTCAAGGCCGCCGACTTCGTCTTCGATGCACAATTCGAGGAGGCCGCCGCACCAAAGACGTGCGCCGCTTTCAAGGCTGCGATGCCCTTCGCCGGCCAGATCGTCCACGTTCGCTGGAGCGGCGAGGGTGTGTGGATACCCCTCGGCGATCGCGATTTCGGCGTCGGCTACGAGAACCACACGAGCTACCCGGCGCCCGGCCAGATCATCCTCTACCCCGGCGGCATCAGCGAGACCGAGATCCTGCTCGCCTATGGCGGCATCAGCTTCGCGTCGAAAATGGGCCAGCTCGCCGGCAACCACTTCATCACGCTCACCTCGGGCCACGAGCACCTGATGACGCTGGGCAACCAGGTCTTGTGGGAGGGTGCCAAGCCGATCAGCTTCGAGCTGGTGTAGGCGCCGGGTCCGCGCGACGGCAGGTCACCGGCCGCCACGAGCGAAGCGCTCGACGTGAAAGGCGCCGAGGTCGGCCATGGGTGTCTTGCCGGCAGCGAGCTGGGCGGTGACCAAGCCGGCGGCGGGGCCGATGCCGAAGCCGTGGCCGGAGAAGCCCGTGGCGATCAGGAGCCCGTCGATCGCCGGCACCGGTCCCAAGGCCGGGATCTCGTCCGGCAGCACGTCGATCGCCCCGGCCCAGCGCTCGGCCGGCCGCGCGTTCTCGAGCTGCGGGTACATCGCTTGCGCCGCCTCGAGCACGCCGTCGAGCAGGCCGTGGTCGGGGGCGGGATCGAGAACCCGCGTCCGCTCGAACGGGCTCTCGCTGTCGCCGTCCCAACCCTTCTCTCTCAAGCGCTTCGAGGAAGGGCCGGCCGAGGCGCAGCTTCAGCTTGCGCCAGTCGCGCTTCAGGATCGGCAGATAGTGGCGCGCATGGCGGAGATTGGCCGGCAGGATCTCGGCTCGCGACGCACCGCTACGGGCGAGCGTATAGCCGCCATCGGCGCGGCGGCGAGCCGCCACGGCCTTGGCGCCGATGGCGCTCTTGGAGATCAAAGGAGCGGCCGTGGTCCGCTGCACCGAGGCGATCACCTGCAGTTGCGGTAGGCCCAATCCGAGATGCTCCAGCATGATGCGGGACCAGGCGCCACCGGCGAGCACCGCCGTCCGGCAGGCGATGCGGCCCCGTTCGGTGACCACGGCGCTGACCCGGCCGCCGCTCCGCTCGATGGTCCTGACCGCGCAGCGCTCGAGGATCGGCACGCCGGCACGGCGCAGGCTGCGGGCCATGGCGGGCACGGCGAGGCGCGGCTCGGCGCGGGCATCGCTCGGGGTGTGCAGGGCGCCTCGATGGCGGGCGCGGTTGCCGGGTGCCAGCGCGTCGGTCTCCTTGATCGAGAGCAGGCGGCTGTCGAGCTGGTAGGCCTTGGCATGCTCCAGCCAGGCGGCGAAGCGCGCCTCGTCGGCGTCGTCCTCGATGAGGTAGGTGACGCCGCCGACCTGCCAGCCGATGTCCTCGGGCAGCGCTTCGGCGATTCCCGCCCAAAGCTCGAGGCTGTGGATGATCAGCGGTAGCTCGGCCGGGTCGCGACCCTGCTTGCGAATCCAGCCCCAATTGCGCGACGACTGCTCACCGGCGATGCGGCCCTTCTCGCAGAGCACGACGGGCACGCCGAGTTGCTCCAGGAACCAGGCGGTCGAGACCCCGGCAATGCCGCCGCCGATGACGACGACCTCGGTCGAGTCTGGCACACTCGCGTCGATCGCCATTCGCGTTCGATCTCCTCGATGTCATAAGGTCGTGCCTGGTGTTTCAGAGGACGCGCTGGTTGTCCATGTCGTGTCGGTCTTCAGCAGCCTGTCTACCGGGTGACAGCGAGATGCTGATTGGCTAGCAGGGGGGCCGTTGCCGCGCATGCCGAAGCGGCCGCTGCGGAATAGGAGAACAACGGTGGATATCGTCGAGTCGGGCGTTCGCTTGAGCACGTTCTTGAGTGTGACGATCGGCATCATCGTCCTCTTCATCGGCAAGCGGCTGACCGACGGTCTGGGCTTTCTCAAGGAGTACAGCATTCCCGAGCCCGTCTCGGGCGGGCTGCTTGTCGCGGTGATCCTGGCGCTGATCTTCGCATTCACTGGTTTCGAAGTGTCGTTCAGCCTCGAGGCGCGCGACATCTTGTTGGTCTACTTCTTCACGACCATCGGCATGAACGCCCGCTTCAACGAATTGATCGCCGGCGGTTGGCCGCTCGTGCTGCTGCTCGGCCTGACGCTCGGCTATCTGGTCGTGCAGAACCTGGTCGGCATCTCTGTTTCGGCGCTGTTCGGCCTGCCCTCTGTAATGGGCCTGCTCGGCGGCTCGGTCTCGCTGATCGGCGGGCATGGGACGGCGATTGCCTGGTCCGGGCGGATCGCCGAGGAGTACGGCATCACGAATGCGCTGGAGGTCGGCGTCGCCTGTGCGACCTTCGGGTTGATCCTCGCGAGCCTCATGGGTGGGCCGATCGCCAAGTTCCTGATCAATCGCCACAATCTGCATTCGACAGCAGGAGAAGAGCAGACGGTCGGCATCGTTCGTGACGAAGCGCCACCGGCCTTCGGCTATTTCGACTTCCTCGACACGGTGCTGGCCATCCACATTTGCGGCATTCTCGGCATCATCCTCAACGGCCTGATCGCCGAGGCCGGGCTGCAGCTGCCGCTCTTCGTCACCTGTCTCTTCGCTGGCATCTTGATCAGCAATCTGATCCCGGACTCGTTTCCGCGGCTCTCAGGCCGCAAATGGCCGAGCCGGTCGGCGCCACTCGCCATGATCGCCGACATCTCGCTCGGCACGTTTCTCGCCATGTCGCTGATGAGCATGCAGCTCTGGACCCTGGTCGACCTCGCAGCACCGATCCTGGCGATCCTGGCGGCCCAGCTCGCGGTCGCCGTCGCGCTTACGGTCTTCGTCATCTTTCGGGTGATGGGGCGCAACTACGACGCTGCGGTCATCGCCGCCGGCTTCGGCGGCATCTCGCTGGGCGCCACGCCCACCGCGATGGCCAACATGTCGGCGGTGACCAAGCGCTACGGCCCGTCACAGCTCGCCTTCATCATCGTGCCGCTGGTCTGCGCGTTCTTCATCGACCTGGCCAACGCCGTTGCTATTCCGGCGTTCCTGGCGTGGGGATGACGCTAAGAGCCTTTTCTAATCGGGCTAGGGCAAGAACTCGATTTTCTGAATGAAGGCCGAGGCGACGCCATCATTGCCGGACTTGCCGGTGTCGACCTCGAGGCTGAAACCCGAGATCGTCGGCATGGGAGTCTTGCCGAAATAGGCCTCGAAGGCTTCGGCGAGATTGATCTCGGAGGTCATCTGCTCGCCTGTGGCCGGGCGCTCGAGGCAGACGAACCGGCCGCTATCCTCGTGGTATCGGCCTGTGTATGACTGGTCGACCCCGTCGGCATCGCACAAGTAGAGGCCGATGAAATACGGCACGTCAGGAATGTAGATAGCCCCGCTCGGCATCGTCTCCTTGCCGAAGAAGACATACACCATCAGTGCCTCGTTATTGACGCCCTTTGCATAAGACGCGCCGTCGGGAAAGTCGTTGACCCCCCAGGTCAGGCGAACGCTCTGCGCGCCTGGAACCTCCATTTCCTTGTACATCAGCCCGAAGGTTTGCTGCAGGGCCGCGATCTGCAGGGCGCCGTCGACAAATGAAAGCGAGATTTTTTTCGGATTGTCGGCGGCGCGCTCGAAGACGAAGCCCTTCTGCTCGAGCCAGTCGGCAACCGATCCGTCGGACGTTTGGTAGTCATCGAGATTGACGGTCGTCAGCGGGTCCGCAGCCTTTGCCGGCAAGCCGGGGAACGCGGCAAGCGTCGCTAACAGCGCCAGTGCCGCCAGTTTCTCGCCAAGCATGCTCGTTCCTCTCCAGCTCGTACGTTTTCCCTCGTCTATACCTAGTTCAATAGAGCCCGTCGAAAAAGAGACTGGATACGGTCATTGAGGTCGAGTCTGAGGCCAGACCGTGTGAAGCCACTGACGTGTGTGGCTCGGCCATTTCGTGTGCCACCCGGGTCGACGCAGAATCTTGGATCGATAGGGAACGACCCGGGTGGCACTTCTGAAGGTTTGGAAGGCGCGTCAAGGCGCAAACAGAACGGCGGCCCTACTCGGCAGGAACGGCGGCGGCGAGTTCGGCCTCCTGCGACCGTCGCAGGAGCACGAGCTGATGCGCTGCAATGGCCAGCGGAATGCCGAAAGTCAAAACCCAACGAGCGATGATGAAAAGTCCGGTCGTCATGCTGATCACTCCAGAACCGTGATCCCCCACGCAGTGATACGTCGGCCGTGCAAAGTAGATCGCCGGACGTGTGCGGCAAGGTGACGCAGTATAGTGTCATGAATTATTGGCGGGGATGCTGTCAATTTCATTTGTCGGCAACTGAAGTGGAGAATAATTTGGGCAAAGTGACGATTGATCGAGCAGATGAACGCTGATCTGACGGGACTCACTGCCGAGGCGGAGCGGTGGCCCGCCTTGCGGCTCTCTTGAGTGTGGCGGCGGCTCGGGGAGGCGGCTTCAGGCGGGCGCCAGCCGAACGTACTTGATGGCTCGGCGATGGTACGTGAAGGCGATGTGCAGGGCGCCGTCGGCGCTTTAGGCGATGGACAGATGGGAGCATTCCCGGTTGATGCCGGCCTTGGAAAAGCTGGTCAGGCAGTGGCCGCTGCCAATCTGACGTCGAGACGTGTCGCCGCGGCTAGCTCAACACCTAAAGGTTGGTGGGGTGCAGGGAGGATCATCAGACTGTGTGAAAACCCCTCCTTCGGCTAGATTATCGGCATCGGCTGGGAGGCGTTGATGGCGGGTTTTATTTTGGGCGAGGACCGTCAGCAGGCGGTTTTGTTTCCTGAGCGGCTTGAGCCGGCAAGCACCGCACTGCACCCCCGCCAAGGCCCGTACCGTCCACCGCCTGATCAACGAGGCCGCCCTCAACCGGGTCGGCGCGCGCCTCAAGGCCGATCCCAGCGCCATGCCGCAACGCGCCCAGAGCGTCGAGCCCGCCTTCGCCACCCTCAAACGATGGATGCACGGCGGCAGGTTCCTGCTTTGAGGCAAGGCCAAAGCCAGCACCGAAATCAAGCTCATTAGCCTCGCCTTCAACCTCAAACGCCTCGCCAACCTCCACGGCACAACGAGGCTGCTCGAAGCCCTCACCTGAAGGGCCAAGCCGGCGACAGCAACCACTCCGACAACCAGCCCGCACCGCCGCGATCAGGCAAGGGCCACGTTCTCACACGGTCTGCAGCGCCTTCCCGGAATTTTCCATGCGCTCACTTCCCCTCAGACCGTGGACGTCACCTTCTTCAGGCCGCGGGGGTTGTCCGGGTCGTGGCCGCGGGCTTCGGCGAGATGGGCGGCCATGGGGTAGAAGGCCGCGATGGCGGTGATGGGGTCGAGGAGCGGGTGGAGCGGTGGCGGGAGCTGGACGTGGAGGCCGGGACCTTGGTGTGCCGGGGTGGCGGTGATGACGGTGCCACCGGCGGCCTCGACCTCGGCGGCGAAGGCCGTGGTGTCGTCGCCGCCGGCGTCTTCCGTGGCGATCGCGAGTAGTGGGAATGCGCGGTCGATGACGGCCTTGGGGCCGTGGCGCACCTCGGCGGCGCTGAACGCCTCGGCGTGGAGGTAGGAGGTCTCCTTGAGCTTCAAGGCGGCTTCGCCGGCGATGGGGAGCACAGGGCCGCGGCCGAGGACGTAGAGGTTGGTCGCCGGCGCCAGTCGGTCGACCGTCGGACCCCAATCGGTGGCGATAGCGGCCTCCAGGCGCTCGGGCAGGCCCTCTAGGGCGGCCAAGAGGGACGCGTCGGCGCGCCAGGTGGCGACCAGACGGGCGAGGACAACGCAGGTCAGCATGAAGCTCTTGGTGGCAGCCACGCTGCGCTCCTCGCCGGCGCGCTGCGACAGGACGTGGGCGGCGGCCCGGGCGAGGGGCGAATCGGTGTGGTTGACGATGGCGATGGTCGCAGCGCCGCCCTGCGTCGCCGCCTCGAGGCTCTGGACGATGTCGGGGCTGGCGCCGGATTGCGAGAGGCCGAGGACGAGGGCCTGGTCGAGGCGGAGAGCAGCGCCGTAGCGGCTGACCAGGGATGGCGGCAGGGAGGCCGTGGCGAGGTCGGCGCTGAGCGCCAGCAGCATGGCGCCGTAGCCGGCGGCGTGGTCGGAGCTGCCGCGGGCGATGGTGGCGGCGAAGACGGGCGGGCGATGGTCGAGCATCGCCTTGATCGCGGCGTAGACATCGGCGTCGGCGCGGAGCATGGCGGCGACGCGCTCGGGTGTCTCCCGCACCTCGTCGAGCATGGTCGAGGTCATCGGTTGGTCCGTTCAGTCCTGGGTGAACTCGGCGGGATTGCGGCCGAGGGCGATGAGCCGGGCGCCCTCGAGCGGTGCGGCGGTGCGGCCGGCATCGGCAAGGGCCGGGCCGAGAGCGATCTCGATGGCCGGGCGGAAGACGGTGCCGAGCCCGCCGCCGAGCACGAGCTGCTCGTCCGGTGACGGGGTCAGTGCCAGGGCGAGGCGGACATGGTGGTCGGCGGCCAGGTCGAGCAGGGCCTGGCCCTTGGCGTCGCCGGCGGCGGCCGCCTCGATGACCATCGGTGCGAGGCTCGCGAGCTCGGCCGGCCGCGCCGTCTTGAGCCAGCCGAGAATGTCGCCGGTGGTGTCGCCGAGAAGTGCCTGAAGCCGTGGCCAGAGCGTGCTCCCGGGCGCGTCCAGGTAGCGGTCCCGGGCCTCGAGCCAATCGCCCACGGCGGTGAGGCCGAGCCAGGCGCCGCCGCCGCGATCGCCCACCGGAAAGCCCCAGCCGGAGAGCTTCAAGAGCTCGCCCGAGGCGAGCAGCCGGTAGCCGACGACGCCCGTGCCGATGGCGAGCAGGGCACCCGGGCGGCCGGCGGTAGCACCCAGCAGCGAGGTGTAGCCATCGGTCGAGAGGTGGCGTTCCGCGAATTCGGGGAGGGCCGCGTCCAGCCGGCTCTTGCTGCCAGCCGAGTTGGCGCCGGCGAGCCCGGCGCTCAGCGTGGTGCGGCGGGCAGCGGCGTCCGGGTCGAGGCCGGCTGTCGCGGCGAGCTGGCGCCAGAGGGCCTGGATCTCGGCGAGGCCGCCTGCCGGGTCCTGGAAGAGGTTGCACGGGCCGCCGACGGCTTCGCCGAGCGCGGCGCCGGCTTTGGTCGAGAGGGCGGCGCGGGTCTTGGTGGCACCGCCGTCGACGGCGAGGATCAGGGGCTCTTCGCTCATCCGCAATGAATACCAAAAAGCAACCACATCTGGCAAGGTCATTTCGTCTTGCCTCCGAATTGGGCGAAAAACCGAAGTTTTGTCCGCTCCCTCGGGAGTCGAAGGAAAACCACTTGCCAAGAGGTTTCTTTTTGGTATCTTTCTCGCAGCAACGGAGGCCGAGATGCAAACCGAACGACGCCTGGAACGTTTTCGCAGCGCCGATCGCTGGCCGACCGACGAGGCGCTGGGCGCCATGCTCGACCATCAGCTCGGTGCGCTCATGGGCGTGCGGCAGGCGCTGCCGGCCCTGGCGACGGCTATCGAGGCGGCGGCAGACGTGCTCCGCGACGGCAGCGGGCGCCTGGTCTATGCCGGCGCCGGCGCTTCGGGGCGGCTTGCCGTGCAGGACGGCGTCGAGCTCTTTCCCACCTTCGGCTGGCCGCACGAGCGGCTGCTCTACTTGATCGCCGGCGGCGAGGCGGCGTTGGTCCAGTCCCGCGAGGGCGCGGAAGACGATGGCGATGCCGGGAAGGGCGAGATCGAGCGGCACGGCATCGGCCGGCGTGACGTGGTCGTGGGCCTCGCTGCGTCGGGCACGACGGCCTACACGCGGGCTGCGATCGTCAGTGCCCGGAAACACGGCGCCCTGACCATCGCCATGGCGAATAACCCGGGCGCACCGCTTCTCGTCGAGGCCGAGCATGGCGTGCTGCTCGACAGTGGCCCCGAGTTTCTCGCGGGCTCGACCAGGATGACCGCGGGCACGGCGCAGAAGATCGCGCTCAACCTCTTCTCCACCCAGCTGATGACCGCGCTCGGCCGCGTTTATGACGGACTGATGGTCAACGTCGTGGCGTCCAACGCCAAGCTGGTCGAGCGTGGCCGCAACATGGTCCAGACCATCACCGGCTGCAGCGCGCAGGCGGCCAAGGCGGCGCACGACGAGGCCGGCCACGACGTCAAGCTCGCCGTGCTCTTGATCGACGGTCTGTCGCTGGCGGAGGCGCGGCAATGCCTCGAGGCGGCCGGCGGCAATCTGCGCGTGGCCCGCAACATCGAACCCGAACCCATCCACGAAACCTGATCCATAACCCATAGGAGGCATCTCAATGCGGAAGACTTCGACCGCCATGGTGGCGCTCGCCGCCGGCTTTGCGATCACGGCTCCGGCCATGGCCGAGGAACTGGTGATCGAGAGCTGGCGCAATGACGACATCTCGATCTGGCAAGACGTCATCATCCCGGCCTTCAACGCGCAGCACCCGGATATCGAGGTGCGCTTCCAGCCGACCGCTCCCGCCGAGTACAACGCCGCTTTGAATGCCAAGCTGGACGGCGGCACCGCCGGTGATCTGATCACCTGTCGGCCGTTCGACGCCTCGCTGCAGCTCTTCAATCGTGGCCACCTGGTCGATCTCTCCGGCATGGCGGAGCTTGCCGACTTCCCCGAGACGGCGACCGCCGCCTGGAGCACGGATGACGGCAGCGCCACGTTCTGCATGCCGATGGCGTCCGTGATCCACGGCTTCATGTACAACAAGGAGGCCTTCGCCGAGCTCGGGCTCGAGGTTCCGACCACGGAGGAGGAGTTCTTCGCCGTGCTCGACGCCATCAAGGCGGACGGCACTTATGAGCCGATGGCCATGGGCACCGCCGATCAGTGGGAAGCGGCGACCATGGGCTACACCAATATCGGCCCGAGCTACTGGCAGGGCGAGGACGGTCGCCTGGCGCTGATCAATGGCGAGGCGGCGCTCACCGACGAGGCCTATGTGGCGCCGTACCAGACGCTGGCGCGCTGGGCCGACTATTTGCCGTCGGGCTTCGAGGCGCAGTCTTATCCGGACAGCCAGAACCTCTTCACGCTGGGCCGGGCCGCCATCTATCCTACCGGTTCCTGGGAGATCTCGCCCTTCCAGCGCGACGCGTTCTTCGAGATGGGCGCCTTCAAGCCGCCGGTCGCGAACGCTGGCGACGAGTGCTTCATCAGCGACCATGTCGATATCGGGTTGGGCATCAACCCGGCGAGCGCGAACCAGGAAGCGGCGCGGAACTTCATCGAGTGGGTCGGCTCGGCCGAGTTCGCCGAGCTCTACTCCAACGCGCTGCCCGGCTTCTTCTCGCTCTCCAACCACGACATCACGCTCGAGGATCCGATCGCCCAGGAGTTCATCGGCTGGCGGCAGGAATGCGCCTCGTCGATCCGCCTGGCGCACCAGATCTTGAGCCGCGGCACGCCGAACTTGTGGAACGACATGTGGGTCGTCTCGGCCAACGTCATCAACGGCACGATGACGCCCGAGGAAGCCACGGCACGGCTCCAGGACGGTCTCGCGTCCTGGTACGAGCCGCAGCAATAGGCGGCACAGGTACGGCCGGCGGCGGGCAGTGGCCCGACCGTCGGCCGCCACACCGCGAGCGCCGACCCGCTCAACAGTGGCACCACCCAACCAGCGGAAGTGATCACCATGCAGCAGCAGCTCTCGGCTGCGGCGGCCGCCAGCGAGCCCATCCGGCGCAAGCCGTTTCCCTGGCACATCGTCGTCTTCCTGGCGCCGGCCGTGCTGCTCTACACCGCGGTGATGATCTACCCGCTGGCCGAGACGCTGCGGCTCTCGTTCTTCGATCGAACGGACGCCGGTGTCCGCTTCTGGGTCGGGCTCGCCAATTTCGAGCGCCTGTTCCTCGACGACCGCTGGGCCGAGCAGTTCTGGAATGCGCTCGGCAACAACTTCTACTTCTTCGTCATCCACATGCTGGTGCAGAACCCGATCGGCGTGATGCTCGCGGCCCTCCTGTCGATGACCTATCTGCCGGGGCGCACCTTCTATCGGACCGCGATCTTCGTGCCGGCGATGCTGTCGGTGGTGATCATCGGCTTTGCCTGGAAGCTGATCTTGAGCCCGATCTGGGGCGTGTCGGAGACGCTGCTCGGGCTGGTCGGCCTGGAGTCGCTGTTCGGCCCCTGGCTCGGCAAGGAGGGCTCGGCACTCACCACCTTGGCGCTGATCTCGGTCTGGCAGTATGTCGGCATCCCGATGATGCTGATCTACGCGGCCCTGCTCTCGATCCCCGAGGACATCAGCGAGGCGGCCAATCTCGACGGCGTGCGCGGCATGTCGCTCTTCTTCAAGGTCAAGCTGCCGCTGATCTGGCCGACCATCGGGATCATCTCGATCCTCACCTTCATCGGCAATTTCAACGCCTTCGACCTGATCTACGCGGTCCAGGGTGCCTTGGCCGGCCCGGACTACTCGACCGACATCCTGGGCACCTTCCTCTACCGCACCTTCTTCGGCCACCAGCTCGAGCTCGGCGACCCGCACATGGGGGCGACCGTGGCGGCGGCGATGTTCCTGATCATCCTGGTGGGCGTGATGGCCTATCTCTGGGGCGTGCAGCGTCGCGTCCGCCGGTACGAATTCTGAGATGGGGACACACTCATGAACAGCGCCCGCCGCTCCATGCCATCCGAGCTCGCCGCTCACGGCATCCTCGTCGTCTACACGATCATCGCGCTTTTTCCGGTCGTGCTGATCCTGATCAACTCGCTCAAGGATCGGCGCGCCATCTTCCAGAGCCCGATGACCCCGCCATCCGTCGAGAGCTTCTCGCTCGCCGGCTACGCCACCGTGCTCGAGCAGGGCAATTTCCTGCTCTATTTCGCCAATAGCACGATCGTCACCGTCATGGCCTTGGCGCTGGTGCTGCTCTTGGGGGCGATGGCCGCCTTCGCGCTCGCCGAGTACCGCTTTCCGTTCAACCCGCTGATGGGCCTCTATCTGGCGATCGGCATCATGATCCCGATCCGTCTCGGCACGGTGGGCATCCTCGAGCTTATGGTGGCGACCAACCTCGTGAACACGCGAACCGCACTGGTCCTGGTCTATACGGCGAACGGCCTGCCGCTCTGCATCTTCATCCTCTCCGAGTTCATGCGCGGGGTGTCGAAGGACCTCAAGGATGCGGCCAGGATCGACGGGCTCAGCGAGTACACGATCTTCTTTCGCATCGTCCTGCCGCTGGTCCGCCCGGCCATGGCGACGGTCGCAGTCTTCACCATGATCCCGATCTGGAACGACCTCTGGTTCCCCCTGATCCTCGCTCCCGGCGAGGCGGTGAAGACGATCACGCTCGGCACCCAGGTCTTCATCGGCCAGTTCGTCACCAACTGGAACGCGGTCTTGGCCGGGCTCTCGCTCGCGATCCTGCCGGTGCTCGTCCTCTACCTCGTCTTCTCCAAGCAGCTCATCCGCGGCATCACCTCCGGCGCGGTGAAGTAGCCGCCCGCGCGGCATTCACCTGAGGAGCCTCATCATGGCACAGCTCAAGATCGACTCCGTCCGCAAGTCCTTCGGCAAGGTGGATGTCCTCAAGGGCGTCGACCTCGACATCCAGGACGGCGAGTTCATCGTGCTGCTCGGGCCCTCGGGCTGCGGCAAGTCCACGCTTCTGCGGATCATCGCCGGGCTCGAGGACCAGACCGCCGGCCGGATCAGCATCGGCAGCGACGTTGTCGACCATCTGCCGCCGGCCAAGCGCGGCATCGCCATGGTCTTCCAGTCTTACGCGCTCTACCCGCATCTCGACGTCGCCGGGAACTGGGCGCTGGGCCTCAAGCAGGCGGGCACGGCCAAGGAGGTGATCGACGAGCGGATCAAGGAGGCGGCGCGCATCCTCGAGCTCGGGCCGCTGCTCGACCGGCGGCCTTCCGAGCTTTCCGGCGGCCAGCGGCAGCGGGTCGCCATCGGCCGGGCCATCGTCCGCCATCCGGGCGTCTTTCTCTTCGACGAGCCGCTCTCCAACCTCGATGCCGCGCTCCGGGCGCAGGTGCGCTTCGAGATCGGCCGGCTGCACAAGCAGCTCGGTGCCACCATGGTCTACGTCACCCACGACCAGGTCGAGGCGATGACGCTGGCGGATCGGATCGTCGTCATGCACGAGGGCGTCGTCCAGCAGGTGGGCAGCCCGTCGGACCTCTACCGGACGCCGGCCAACCTGTTCGTCGCCGGCTTCATCGGCTCGCCCAAGATGAACTTCCTCGAGGGCCGTGCCGGCGAGGCCGGGCGGGTCGACCTCACGCGTGGCGGTGCTCTGCCGGTGGCCGAGCTGGCGCAGCCGGCAGGCGATGTCGTCCTCGGCGTCCGCCCGGACGGCTTCGCCGTGGGCTCGAGCGAGGCGGCGCCGGTCCGCGGCAAGGTGGTGCTGAACGAGTATCTGGGGCGCGAGTCCTATCTGCATCTCGAGCTCGAGGAGGGCAGCCGGATCGTCGTCGAGGTGCCGCCGGAGAACGATGTTCGGCTCGACGAGGTGGTCGGGCTCGACCTCAAGCCGCGAGCGGCGCATCTCTTTGATGCCGGTACCCAGCAGCGGCTTGCCGCTTGAGCGCAACGATGACGGCTAGTGCACTGGGTGACAGCGCCGACGAGCGGCGGCTGATGGCGCTGCAGCCCGACCCGGCCGGGTCCGGCCCGCTCTACCTGCAGCTGGTCGAGCGGCTGGAAGCGGCGATCAGCGGCGGTCTCTACAAGGATGGCGATCCGCTGCCGCCCGAGCGCATCCTGGCCGAGGCGCTGGACGTGTCGCGGACGACCGTCAGGAAGGCGCTCGACGAGCTGACGCGGCGCGGCAAGGTGGTCTCCCGGCACGGTTCCGGCAACTTCATCGCGGCGCGCTTCGAGCAGCCATTGGCCCGGCTTTCCGGCTTCACCGAGGACATGGCGGCGCGTGGCCGGACGTCGAGCTTTCGCTGGCTCGAGCGGGGCCGCGGCCGGGCGTCGCCTGACGAGACCATGGCGCTCAATCTCGGTCCCGGCGACGATGTCTGCCGCTTCGTTCGGCTGCGCTTCGCCGACGGCGAGCCGATGTGCATCGAGCGGGCCGCCATCCCGGCCCGCTACCTGCCGGACCCGACCGTGGTAGACCAGTCGCTCTACGCAGCGCTGCGTGCCGATGGCCTGGAGCCCGTGCGAGCGCTGCAGCATCTGCGCGCCACAGCACTCGGCGCCAGCGACGCCGAGCATTTGCAGCTGCCGGTCGGCACCCCTGTGATGGCCACGGTGCGTCAGGGTTTTCTCACCGACGACCGGCCGATCGAGCTGACCCGCTCGATCTACCGCGCCGATCGCTACGACTTCGTCGCCGAGATGCGGCGTGGGCCCGGTGGCGTGGCGTGACCGAGCGTACGACCATCGAGGGGCGGATCGTCACCGAACAAGGTATCGTCAGGGGCCGGCTCGACTTCACCCATCAGATCACAGCGATCGAGCCGGATGCGCGGGTCACCGCCGAGCGGCTGATCGTGCCGGGCTTCGTCGATCTCCACGTGCATGGCGGCGGCGGTGCCGACGTGATGGAAGGGCCGGACGCGGTTCGCACCATGGCCCGGTTCCATAGGCAGCATGGCACGACGACCTTGCTCGCAACCACCGTGACGGCGCCCGAAGCGACATTGCGGACCAGCTTCGCCGGCATCGGCGAGGCCATGGCGGAACCCGCACCGGATGGCGCAGAAGTGCTGGGCGTGCATCTCGAAGGGCCGTTCATCAGCCCAGACGCCCTGGGCGCGCAGCCGCCCTTCGCCATCCCGCCGGATCTCGATCTCGTGGCCGAGCTGCACGATCTGGCCGCCATCCGGGTCGCGACCATGGCGCCCGAGATCGACACGGACGGGCGGCTGCTCGCGTGGTTCACGGGCCATGGGGTGAGGGCGCAACTGGGGCACACGCGCTGCAGCTACGCTGTGGCCGAGGCTGCGCTCGCCGCTGGGGCGTCGGGCTTTACCCATCTCTACAATGCAATGACGCCTTTGCAGCATCGCAAGGCCGGTGCCGTCGGCTGTGCGCTGGCGCATGCCCGCCACGCCGAGCTGATTCTCGATTTTCAGCATGTCGAGGCGGGGGCGGTGCTGGCGGCGCTGCGTGCCGTGCCGGAGCTCTACGGCATCACCGATGCGGTCGCGGCCGCCGGTATGCCGGATGGCGCCTATCGGCTGGGCAGCCACAAAATCGAGAAGCGCGGGCCCGCGGTTCGGCTCGCCGACGGCACGCTCGCCGGCAGCGTGCTCACCATGGATCGCGGCTTTGCCAACTGGCTGTCGCTCGGGCTCGGGGTGGAAGACGCGGTGCGGCGCACCAGCACCATCGCCGCCTGGTATCTCGGCCTCGACGATCGCGGCCGGATCGCGCCGGGCGCCCGCGCCGATCTCGTGGCGCTGGGCTCGGACGGTGTCGTCGAGGCGGTCTGGCGGGATGGTCGCCTTCTTTAGAAAACGGCTTCAGCCTTACTGCTTGTATCAATCTGCGGTAGTATAGGCTGACAGTAGAACGGCGGTGCTGCCGGTCGGCAGATGGAGGGGTGTGATGGACGAGGACGTCTTCAACATGGCGCTGCGCAAGTTCCTGAAGCAGGTGGGCGTGTCCAGCCAGCGGGAGATCGAGCAGGCGGTGCGGGCGGCCATCGCCGACGACCGTCTTAAGGGCGACGAGGTCTTATCGGCCAAGGTCGTGCTGACCGTCGGCACGATCGATCTTGCCCATGAGATCGAGAGCGACATCGCGCTTCGATGAGCCGACGGATGAGCTCGGCTTGGCCGCCGGACGACCGCGATCTCGATCTGCCGCCGCCTTTCAGCGCGAGCTGGGTGGCAGCGGATGCGTTCGGTACGGCGCGAACCCTGGCGCTGGGCGACGGCGAGCCCGGCACGCTGGTGCTCGGTGAGGATGACGCCCTGCTGGAGCTGGCGGTCATCCTAGAGCCGGACCGGCCGGCGGCCGACTGCTTCGCCGTCCTGCCGATGGCGATGCTGGCCATGGCCGAGGCGCTGGCGGGCGTCGCGCCTGACGCGAAGCTCTTGGGATTCGCTTGGCCGTCCGGCCTCGTCGTCGATGGCGCGGCAATTGGCAGAGCGCGTCTCGCACTACCCAAGCCCGGGCCTGAGCTGCTGCCGTCTTGGCTCGTGGTCGGGCTGGAGCTGCGGCTGCGTTCGACCGCCGAGAGCCCGGATGAGAAGCCGCGGGGTGTGCTCGATGTGGCGGGTTTTGCCAACGTGACGGCTGCCGCCATCGTCGAGGCCTTCGCCCATCAGTTTCTCGTTTGGGTTCAAGGCTGGCAGGCGGAAGGCCTGGGCTCGGCAGCGGCTGCCTACCAGGAGCGGCTGGTCGAGCCGGCCGGCGAGACCGCGCGGATCGATCCGCAGGCTTTCGCTTTGGTCCGCAGCGGGCCGCCCGAGGAGCGCGAGGGCTTGGCGGAAGGACTGCTGTTGGGTGGTGCTGGGCCCGAGCTTCGCTAGTGGTAAGTCTTTGACTGCTGAGTCCCTAGTGCTAAGATTCGTGGATGCGAGGAAATCTTGGACTTTTCGTCTCCGCGGCGGATCGTGCGCGACTGGCAGCGATCATCGCGGACCGCAGCAGTCCGCAAAAGCACGTCTGGCGTGCCCAGGTGGTGATGCTCACCGGCGATCGGGTCGGGACCAACGAGGTCATGCGGCAGACCGGGCTCGGCAAGGTCTCGGTCTGGCGCTGGCAGGAGCGCTACATCGAGGCAGGCGTCGACGGGCTGCTGCGCGACAAGACCCGGCCGTCGCGCATCCCGAAGCTCTCGGATGAGAAGGTGGCCGAGGTGATCCGGCGGACGACGGAGGAGGCACCACCGGACGGCGGGACGCACTGGACCGTCAGGGCGATGGCGGCGGCGACGGGCGTGTCGCGGGCGAAGGTGCACGTCATCTGGCGCGAAGCCGGTCTCGTGCCGCATCGCTGGCGCCAGTTCAAGTTGTCGAACGACCCCGCCTTCGCCGAGAAGGTCGAGGACGTTGTGGGCCTCTACGTCGATCCACCAGAGCATGCCGTGGTGCTGTCGATCGACGAGAAGTCGCAGATCCAGGCCTTGGATCGAACGCAGCCTGGCCTGCCGATGAAGCGCGGTCGGCTCGGCACGATGACCCATGATTACAAGAGGAACGGGACGACGACACTGTTTGCGGCGCTGAACGTGCTCGACGGCAAGGTCATCGGCCGCAACATGCAGCGGCATCGCCACCAGGAATTCATCCGTTTCCTCAACGCCATCGAGCGCGAGGTGCTCGAGGGCAAGGCGATCCACGTGATCTTGGATAATTATGCCGTGCACAAACATCCGAAGGTTCGGGCGTGGCTCGCCCGCCACCCGCGTTGGACCTTCCATTTCACCCCCACCTCCGCCTCCTGGCTCAACGCCGTCGAGGGGTTCTTCGCCAAGCTGAGCCGCCGCAAACTCCAACGCGGCGTCTTCCATTCCGTGGTCGCCCTGCAGACCGCGATCAACGAGTTCGTCGAGCACCACAACCAGAAACCCGCACCCTTCGTCTGGCGCGCCGATCCCAAGGACATCATCGCCGCCGTCAAGCGCGGGCATCAAACGTTGGAGACTATCCACTAGAGTGCGGCCGCCATGCTCATAGTCACGCCCGATATCACCATCGCCGAAGCCGAGCTCGAGGAGCGGTTCATCCGCTCGACCGGCCCCGGTGGGCAGAACGTCAACAAGGTGGAGACGGCGGTCCAGCTGCGCTTCGCCGCCATGGCTTCGCCGGCGCTGTCGCAGCAGGTGAAGGAGCGCCTAGTCGAGCTCGCCGGGCAGCGGCTGACCCTGGAGGGCGACATCGTCATCACCGCGCGGCGCTTCCGGACGCGCGAGCTGAATCGCCAGGACGCCCGCGCCAGACTGGTCGAGCTGCTACGCGATGCCGCCAGCCCACCGACCCGCCGCCGCGCCACCCGCCCGACGCGCGCCAGCAAGGAGCGCAAGCTCGAGGCGAAGAAGCAGCGGTCACGCACCAAGCGGCTGAGGGGGCGGGTGGGGGATGGGTGAGCGGCCAACGTCCGACCGTGCCGCCGATGCGCGGGGCGGTCCAAAAGCCGACCAGGGACGAACAAGGGACGTGTCGCCGATCATCGGAGGGTGCGTTTTGAAGATGCGGAAGAAATCCGAGCTGCCGACCAAGATCTGCGTCGCTTGCGGCCGCCCGTTCACTTGGCGGAAGAAGTGGGCCAAGGTCTGGGACGAGGTCCGCTACTGCTCCGAGCGATGCCGGCGGGCGTATTGAGCATGGAAGCCGTTCTGCCCGGTTTGGACGACCCATCAAAGCGGATCGCCTTCGCACCGACCCGCGCGGCCGGTCTCGCGCGGCTTGACGCGTTCGTTCGCCGGGCCGGCCGGCATTACGCGAACCTGCGCAACCACGACCTCGGGTCCGAGCGGCGTGACAACGTCTCGTGCCTCTCGCCCTGGATCCGTCACCGGCTGATCACCGAGGAGGACGTGCTCCGCGCCACGTTGGCACGCCATGCGCCCTCGTCCGCCGAGAAGTTCATCCAGGAGGTCTTCTGGCGCACCTATTTCAAGGGGTGGCTGGAGCAGCGGCCGAGCGTCTGGCAGGGCTATCGAGATGGCCTGGACCGCGCGCTCACAGCGCTGGACCGGGACGGTGCTTTGGCCGCGGACTATGCAAGTGCGGTCGAAGGGCGGACCGGCATCGACGGCTTCGACCAATGGGCGCAAGAGCTGGTCGACACGGGCTATCTGCACAACCACGCCCGGATGTGGTTCGCCTCGATCTGGATCTTCACGCTGCGTCTGCCTTGGGAGCTGGGTGCGGACTTCTTCCTGCGTCACCTGATGGACGGCGATCCGGCCTCCAACACGCTGAGCTGGCGCTGGGTCGCGGGCCTGCATACCAAGGGCAAGACCTATCAGGCGCGCGCCTCGAACATCGCCCGCTACACCGATGGCCGGTTCGATCCCGCAGGACAGCTCGCCGACGCCGCCGACCCGCTGACCGAGACGGTCGAGCATCCCCGGCGGCCGATCCCCGCCGCCGATCCGCTGCCCGCAGGCGACTTTCTCTTGCTGGTCACCGAGGAAGACGGCAGCGTCGAATCGCTGCTGCCGCATCGGACCACACAGGTCCTGGGCCTGCTCGCGACCGACGCCCGCTCGCCACTGGCGATTGGTGAGCTTGCCCGGTCCTTTGCCGAGGGTGCTGTCGCCGATGCGGTCACCCGCGCCGGCGGCCGCGCCGAGGCCGTTCAACGCGTCGACGACTGGAGCCCTGCCATCATCGAAGCGGCGGCAGCCGCCGGCACCAGGACGGTCGTCACGGCTTATGCGCCCGTCGGGCCCGTGGCCCAGCGCCTCGCCACAGCAGGCCCGGCGCTGGACGCGGCGGGCATCAGGCTGCAGCGGATCAGGCGCCCTTATGACGACCTGGCCTGGCCGCACGCCACCAAGGGCTTCTTCGCGCTGAAACAGAAGATCCCGCATGTCTTGCGGGGCTTGGAATTGATCAAGTAGAGCCTGTCGGGGTACTGTCAGAGGAACCGGCTTGAGCCGGCATAGCGGCTGCCCTACCCTCCGCCGATGATCAAACCGAGCCCGTTTCGCTACTTCAACACGTCGCCAGAGATCATCCGCCTAGCGGTGATGCTCTACATTCGGTTCCCGCTCTCGCTTCGCATCGTCGAAGACTTGCTGCGTGAGCGGGGCGTCGATGTAAGCTACGAGACCGTTCGGTACTGGTTCCGTCAGGTCGGCGGATGCTACCAGCCGAGATCCCTGGGAAGCACACCGGGCACCCGCGTATGAAGCGCGCCATGATCTTAACCCATTGAAAACAAACGAGAGAAGGTTAGATCCCAGTTCCGTTCCCTCCGCCAGTTCTGGCCATAGCGCAGGGTCTCTGCCGCTAGCGCGTGGCCGCTAAACCCCATTGAATTAAAAGACTTTTCCGGAGCGGCCGTACACCGGGTAGGCGGCTAATTTCTCCCTGTTTGCCTCTCTTTGCGCCGTTTTCTCCGTCGGCTGTTGACTCGGCCAATTCGGTCAACAGCTTAGCTTTTCTTTTTTATCAATGAGTTAAGGGCGCAGCCAATTAGGGAAGTTTCGAATTCCTCTCGGATGAGGGAAAGACCGCATTCCGCCCCATTTCTCTTCCTGACTATCCGTTATTGTCATCCCGCGATGATGAGGCGTGACGGGTGGATTCCCTTTCCAAGCGCAGCGGCGGCTGGTTCAAGCAAACCGTATCTCGATCTCCTTGCCAAGACCTTTGAAGAAGGCCTGGATCGGCGTCAGATAGCCGAGGCACTTGCGCGGCGTGAGGTTGAGGGAAAGCACGATCTCCTGGAGGTCGGCCTGGCTGAGAGTGTCGAGGTCGAGGTGTCGCGGCAGTTGCCGTCGGAGCCGGCCATTGGTGTTCTCGACGCTGCCTTTCTGCCAGCTGGCATAGGCGTCACAGAACCAGGTCGTCATGCCGCTGACGCTGGCCAGCAGGCCGTGGCGGGCGAACTCGCTGCCCCGCCGAGGCCTCCTGGCCTCGGTCCTTTCAGGAATGGAGCCGCTTGCCTGCTGGCGCGGCTTATCGAAGGTGATCGAGCCTTTGAGTTCGGGGGTCAGCCGTTTGAAGACGGCCATCAATGTGGCCACGGTTTCGGCAGCGCTCTTGCCAGCGAGCTTGGCCGCCAGGGTCAGCCGCGAGGTCCGTTCGTGCAGGACCAGAACCGGCTGCGTGCGCCGGCAGAACATCAGATCGGCCTCCCAATCGCCGAGCTTCTCGCGGTTCTGGACGGCCTCGGGCCTCTCATGGATCGAGCGCCGATCGGTGATGGTGCTCTTGGTTTCGCGGCGCTTGCGCCGGCCGCGCCTCGCCTTGCCGCGCGGCAGCAGCTTCCAGAGCTTCTCGACCTTCTGCCGGGCACGATAAACAAAGCGATAAATGGTCTCTGTGCCGAGCCCACGCAGCCCGGGCTCGTTGTCGGCCTTGAGCCATCGCGCGCCAGGAGGCGGCGCGATCCATCTGCGAAGCAGCCATGGTCAGGAGACCGTGGCGGGCGGCGATCTGCTCGGGCGACCAGCCTTCGGTCAGGCGATCGATCACAAAGCGCTCGAGCTGCTCGTCCCGCTCCAGCAGTGCCAGCCGCTCACGCCGCGCCAGGTAGGAGCCCTCCGCGAAGCTCGGCTGGTAGCCGCCCGAAGGCAGCCGGTTGCGCGCCAATTCGCGATAAACCGTCGACGACGACCGCCCCAGCCGCCGCGCCATCTCGGCCTGGCTCACACCCTCCAGCCGCCAGATCGCGATCTGCTCACGCTCCTCAAACGACAAATGCCGGTAGCGGCCTTCCCCCATCACCCCACCCTCCAAGCGTTTTCAGCACCTTAGAACCTCTGCGCCTGAAAAGGGAATCCACCGGTTTGCTCCGGTTCAGGTTGGTCCACACAACGCAGATCTACTGGAGAACCACCGAGAACCACCGTCAGCTACGCAAGCCTTCGGGACACGACCTCGCCAGCGCATTGCCGAGGCTTTCCACACAGCTCCCAGTGCCGTTCGAGTTGTGCGGATGCCGGACGCTTCAGGTCAGAGCCAGGTCGCGCGGCCGTGCCGCCTCGCGCTGCTCGGGTCGGGTGCGGACCTCGCCCACCGGCGAGACGTGCCGAGCCTTGATCGTGTCGGCGATGCGCAGCGCCAGGGCCACGGCGGTCAGGGTCGGGTTGACGTAGCTGCCGGTCGTGAAGGTGCTGCTGCCGGCGACGAAGAGATTGTCCACCTCGTGCACCCGGCACATGGCGTCGACCACGCCCTGCTTCGGATCGGCGTGCATCCGGGTGGTGCCCATCGGATGGGCGCAGTTGAGGGTGAGGACCAGGGGCTCGTTGTCTGGCCGGGCGATGTGATAGTCGCCGAGCCCGGCTGCGGCGAGCTCGGTGGCGACCAGATCCTGGGCCGCCAGCGTGCGCGCCATGTCCTCCGCGTGCCAGCTCCACTCGCGCTCGAGCACCGGGCGTCCCCAGCCGTCTGTTTCCTGGCCGAGAAACACGCGATTGCTCCAATGGGGGGGCTGCTCGACCTGGTGGACGACCTGAAAGGCACCGAACGTGACGCTGGGCCGTGGGCGCATCGACCAGCCGCCCCGCCCAAGCCGTGGGAAGCGACCGCATTTGTCGCGCCAGGCAGCCCCGAACAGCGCGTCGATGCCCGACACCATGCGTGGCACCCGGGCGAGATTGGCGAACCCGCCCGAGCGCAGATAGCTGCGGAACTCGAAGGTGGCGCGCAGCGCCCGCTCTTGGCGTGGGCTCAACCGATAGCGCTCGCGATGATCGACCTCGCGCGGGAAGAAGAGGGCTGATAGCTGCAGCATGTCGCGATCCCGCACGATCTCGGGCGCCAGCCGCAGATGGCCCATGACCGAAAGGTCGTGCACCGGCCGCAGATCGTAGAGCGCCATGGCATCGATCAGCCGGGCAGAGCCGGGCACGAAGTCGCCGCCATCGAGCAGCGGATGCTCCATGTAATAGCGGCCGAGAACGCCGTGCTCGTCGCCGATCGCCGTCCGCCGGCCCCGCTGCGAGAGCAGCAGCAGATGAGCGTTGTCCAGCCCGCCGGCCGCCAGCACGATCGTCGGCGTGCGGATCTCGAGCGAGCGGCCGCTGGCCGTCGCGACCTCGACACCCTTGGCCTGCGTGCCGCCCTCTGTCGTGGTGATCTCGCGCACCACCGCACCGTGGACGATGCGGACGTGCTCTGCATCGACGAGGCCGCGCACCAGGTCCTCGTGCACGGCCCGACCCTCTGCAAATTGGTACATCGACGTCGCCAGCCGGTCCTCCGGCAGCGGCAGCCGGAGCGCCCCGGGCTCCTCCCATTCGCCAACGGAGAAGCCGAAGGGCGATAGCCCGAACACCTGCTGGGCTTGCCGGTAGTAGGGTGCCAGATCGGCCGCCGCGATCGGCCAGCCCGGCAAGTCCAGGCCGGGCCTGGGGTTGAAGGTCTCGGGCGGCAGTGGTGCCAAGCGCACGCCGTTCTTGCTCTTCCGGCCGAGCTCGATCAGCCAGCGCAGCGCATTGCCGCCGATCGCCGATCGGCCTGCCTGCTCGAGAACGATCGTCGGGATATCGGCCCGGGCCAGCACCGAGGCGATTGCGAGGCCAGCCGGACCGGCGCCTATAACGCAGACATCGGCCGCGAGAGGTGCCTTCCCGTCGAGTTCATTGGCGTCGATCAACAAGACCACTCTCCTCGCAGTAACGGGGGCCCGGTCGTGCGAACCGGGACGTCGCGCATCATGCGCGAGGACAGCTTTCCAGCGGGTTAAGATGATGGCGCTAGTAGTCCCGGCGCCGACGCTAGTCCGGTAGACCCGGCACCGTCGCGAGGTTGCCGAGGGTGCTCTGGAGATCGCTCCAGCTTTCGTCCGCCGTTACGCTGTTGAGGCGCTCCTCGAGTTCGGTGGACCGCTCGAAGGCGTCAGCGCGCCGCAGGTAGACACCGGCCAGCGGAAACGGCTCGGCGCCGCTCGGCCCGATGCCGGTCATCACCTCGACGATGACGACGACGTCGTCCCGGCCGTCCTCGTTGAGGTCGACGAGCGCCATGTCCCGCGTCTGGAAATAGGCGTAACTGCCCGTTCCGGGCAGCGGTGGGAAGCGATAGACCGGATTGCCAGCCTTGTCCTCCAACGCCATCTCGGCCGCTGGCGGGCTGGTCGTCGCATCGCTTCGCACGGTGATGGCGACGGCATCGAACGCCGGCAGTGCTGCCGACATGTACCAATCGGCACCACCGCCGCCGGCGTTGGCCCGCCCGCCTGTGCTTGCGAGGAGGGCCAAGGCAAGCACGAGGCTCGCGGCGAGGCGGCGCATCGACCGAGCTGCCTGCCTCAAGCGACCAGCTTGGCCGCGTGTTCCGGGAAGGCAACGGTCATCAATGCCCGCTCCGTATCCTCGTCCAGCTCGCCTGTTGGCATGAGGTCTTGCTTGGTCTGGAACTCGGTGAGCGCGCCGCGCGTCATGCGGCCGCGCAGGCCGTCGACCGGACCCGGCTTGTAGCCGAGGTAGGTGAGCGCCACCTGCGCCGCCCTGAGCCCGATATCCGGCAGGCTGCGCTTGTTCTTCTCATAAGCCGCCGCCAACCGGTTGTCGTAGTCGTTCCGGCGAAAATCCGGGCCGTTGTAGCAGGCGGCGAAGGTGCCCCAGTCGCGCCGCTGGATGCCGATCCGGCATTTCGGGTTGCCCATGATGAACTGGCCGAGCGCCTCGAGATGGCGGTCCTCGCTCTCCACCATGGCATCGACCATGACCTCCACCGTATCGAACCCGACCACGCGGTGGTTGAAGCCCATGACCTGCGGCAGCCCCCAAGAAGCGCTCTTCAGCGCCTCCACCTCGTCGAGCTTGGCCGCCTTCTTCAAGCGGTCGTACTCGGCACCACCGCCGATATAGCCGCCGGGCTTGCGCGACGAGATGTCGGGATGCTTGGCATCGTGCTTGCGGTCGGTGCGCCGGCTGAAGATGTGCCGTTCGTAGAGGATTCGCGGGCGCCGATCGGCGAGGAAGCCGAAGCCGCTGGTCTCGACGGTGAGCACCGCCCAGATCTCGGCCTCGCCGATATCGAGCATCTCGCACACGCGGCCGATACCCTTGGCGGTCATCGGCAGGCCGGACTTGGCGAACTTCATCACTTTCCCCCCTTGGTGCATGATCAAGACTTCGTGGCAGGGCCTCGAGCACGCGCTAATCGCGCAGCACCCACTGGCCGTTCTCGCAGACATAGGCGCCGGCCCGCGTGCCCTCGGGATAGGTCTTGCCGTCCGAGACACAATCGGCGAGCGCCGGCAGGGCCACGATGATCAAGCCCAGGGCGAGGACGAGCGGTTTCAGGATCGAGCCAGGGTGCATTTGCGTATCTCCCGTCTGGTGGATTCTCGGGCGGCCTATTGATCCGGCGCCATGCTGGCCGGCGTCAGCTGGCCGAAATACTTGGGCGAGACCATGACCTCGACATCGACCGTGGCCGCACCGGTGGCGGGCTGCAGCGAGCTCGAGATCGCCTCGACGTCGTCAGCCGCCATGTAGAGCACCTCGGACCGGCCGGCCAGGAGCTCACGCGCGCTGGGCGGCGGCTGCGAGCAGAGGCGATCGGCACGGACGAAGGCGTTCTTCATCACCCCGCCGCTGACGATGGTGATCTGCTTTTGATCGAGCAGGCTGTTGACACAGGCCCGCGCACTGCCGGGCGCAACATCCGGGGATCGCTGCAAGGAGGCGTTGATGGGCCGTGGGCGGAAGATGTCGTTCACATCGAGGCTCATCCGCCAGAGCCCGGACAAGAGCGGGCTCACCGCCGACGGATCGCCGTTGGTCGTCTTCCGATCGAGATCCTTGAGCGCGTCGAGCAGGCGGTCGTCGTCGGCGCCGGCGAAGGTGTAGGGCCGCGCGAACGGCCCCTGCAGATCGAAGAGCAGGTTGCGCAGCGCATCGGTGAAGGGCTGGTTGTCCTCGCCGGGCGGCAACGAGCGCAGGGCGTCGACCAGGCGGACATTGGTGACGTGATAGTAGCCGCGGGTCTCGAGGATCGCCTCGGCCAGCACCTTCTCCGAGCTGACACCGTCGTCGGCGGACAGCACCCGATCCAGGACATCGGCGAAATCGACCTGGCTTCCCTCGAAGTCGAGGCTCACCCGGCCCTCCTTGTCGAGGACGACCTCGAACCCCGAGTCGCGGTGGAAGACCGCGAGGCCGACAATGCCGGCAAGGGCAATGATCGCGGTGATGGCGATAGCAGCACGGCTAGTGGCGGGCGTCATGGGCGTGGCCTCCAGCTGGGCAGGTGGGCTCGTCGGCCGATAGCGACGGCACATGCGCCTGACCTGCACAACGAGCAACTCTGCCGATTAACCAAGACCACATCAAGCACCTTGCGATAGTGGGCTCTGTAATCGGGATCACAGGACCGCCAAGCTCACGCTGATCTGACCCAAAGAGCGCATTTCCGCCTTTTGCCTCATTTGCGTCCCCTTATGCTGCCGGCATTCAGCGAGGAGGATAAGCCATGAGCGAGCGTCGGGTGGACGTCGCGGTGATCGGCGCCGGCACGGCCGGCATGGGGGCGTTCCGCGCGGCGCGTCAGTCGACCGAGAGCGTCTTGTTGATCGAGGGTGCGCAGTACGGCACCACCTGCGCGCGGGTCGGCTGCATGCCGTCCAAGCTTCTCATTGCCGCCGCCGAGGCGGCGCACATGGTGCACAAGGCCCCCGCTTTCGGCGTCGAGACGGCGCCGCCCAGGATCAACGGCCGGGCGGTCATGGACCGCGTGCGCCGCGAGCGCGACCGCTTCGTCGGCTTCGTCGTCGAGGCGGTCGAGGACTGGCCGGCCGAGCAGCGGGTGATGGGCCAGGCCCGCTTCGTCGGCGATCATACGCTGATGATCGAGCGGGACGGCCAGGTGGTCGAGCGGGTCGAGGCCGGGCGCATCGTCATCGCCACGGGCTCGACCATCTTCTGGCCGGACCACTTCAACGCCGCGGGCGACCGCCTGGCGACGAGCGACGACGTCTTCTACTGGGACGACCTGCCGGCTGCGGTCGCCGTCTTCGGTGGCGGGGTGGTCGGGCTCGAGCTCGGCCAGGCGCTGAGCCGCCTCGGCGTGCGCGTCCGCCTCTTCGGCAAGGGTGGGCGCATCGGCATCATCAGCGACCCGGAGGTCCGGGCAGCGGCGATCAGCGCGCTCGGCGACGAGCTGGCGATGGATCTCGATGCCGATGTGCTCGATGTCGAGCGGTCCGGCGACCAGGTTGCCATCACCTTCAGGGCTGAGAACGGTCAGGCCGTCACCGAGAGCTTCGACTACCTCCTGGCCGCCACCGGCAGGCGCCCCGCGGTCGCCGGGCTCGGGCTCGAGACCACCTCGCTCGAGCTGGACGACAAGGGCATCCCCACCTTCGATCCCTTCACCATGCAATGCGGCCAGAGCCACGTCTTCATCGCCGGCGACGTCAACCACGACCGGCCGATCCTGCACGAGGCCGCCGACGAGGGCCGCATCGCCGGCGAGAATGCCGGCCGCTTCCCGGACGTCCGGGCGGGCCTGCGCCGCGTGCCCATGGGCGTCGTCTTCACCGAGCCCAACCTCGCCGTGGTCGGCGAGGGCTACCGGGCGCTCGAGGCCAGGGGCTGCGACTTCGCCATCGGCAGCGTCGACTTCGCCGACCAGGGCCGCAGCCGGGTGATGCTGGTGAACCAGGGCCTGCTCCGGGTCTATGGCGAGCACGGCACCGGCCTCTTCCTCGGTGCGGAGATGGCCGGCCCCAGGGCCGAGCACCTGGCGCACCTGCTCGCCTGGGCGCTGCAGCAGCGGCTGACCGTGCCCGCCATGCTGGAGATGCCCTTCTACCACCCGGTGATCGAGGAAGGCCTGCGCACGGCGCTGCGCGAGCTCAACCGCAACCTCAAGCTCGGCCCGGCGATGGTCGAGCGCTGCATGGATTGCGGGCCCGGGGCCTGAGGTCGGATCGAGGGACGAGCGCATGAAGATCGAACGACTGGAGGTCTACCCGCTCAGCATCGCCTACCATCACAACGAGACGAGCTCCATCATCAACCGCGGCGGCGTCTCGGACGTCATCGTCAAGCTCACCACCGACGACGGGCTGGTGGGCTGGGGCGAGTGCACCACGCCCGGCGATACCGAGAGCATCGTCGCCGCGGCCCGCGCGGCCGAGCCCTTTCTCGTCGGCCGGGATGCCTGGGACAGGGAAGCGATCTTCCGCGACTACCAGATCAGCGGCAATTGGCAGTTCCAGGCGATGACCGGCAACTTCGCCTTCGCCGGCATCGACATGGCGCTCTGGGATCTCGCGGGAAAAGCCTGCGGCCAGCCGATCTATCGCCTCATGGGCGGCGCCCTGCGCGAGAGCGTCGACTACTTCTACTATCTCGAATGGGGCGAGCCCGAGGCCGTGGCGGACCAGGGCCGCGACGGCCGCGCCCAGGGCTACGGCACCTTCTACCTCAAGGTCGGCATCGATGCCGTGCGCGAGGAGGCAATGCTCTTGGCCTTGCGCGAGGCCATCGGCGCGGAAGGGGAAATTCGCCTCGACGCGAACCAGTCCTGGAGTCTGCCGGACGCCGTCCGCCTCCTCACGCGTTGGCACGCCGCCGTCGGCCTCGACTTCGCCGAGGCGCCGGTGCCCATCGATCCGGTCGAGGCCATGGCCGAGCTGAAAGCCCGCCAGCCGGTGCCCTTGTGCGCCAACGAGGGCTTGTGGCGCGAGGCGGACGCGCTCCGCGTCATTCAGAGCCGGGCCGCCGACTATCTCTGCCTCAGCCCCTACTGGGTCGGCTCGCTCCGACGCTTCCAGAGCGTGGCGCACGCTGCCCATGCCCAGGGCCAGCTGGTCGTCAAGCACACGCACGGCGAGCTCGGCCTCGCCGCGGCCGCCAGCCAGCACGTGCTCCTCACCCTGCCCAACGCCGCGACCGGCCACCAGCAGACCGCCCGGATGATGCGCGACGACATCTTGACCGAGCCGATTCCGATCGCCGCCGGGCCGAGCTGGGGCCGGATCGACGCACCGGGCCTCGGAGTCACGGTCGACGAGGCGAAGCTCCGCCACTACCACGAGGCCTATCTGAGAGACGGCGAGTACGTGACCTGGGGGACGGGGTTCAAGCCGCGGGCGTGAGCGCCGCCCGCGCCGCTCTACGCGATCGCGACCAGCCCCAGCCACGCCTCGATGACCTCGCGGCCGAAGCGCTCGGCGCGCTCCTGGTGGCGGATGATCTCGGCACCGAGCCGCACCCGGATCGCCGGGTTGTTGCTGGCGGCTCCGCGCAGCTCGGCCCAACGCTTGACGATCGTGGCCGTGGCGCCTGGATGGAACCTCAGCCCATAGCAGGCTCGCCCGGCGCTGAAGGCCTGGACGCGCTCCCGCTCGCAGCGCGCCAGGACGAGGACGCTGCCCGGCAGGTCGATCGCGTCGTCGTGCCATTCCATCAGCGGCAGCCCGCCGCCGAGCGCGCGGAGCACCGGATCGGCCTCGGTCGCCGCGGTCGGCACGACATCGACATAGCCGAACTTGTGCGACCCGCCGGCGCGAACCGCGCCGCCGAGCGCCAGGGCCAGGAGCGGTGCAGCGGCATCGAGCGCCAGCACCGGACGGTCGTCGCGAACATGCTCGCGGACCAGCGCCGCCGTTGCACTTTCCGGGTCGACCACAGCCGCGGCACTGCCCAGCACGATCAGCCCGGCGGCCTCGGCCAGCGCGTCAGCCGGCAACGCGGCCCCGGGCGCCACGATGGTGAGCGGCACCCGACGCTCAGACGCCACCGTCTCGATCAGCCCCGGCGGGGCTTCCGGATCGAGCTGCACCAGCAAGATGGGAGCTGCTTCGGACACTGCTGCCACGCCCTCAGTCGGCGAGGCGGTAGTCGATGGTCGTCACCACGCGGATCGTCTTCATCAGCTGCAGCTCCTCGCTCTGCCCGGGCGCCTGGTCGCGCGGCAGGATCTGGAAGAGCCCCTGATTGGCCCGCTGGATGCCGGCGACCTGGCTCATGCTGTCGGCGGCGAACTGCTCGGCACCGGCGCGCGCATTCGCCGTCGCCTCGGCGATCATCTCCGGCTTGATCGCGTTGAGGCCGGTGAAGAGGTAGAAGGGGCCGCGAAAGCCCTCGCTCGACAGCACCACGCCGGCCTCGACCAGCCGCCCCACATCCTGCGAGAGCGCCTTGATCACGTCGACGTCGGTCGAGCGGACCATGAGGTTCTCGTTGATGATGAAGCGGCTCTCGATCGGCCCGCTCTGGTAGGCCTGGGCCAGCCGGTCGATGACCTCGATGCCCTGCACCTCGATCGACTCCCGCTCGATGCCGCCGCTGGTGAGAAAGTCGAGGACCGCCGCCTCGGCCCGGGCGAGCTCGGCCTGGGCCGTGGCCAGCTCGGCGCTGGTGGCGACGAAGCGCATCGGCCAGAGCGCCAGGTCCGCCTTGGCCTCGCGCTCGGCCAGCCCCTTGACCGTGACGATGCGCTCGGCACTCCGGCTCGCGCGAAACCCGTCGCCGATCAGCCAGCCGGCAGCGGTGATGCCGGCACCGACCAGAAGTGCCGCGAGCACGCCGACGACCGCCTTGCCCATACCATGCCTCGCACCGGGTGCCGGGTGCTGCGCCCCATGCGCAACGCCAGACGTCAGCTGATAGCGGCAACCGGCCGGCGCATGAAGCCCTTTGCAGACGGCTTGCAGCCTGCGTGATTTCGAGGCACCGTGCCGTCGACAGAGGCAGCGGCGCCGATAACGCTCATCTGATGGGCAACCAACCCAGAACTGGCACGCCCGTTGCTGCCGTGTGACCGTCCCTACGTCGCCAAGAATCCTGAAGAGGAGCCTCATTCCGTGATCCGTCGCCGCCCGCTGCTCAGCGCCTTCGTCATTGCCGGCCTCGCCGGCGCTACGGCCCTCACGACGCCTGCAGCCCAGGCCCAGGACGACCCGTTCAAGGTCGGCTTCGTCTATGTCGGCCCGGTGGGCGATCACGGCTGGACCTACCAGCACGACCAGGGCCGACTGGCCCTCGAGGAGCATTTCGGCGACGCGGTGGAGACCACCTTCGTCGAGAGTGTCAGCGAGGGCGCCGATGTCGAACGCGTCGTCCGCCAGATGGTCGAAGCGGGCCACGAGATGATCTTCACGACCAGCTTCGGCTTCATGAACGCCACGGCCAAGATGGCCGAGCAGTACCCAGACGTGATCTTCGAGCACGCTACGGGCTACAAGCGCGCCGACAACCTCGCCACCTACCTCTCGACCACCTATCAGGGCCGCTACGTCTCGGGCTTCCTCGCCGGCGAGGTGAGCGAGACCGGCAAGATCGGCTACATCGCGTCCTTCCCGATTCCCGAGGTGATCCGCGACATCAACGCGGTGATGCTCGGCCTGCAGGCCGCCCGCGACGACGCGGAGATCTCGATCATCTGGGTCAACACCTGGTACGATCCGGCGAAGGAAGCCGAGGCGGCGCGGGTCATGATCGACCAGGGCATCGATGTCATCATCCAGCACACCGACAGCCCGGCCGCCATGCAGGTGGCGCAGGAGGAGGGCGTCTGGGCCGTGGGCCAGGCCTCCGACATGAGCCGCTTCGGCCCGGACGCGCACCTGACCGCCGTCGTCAACGACTGGTCACCCTATTACATCGAGCGGGTCCAGGCGGCCATGGACGGCAGCTGGGAGAGCCATGACCTCTGGGGCGGCATGGCCGAGGACATCATCATTGTCACCGACATTCACCCCAACGTGCCCGAAGAGGTGCGCGCTGAGGGCCGGGCGATCGCCGATGCGATCCACGATGGCAGCTTCCACCCCTTCACCGGGCCGATCGCCAACCAGGCGGGCGAGGTGATCGTGCCAGAGGGCACGACGATGACCAACGAGGAGCTGGCGCAGATGAACTGGTACGTCCAGGGTATCGAGGGCAGCCTGCCGCAGTGACGGCCAGCGCCTAAGAGCCTGCTAGACGTCGAACTCCAGCCTGCCGCAGGTCATGCCGGGCCGGTACTGCACAGCACCGGTATCCGCGCCCGGCACCTGCACGGGCACCCAGCGCCGCGGTTGTGACGACGGCGACGGCTCGATCGCCACCGGCCGGTCGGTGGCGCTGCGCAGCAGCAGGGTCAACCGCAGCTCGTCATAGCTCGCGTCAAGTGTCAGCCGACGGTGCGACTTGGGCTCACCCGGCTTGTCCCGCAAAATGTCGCCAATTGCCGTCAGGGCATGATCGAGGACGTCCTGGCGCAACCCCCAGCGACCCGCCTCATCCGCGAGGAAGCGCCGGACGGCGTCGAGTCGTCCGACGGGCTCGGCCACGGTCAAGCTGGCCGACCGGCCGATGCCGATGCGAAACAGCAGGTTCAAGACCACGGCCACGGTCATGCCAAGCGCCAGTCCGGAGCTCGTCAACGGCTGCAGCACCACCGGCATGGCGTCGGCGAGTTCGGGCACGGCGCGATGGCTGGTGGCGGCGATGATGCGGTGCCGACCACCATCGTGCGGCGCTTGTCCAGGACGCGCGAGCCGATCAGCTCGATGCCGTTGACCACCATGTAGATCGCCGCGAACAGCAGGACTCCGCCGATGACCATGGCCGGCAGCAGGTCGAGCAGGGTGGCGATCTTGGGCATGCATGCCAGGGTCAGGAGCCAAAGTGCCAGGGCAAGCGCGATCCAGCGGCTGGTTGCTCCCGTGGCCCCCGAGATGCCGACCGCACTGGTGGCTGAGTTCTGGCCAGTGCCGCCGATCATCCCGGCGCAGATGCTGCCGAGCCCATCGCCGAGCACGCCGCGCTGCAGGTTGCCGCCGTCCGGCCGGGTCCAGTCGGTATCGTTTAAACGCTGCGCGGTGCTGACCGCGCCGATGGTCTTCAGCGTCGACGCGAAGGCGGCCAGCGCGAACGCGACGAGCAGCACCGGATCGGCGCTGAACGACCAGTCGAGATGGCCGAGACCTGGCAAGGCGAGCCAGGGCTGCGCGGCGACGCGGGACCAGGCATCGGGCGAGATGGCGTCGAGCGGCGCCGCCAGTGCGGCGCCGGCGGCCATCCCGATCAGCGCCGCGTAGAGCCTGAAGGCAGCACCAGCGAAAACACTCACCGCCGCCGCCACGCCGAACGTGGCGAGGCCGATGCCGACGCTGGTCTGCAGGTCGATCCGGCCGCCCGGATGGGCGATCTGATCGAGTGCGATGAAGCCGGCCTCGAGGCCGACCAATGCCACCGTGACACCCGCGACCTCGGGCGGCAGGAGAAAGCGCAGACGACGCAGGGCGGTAGCCAGACCGATCTGCAGGCAGCCGGCGAAGATGGTGAGCCCGTAGACCAGCGGCATGCCGCCGGCAGCGGCCGCGAGCATGGATGCCGGAAAGTAGTTCACCGAGCAGAAGCCCGGCACGAGGTAGCCCGAGCCGAAGCGCCCGAGCGGAAAGGCCTGGATGAGCGAGGCGATGCCGATCGCCAGCATCGACATGGCGAGCACGCCCGGCAGCATCGCCGAATCGACGCCGGCCGCCCTGGCGACGAGCAAGGGGATCACCAGCGACGACGTCACCACCGCCATGTGCTGCAGGCCAAGGAGAACCAGATGCCCGGTCGGCGGACGGTCGTCGACGGCGTAGATCAGACTGCTCGGCCGTCGCCGCGCCGAGCCGGCTGGCAGTCGCACAATGGTTGCAGATGGTTCGGCTGGCGTCTCGGGAGGGTCGGCGTAATGGGGAGCAGCTGCGCTTTTCATTATGCGTTGCCTTGCGCCGGTGAATGCGTTGGCGTTTCGCCGTTTGATGTGCCGCACTCATTGAGTCGCCGACCCCGCCCGGTCGTTCAGTGATCCAGTTCACATTCGGCAAAGAAAATGGACCGCCTGGTCGTGAGACCAGCGGTAGAGCGAAACTGCTAGCTTCTCGGAAAAATCCACCGACCAATCGGGCGGACGCTACGCCCGACGCCCAGCACTGCCGACGTGTCGGGCAGACCGGTGGGCAATGAGCTTAGCTAGAGACGGGCGCCTCGGTGGGCGCCCTCATCAGGCTGTCGCGACGGGATAAGGCGGCTTCTCGTAGCCCTTGGGCGAGCGGGTGAAGATCTCGTAGCCGGCTTCGGTGACGCCAACCGTGTGCTCGAACTGGGCCGAGAGCGAGCGGTCGCGGGTGACCGTGGTCCAGCCGTCTTTCAGGATCTTCACCTTGTGGCCGCCGGCATTGATCATCGGCTCGATGGTGAACAGCATGCCAGGTGCGAGGACCAGGCCGTCGCCGGGCTTGCCGTAGTGGCGAACCTCGGGCGCGTCGTGAAAGACCTGGCCAAGGCCGTGGCCGACGAAATCGCGAACCACGGAGAAGCGCGCCGTCTCGGCAACCATCTGGATGGCATGGCCGACATCGCCCAACGTGGCGCCGGGGCGCACCTGCTCGATGCCGGCCCACATGGCATCGAAGGTGACGTCGATCAGCTTCAGCCCTTTGACCGGCACCTTGTCGCCGAGCGTGAACATCCGGCTGGTGTCTCCGTACCAGCCATCGAGGATCACCGTGACGTCGATATTGACGATGTCGCCGTCGGCGAGCCGCTTGTCGTCCGACGGGATGCCGTGATTGACGACGTGGTTGACCGAGATGCAGCTGCTCTTGGTGTAGCCGCGATAGCCGAGCGTCGCCGGCACGCCGCCATGATCGCGCATGAAGGCCTCGATCACCCGATCGAGCTCGCCGGTCGCCACGCCGACCTCGACCAGGGGCGTGATATGGTCGAGCGTCATCGCCGCCAACTTACCGGCCTTGCGCATGGCGGCGAAGGCGGCCGCGTCATGGATCGGGACGGGCCTGCCGGTGCCGGCGGTATCGATATGCGTCTGTCGCTCGTCTTTCATCGGCTCGATCGTTGTCGCTGCCACGAAGGGTCGGCGCGGTCGCGCCGGCGCTTCGGGTCGAGGGTCCAACCGACTTCTAGCCTCCCAACGGTCGCATGATCCAGACTATTGTCGCCGCAGGCAGCGAGCGCTTTGCCGGCTGCCTGGCGCGGCGACGCAGCCGGCGGCCATGTTCCGCCGGTCAGGCAGCAGCCGCGATGGGTGGCGGACCAAGGCGGAAGCCGGCGTCCTGCTCCAGCCGATGGGCCAGCCGTAGCAGCCGCGCCTCGGCAAACGGCGGTCCCACGAGCTGGATCGCCATGGGCAGCCCGTTGCCGGTCCGGCCGATGGGCAAGGTCAGGCAGGGCAGGCCCAGGTAGTTGAAGGGGCAGATGAAATGTCCCATGCCGTTGACCAGACGCATGTAGGTCTCGGTGTCCGCCGCGTCGTCGAGCCGCGGAACCGGCTCCGCCATGGCCGGCAGGACCAGCACGTCGGCATCGGCGAACACGTCCCGGCAGAACCGCCGCACCGCCTCGGCCCGCCAGGTGAGCGCTCGGAGATAGGTGGTGGCTGCCACCTCGAAGCCGGGCTCGAGCCGGGCGATGGTGGTGGTGTTGTATTGCTCGCGACCGCGCCGCACGAGATCTTCATGCCTGGCCGCGACCTCGGCCAGCATGATCACGCGGCGCAGCACGTTCAAGGGCTCGATCGGCGGCAGGGTGATCCGGCGTACTGCGGCATCGACCGCGCCCAGCCGCTCGACGGCGCGGTCATAGAGCCCGGCGACCTCCGGCGAGAGCGGGATCTCGAACGGTGCCTCGGCGACAGCGAGCCGAAGCCCGCCTAGCGGCCGCTCCAGGAGCTGCGTGTAGCGCGGCACCGGTCGGTCGACGGTGGTGGCGTCGCGCGGGTCGGGGCCGGCGATCACGGCAAGCAGCAAGGCGAGATCGCGGGCGCTGCGGGCGAGCGGCCCGACATGGTCGAGGCTGTGCGACAGCGGCAAGGCGCCGGCGCGGCTGACCAGGCCGTAGGTCGGCTTGATGCCGGTGATGCCGACACAGGCCGCCGGCACGCGAATCGAGCCGCCGGTGTCGGAGCCGAGCGCGGCGAAGACCAGCCGCGCCGCGATCGAGGCCACCGGCCCGCTCGACGAGCCGCCGGTGATGTAGTCGGTGTCCCAGGGGTTGCGCGGATGGCCGGTGATCTCGTTGTGGCCGGTGAGCCCGAGCGCGAACTCCACCATGTTGAGCCGGCCGATATCGACGGCACCGGCCCGATCGAGCCGCTCGATGACGGTGGCGGTCACGTCGGGGACGAAGTCGTGGCGGAGCCGGCTGCCCGACGCGCAGACCCGGCCCTTGCGATAGAACATGTCCTTGTGCGCGAGCGGCACGCCGGCCAACGGCCCGAGCGTTGCCCCGCCGGCGCGCGCCGCATCGAGCTTCTCGGCCGTGGCCAGCGCATCGTCGCGCCAGAGTTCGACAACGGCGTTGAGCTTGGGCCCATGCGTCTCGAGTGCGGCAAGCGACGCCTCGGTGAGCGCCACACTGCTGACGCCGCCATCGCGAAAGGCCTCGGCGGCAGCTGACAGATTTAAAGACAGCAGCTCGGCGGCGCTCATTCCTCGTCGTCCAGCGCATGCGCATCGGCGAGCTCGCGCAGCACGCGGGCGAAGGTCGACGGGTCGTCCTCGAAGGGCAGGACGGCGACGATATCGACGACCTGCCGCTGCATCACCTCCTGCTGCCCCGATGGGCTCGGCTCGGCTGCCGTCGCCGACCGCTCGTCGTCCGCCATGACGTTTCCCCGATGCTGGCGCCAAGCCCGGTGCATAGCAGGCGATGCTTGCCGGTGCATCTCGATAGTGCGACATTTCGCCGGCTCCCGCCTGCCGTCCAGCACGAGAAGCGCATGCACGATCTGATGCCGCGTCCGACCCCGACCCCGAGCCCTGGCCCACGACCGCAAGCGAGCGATGCGCCAGATCCGGCCGAGCGGCGGCACCTCCTGGCGGCCGTCGAGAAGAAGCTGCTCTGGCTGGCATCCTGGACCATCCACAACGCCAACCATCTCCGGCCCAGCCGCGACAAGCTCAAGGTCGGCGGCCACCAGGCCTCCTGCGCCTCGGTCGCGACCATCATGACGGCACTCTTCTTCGACGTGCTGCGCCCCGGCGACCGGATCGCGGTCAAGCCGCATGCCAGCCCGATCATGCATGCGGCGCACTACCTGCTGGGCGAGCAGAGCCAGCAGGCCATGGAGCGCTTCCGCTCGCTCGGTGGTGCCCAGTCCTATCCGTCCCGGACCAAAGATTCGGCGCCGGTCGATTTTTCGACCGGGTCGGTGGGCCTCGGCGCCGCGATGACGCTCTTCGCCTCGCTCACCCAGGACTATGTCCGGCTGCATGGCCTCGTGCCCACCGACCAGCCGCCCGGCCGGATGGTCGCCATCGTCGGCGACGCCGAGCTCGACGAGGGCAACATCTTCGAGGCCCTGCTCGAAGGCTGGAAGTACGATGTCCGCAATCTCTGGTGGGTGATCGACTACAACCGGCAGAGCCTGGACCGGGTGGTGCCCGAGCAGCTGTTCGCCAAGATCGAGCAGTTCTTCGGCGCGGTGGGCTGGAACGTCGTCACGATCAAGTACGGCAAGAAGCTCGAGGCCGCCTTTGCCGAGCCCGGCGGCGAGGTGCTCCGGCAGTGGATCGACGCCTGCCCGAACGACCTCTATGCCGCGCTGACCTTTAAGGGCGGGGCGGCGTGGCGCGCCCATATCGAGAGCGATCTCGGCGCCAACCGCTTCATCCGTCACCTGCTCGAGATCCATAACGACGATGCGCTGGCGTCGCTCATGACCAATCTCGGCGGCCACGACATCGAGGCCGTGCTCGACGCGTTCCACGGTGTGGCCGACGACCGGCCGCACTGCTTCATCGCCTACACGGTCAAGGGCTGGGGCCTGCCCTTCGCCGGGCACAAGGACAACCACGCGGGCCTGATGACGCCGGACCAGATGGCCGCATTCCGCGCGCAGATGCGCATCCCCGAGGGGGCGGAATGGGACCGCCACGCCGGGCTCGACCTGGCCCCGGCGGCGCTGGACCGGTTCCTGGACGGGGTGCCCTATCGCCGGCGCGTGCATCGCCACGCCGCCCCGGTCGTCCCAATCCCCGCGAGCTTGCCGGCCGGGCGAACGGCCGCCAGGACCTCGACCCAGGAGGCCTTCGGACGGATCATGGGCGAGCTCGCCCGCGTCGACAGTGAGCTGGCGCAGCGCCTCGTCACCACCTCGCCCGACGTCACCGTCTCGACCAATCTCGGTCCCTGGGTGACCCGCCGTGGCGTCTTCAACCGGCGCGAGCACGAGGATGTGTTCAAGAGCGAGGCCGTGGCCTCGCCCACGGTCTGGCGCGAGAGCCAGCAGGGCCAGCATCTCGAGCTCGGCATCGCCGAGAACAACCTCTTCTTGAACCTGGCCTCGCTCGGACTCGCGCACGAGCTGTTCGGCGCCCGCCTGCTGCCGGTCGGCACGCTCTACGACCCGTTCATCAATCGCGGCCTCGATGCGCTGATCTACGCCTGCTACCAGGGCGCCCGGTTTCTCCTGGTGGCCACGCCGTCCGGCATCAGCCTGGCACCCGAGGGCGGCGCGCACCAGTCCATCGGGACGCCGCTGATCGGCCTGGCACAGCCGGGCCTGACCAGCTTCGAGCCGGCCTTCGCCGACGAGCTGGCCGTCGTCATGCGCTGGGCGCTCGAGCATCTGCAGGCACTGGACGGCGGCGCCGTCTATCTGCGGCTGACGACCCGGCAGATCGACCAGCCGGACCGCGCGTCGGTGCCGAACGGCGTGATCGAGGGTGGCTACTGGCTGAAGCAACCAAGCCCGGAAGCCGAAATCGCGCTCGTCTTCAGCGGTGCGGTGGCACCGGAGGTGCTGGCAGCAGCGGCGGCCATGGCGGACGACCTGCCCGGCATGGGCATTCTCGCCATCACCTCGGCCGACCGGCTGCACGCCGGTTGGACTCAGCAAGGTGCTTCGAGCCACGTCGCCAGCCTGCTCACAGCCTTGCCCCCCAAGGCCGCGCTCGTCACCGTGCTCGACGGCCACCCGCTGACGCTCTCCTGGCTGGGTGCGGTGAGCGGCAGGCGCGTCCGCCCGCTGGGTGTCGAGGCTTTCGGACAGTCCGCTGACATCCCTGACCTCTACCGGGTGCAGGGCATCGACGCGGAGGCGATCGTTGATGCTGTCGCTTCTGTGCTTCTCGACAATTGAGCCGATGCGCCGCCTACCGTCCGCCCGCCACCGTCGTCGTCACGCCGGCCTGCTCGCTGCGCGCGACGGCGGGCACGTCATCGATAGCGGCCGGACTTGTCGAGCGACGCGGGCTTCGTCATAACACTTCGGAGCGATCGTGGGAGAGGTCGCCGAGCAATGCCCGGCTTCAGGCACGGGGTCGCGGGGCGCGAGAGCACCGAGGCGGCGGCAGTCATGTTCGCCAGCCGCAAGAACAATAGGGAGTGCGCGCATGGATATGTCAGGAGAGTACCGAATCCCGGCACCGCGCGATAAGGTCTGGCAGGCACTGAACGATCCAGAGATTCTCAAGCAAGCGATTCCCGGCTGCGAAGAGCTGATCAAGACGTCGGACACGGACCTCGAAGCGAAGGTCACCGCCAAGGTTGGGCCGGTCAAGGCCAAGTTCGGCGGCAAGGTGCGGCTCGAGAACATCAATGCGCCGGAGAGCTACTCGATCGTCGGCGAGGGCAAGGGAGGGGCTGCCGGCTTTGCCAAAGGCGGTGCCGATGTTCACCTCGCCGAGGACGGCAGCGACACCATCCTGACCTATAGCGCCAAGGCCGAGGTCGGGGGCAAGCTGGCACAGATCGGCTCGCGCCTGGTTCAGGGTGCTGCCAAGAAGACGGCCGACGACTTCTTCGGCAAGTTCAGCCAGATTGTCGGTGAAGGGCATGCGGCGGCGAGCGCTGCGGCACCGGCCGGCGAGGCCACAACTGCAGCCGCTGCGGCAGCACCCCCGACTGCTGCACCATCTGCTGCAGCGCCATCTGCCGCAACCGCCGCTCCAGCTTCACCGCCTGCCGCCAAGGCAGCACCGGCGGCGACCGGCAAGAGTGGGCTGGGCGGGCTCGGCATGCCCGCCTATATCGGCATTGGCGTGGTCGTGCTGATCCTGCTCTACCTGATCTTCAGCTGAGGTTGGCTTGTAGACCGCCTCGAAATTGATCTCGACGACACTACCGGCCGGCAAGGCTGGGCATGGGAGGATGTGAAAACGATGTCCAAGGTATCGATGACCGTCAATGGCAAGGCCGTTTCCGGCGAGGTCGAGGGGCGCACGCTGCTCGTCGAGTTTCTCCGCCAGAATCTGGGCCTCACCGGCACGCATGTCGGCTGCGACACCTCGCAGTGCGGCTGCTGCGTGGTGCATATCGACGGCAAGAGCGTCAAGGCTTGCACGACGCTCGCAGCCCAAGCCGAAGGCGCCAATGTCACCACGATCGAGGGCCTGGCCGCCGCCGACGGCACGCTGCACCCGATGCAGGCGGCGTTCCGCGAGCATCACGGGCTGCAATGCGGCTTCTGCACGCCGGGCATGATCATGTCGGCGGTGGACCTGCTGCAGAACAATGCGAGCCCGACCGAGCACGAGGTGCGCGAGTGGCTCGAGGGCAATATCTGCCGCTGCACCGGCTACCACAACATCGTCAAGTCGATCCTGGCGGCAGCCGACACCATGAAGGGTGGCGTGCCCCAGGCCGCCGAGTAGGCGGGCCGGGGGAGCTTCGATCACTCGGGGGCGGCTGAAAAAACAAGGAACCACTCGACATGGTTGAGAACGGCATCGGCGCCAGGTCACTCCGCAAGGAGGATCAGCGTTTCATCACCGGCAAGGGCCGGTACACCGACGACATCGACCAGCATGGTCAGTCCTATGCCGTGTTCGTGCGCAGCCCGCACGCCCACGCGAAGCTGGTCGGCGTCGACAAGGCGAGCGTCGCCGACATGCCGGGCGTGCTGGCGGTTCTCGATGGCGATGATGTCGCTGCCGACGGTCTCGGCAATCTGATCTGCGGCTGGGCCGTCAAGTCCAAGGACGGCTCCGACATGAAGATGGGGCCTCACCCACTGCTCGCGCAGGGCAAGGTCCGCTATGTCGGCGACCGAGTCGCCGTGGTCATCGCCGAGACCTACGCCCAGGCCAAGGACGCCGCCGAGGCGCTCAACGTCACTTATGACGAGCTGCCGGCCGTGGTCGAGCTCGCCGATGCGCGGGGTGCGTCATCACTGGTTCACGACGAGGTCGCCGAAAACCTGATCTACGACTGGGAGCTCGGCGACAAGGCGGCGGTCGATGCCGCCATGGCCAGCGCGACCCATGTCACCCGCATCGATCTGGTCAATAACCGTCTCGTGCCCAACGCCATGGAGCCCCGCGCTGCCGTCGGCACTTACGACAGCGGTCTCGACCAGTACACCTGCTACGTCACCAGCCAGAACCCGCATGTTCACCGGCTCGTCATGTCCGCCTTCGTCCAGGTGGCGCCCGAGCACAAGCTTCGGGTCATCGGCCCGGACGTCGGCGGCGGCTTCGGCTCGAAGATCTTCATCTACGGCGAGGAGTGCGTCGTCACCTGGGCCTCGAAGAAGGTGGATGGCCGGCCGGTGAAGTGGGTGGCCGAGCGGTCCGAGAGCTTCCTCTCCGATTGCCATGGTCGCGACCACATCAGCCATGCCGACCTTGCCCTCGACGCCGATGGCAACATGCTGGCGCTGAACGTCCACACCAAGGCCAATCTCGGCGCCTACATGTCGACCTTCAGCTCGGCCGTGCCGACCTACCTCTACGGCACGCTTTTGGCCGGGCAGTACAAGACGCCGGCGATCTACGTCAATGTCGAGGCCTACTACACCAACACGGCACCAGTGGACGCCTATCGCGGCGCCGGCCGTCCCGAGGCATCGTTCCTGCTCGAGACGTTGATCGAGCAAGCGGCGCGGGAGACCGGCCGTGACCCGGCCGAGTTCCGCCGCAAGAACTTCATCCCCAACGATGCCTTCCCGTACCAGACCCCAGTCGCCCTCGTTTACGATATTGGCGACTACGCGACGACGCTCGACAAGGCGCTGGAGCTCGCCGACTACGCCGGTTTCGAGGCGCGCCGGGCCGCGGCCGCGGCAAAGGGCAAGAAGCGCGGCATCGGCATCTCCTGCTACATCGAGGCCTGCGGCATCGCACCTTCGGCAGTGGTCGGCTCGCTCGGCGCTGGCGTCGGGCTTTGGGAGAGTGCCAAGGTCCGCTTCAGCCACACCGGCAAGGTGCAAGTCCTGACCGGCACCCACAGCCACGGCCAGGGCCACGAGACGACCTTCAGCCAGCTCGTCGCCGACAAGCTCGGCATCCCGTTCGAGGATGTCGAGGTGCTGCACGGCGACACCGAGAAGACGCCGGTCGGCATGGGCACCTACGGCTCGCGCTCGCTCGCCGTTGGCGGCGAGGCGATCGTGAAATCCTGCGACAAGCTCATCGCCAAGGGCAAGAAGATCGCCGCCCACCTGCTCGAGGCCAGCGAGGCCGACATCGAGTTCAAGGACGGTCAGTTCACCGTCGCCGGCACCGACAAGGCCAAGTCGATGGGCGAGGTGGTGTTTGCCGCCTACGTCCCGCACAACTACCCGGAAGGCGTCGAGCCGGGCATGGAGGAGGGCGCCTTCTTCGATCCGCCCAACTTCACCTTCCCGGCCGGCACCTATGTCTGCGAGGTCGAGATCGACCCGGAGACCGGTGTCACGCGGGTCGAGAAGTTGGTGGCGGTCGATGATTTCGGCAATGTCATCAACCCGAACATCGTCGAGGGCCAGGTCCATGGCGGGCTCGTCCAGGGCATCGGCCAGGCGCTGCTCGAGGGCGCCGTCTACGACGACAGCGGTCAGCTGCTGACCGGCTCGTACATGGACTACACCATGCCGCGCGCCGACGACGTGCCCAACTTCGTCGTCGAGACCGCCGCCGGCACCGCCTGCACCTCCAACTCCATGGGGGTCAAGGGCTGCGGCGAGGCCGGCGCCATCGGCTCGCCGCCGGCGGTGATCAACGCCATCACCGACGCGATCGGCGTGCGCGTCGAGATGCCGGCGACCCCGCAGAAAGTGTGGGCGGCGATGCAGGGCATGGCCCAGGCGGCCGAGTAGGCAGAGCGAACAGGTAGCGACAACCGACAGGAACCCGGGTCCGGGCCGCAGCTGCAAGCGAGGCCCTGACCCGTTAGGGAGAGACGAGACGATGTATGCCTTCGAGTACAAGAAGCCGGCCTCGCTGGCCGAAGCCGCCCAGCTCCTCGGCGACGAGGACGCCAAGCTCATGGCTGGCGGCCAGACCTTTATCCCGACCCTGAAGCAGCGCCTGGCGCAGCCCTCGATGGTGGTCGATCTCGCCGCCATCGGCGAGCTCAAGGGCATCAAGGAAGAGGCCGGCGGCGTCACCATCGGCGCCATGACCTCGCATGCCGAGGTCGCCAACAGCGACATCGTCAAACGGGTGATCCCGTCGCTCGCCGCCGTCGCCGAAGGCATCGGCGACCCGCAGGTGCGCAACCGCGGCACGCTCGGCGGCTCGATCGCCAACAACGACCCGGCCGCCGACTACCCGGGTGCCCTTCTGGCCCTCGGTGCCACGATCCGCACCAACAAGCGCGAGATCGCGGCCGACGATTTCATCACCGGCATGTTCGAGACGGCGCTGGCCGATGACGAAATTATCAAGGCGGTCCACTTCAAAAAGCCGGATGCGGCGAACTACCAGAAGTTCCCGAACCCTGCGTCGCGCTATGCCATCGCCGGCGCCTATGTCGCCAAGCATGGCGGCGAGGTCCGGGTCGCGATCACCGGCGCCGGGCCCACGGCGTTTCGCTGGACCGAGGCCGAAGCAGCGCTCGCCGGCAATTTCGCAGGCGACGCCGTGGCCAACCTCACGGTTCCGGCCGGCGACCTCAATGCCGACATTCACGCCTCGGCCGACTACCGCGCCCATCTCGTCAAGGTGATGACCAAGCGCGCCGTCGAGGCTGCCGGCTGACGACCATCCAATCTGTTCGTCATCCGGGTTGATTCATCGAACGGTCCGGGGCTTATGCTCCGGGCCGTTCGCCTTTAACGCTCCATTCAAGAAGACCGTCCCATGTCCGCCGACCTGCCGAGCTCCATCGACACGACCATCACCCTGCTCCGAGACGCGGGCTACATCCCAGACCGGCCACTGGCGACCGCGACCTTCCTGGCGCTCAAGCTCGGCCGGCCGCTGTTCCTCGAGGGCGAGGCCGGGGTCGGCAAGACCGAGATCGCCAAGGTGCTGAGCCAGGCCATGGGCCGCGACCTGGTCCGCCTGCAATGCTACGAGGGGCTCGATCTGTCGTCGGCAGTCTATGAGTGGAACTACCAGCGGCAGATGCTGGAGATCCGCATGGCCGAGGCGACCGGCGACGCGTCGCGCGAGTCGCTCGGCCAGGACATCTTCAACCGGCGCTTTCTCATCAATCGGCCGCTGTTGCAGGCGCTCGAGCCGCATGCCGGCGGCGCGCCCGTGCTCTTGATCGACGAGCTCGACCGCACCGACGAGCCGTTCGAGGCCTTCCTGCTCGAGGTGCTCTCCGACTACCAGATCACCATCCCCGAGATCGGCACGATCAAGGCGGAGACCCCGCCGATCACCATCATCACCTCCAACCGCACGCGCGAGATCCACGACGCCTTGAAGCGCCGCTGCTTCTACCACTGGGTCGACTACCCCACGGCCGAGCGCGAGCACGAGATCATCAAGACCCGTCTGCCGGGCGTCGACGAGCGGCTGTCGCGGCTGATCGTCGATTTCGTCCAGGCGCTGCGCAAGCGCGACCTGTTCAAGCTGCCGGGCGTCGCCGAGACGCTGGACTGGACCCGAGCACTCACCACCCTCGATGTCCTGGTGCTGACGCCCGAGGTGATCCACGACACGCTCGGCACGCTGCTCAAGTACCAGGACGACATCGCCAAGATCCAGGGCAGCGAGGCCGCCAACATCCTGCGCGAGATCTCGATGAAGGCCGAGGCCGCGCGGCGCTGAAAGGACCGAGTGCCATGACCGATCTGCTCACCGACCCGACGACCCTGCGTGACCGCTACGGCAAGGTCGGCGAGCGGGCGGCGCAAAAGCAGCTCGATCGCCTCGACCAGCATTGCCGCCGGTTTATCGCGCTCTCGCCGTTCATGGTCATGGCGACCGCCGATGCCCAGGGCCGCTGCGACGCCTCGCCCAAGGGCGATGCTCCGGGCTTCGTGCAGGTCGAGGACGACCGCACGATCCTGATCCCCGACCGCGTCGGCAACAACCGCGTCGACAGCCTGCAGAACATCCTGGCCAATCCACAGATCGGCCTCCTCTTCTTCCTGCCGGGCTACCAGGAGACACTGCGGGTCAACGGCAAGGCGCGCATCAGCACCGAGCCGGCGCTGCTGGCCATGACCGCGCACGCCGGCAAGCCGCCCAAGTCGGTGATCGTGGTGGCGGTCGAGGAGGCCTACATGCATTGCGGCAAGGCGCTGATCCGCTCGCATCTCTGGGACGCCGACCGGCACGTCGAGAAGGGCGCCTTTCCGAGCCTGGCGCGCGTGCTCGCCGATCAGATCGCCGGCGTCGACGTGGCCGAGACCGAGGACATGCTCAAGGACAACTACAAGAACGAGCTGTATTGAGCGTCCAACGATGCCGACCGAAAGCGCGGCGCTGAACCGGCCGGCTGCGACCGCGAGCGACACCGCCGCCTTGTCCTGACCCTGGCCAAACGCCGACAGGCCTCCATCGCGAGTAGGAATATAGTCTAAGAGAGGATGCCTAGGTCAAGGGCTCGGTCGGGTTCCTTTGGCGATCTGTAACCGCTCAGGGCTGCGGCGACGGGCGAGCTGATCGACGGCGCGATTTATGCTATGATCACAGCAGGTTGGGGTGACGGGGTGCGACAAACCGTGCTCTCGGGTTCGTTCGCCAAAGCCCGGGTTCGCTCGTCGGATCGGTGGGTTCGTTCGTCGTTTTCCCGGGTTCGCTCGTCGATTCCCAGGGTCGTTCGCGGGATTCTCGGCCAAAATTTGCGCTATACGCTACATAAGCGTCGCTTATGAGTCGATATATGCGACATTTCTCGGGTTTCGTTGCGCTATATGCAACAGAGCTTGGGTTCCATTGCGCTATACGCAACAAAATCGCGCGTCCGTTGCGCTATACGCAACGAGTCTGGCCGTTCAGGCCGATTGCCATAAGCGTTCGTTATGATCCGGATCGCCGTCTATTGGGTGGAGGCGTCGAGCAGCTGCGATCTTCCGTCGTGCCAGACGAACCAGGTCCAGCCATCGCCTGCGAGGTCGCCCTTGGCGTCGAAGGCCAGCCTGCCGCGGACGGTGTCGAAGCGGCCGCGGTCGAGCACGTGGATCACCGGCTTGGCATCGACGGTGCCGGCGCGGGCCACGGCCTCGGCCCAAACCTCGACGGCGGCATAGGCGCCGAGCCCGCCATCGGCGAACTCCTCGAGCGCGCGCGCCCTGAGCGCGCCGTCGGCGGGTTGTGACGCCAGGCCGCCCGGCGGCGCAAAACGGGTGAAGACGGCACCTTCGCCGGCAGCGCCCGCCTCGGCCCAGAACCCGTCCATGGCGAGGCCGTCGCCGCCGACGAGCTGCACGTCGAAGCCCGCCCGATCGGCCGCCGTGGCAATACGGCCGCCGTCAGGACCATAGCCGCCGACATACAGCACCTCGACGGCTGCTGCCTCGAGCGTCTCGATCAGCGCGGCGAAGTCCTCCGTATTGGGCTCGTAGGTCTCGACCAGGACCGGGTCGCGGCCCAGGCGCATGAGATCACGCCTGGTCTGCAGCGCCAGTCCCTGGCCATAGGTCGTGCCGTCGTGGACGATGGCGATGCGCTCCGCGGGCCAGCGATCGGCAATCAATCGGGCAGCCTCGCTGCCCTGCGCGTCGTCGCGGCCGGTCAGGCGGAAAACGTTGGGCCGATTCTCCTCGGTAAGGCGCGGATGAGTGCTGTCAGGGCTGATCATGATGATGCCGGCCATGTCGTAGATGGCCGCAGCCAGCAGCGAGGAATGTGAGCAGTAGTGGCCGACCACCATGGCGACGCCAGCATTGACCAGCGTCTCGGCGGCGTCCACGGCCTCCTGCATGCCGCACTTGTCGTCGGCGGTGACCAGCGTCAGCTCCTCGCCCAAAACCCCGCCATCAGCGTTGACCCGCTCAATCGCCGCCATCACGGCGAGCAGATTGCGCGCCCCACCCGCAGCATAAGGGCCGGACAACGGATTGGCGATGCCCACCGCAATCTCGGCACGCGGCGCCACAGTAACGAAGGCAAGGCCCAGCCAAACCGCCAAGACAGCGATCGAAATACGCATCGCCATTTTCTCCCGAGGGACAAATTCCCGGTCGAAGATAGAAGGTGACCCAAAGCAGCCGACAACTCAAGCGATTGCTGATCACGATTGGCGGCACGGATTTGGGGAAGGGGGTAGGGCGGGGAAAATGATTTTCCCCGCGGCCCCTTTCGGTTTTTTGCGGGTGGGGCGGGTTGGGGCGTGGGGGCGTTAACCGGGGCTTGAGGACTCGCGGGTAGGATGCGTGTCAGGGTGGGAATCCGTGCGCGCGGCCCGGGTGGGTGGGGGATGGTTCTTTTGGCGGCGGGTGAGGGAAGGGCGGGGAGGCATCGCCTCCCCGTGGCCCCACCGGTTTTTTCGGGTTGGTGGGGCGGTCGTTGTCTTCGCGCTTGCGGTCGAGCGAGACGCTTGCCCGGAACTGTGAGCGGGTTCGCAGTTCGATCAATCGGTGGTACTACAAGAACATAGAGGGATGCTGACAACGTCGGGTCGAGCGCATGTTGAAACGATGGAGCGTAATCGTCGGCGCGGCGATCGTCGCGCTGGTCGGTCTCTGGGCCTATTTCGCCTATCGCATGCCGCCGGGCGTCGAACCGATGGGGGATGATAGCCAGACCATCGCCTGGGTGGCGCTTGCTACCTCCATCGTCAGCCTGCTCACGGCCCTGACCGGCCTGGTGCAAAAGCTCATCGAACTGCGTAGGGGCTAGCGGACGCGAGATGCGGCTCATTCTCACCGCTATTGCTTTCCTTTGCATCGCTCTGACGAGCGCTCCGAGCCGAGCGGATTTCGTCGACGATCTCATGGCGGGGGCGGAACTGCGGCCCGAAGAGGTCTATCGACAACAGGGCGACACCGATTGGGGTGACTGGCTCGCGCGCGTGGTGCCTATTCCGGCGCTGACCGGAGCCGAGCGACCCTTTGAGCGGAGCTACGCGCTGGTGATCGGCTTGAGCGAGTTCGGCGATGCTCTCGATCCGCTGCCGGCCACGGCCGACAATCCCGAAGACATCCGAGCGCTTCTCATCCAGCAGGGTTTCGATCTGGTCATTACGCTGACCAACCAGCGGGCGACCAAGGACCGCATCGAGTTCCTGATGAAGGACGTTTTCCCGGCGATCGTCGGCGTCAAGGATCGCTTTCTCTTCTATCTCTCCGGCCACGGAGTCGTGCAGGAGAGCGGCGAGGGCTACATCCCGCTCACCGCCTCGAACGGCTGGTACTCCCGGATGCTGGCGATGCGCGATGTCCGGACCTGGGACGGCTCGTTGCGCAACGCGCGACAGGTGCTCTTTCTTCTGGATGCCTGCTTCAGTGGTCTTGCGGGCCTGGAGCCGCAGTCCAACCCGCGAAATCGCGCTATCGATCAGCTGGCACGCAAGGGCCACCACCTCATCACGGCGGCGACGCAGGGCGAGCAAACGATCGCCTCGAATACCTTCAGCGGAAGCATCTTCACGAGCTCGATCATTGAAGCCGTGCTCGGCGGTGCCGACCAGGAGATACTCTGGGATGCCGACGGCGACGGGCGCCGAGAGAGGGTCAGGGACGGGGTCGTGTCGCTCTACGAGCTGCTCAGCCATGTTCGGACGCAAGTGGCGGTCAAGGCCGAAGCTGTCGGCTGGGGGGCGCCCATCACTCCACACCTCTATCCTCTGCAGGCGAGCGAGGGAGAGTTCTTCTTCGTTACTGAGGAGCAAGTAGACAAGGTCGACAACGCAATACGGCCTGGAGGGGCTGAACCTCAAGGCGCCATTCTTGACCACCAAAATCCTGACCGCGACGAGCGCATTTTCGAGACGATCAAGGACAGCCGCTTGGCAGCTGACTTCGAGCGCTTTCTCGCCGACTACCCGGGAAGCATTTACGCGCCTTTCGCGCGCAACCGCCTCGAAGCGCTGAACGAGAATGCCGCCGTCCTGCCGGAGGCCGACGCCGCGACAGGAGCCGATCCGAAAGCTGTCGAGGATGCATTGATCCCGAGGCCCGAAGACCGGCAGATCGTGCAGCGGGCACTCACTGATTTGGGCTTTGACACGCGTGGCGTGGACGTGCTCGGCTTCGATCGCGCGCGGCACACGTCACGGCATTCTTCGCTGGCAGAACGCACGCGCCGTTTGCTCGGGTCACATCTTTGCTCGAAGCCGCAGCTCCCGCAACTGGCTATCGGATACGCGCCAGCATGTGCAGTGCTCGCCGAGGCGCGGCCGAAACGCCAGCACTGAAGCGCAAGGCAGCGCATCGACAGCGCGCCATTGAGCCGCTCGACCTCCGGCGCAGGTGTTCCGCGAGCTACGAGCCCGGCGACACGTTCCGCGACTGCAACGAGTGCCCGGAGATGGTGGTGGTGCCGTCCGGCTCGTTCCTGATGGGCTCGCCGGAGGACGAGGAGGGACGTTACGACAACGAAGGCCCGCAGCATCGGGTGACGATTGCCGAGCCGTTTGCGATCGGCGTCTACGAGGTGACGTTCGACGAGTGGGACGCCTGCGTCGCCGCTGGTGGCTGCAACGGCTACCGGCCGGATGATGATGGTTGGGGTCGCGGCCGACGGCCGGTGATCAATGTCTCCTGGGACGATGCGCAGGCCTATGTCGATTGGCTGTCCGATCGGACCGGCGAGGAATACCGCCTGCCGTCGGAGGCGGAGTGGGAGTACGCGGCCCGTGCCGGGACGACGACGCGCTATTGGCCGGGTGACGAGATTACGGCCGAGTATGCGAACTTCGGCAGGAACGTCGGCAGGACGATCGAGGTGGGCTCGTTGGGGCGGCCGAACGCTTTCGGCCTGCACGACGTGCACGGCAATGTCTGGGAGTGGGTGGAGGATTGCTGGAACGACAGCTATGCCGGCGCCCCGGCGAACGGCACGGCCTGGACGAGCGGCGACTGTGGTCGGCGGGTTCTGCGCGGCGGTTCCTGGGACGACTATCCGAGGAGCCTCCGCTCCGCCTATCGCGGCAGGAACGCAACGCCGACGGCCGGTTCAGCAACGGCGGGTTCCGGGTTGCCAGGACGCTCCGCTGAAGGCGGAGCTTACCTCTTGCTGCTTTGCCTCTTTACCTCTTGGGGTCTGGGGCGAAGCCCCAGCGAGATTTTCCCCTCCTTCGCTCCATTTGCCGCATGAGCCTATTCGGGACGATCGGTGGTCCGCTGCCGCGCCTTGCCGGGGCGCTCCTCGGCGTGGTATAGGTGTCGGGGTGCAGCGAGGGTGGGGTCGATGCGGCTGCGGATCGAGGACGAGCGGGCGGAAGGGTTGGCGCGGGAGCTGGCGCGGCTGACCGGGGAGGATGTCAGCCGGGCGGTGGTGCGGGCACTTGAAGAGCGGCTGGCGCGGGAGCGGGCCGGGGAGACGGCGTCCTGCAGGGTGGCGGCGAAGCTGCTGGCACTTGGTGATGAGTGCGCGCGGTTGCCGGTGCTCGATGAACGTAGCGGGGATGCCATTCTCTATGACGATGATGGATTGCCGAAGACGCGTGAGGCGATTTGATCGTCGTCGATACGTCTGCTGTGGTCGCGATCTTGCTGCAGGAGGACGATGCCGCACGATTTGCGGAAGCAATTGCGGCTGACGATGCGCCGTTGATGTCGGCGGGACGTGGTCGAGTGAATGCGGTGATGTTCCGCCGCGGGCCGAGCCTGGCGATGTGGCGCGCTTCTCGCGCGGCGGGGATCGAGGTCGTGCCGTGACGGAGACGCAGGCGGATCGCAGCGAGGCCTATGTCCGGTTCAGCGCGCTGAATTTCGGCGATTGCTTCGCCTACGCGCTGGCGAAGGAGCGGACGTTCCGCTGCTCTTCAAGGGCGAAGATTTCTCGCGGACCGATATCATCCGCCGTGCCGACCGCAACCAACACAATCCCGATGGGGCGCGGGGAAACCAGTTTCCCCGCTCTTCCACTTCCTACCCCTGAAACACGCGCTGGACGATCTCGGGCCATTTGCTGTCGGGCGGCTTGGGGCGTGGGGGTGGGGTGTTGCTGAAGAGGGCTTGGGTGGCTTTGACGGCGTTTTGGAGGTCGGTGAGGGGTGATTGGTGGTGCTTGGGTTGGTGTTGGCCGAGCCAGGTGGCGCGGCCGGCTTCGACCTGGCTTGTGTGGATGATGCGGACGTCGCGGGTGAGGCGGGACGGGAGGGCGTGCATGCCGATGGTGTACATGATGGCCTGGGTGCGGAAGTCGGCGAGGCGTTCGGTGAGCTGAGCGTTCGGTGATGCTGTCGTCGGTTGGGCTTGGTGGGCGGTTGGAGGTCTTGCCGCGGGAGAGGTCGAAGATGTGGGTGGGTTTGCCGGATGCGATGGCTTCGGCGAGCATCGACATGCTGTCGGAGGTGACGATGACCTCGTCGGCCATGCCGAGGAAGGCGAAGAAGGGGTTTTGGGCTTCGGGCTCGAACTTGGTGAAGCGGTGGAGGGTGTGGGGGGCTCTGAGCTGGGCTTCGAAGGCCTGGATGGCGGCTTCGGGTGTGCGGGCGCTGGTGGTGACGAGGAGCGAGCCGCCTTTGGCCTCGGCCATGGCGTTGGCGTGGTAGCCGAGGAGGGCGCCGTTCTCGCGGTCGAAATTGTAGGGGCCGGCGTGGCCGCCGAGGAGGACGGTGATGTGCGGCTTGGGGAGGTGGGCGAGGCGGGGTTGCCAGCGTTCGGCTTCGGCTTCGAGCCTGCCGGTGTTGACGCGTTGCAGGGGCAGCTCGTTGTGGAGGATGTGGGGCTTCTTGGGCAGGCGGTATTGCGGCGTGGTGACGATGAGGTCGAAGCATTCGTGCAGCGCCCAGGGGCGGCCGACATGGACGAGGCGGACGCGGGGCAGGCTCGGGTCCTTGGCGGCTGCCGCCTGGATCCAGCGGACCAGGGGCTCGTTGCGCCTGCCGGCGGAGATGACGAGCTCGGGCCAGGGGGGCTCGAGGCGGTCGGATTTGCTCTGGACGAGGCCCTTGGTGGTCGGGCCGGCGAAGAGGTTGGTGAGGAGCTCGGTCTTCTTGTAGGCGAGGCGCTTGGTCTCGAAGGGCCAGCCCAGTGCTTCGGCGAGGGCGGTGATCTGGGTGTTGTCGCCGGCCTTGCCGCCGAGCATCAGCCAAGTGCGGGGTGGGGTGGTCACGCGGTCGCGCCGCGTTGGTGGGTGCGGGCTCGGGGCGTGCTCGTTGCCGGGATTGTCGTCACAGCTGTTTCCGTGCATAGCACGCGGGTCGGGCGCGGCTTCGGGCATGATGTAGGCGCATCATCGGTGGCGGCCAAGACACACCGCCCAAGGGCTGAGTCGTCGGGGGCGTGACGACAGGGCCACGACGACGAGGCCATGACGCCCGGGCTCCAGGACACGGGCCGGATCACCAAGGGAAGGGATCGTAGGCATGCCGCGCTTTGCCGCCAATCTCAGCATGATGTTCACCGAGGTGCCGTTTCTCGAGCGCTTCGCGGCTGCGGCTGCGGCCGGGTTCGAGGGCGTCGAGTATCTCTTCCCGTACGAGCATCCGCCCGAGGCGATCCGCGCGGCCTTGGACGATGCCGGGCTGGCGCAGGCGTTGTTCAACCTGCCGCCGGGTGATTTCGCGGCAGGTGAGCGGGGGATTGCGGCTTTGCCGGGGCGCGAGGCGGAGTTCCGGGACGGGTTGGAGAAGGCGCTGCATTATGCCGAGGTGATCGGGGCCAAGCGGCTGCACTGCATGGCCGGGCTGATCGCGGCCGAGGACGACCGCAAGGCGTTCTCCAGCACCTATCTCGCGAACGTGGCGCTGGCGGCGGAGAAGGCGGCGCCATTGGGCATCACGGTGCTGATCGAGCCGATCAACACGCGCTCGATCCCGGGCTATTTTCTCAACTACCAGCGCGACGGGCGGCGGATCATCGAGCGGGTGGGGGCGGCCAACCTCAAGCTGCAGCTCGATTTCTTCCATTGCCAGATCATGGAGGGCGATCTGGCGATGCATCTGCGGGAGCTCTTGGGCGTGGTCGGCCATGTCCAGGTGGCGGGCGTGCCGGAGCGGCACGAGCCGGATGTGGGTGAGGTCAACTACCCCTACCTCTTCGGCCTCCTGGACGAGCTCGGCTATGCCGGGTGGGTGGGCTGCGAGTACGTGCCCAAGGGGCGGACCGAGGACGGGCTGGGTTGGTTTCAGCCCTATCGGCGGCGCTAACGATAATTAAGAACCAAGGCAGGGAGAGACGAAATGGTGAAGGTGGCGATGGTGACCGGTGCCGGCAGCGGCATCGGCAAGGCCTCGGCCGTGGCGTTGGCGGCGTCAGGGCACAAGGTGGTGCTCGCCGGGCGTCGGCAGGCGGCGCTGGATGAGGTTGCGGCAGAGATCGGCGGCGAGGCTCTGGCGGTGGCAACCGATGTCGGTGATCCGGATTCGGTCGAGGCTTTGTTCAAGGCGTGCGGCGACCGGTTCGGCCGGCTGGATGTGCTCTTCAACAATGCCGGCACCGGGGCGCCGCCGGTGCCGATGGACGAGTTGCCGATTGCTGAGTGGCAGAAGGTGGTCAGCGCCAATCTCAACGGTGCCTTCTACTGCACGCGGCTGGCGTTCGGGATGATGCGGCATCAGGACCCGCGCGGTGGGCGGATCATCAATAACGGCTCGATCTCGGCCTATGTGCCGCGGCCGTTCTCCGCACCCTACACGGCGACCAAGCACGCGATCACCGGGCTGACGCGGTCGACCAGCCTCGATGGGCGTGCCTTCGACATCGTCTGCAGCCAGATCGACATCGGCAATGCGGCGACCGAGATGACCCAGCGGATGACCGGCGGCGTGTTGCAGGCGGATGGCTCGACCCAGCCCGAGCCGCGCATGGATGTCCGCCACGTGGCCGAGATGGTGGCGCATATCGCAGCCCTGCCGCTCGATGCGAATGTCCAGTTCGTGACGGTGATGGCGTCCAAGATGCCCTATATCGGCCGCGGCTGACGGCACCGGCTGGCCCCAGCCAGAATCAGCGAAGGGCAGGTGATGGCTGAAAGAAAAGGCCGACCCGAACGAAGCCTGGGTCGGCCACACAATTGATCTTTCAGGGAGGCACCTGCGTACGATAACTGGCGCGTGCCGGAAATCTGTGATGCATGTCACGTTGATCCGCAAAACACTCGGGTGATGCAGCGAAGCAACAATCGGCTGGCCGCAACGACGGCTGGCTTGGTCATCAGGGAGGCCGCTTTCCGTCGCTCTGGCACGGGCTAAAGCTCGGCAGGCAACCGGCGACGATCGTGGTCGTGAATCGAGATGCATGTGATCGAGCTCGACCAGCTTCGACAGCTGTCTTTCTGCGCCCCGCTCAGCGATCGGACGCTGGCGCGCGTGGCGGAACGGCTCACCTGGCGGCGCCACGCCGCCGGCAGCACGGTCTTCGCGCAGCATGACGATCAGCACGATGTCTACTTCGTGCTCGCCGGCCATCTCAGGCTCACCGCCTATTCGATGGCGGGGCGCGAGGTGGTGTTCCACGACCTCCATCCGGGCGATCTCGTGGGCGAGCTTTCCGCCATTGACGGCCGGCCGCGCGGCACCAACCTGACCGCGGTCAGCGATGCCGAGCTGGCGCGGCTGGAGGTTGCCGACTTCACCCGGCTGCTGGGCGAGGCGCCGGACTTCGCCATGGCGGTCATGCAGCAGCTGACGCGCCTGGTGCGCAAGCTCAACGGCCGCATCCACTTGCTGACCGCGACCGTGCCGACACGGATTTGCGCCGAGCTGCTGCGGCTCGCCAGCTTCAACCTCATCGCCGACAACACGGCGCGGCTCGTTCCCGCACCTCGGCATCTGGATATCGCCAATCGCATCAACACGCATCGCGAGGCGGTCTCCCGCACCATCGGCGATCTGCAGCGGCAGCACGTGGTCTGCCGAGGCCAGGGTGAGCTGGTGGTCTTGGATGTGGCCGCCTTGCGGCGTTTCGCCGACGGTGCGGCCTTGCCGACGAGCGCTCGGCGACAAGCGGCCGAGAGTTAGGGCTGCGTCTTGCCAGCGGGGTTCATCGCGCCTGTGGGCCCGGACACGCTCGCGTTCGAGCGCAATGCCTGCTGCGACCGTCCTGGCCGGTCTCGTTGTCTTGTGACGAGGCGCGACGGCACAGGCGTGCCATCGGCCAAGACCAGCTGCGGGCGTGCTACGCGACTGTCAGCACTATTTTTCCGATGTGGCCCTTTGCCTGGAACGCGGATTGCGCGGCGGCGACTTCTTTCAATGGAAATGTCTCGGCAACCAGCGGCTTCACCTGGCCGCGCTCGATGCGCTTGATCAGGTTTCCGAAGACCTCGGGCTCCAAGACCGTGCAGCCGAAAAAACTCAGATCCTTGAGATAGAGCGTTCGGACGTCCAGCTCGACCATCGGTCCGGCGATGGCACCGGAGACGGCGTAGCGGCCCCTTCGTCGCAACACGTCCAGCAGGGACGGCCACTTCGGTCCAGCGACCAGATCGATGACGACGTCGACGCTGGCAGTGCCCAGCTCTCGGCGGTAGTCCGCATCCCGGTCGACGATCGTGTCGGCGCCGATGTCACGGAGCGCTTGCGCTTTGGCGGGGCTCGTCACCGCGACCACATGCGCGCCTCGTGCTTTGGCAAGCTGCACTGCGGCCGAGCCGACGCCGCCTGAAGCGCCGGTCACCAAGACAGTCTCGCCTGCCTTCACGTTCGAGCGTGTGAGCATGTTCTCGGCCGTCGAGTAGGAGCAGGGAAACGATGCGAGCTCGACGTCGCTCAGCATGCTCTCAACGCGATGGGCGTGACGCGAGGCGACGTGCGTGTACTCCGCGAAGCCGCCATCGCATTCCGACCCGAGATACCACGGATACGCCAGCTCCAGCCCTTCTGCTTCGGTGAGGCAGGGCTCGATCAAGACCCGTTCGCCGATGCGGCCCGCATCGACGCCATCGCCGACAGCGACGATGGTCCCACACACGTCGGCGCCCTGAATGCGCGGCAGAGCCAGCGCTCCTCCCGACCAGCCCGCGTCCGAAGCCGCGGCGTCGCCCTTCGAGTACCACGCGGTCCGCGTGTTGATATCGGTGTTGTTCACGGCGGCGGCAGCGACGCGGATCAGGACGCTCTTCGCGGCTGGCTCAGGGACCGGAAGATCCTCGCGCCAGATCAAAACCTCTGGTCCGCCGTGTCCCGTAAGCGCCACGCCGCGCATCAACTCGGGTAGAGGCATTGATGCTCCTTTGAATGATGGCCGGTCGCGCCTGATCAAGGCGCTGCGGGCAGCCTCAGCTCGCTGGCTGGGCTCGATCGTCTCGCCTCTGCCTGGCGGTCGATAGCTCTTGTTTGTTGGCAAGATCGTGTCGGCGCTCGTCGGCCAGGTGCTGAGCCTCTGGCCGCGCCTCATGCTCAGCGCCTGCTGTCGTGTCGTCGATTGGCGGCGTTTGCTCGAGCAGTTTTCTCACGCGATCGTTCACATGGTCTTGCAGATTGGCCTTGGCCAGATGCGGCGGGACCTCGGCGTGGACCTCGTCATGCAGGGTCGCCAGCACGGTCACGACCTTGGAGCGCTCAGCGTTGAGGAGCCCTGCAGCTCTGCCGGCAGCCTGTCGGCCATGGCACCCACGATCTTGCTGGCGCACGCCGTCGAGTCGTGGGGCACCGCCGGCAACGGGCGCCGCCTTCGCCGTCTTCTTGGTTTCGCCATTCTGCGATTGGCCCACGGAATCCTGGTCGACCACCGGCGGCTGCCGCGTGAAGAACGTCGATAGCCCGATGTTACGCATGGCGCTTCATTCTCGCATCGACCTTCGCCACTGGCCGGCTGCCGCAGACTCCATCGAGAGCGGAATAGTAGCAATTCATGGTAGTCTGTTCAATGTGCCGGCGTGGGGCTCGGCTGGGCCCTCTGGCCATGCACCCGGTTGGTGCTAGCTTCGAGAGCTGACGACGTTGCGAACGGATTGCCACCATGCGCCTTAGCCGGTTTATGACCACCACGCTCGTCGGTGCGAGCATGGGCTTCTTCACGTCCTGCGGCAGTGTTCAGCTCGGCTCCAGCGTCGGCGCCAACGAGGCTGGCGAGCCCGTCGAGAGCGAGCAGGCCAGCTTCGAGGTCGAGCGGCTGACCGGTGGGGTCGAGCATCCCTGGGGGATGGCGTTCCTGCCGGAGGGCGGCATGCTGGTGACCGAGCGGGGTGGTAGCCTGCGCCTGGTGAATGCCGATTTCAGTCTGAACCCGAACCCGCTCGAGGGTGTGCCGACGGCGTTTTCTCGTGGCCAGGGCGGGCTGCTCGATGTGGCGCTGGACCCGGATTTCGCGGCCAACCGCTTGGTCTATCTGAGCTATTCCTACCTCGCCGACGAGGCGGCGGGAGGCGGTGCCGGGACGGCGGTGGCGCGTGGCCGGCTGGGCGAAGCTGCGCTCAGTGATGTCGAGGTGATCTTTCGCTCCAACGGGCTCGGCAGCGGCAGCCGGCATTTCGGCTCGCGGCTGGTGTTCGATGCCGACGGTTATCTGTTCGTCACGCATGGCGATCGGGGCCAGCGGGCGCTCGCCCAAGAGCTCGACAACCACGCCGGCAGCGTGCTGCGGCTGAACCCCGATGGCAGCCTGCCCGACGACAATCCGTTCGTCGGCCGTGACGATGTGCTGCCCGAGATTTTCACCTACGGCCATCGCAACCCGCAAGGCATGGCGATCCATCCCGAGACCGGCGCCATCTGGGTGCACGAGCACGGGCCGCGCGGCGGCGACGAGGTCAATATCCTGGCACCCGGCGCCAATTTCGGCTGGCCGGTGGTCAGCGACGGGCGCGAGTACGCCACCGGTCTGGCGGTCGGCGTCGACGACCCGCCGCCGGGTCTCGTGGCACCGCGTCATGTGTGGAGCCCATCGATCGCGCCGTCGGGTATGGTGTTCTACCAGGGCGAGGCGTTCCCGGAGTGGCAGGGCGATCTGCTCGTCGGCGCCCTGGCTCAGCAGCTCTTGGCCCGGCTCGAGCTGGACGGCGACGACGTGGTCCACGAGGAGCGGCTTCTGGAATTCGAGCTCGGCCGCATCCGCGACGTCGATGTCGATGCGGACGGCCTCGTCTATCTGCTCATCGATGCCGCCGATGGTGGCATCTACCGGCTGCGGCCTGCGAAACGCGAAAGCTGAGCACCCGTCAGCGCAGCCGGAGACGGCAGGTAGCCTTTCGGCAGCCTGTCAGGCGAAGGCTCAGACCTTGGTGTCGGCCTGGCTCTTGGCCCAGTCTTCCAGTGCCCGGTCCTTTGCCGTCGGCAGCTCGAGCTCGAGTCGCACCAGCTGGTCGCCGCGATGGCCGCCCTTGTTGATGCCGCGCCCCTTGAGCCGCAGCGTCTTGCCGGAGCTGGTCCAGGGCGGCACGCTGACGGCGACATTGCCGTCGATGGTGGCCACGGTGACCTTGCCGCCGTTGATGGCGAGCGCCAGTGGCACGCCCTGGTCGAGATGGATATCGAGCCCGTCGCGGCGGAACCCGGCATGCGCTGTCACCTGCACCTCGACCAGCGCATCGCCGCCGGCGACGCCTTGGCCCTTGAGCCGGAGCACCTGGCCGGATTCGACGCCGGCCGGGATGGTGACGTCGAGATGGCGGCCATCGGGCAGGCCGAGGCGGCGCTTGGCACCCTTGGCGGCGTCGAGGAAGTCGACAGTGACCGCGAGCTTCATGTCCTCGCCCCGGGTCTGCCTCGTCCCGCCGCCCCGCGCCGCACCACCGGCGCGCGACGCCCCGCCGAAGAGGTCGCTCAAGATGTCCTCGAAGCCGGCAAATCCGCCGCCCTGGGGGCCGGCGCCGGCCTGCGCGTGGAAGCGTCCGCCGCGCCCGGCCTGACCGCCGCCGAACGGGCCGCCGGCCTGGCCACCGAAGGGAAAGCCCTGCGGCCCGCGCTCATTGCCGTCGGCGTCGATCTGGCCTCGATCGTAGCGCTTGCGCTTGGCCGGCTCGCCGAGAATGGCGTAGGCGCGGGAGATCGCCTTGAAGCGCTCCTCCGCCGCCTTGTCGCCGGGATTGGTGTCGGGGTGGCAGGTCTTGGCGAGCCGACGATACGCCTTGCGCACCTCGTCGTCGCTCGCATCCTTCGCCACACCGAGCGTCTTGTAGAGGTTCTCAGTCATGCTGCCGTTCCTGGAGTCCACCGGATTCCTGCGCTGCGATGGCGCTCCGCTGCAAGCCGAAAGTTCATCTGGCGGCCAAAACGAAAATGAGCCTGGCGGGAAGCTCCACCCGCCAGGCTCGATTTAGCGGCAGTGTCGGGCCGCGGCTAGCCGCCGAATTGCCTCAGCACTGCGTCTGGATTGCCGGGCTGGCCGGTCAGGCGACCTTCTCGTCGGCGGTGACCGCAGGGTTGGCGGGGTCTGAGCCTGGGCCGCGGCGATCTGGATGCTCCGGGGCTTCATCGCCTCGGGCACCTGACGCTCGAGCTCGACGGTGAGAATGCCCTTGTCGAGCGAGGCACCGGTGATGTCGATGTGCTCGCCGAGCGTGAAGGTCCGCTGGAACGCGGCCCTGCCGATGCCACGACGCACATAGTTGGCGCGGTTCTCGGCCTTGGGCTCACCCTTGATCAGGAGCTCGCGGTCCTTGACCGTGATGTCCAGCTCGTCGAGGTCGTAGCCGGGCACTGCGAGCGCCACCGAGAAGCGGTCCTCGCCATGCTCGACGATGTCGTATTCCGGCGCATGGGCCGAGCGGCTGCCGAGCAGCTCGCCGGTCATCCGGTCGAAGTCACGAACGGTGCGAAAGAAGGGGTCGAAACGGACAATGCTCATGGTATCCTCCAGTTGAGCGATACGAGACGTGGCGGGTGCTCCACTTGGACACACCCTATTGGTACTTGCCGGACTCGCTTGGCGACCTCCGACTGACTTGAGATGGGAAGGGCAGAATAGGCGTTCAAGAGGTCGGCACACGGCTTGGCGCCGTTTCGCGCATGACCTATGCAGCCCGGACCGCTAAATGTCGGTAGCGCCTGTGTTGTCCCAGAAAGCTCAAATGCCCCGCCAAGCTCCAGCCGCCGATTGCCCGTTTTGCCCGCGCCTGGAGGCGTTTCGCGCCGCCGCCAGAGAGCGTGAGCCGTTGTGGCACAACGCGCCGGTGCCCTCCTTCGGTGATCCGGCGGCCAGGCTCCTGGTGGTCGGGCTGGCGCCTGGGATGGGCGGGGCCAACCGGACCGGCCGGCCGTTCACCGGCGACGGTGCCGGCAACACGCTCTATCCAGCACTGGCGCGGTTCGGCTGGAGCCGTGGCACGTTCGACGCACGGCCGGATGACGGGCTCGAGCTGATCGATTGCCGGATCACCAATGCGGTGCGCTGCGTGCCGCCCGCCAACAAGCCGGTGGGTGCCGAGATCGCCGCCTGCCGGCCGTTTCTCTTGGCCGAGCTCACCACGCAGCCGGCGCCGCGGGCAGTTCTGGCGCTCGGCCGGATTGCGCACGAGGCGACCTTGCGCGCGCTGGGTCTCAAGCTTTCCGGGTTTCCCTTCGGCCATGACAGCTGGCACGAGGTCGGCACAGGCCTCGTGCTGGCGTCCAGCTACCACTGCTCGCGCTACAACATGAACACCGGCCGGCTGACCGAGCCCATGCTCGATGCGGTCCTGGCGCGCTTGCGCGGGTATCTCGACGCTCGGTAGACTGGCGCGCGACAACAAAGGGGGAGAGCGCGCGTGGCCATCCTGCTCGGCTGCATTGCCGACGATTTCACCGGGGCGACCGACCTCTGCAACACGCTGGTCAAGGAAGGCATGCGGGCGGTGCAGCTGATCGGCGTGCCGCGGCCAGGCTTTCCGGTGCCGGATGCGGACGTGGTGACCATCGCGCTCAAGTCGCGGACCTGCCCGGTCGAGCAGGCGATCGACCAGTCGCTCGAGGCGTTGGCCTGGCTCCAGGAGGCGGGTGCCCGGCAGATCCTCTTCAAGTACTGCTCGACCTTCGATTCGACGCCCGAGGGCAATATCGGGCCGGTGGCCGACGCCTTGCTGGATGCCTTGGGCGGCGATCTGGCCGTGGTTTGCCCGGCCTTCCCGGAGACCGGCCGGACAGTTTATCTGGGCCATCTCTTCGTCGGTGAGAAGCTGCTCTCCGATACGCATATGCGGCATCATCCGCTGACGCCGATGACCGAGAGCGATCTCGTCTCCGTCATGGCGGCGCAGAGCGGCAAGACGGTCGGGCTCGTGCCGTTCGCCGCGGTCGATGCCGGGCCCGAGGCCATTGCCGAGCGGTTCGCGGCATTGCGGGCCGAGGGCGTCGCCTATGCGGTGACGGATGCGGTGGCCGATCGGCATTTGCGGCATCTGGGCCGGGCCATGGCCGAGCATCGGCTGATCACCGGGGGCTCGGGCATCGCCCTCGGCCTGCCCGACAATTTCCGGGCTGCCGGCCTGTTGCAGGCGCATGATGCGGCAGCACTGCCGGCCGTCGACGGGCTCGAGGCGGTGCTCGCCGGCTCCTGCTCGGCGGCGACGCTCGAGCAGATCGAGCGCATGGCCGAGGACCACGAAGCCTTGAAGCTCGACCCGTTCGCGCTCGCCGACGGCTACGCGGCGGACCTCGCGGTCGACTGGGCCAAGGAGCGGCTGGGCGAGGGACCCGTTCTGATCTACGCCTCCGCACCGCCCGAGGACGTCGCCGAGGCGCAGCAAATGCTGGGTCGCGACCGGGCCGGGACGTTGATCGAGGACGCCATGGCGGCGATCGCCGCGGGCCTCGTGGATGCAGGCGTGCGAAGGCTCGTGGTCGCCGGCGGCGAGACCTCGGGTGCCGTGGTCAAGGCACTGGGCATCGAGGGGCTGGCCATTGGCGGGCAGATCGATCCGGGCGTGCCGGCCTGCACCAGCCTGGGCGAGCGGCCGCTCGCGATCGCCCTCAAATCGGGCAATTTCGGGGCGCCCGACTTCCTCACCAAGGCCTTCGCCCACATGCCCGGCAGCCGGTGCCAGCCATGAGCGAAGCGCGACTGAGGGAGTCCATCTGTCGCTTCGGCCAGTCCATCTTCGCCCGCGGGCTGACCTTCGGCAGCTCGGGCAATATCTCGGTCCGGCTCGATGACGGCTGGCTGATGACGCCGACCGGCGCCACGCTCGGCACGCTCGACCCGGCGCGCCTCGCCAAACTCGACCGGGACGGCCGGCATGTCGACGGCGACAAGCCGACCAAGGAGACCTTTCTGCACCAGGGGATGTATCGCCACCGCACCGATGCCACCGCCGTTGTGCATCTGCACTCGACCCATTCGGTCGCGGTGAGCTGCCTTGCCGATGTCGACCCGGCCGACGTCATTCCACCGATCACTGCGTATTATGTGATGCGGGTCGGTCAGCTGCCGCTGGTGCCCTATTTCCGGCCGGGCGACCCGGCGCTCGGGCCGGCGGTCGAGAAGCTCGCCGGTCGGCACCATGCGGTGCTGCTCGCCAATCACGGACCTGTGGTCGCCGGCACCAGCCTGGAGAACGCGGTCTTTGCGACCGAGGAGCTGGAGGAGACGGCCAAGCTCTTCCTCCTGCTCCGCCGCGAGCGGATCAAGCCGCTCACGCCCGAGCAGGTGGCCGAGCTGCGGGCGCATTTTCCGTCTTGAGCCGGCCGGTTCCGCCGGGCCGTAATGAGCCAGCCTCGAGCGATCGCGCTTTGCCGCCGCATGCGATCACCTGCCTGATCGATGCGCTGCGCAGCACCCAGGAGGTGATCAGGAGCTACGACACCAAGGCCCAGATCATGGGCATCATCTTCATCCTCTCGATCAACTTCGTCTTGACCCTGATCCGTGAGCTGATCGGCGTCGGGCCGATTCCGACAGCCGCGACCTTGAGCCTCGCAGTGTTGGTCCTGCTGCCACTCGGCTTGTTCGGCTACGTTCTCTTTCCGGCCAATAATCCGGTCGGGGAGCTCGAGCTCGGGGGCCAGCCGGTTCGCTACAGCTATTTCGTCGACCGGCGCGGGCCCAGCCTCACCGACTATCTGGTCGACGTCGAGGCGACCGATTGGGCCACCGAGCTCGGTTTCGAGATCATGAAGATGGCACGGTTGCGCGAGCGCAAGCGGCGCCGACTGTTGCGCGCGCTGGTCGCGGCGGGCACCAGCTACGTGCTGATCCTAGGGATGCTGCTGCTCGTTGCCTGGTGAGCTGGCCGCTCGCCTGATCTGCATTTTTGCTTGCCTTGGCCGGGGCCAACGGGCCAGACCGGCGCGGTCCATCGATAGGGAGAAGCGGGTGACGAATGGTGCGGAGCGGATGATCAGAACGGCCGTGGAGCATGGGCTCGAGGTCTGCTTCGCCAATCCCGGGACGACCGAGATGCCGTTCGTCAACGCCCTGGACAGCGCCGGCGGCATGGCCGCCGTCCTCGGCCTGCACGAGAATGTTTGCACCGGCGCCGCCGACGGCTATGCCCGGATGACCGGCAAGCCGGCGCTGACGCTGCTCCATCTCGGCCCCGGCTTCGCCAACGGCCTTGCCAACCTGCACAATGCGCGCCGCGCCTACTCGCCCGTGGTCAACCTGATCGGCGAGCATGCCGCCTGGCATCTGGCGGCCGATCCGCCACTGGCGAGCGACATCGAGCGATTGACCGGCTGGGCCGGGCGCTGGACCCGGCGCACCGCTGCGGCCGATAGCGTGGTCCGCGACATGACCGAGGCGGTGGCGGCGGCACGCGCCAGGCGGGGTGGCATCGCCAGCCTCATCGTGCCGCACGACATCCAGCTCGCCGACGCGGCCTCGGCGCCCGCAGTGCCGCTGCGGATCGAGGGCTACCCCGGCGTGGCCGAAGACCAGGTCGAGGCGGCAGCACGGCTGCTGGCAACGGCCAGGCGGCCTGCCTTGCTGCTCGGTGGCAATGCGCTCTTCGGTGCCGGGCTCGAGGCTGCGGGCCGGCTGGCGGCGGCAACCGGAGCGCCGCTGATCGCCGAGGTCGGCTTCGCGCGCCTGGATGTCGGCCGCGGCCGGCCGCGAGTGGCCCGGCTGCCCTATTTTCCAGAGCAGGCCGCAGCATTGCTCGACGGCTTCGATGTCGTGGTCGTCGCCGGCACCAAGCTGCCGGTCTCGTTCTTCGGCTACCATGACAAGCCGGCGCGCTATCTCGAGGGACGGGACGGCGTTTGCCATCTGGCGGCTGCGGAGGAGGATGCCGCTGCGGCGCTCGCTGCGGTGCTGCAGGCGATGCCCGCCCGTGCCGGGCAGGAAGTGCCGCCGTCGTCGGGCGGCGCCGATGGCGGTGCCCTCGGCACGGCGCTGGACGCCGACGGCATCGGCCGGGTGGTGGCTGCCGAGCAGCCGGAGGACGCCATCGTCGTGGTCACGGCGGTGAGCAGCGCTGCGCCCTACAGCGTCCACTCGCCGAAGGCAGCGCCGCACACCCAGCTGGCGCTCACCGGCGGCGCCATCGGCGAGGGCATGGCCATGGCGCTGGGCGCCGCAGTGGGCGCGCCCGACCGGCGGGTGATCAGCCTCCAGGCCGATGGCAGCGGCGCCTACATCATGCAGGCGCTCTGGTCGCAGGCGCGGCAGGGTGCGCGGATCACCACCGTGATCTTCGCCAATCGGCGCTATCGCATCCTCGAGATGGAGCAGGAGCGCGCCGGTATCCGGCCAGGCCCGCTCGCCACCGATCTGGCACGGCTCGACGACCCGCCCTTGGATTGGCCGCTGATCGCCCGTGGCATGGGGGTGCAGGCGGAGACCGTCGAGGATACCGACGGCTTGACCCGAGCACTCCGCCGCGGGCTCGCCGAGCCTGGCCCGTACCTCATCGAAGCGCTGATGTGACCTCTAGCTGTTTGATCCCGGAGTGTGATGGCCGCGATGCGGCCGAAATGGCCGGGAGCGAGGAGGCGGGAGGGCCAGCGATGCAACACGCATCGCCCCCGAGCGTCGACGAAGCTCGCCAGCCATTTTCGCCGCATCCCCCAGCGGGGCTGTGGGGACCCCGCACCCCACAAGGTTGGGACAGGCCGTTTTTCGCCGCTGCGTGCGTTGCTCGACACTCGACGATGCGTTGCATCGCCCTCGTGCCGAGCGCCTGCTCAACGGTGAAAATCGATCCCGTCGCGGCCGTCGGGACTTCTTCAGCAGCCTGCTAGGCACGACCGGCGGCGGCACGCGCCGGTGGCGATCGGACCGAGCTGCTGACGCTAGGCGGAAGCCGAAGCGGATGGGGGTGTGGCTGGCCGGCCGGTCGAGACGCCACCGCCAGACGGGCGAATGGTCGTTGGGCGATTGGCGGCCTCGCGCATTTGCGCCAGTGACTGAATGGCGGCCCGGCTGCCGAACAGCAGCTCGAGGATGCGAATCCGGTCCATGGTGAGCGCGTCGATCGCGAGCGCCTCGTCGGCGTGCTGGGCGTGTGCCTGCAGCACCTTGCGGTATCGCTCCAGCGCCTTGTTGAAGACGAAGTCGATCTTGGTCGCCAGACCGATCCGCTTGGCCATCAGCCGCATCGTCGCTGCTGCGGCGGCGGCCTGCTCGAGACGGCGCCAGTCGGTCGAGAGGGTTGCATCATCGAGACCCTCGAAGCCTTGCAGCAGCTGCTCCTCGAGCGCGATGGTCAAGCGGGCCTGGATGAGATCGAACGCATCGCTCTTCAACCGCCTGAGCTCGCGGTGGTCGAACTTGATCTTGGTGGCGACCTGCTGCAACGATTCGAGGTTGGAGACAATCGCCTGCAGCCGGCCGACCAGGCTGCCGAGCTCGGTCGTCGGCGGCGTCGAGGCGATGCCGCGATAGAGCCTGACCATCTCGCTCAGGCAGGCCTCGGCGATCATCGCCGCTGCCTGTTGCCTCTCACGCATGCCCCAATCGATGTCGCCTTCGAGCAGCGGCTGGATGATCGAGAGCGGCAGCTCGGAGCGATTGACCAAGAGCTCGGCGACGAGCTGGAAGCAGTCCCGGCCGGCGGCAGCCGCCAACCCGAGCAGCTCGGCGATCATCTCGGTCTCGGCAGCCTCGAGCGCCAGCATCGGCTTGGGCGGCAGGCTCCAGACCGTCGTCACCACCGCCTCGGCCACCGGCAGCAGATGCTGGGCGATGCGCAGCGGCACCAGAAGATCGCGGGTCTCGGCATCGCGCGACTGGCGGCCCTGCTCGAGCGTCCGCTCTGCCGCCTCGGCGGCAGCCGGCCAGAGCTCACGCCCGACCTCGAGCAGCAGTGCCGCGTCGTCCATCGTGCGGCCGGCGAGCCTAGCCTCGAGCGAAGCCCGCAGCTCCGGCTCGAGCCGGGCGATGATGAGCTTCAAGAGCTGGGCCAGGCGGTCACGCGGCACGCGCATCGACCCTGGGGTCCAGGCACCGCGATCGACCAGCAGTTCCTCGAACGGCAGGACCAAAAGACGGCCGAGCGTCATCGGCCGGGGTGGCCGGATGACCTTGAGCCGCAGCCGGTGCTGGTCGAGCAGATGATCGAGATTGCCGCGCTTGGCCAGCCGATCGACCACGCTGACGATCTTCAAGAGTGTCTGGTCATCCGCGGCGCAGAGCTGGCGCGACAGCGTGTCCAACATGTCCTGTGCGCCCATTAGCGATCACCCTCCGCTCGACTGGCGGCCGGGGCGAGCTGGCGGAGCGACCCGCATGCTCGGCGCGCCTGGACGGCGCACATGGCGTGCGGCTCGGTTGCTGCGGCGACCATGCGCCGGCTCCGCCCTTCAGGCCGCGCTGGCACGCAACGCCTCCGAGCGGGACCGCATGCCGTTCTGCACGACGCCCGTCTTCCAATCCTCGTGCAGCTTGACCGAGCGCGAGCGAACCACCGAGCTGTCGACCGGCATGATCTCGACGCCGCCATCCTCGGCCATCGCCTGGGCCAGCGGCAGCAGGCGGTGGATATGGGCGATGGCACCGCGCTGCATCGATCGATCCTCACCAGCACTGGTCTCCCAGATGCTGAAGATCTCCGTCCAGCCGTCGAGCAGCCAATCCGGCAGCGCGAAGCGCTCGCGAACGTCGTCGCGGTCGTTTCGCCAGCTGCGGACCAGCTCGATGATGTCCTCGAGCCGCCGCTGGCAATCGACGATCAGCGGCGACACTTCCTGCGCGGTCCAGTTGGCGCAGTCGACGATCTGCTCGGCCCGCTCCTTGTTGTCGCCGCTCTCCAACGCCATCCAGCGATTGATCGCCTGGGCGAAGGGCCGCAGCTGCTCGAGCGTCACCGGGTGGCGGGCGCGCAGATCCCCACCGGCGAAGCCGATATGCGCCGCATAGAACGAGATGTCGCCGACCGTATCGAGCACCTCGTCGGCGGTGAGCCCGATCTTCGGGGTCAAGGAGACGAGGCGGCGCTTGATCTCGCTCTGCACCTCGCGGGCCTTGCCGGACTGCAGCTGCAGCTCGCGCTCATCGATGCCGACCGTGCGCAGGAGGCGCATCAGCATCAGATAGTTGGTCAGATTGACGATGCCGTCGTCGCGCTCGGCCGCCTTCTTGGCGGCGGCCGCGGCGTCGCGACCGGCGGCACCGGCGAGTGCCACGTTGCGCGCACAATGCCGGACGGTCGACGGCGTGATCGCGTCCATGCTGAGCAGGTTCTCGAGCAGCAGCTCGTCGTGGACGCTGAGCTGACAGAAGTCGCGGGTGGCGCGCAGATCCATCACGTAATAGCCGTGTCCGCCGGACGGGTTGGGCACCAGGAGCTCAACCATCCCAGCCTTGGCCAGCCGTATCTTCGCACCGCTGATCAACGGCGTCGTGAACGGTATGCCCACCGTTCGCTCACCGAACGACGGCACCCGGCCGGTATCGTGGTCCCTGCTCATCCGTGGCGGCACTCTCGACTAGAATTCCACCGCGATCCTAGCCGCCCTTCCTTGCCATTCGGTTAATGCCCGGCTTCGGCGCCGATCCGACCCGTCTGCCGCCTGCTAGAGGACGAAGGCCGGCATCAGCCAGCGGGGTAGCGCCAGGATGAGATCGGGCAGCAGGATGACGAGCATGAGGATCGCCAGCATCGGCAGGAGGATGATGCCGACGTCCTTGAGCGTCTTGATCAGCTTCACCTCGCCGATGGCAGCCGCGATCAACAGGCAGAGGCCGTAAGGCGGGGTGACGAGGCCGAAGGCGAGGCTGATGATGCCGATGATCGCGAAGTGGATCGGGTGCATGCCGACATGCTCGACGACCGGCCAGAGCACGGTGCCGAGGATGATGATCGCCGGGATGGCGTCGATGAACATGCCGATGAGCAGGAAGGCTGCGGCCACCAGGATGCCGGTGCCGACGACACCGAGGCCGAGGCTGTCGATCTGCGCCACCAGTGCCGCTGGAACCTTGAAGTAGGCGAGCGCCCAGCCGAAGGCCGAGGCGGTGCCGATGCAGAACAGCGACAATGCCGCGAACCGCGCGCTGTCGTAGAGGATGATCGGCAGGCGGGCGGGCGTGACCGTGCGGTAGATGACGAGACCCAGAAAGAGCGAGTAGATGACAGCGACCACCGAGGCTTCTGTTGGCGTGAAGAAGCCAGAGACGATGCCGCCGACGATGATCACGGGCGTCATCAGCGCCAGCGAGGAGCTCAAGAAGGCGACGCCCAGCTCCTTCAGCGTGCTTCGGGCGTAGACCGGGTAGCCGTAGCGCTTGGCGTAGACGTAGACGGTGATCATCTGGGCTGCGGCGATCAGGATGCCGGGCACGACGCCGGCGAGGAACAGGCCGCCGATCGAGACCGACATGAGGCCACCCCAGACGACCATCAAGATCGAGGGCGGGATGATGACTCCCATGACCGCCGAGCAGGCGGTGATCGCGACGGCAAAGCTCGGGTGATAGCCCTCTTTCTTCATTTGTGGGATGAGCAGCGAGCCGATGCCGGCGGCGTCCGCCGTCGAGCTGCCGGAGATGCCGGCGAACAGCATCGAGACGGTGACGTTGACGTGGCCGAGCCCGCCCGGGAGGTGGCCGACCAGTGCCCGTGCGAAGCTGATCAGCCGATCGGTGATCCCCGCCCCGTTCATCAGGTTGGCGGCCAGCAGGAAGAACGGCACGGCGAGCAGCACAAACGCGTTGTAGCTCTTGAACATCTCGCGGAGCAGCAGGATCGGGGTCAGCCGCTCATCGATGAAGAAGACCGGCACGACCGCGAGGCCGAGCGCGAAGGCCACCGGCACGCGCAGGATGACGAGCACGGCGAAGAGCCCGAAGAGGATGGCCGCGACCTCGCCCGGGCTCATGGCTGCGGCACCGTTGCAGCAGCACTTTCGCCATTGTCTCTATCATCGGCTTCAGGATCTGGTGGAGGGCCTTCCATCCAGCCCATGTCGGTGGCGATCCGCTCGGCCACGAAGAGCAGCCAGGTGGCACCGGCCCAGGGCCAGGCGATGTAGATCGAGAGCATCGGCAGGCCGGCGATCTCGCTCTGCTGACGCGAGCCGAGGATGGCGAAATCGTAGCCCCAGACGAGGAAGATGATGGCGGTGAGGGCGATCGCGCCGTTGACCACGAGACGGCTGGCCAGCCACCCGCGGTGGCTCTTGGCCTCTGGCAGGAGGTCGACGTCGAAATGCGAGCCGTCGCGGACCGCGATCGCCGCCCCGATCATGATGATCCAGATGAAGGCGAACCGGGCGATCTCCTCGGTCCAGATGTAGCGCGGGATGATGCCGGTGTAGCGCGACAGGATCTGCATCGCGACGGGCACGATGAGCACCGCGATCAGCAGGGTCAGCAGCACCTGCAAGAGACGGTAGTAGACGTCGATGAGCTTGCGCATGCTCGCTTCCGGGCTGGTCGAGACGAAACCGAGGGTAGGGATGCCGATCGCCGACAAAAAAGGGGGCCGCCGGTGTCGGTGGCCCCCTCTCGTGCAGCGCTCGGCTACTTGACGGCGATGATGTTGGCGTAGACCTCGCCGGCACCCAGCTCGTCGGCATAGGCCTGCATCACCGGTGCCGCCAGCTCGAGGAGCTGGTCGCGGTCGGTGAACTCATGGGTGGTGAGCCAGCCCTTCTCCTGCATTGCTGCCAGCTTCTCGGCGTCCTGGCTGCTCTCGATGTCGCGGCCATGCTTGCCCGCAGCGGCGCCGGCCTCGATGATGCAGCCCTGCAGCTCCTCGTCGAGCCGCTCGTAGGTGGCATTGGCGAAGCCCAGCGGGCGCACGGTGATCGCGTGCTGGGTCAAGGCCACGTCCGGGCCGACCTCGTAGAACTTCATCTGCTCGATGCCGGCAGCCTCGTTCTCGGCGGCGTCGATCACCCCGGTCTGGATGGCGTTGTAGACCTCGCTATAGGCGATGACGGTGGGTGCGGCACCTAGCGCGTCGAACACCTGCGTCCAGATGGGTGCTCCCTGCATGCGGATCGGCAGGTCGGCGAGCTCGTCCATGTTGGTCACGGGCTTGTTGGCGAAGACGTTGCGCGTGCCACCGCCCGCATAGCCGATGATCTGGACGTTGGCCTGCTCGAGGATGTCGTCGGCGATCGGGTCGAGGGCGCCGGCTTCCATCACCATGTTCCAGTGATCGAGATCGCGGAACAGGAACGGCATGTCCATCAAGGGGGCCATTTGCGAGAAGGTCGAGGCGTGGGCCGGCGAGAACACCGCGTAGTCGATCGCGATGCCCTGGCTCATGTTCTCGAAGTAGTCCTTCTCGAGGCCGAGCTCGGAGTTGAGGTGGAGGTCGAAGGTGACGTCGCCCGAGTAGCACTCGGTGACCAGCCGCTCGAACTCGCGCATCGTCTTGGTGAAGGCGTGGTTCTCGTCGAACTGGCTGGCGCCGACCAGCGTCACGCCCTGCGCCTGCGCCGCACCGGCCAATGCCACGGCGGCGACAGCGCCGGCGAGGATGCTTGTTGTCCTGAGCATTTTTTGCTCTCCCTGTCGTTGATCTGCTCTCAAGAGCCATTTGATCGCAGAAAGTGTCGTGACTGTCACGGGTCTAACAGCCTGCTAAGGGCTGCTCCATGCCGGCCATCGCCAAAGGAGGCTTGCCACTCGCGTCGCCATGCGCCAATTGAGGCCGCATTGTCGAGGTTCGGCGAGAACCCGATAGAGTGGCCCGTCTGAACGGACGAAGGCCCTCATGTCGGCTGTGCTGATTTCGCGTTACTGGCAGGGTCATGGCGCGGCCGGCCTCGTTTCGTCTCGGGGTCGCGGCCGTGTGGGGGCCGCGCGCGGCGAGCAGGTCAGGGACACGCACCCGCGCTTCAAGGAGAGTTGAGATGGCGATACGCGAGCTGCTGCTGATTGCGGTGCTGCTCTTGGGTCCACTTGCTGCTGCTGCCCAGGACGAGGCCGCCGAGGAGGCGCCGCCGCCCGAGCCGTTGACCGTGGCCGAGCCCGAGATCCTGCCGGCCGATCTGAAGCTGCTGGTCGATCCGCTGACGCTCGACGAGCTGGCGCTCGAGGCTGCCGGGTGGCGTGATCTGGCGCGCGCCAAGATCATCGAGATGAACGAGGCCGAGCTCGCCGGTCGGGAGACCCTGGCATCCGCCCGCGAATCGGCCGGTGCCGAAGAGGGCGAGGTGGTGGAGAGCGAAGCCGCCGATCGGCATTTCGAGCGCGCCGCCGAGCTTCGCGACCAGCGGGCGAAGCTGCTCGACCGGCTCAAGGTCGTCGTCGACGAATGGGAGACCAAGGGCGCCGACGTCACCGAGTATCGCAACTACATCTCCGCCGTGAGCGGCATCGAGGTGGACGTCACCGACACCCAGTCGGCCGCCAAGACGATCATGAACTGGGCGAAGTCGGAGGAGGGCGGCCTGCGCCTGCTCCGCCAGGTCCTCATCGTCCTCGGCACGGCCATCTTTGCCTGGCTGATCGGCGGCATCATTTCCTGGCTGGTTGGTCGCGGGCTCAGCGTGACCCAGACCGGCTCGAAGCTGCTGCGCCGGTTTCTCGGCCGCTGGATCCGTCGTGTCGTCGCCTTGATCGGCTTCTTGATCGGGCTCTCGGCAGTCGGCATCAATATCGGCCCGATGGTCGCCGCCATCGGCGCCGCCGGCTTCGTCATCGGCTTGGCCTTGCAGGGCACGCTGAGCAATTTCGCCAGCGGTATCCTGATCATGACGCAACGGCCGTTCGATGTCGGCGACGCGGTCGAGACCGCCGGCGTCACCGGCAAGATCGACAGCGTGACCCTGTTCAGCACGCATCTCACGACCACCGACAACAAGCAGGTGATCGTGCCGAACAACGCGATCTGGGGCGGCAACATCACCAACGCCACGATCAAGAACCGGCGCCGCCTCGAGATCGAGGTGGATGTCGCCGATACGCTCGATATCGGCGAGGCGCTCGAGCGGGTGAAGACGGTGCTGCACGAGCGTGACTTCGTGCTCGACGACCCGGCGCCATCGGTCGAGCTGAAGGCGGTCGACCGTGCCAAGAAGACCCTGCATCTGAAGCTCGCCGCCTGGGTGCACGCCGATGCGGCCGGCAATCCGCGGCTCGAGCTGATCGAGCATATCTACGCGGCCTTCCCGGACGAGGATCTGAAGCGCGCGGCCTGAGCTTGCGCCCTTTGGCGGCCCTGCAGGCAGCTTCAATGCGAGTGGTATTTTCGATCTGGTGGCCGACCATTTGTTCGGCCACTCCAAGTTCGTCGGCGATCTCGTCGTCGTTCTTGCCGTCATCGATCATGCTGCGAACCTCGTCGATTGGCGCCAGGATCGTGCGCCATGGCCGCTATGCCGTGTTTCAGCTGGCCGTGCCGCGTGGGCTGTTTGACGAGATCCTGCAACGGATCGACCGGCTCAGGCCGCAGACGCCGCCGCTCGCGGTATGAGAGAGCCGCACACAATGAGCCTCGACCAGACAGGCGAGGTGCGTCCGTATTCCCGGAGAATGGCTGCTTGGCTGCCGCAAGGGGTTTGTCCCAAGCCGCGACGTCGTTCTGCCGTGCCGCCGGTGGCGCTCTTGCGCGGACGTGTGTTCCTTCACGACATCATCGAGCGTACTCTCGGTCCGAATGGGGGATATCGGTGGGCACGCAGTGTCGGGGAGGCGAGGAATGGAGCCGGAAAGCGCGTCGGGGAAGAGCGGTCAACAGGACGTGCCGCATGTCGATGTGCTGATCGTCGGCGCCGGCATCTCCGGCATCGACGCGGCCTATCACCTGCAGCAGCACTGTCCCGGCAAGAGCTTTGCGCTTCTGGAGAATCAGGCCAGCTTCGGCGGCACTTGGCTGACCCACAAATACCCCGGCATCCGCTCCGACAGTGACCTCTATACGTTCGGCTATAGCTGGAAGCCCTGGTGCAGCGCGCCGATCGCCACCGCCGAGGAAATCCTGGCCTATCTGGGCGAGGTGATCGATGAGCAGGACATTCGCCGCCACATCCGCTTTCGGCATCAGGTCAGGCGCGCGGAATGGTCGAGCCGCGATAAATGCTGGACGCTCGAGGTCGAGCGCGGCGACACCGGTGAACGGCTGCGCCTGACCTGCACGTTCCTTTGGATGTGCCAGGGCTACTATCGCCACGCCGAGGGCTATACCCCCGATTTTCCGGGTGCTGAGCGATTTCAGGGGCCGATCGTCCACCCGCAGACCTGGCCCGCGGACCTCGACTACAAGGACAAGACCGTCATTGTCATCGGCTCCGGTGCGACGGCTGCCACCGTGGTGCCCGCGATGGCGGGCGAGACCGCCCACATCACCATGCTGCAGCGCTCACCCACCTATTACTTCCCGGCGGCCAACCGCACCGAGATCGCTGATTTGCTGCGCAGCCTCGATACACCCGAGGAATGGGTGCACCACATCACGCGCCGCAAAGTCCTCCATGACCAAAAGACCATGATCCACAGGTCGTTCAACGAGTCCGAAGCGGTGAAGCAGGAGCTGATCGCGCTGGCGCGCTCCTATCTGGGTGACGACTTCGACGTCGAGACCCACTTCACACCCACCTACCGCCCCTGGCGCCAGCGCCTGGCCTTTCTCCCCGATGGCGATCTGTTCCGCAGCATCAAGGCCGGCAAAGCCTCGGTGGTCACCGATCAGATCGAGACCTTCACCGAAACCGGCATCCTGCTGCAATCGGGCAAGGAGCTGAAGGCCGATATCATCGTCACCGCCACCGGCCTCAATCTTTGCGCGCTCGGCGACATCGACTTCGTGATTGACGGCGAGCCGCTGAATTTCGCCAAATGCTGGGGTCACCGCGGCATTCTGTTCTCTGGCGTGCCCAACATGGCCTGGGTCTTCGGCTATCTCCGGGCAAGCTGGACGATGCGCGCTGATTTGGTGGTGCAGTTCGTTTGCCGGTTGCTCAACCACATGGACGAGAAGGGTGTCACCACGGTAACGGCGCAGCTACGCCCGGAGGACCGGGGCATGCCCGAATTGCCCTGGGTCGACCCGGAAAACTTCAACGCCGGCTACCTGATGCGCAGTCTGCACCTCATGCCCAAGCAAGGCGACCGGCAACCCTGGATCTTCAGCCAGGATTACCAAAAAGAAAAAGACGAGATCCCGGCAGCCGACCTGGAAGACGGCACTTTGGTCTATCGGTAGAGAGGAACGAGATCCTTCTGGCCGTTTTCACCAAGGCGCGATAGCGGCACTGGCTGCGCGACTTAGAAATCGTGCCATCAAGCCGAGATCGATCCCGTGTCTCAAGCACCAGTACCGGGCGCTTGGCGCGCGCCCTGGTCCCGCTAGGCGCGGACCGGTGCTGCGGCGGCGGGCAGCGGGGTATCCTGCGGATAGGTCTCGAGCGCCTCCAGGGTCTCCCTGACCTTGGCGACGATGGCGGCCGCATCGAGGGCGACGTCGGCGAGCTGGCCCGCGGGCGTGCCTTGGTCGACGAAACGGTCGGGCAGCATCATCGCGCGCAGGCGGGCGTGGCCGCCGTCGAGGACGCCGGAGTCCAGCAGATGCTGCTGGACGTGCGCGGCGAAGCCACCGACGGCACCTTCCTCGACGGTCACCAGGAGCTCGTGCTCGGTGGCGAGGCGGTCGACCATTGCGCGATCGAGCGGCTTGGCGAACCGGGCGTCGGCGACGGTGGTGGAGATGCCCATGGCGTCGAGCTCGTCCGCCGCCTTGAGGCAGTCGCCGAGGCGCGTGCCGAGCGCCAGCAGCGCCACGCTGCGGCCGCGGCGGATGACCCGGCCCTTGCCGATCTCGAGCACCTCGCCGCGCTCGGGGAGGTCGACGCCGACGCCCTCGCCACGCGGGTAGCGAAACGCGATCGGGCCCGCATCATAAGCCGCGGCGGTGGCCACGGCGTGCATCAGCTCGGCCTCGTCGGCCGGCGCCATGACGACCATGTTGGGCAGGGTTGCGAGGTAGGTGACGTCGAACGAGCCCGCATGGGTGCAGCCATCGGCGCCGACCAGGCCAGCGCGGTCGATGGCGAAGCGGACCGGCACGTTCTGGATGGCCACATCGTGGACGACCTGGTCGTAGGCGCGCTGCAGGAAGGTCGAGTAGATGGCGCAGAAGGGCTTGAAGCCTTCCGTGGCGAGGCCGGCGGCGAAGGTGACGGCGTGCTGCTCGGCGATGCCGACATCGAAGACGCGGGTGGGGAAGGCGGACTGGAGCTTGTCGAGCCCGGTGCCGGCGGGCATCGCCGCGGTCACCGCCACCACCTTGTCGTCGGCCTCGGCCTCGACGATCAGCGCCTTGGCGAAGACGCCGGTATAGGACGGTGCGTTCGACTTGCCCTTGAGCTGGGCGCCGGTGGCGACGTCGAACTTGCCGACGCCATGATACTTGTCGACGGCGGCCTCGGCCGGGGCGTAGCCCTTGCCTTTTTGGGTCACCACGTGGATGAGAACCGGTCCGCGATCGGGGTCGTCGCGGGCATTCTCGAGCACCGGGATCAGATGTTCGAGGTTATGGCCGTCGACCGGGCCGATATAGAAGATGCCCAGCTCTTCGAACAGCGTGCCACCGGTGGCCATGCCGCGGGCATACTCCTCGGCACGCTGGGCAGCGCGCTGCAGCGGCCGCGGGAAGTGGCGGGTCAGCTGCTTGGCGACGTGGCGGAAGCTGCGATAGGTGTGGCTGGAGACGACGCGGCTGAGGTAAGCGCTCATCGCACCGACGGGCGGGGCGATCGACATGTCGTTGTCGTTGAGGATGATGATCAGCCGCTGGCGCATGGAGCCTGCGTTGTTCATCGCCTCGTAGGCCATGCCGGCGCTCAGCGAGCCGTCGCCGATGACGGCCACGACATTCTGGTCGCGACCGTCGAGCTTGGCCGCGACCGCCATGCCGAGCCCGGCCGAGATCGAGGTCGAGCTGTGCGCCGCGCCGAACGGGTCGTAGTCGCTCTCGGCGCGCTTGGTGAAGCCAGAGATGCCGCCCGGTTGGCGGAGCGTGCGGATGCGGTCCCGCCTGCCGGTGAGGATCTTGTGCGGGTAGCACTGGTGCCCGACATCCCAGATGACGCGATCGAAGGGCGTGTCGAAGACGTAGTGCAGGGCGGTGGTCAGCTCGACCACGCCTAGCCCGGCGCCGAGATGCCCGCCCGTGACCGACACAGCGTCGATGGTCTCCTGCCGGAGCTCATCGGCGAGCTGGCGCAGCGAGCCCGGCTTTAGGCGCCGAAGATCGCGCGGCTCGTTGATCTGGTCGAGGAGGGGTGTCTGGGTCATCGGGCTGTCACCGTTCACGTCATCAAGGTCAAGAGGCTGAGCTATCGGGGCGGATAACAGGTCAATTAGGGCCTCAGTAGCTGCGGTCGATCACGAAGCCGAAGAGCGTGCGCAATAAAGTCGCACGATCTGAAAATCTGTCAAGCAAAGTTGACGCTTCAATGTGTAAACTTTTCAGTTCACCCTCGGCGCCGTCGACACCGAGGGTCGCGACGAAGGTGGCTTTGTCCGTGTCGTTGCCGACATCCTTGCCGACCGCTTCCTGATCGCCGCGCACATCGAGCAGGTCGTCGCTGATCTGAAAGGCGAGGCCGAGCTTGTCGCCATAGGCGAGCAGTGCCTGGCGATCACCGTCCGTGGCATGGCCGAGGATGCAGCCGGCCTCGCAAGCGAAGCGGATCAGGGCACCGGTCTTGAGGTCCTGGAGCTGGCGGATGCCGGCGAGATCGAGATCCAGCTCTGCCGCCCGAAGGTCGATCATCTGGCCGCCGCACATGCCCGCCGGCCCGGCGGCGCGGACCAGGCCCAGGGTCAGGGCACGGCTGGTCGCATCGTCGACACCGAGCTCTGGCCTGGCCAGGATCTCGATGGCGAGTGCCTGCAGCGCGTCGCCGGCGAGAATCGCCACGGCCTCGTCGAAGGCCTTGTGGCAGGCGGGCTTGCCGCGCCGGGTCGCCGCGTCGTCCATCGCCGGCAGGTCGTCGTGGATCAGCGAGTAGGCATGCAGCAGCTCGATCGCCGCGCCGACGGCGAGGCTTTGGGCGGCCGGCACGTCGAAGAGGTCGCCCACTGCCTTGACCAGGAAGGCGCGGACGCGCTTGCCGCCGCCCAGCGCCGAGTAGCGCATCGCCGCCATCAGCGGCTCGGCGGCGCCGGTTGCCGGCGGCAGGAACGCGTCGAGCCAGACATCGACCGCGGCCGCATGGTTCTGGAGCGCTGCCTCCAGCGCAGAGTGGTCCACTAGCCGGCCCTCATGCGTCGTCGACGGGCTCGAGCCTGGGCTTGCCGTTCTTGTCGCCGCCTTTGTCGAAGGTGATCTTCTCGACCCTGAGGCGCGCTTCCTCGAGCTTGGTGGCGCAGTGCCGGCGGAGCGCGGTGCCGCGCTCGTACGCCTCGATCGAGGCCTCGAGGTCGAGCTGGCCGCGCTCGAGCCGCTGGACGATCGCCTCCAGCTCGCCCAGCGCCGCCTCGAAGCTCAGCTCGGCCATGTCGCTTGGCTCATTCATGCTGCTCGGGTTGTTCGGCTCGCTCATCCGCCATCGCCCTGGTTGGCCTCGAGCGCTTCGAGATGGGCCATGACGCTGCGGGCCAGGGCCGGTGGGTCGTAGCCGCCTTCGAGCACCGAGATCACCCGACCCTCGGCATGGCGGTTGGCGAGCCTGACGATCTCGCTCGTGGCCCAGGCGAAATCCTCCTCGGTGAGGTTCATCTGGGCCAAGGGGTCGTCGCGGTGCGCGTCGAAGCCGGCGGAGATCATCAAGAGCTTGGGCCTGGCCGCGTCGATGCGCGGCAGGATGCGCCGGGAGACGAGCTGGCGCCACGCGGCGGAGCCCATGCCGGGCTGGCAGGGCGCATTGACGATATTGCCGAAGGTGCCGGATTCGGTAGCCTCACCGGTGCCCGGGTAGAGCGGCATCTGGTGGGTCGAGAGATAGACCGTCTCGGCATCGTCCCAGAAGGCCGCCTGGGTGCCGTTGCCGTGATGCACGTCGAAATCGAAGATGGCGATGCGGCCGAGCCCGTGCGCGTGGCGGGCCTGCATCGCACCCACGGCGACCGTGTCGAAAAAGCAGAAGCCCATGGCCTGGTCGGGCTCGGCGTGGTGGCCGGGTGGGCGCATGGCGATGAAGGCGCGCTTGGCCTCGCCGGCGAGCAGCGCGTCGGCGGCGGCGCAGGCCGCACCGGCGCCCCTGAGCGCTGCCTCGATGGTGCCCGGCGACATGGCGGTGTCGGGGTCGAGCTGGACGTGGCCGCTCGTGGGCTCGGCGGCGATGAGCTGCGCCGGGTAGGGGGGCGGGTGGACTCGCTCGATCTGTTCGAGCGTCGCTTTGGGCGCCTCGCGGTGCTCCAGGAAGGCCGGCTGGCGCTCCTTCAGCATCGCCTCGATGGCGACCATCCGCTGCGGCCCTTCGGGATGACCGAGACCCATCTCGTGGCGGTGCGCCGAGGGATGCGAATAATAGAGGACGGTCAAGGACGGTCTTTCGGCTGGCTGGCGAGTGGCGCCGGCTGGCTTTGGCGGGAATGAGGCCGCGTTCGGCTCCTCTGGTGCCGAAATCCACCGATTGATGCAAGGCCGGAGCGCCTCGAGGTGGAGATAAGCCTTGCACGCGAGGCCGGCTCGGGCGATTTCCTTGGCCATCGCGGTCGCGGGCGCCTTGTCCGCTTCTCGAGAACAGGTCGATCAGGGAGACGACAATGACAAAGCGACATTTGATGACGGCGCTCGTCGTGGGCGCTGGGCTGGCGGCGTTCGCTGGCGCTGCCGAGGCGCAGCAGGTCAAGCTGATGAGCGGCCCGCAGGGCGGCTCGTGGTATCCCTTGGGCGGCGCCATCGCCAATATCGCGGCCAAGGACGACATCAGCGTTCAGGTCCTGCCGGGCGCCGGCATTGCCAATGTCCGGGCCGTTGCCGAGGGCAAGGCGGATATCGGCTTCGCCAACTCGATCTCGACCGTGGACGGCGTCAATGGCCGGGCACCCTTCGAGTCGGTGCAGGAGAACGTCTGCAATGTGGGCACGCTCTACCCGCAATACTTCCAGATCGTCGTGAATGCCGATTCCGGCATCGAGTCGATCGAGGACGCCAAGGGCCAGGCGATCGCCATCCAGCCCAAGGGCAACACGGCCGAAGCGATCAGCTCGCAGCTGTTCGAGGTCTTCGGCATGACCTATGACGACATGGATCAGGTCAGCTTCGTCTCCTACACCGACGCCGTGTCGTTGATGAAGGACAACAACGCCCAGATGTTCACGCTGGGCACGACGGTGCCGGCCTCGGCGATCATGGATCTGGCCTCGGCCCGCGACATCAATCTTCTCCAGATCCCCGACGACAAGTTCGACGCCATGCGCGAGCTCAATCCGGGCTACGCCAAGCTGACCATCCCGGCCGGCAGCTATCCGGGCCAGGACGCGGATGTCGACGTGATCGGCTACGCCACGCACGTCATCGCCCGCTGCGATCTCGATGCGGACGTCGTCTACAAGATCCTCTCCGGCATGGTGAACGACAAGGCCGACCTGGTCGCCATCGCCAAGGCGATGGACAACACCACGCTCGAGGTGATGGCGACCGACACCGGTGTGCCGATGCACGAGGGTGCCACGCGTTTCTACGAGGAGCACGGGGCGCTCTGACGCTCCGCTGAACTGACGCTCTGGGCACAAGCGCCGGCCCGCTTTTCCGGGACTCTCCGGTAGGCGGGCCGGTGCCGTCGCACCGCGCGCTTCGCATCGACCGAAAGGCCAGGCCGCATGCAGCTTTCGGCACCGATCACCCGCTGGGCGATCACGACCGTCGCCGTGTCGATGTCGGTCTTCCAGCTCTATGTCGCGTTTGTCGGGCCGCCCGACGCCTATGTCATGCGCGGCCTGCACTTGGCCTTTGCGCTGGCGCTGGCCTATCTGGTGATGCCCGGCTGGCGCGGCACCGCCGAGCGCCCCGGCCTCGTCGATCTGGCGCTCTTGCTGGTCGCGGTGGCAGCCGCGCTCTACCCGATGTGGCACCTCGATTACATCACATCGCGGATGTACTACGTCGATGATCCCGAGTTCTGGGACTATGTCTTCGGCATCAGCCTCATTCTCCTGATCATGGAGGCGACGCGGCGCGCCACCGGCTGGGCGCTGCCGATCACGGCTGCCGTCTTTCTCTTCTACGGGCTGACCTGGGGCAACCAATCGGTCGGCATCATGCTCGACCAGCTCTATCTGACGACCGAAGGCATCTTCGGCATCCCGCTCTATGTTTCAGCCACTTACGTGATGCTGTTCATCCTGTTTGGCGCCTTCGTCGAGCGCTCTGGTGCCGGCAAGCTGTTCATGGATTTTGCGCTCGCCCTGGCCGGGCACACGTCTGGCGGGCCGGCCAAGGTGGCGATCATCACCAGCTCGCTGTTCGGCACGGTCTCGGGCAGTGCGGTGGCCAATGTGATGACCACGGGCACCTTCACCATCCCCTTGATGCGCCGCACCGGCTACCGGCCGGCCTTCGCTGGTGCTGTCGAGGCGGTGGCGTCGACCGGCGGCCAGCTGATGCCGCCCATCATGGGGGCGGCCGCCTTCGTCATGGCCGAGTTTCTCGGCACCTCGTATCTGACGGTTGCCGCCTTCGCGCTGCTGCCGGCACTGCTTTATTACGTGGCCGTCTTCATGGCGGTGCATTTCGAGGCCAGGCGGGTCGGCCTCGTCGGCCTGCCCAAGGCCGACCTGCCGCGGCTCAAGGAGGTGCTGGTCGAGCGCGGCCATCTCTTCTTGCCGCTCGCGGTCATCATCGGTGTCCTGCTCTCGGGCTACAGCGCGGCTTATGCTGCGATCTGCGGGATCGCCTCGGTGATCCCCACGACCTGGCTCAGGGCCTCGACCCGCCGCACCTTCACGCCCATGGTGATCATCGAAGCGCTGGAGGCCGGGGCCAGGAACACCATCGTCGTGGCGCTGGCCTGCGCCTGTGCCGGCATCGTCATCGGCACCATCACGCTGACCGGGCTCGGCCTCGCCTTCACCAATATCGTGCTCGTCCTGTCGCAGAACATGCTGCTGCCGGCACTCGTGCTCACCATGGTCGCCGGCATCATCCTCGGCATGGGGCTGCCGACCACGCCCGCCTACATCGTCCAGGTGGCGCTGCTCGTGCCGGCACTGGTGCGGCTCGGCGTCGAGGTGGAGGCAGCCCACCTCTTCGTGCTCTATTTCGCGGTCCTCTCGGCGATCACACCGCCGGTCGCCATGGCGGTCTATGCGGCGAACGGGATCAGCCGGGCCGGGCTCATGGAGAGCAGCTGGGCGGCGGTGAAGCTCGGGCTTACCGGCTACATCATCCCGTTTATGTTCATCTTCGGCCCGTCGCTGCTGTTGATGGGCGAATGGTGGCGGATCGCGCTCACAGCACTCACCGCGACCATCGGCGTGACCTGCCTCGCCGCCGGCCTGCACCGCTACTTCTTCTTCGGCCCGGCCCGGCTGTGGGAGCGTGTGCTCTTGCTCGCCGCAGCGTTCGTGCTGATCAAGCCCGGCATCCTGACCGATACGGTCGGCCTCCTGCTGGTGGCGCTCACCGTGGCGAGCCAGCTCTACATCAAGCCGGCGGCGGCGCCGGCCGTCGCGGCGGCGGAGCGCACGCCTGGGGAGTGAGGGGAGAGCCGCTAGCAGGCTGCTAGGCGTCACCGATGCAAGCGACACCAGAAGATCGCGCAGCTATCAGCACCTGACGGTCGAGTGATGCCAGCGGCACGTTTTGCCGCTGAGCGAGCTCGATATAGGCGGCATCGTAGACTGTTAGCCGAAACGTGCTTGCGAGCGACAATAGCGCTGCCTCATCCGGCGCTTGGTCCAGGACGATTGGCAGTTGAGCCAACGCGGCAAGCAGCTCGACGAGGTCCTGCGAGGTGATGCGTCCTCGCCGCTCGTTCATGAGTAGGACGTTTCGCACCTCGTACCACCAGAGCGTGGGCGCCACCGCCACCTCGTCGAGCAGTCGATCGAAGGCCATGCGAGCGACGTCGTTCGCTTCGTCTGGCATTAGCCAAGCAACCGTGACCGAGGCGTCGATCACGAAAGGCATCAGTACTTGTGGCCCTCGTGACGTGCGTCCAGGATCTCCTCGATGGTCAGCTTTGGCATGCGTTGCCGCAAGCGCTCGATCTCGCGCATCGCAGCTGCGGTCTGCTCGCGCCGGCGGTCTGCCTCAGGCACGATCCGTGCGATGCGCCGGCCATGGCGGGTGATAACGATCGTCTCGCCCCGCTCCACATCGTCGAGGAGTTGCGGCAGGTGAGTCTTGGCAGCCGAGGCTTGCACTTCGCGCATCTGTCGGACTTTCGATTAGTCGATCTGACTGGTCGATTCTGGCCGCGCCGTCGCGGCTCGTCAAGCGACACGGCTCAAGCCGCCAGCCGTGCCAGGTCATCGACCACCTTCCTCGCCGCCTTGAGCCGGTCGGTCGGGCTCTTGGTGTCTTGCAGAACGACGAGCTTGTGGTCGGGGCGGACGCGCATCTGGCCTTTGCTCTGGGCGATTTCCTGGATCAGCCGGGCGGGCTCGGCGAAGCTGTTGTCGCGGAAGGCGAGGACCACGCCCTTGGGGCCGACATCGAGCTTTTGCACGTTGGCGCGACGGCAGAGCTGCTTGATGGCGACGATCTGCAGGAGGTGCTCGGTCTCGGGCGGCAGGGGGCCGAAGCGGTCGATGAGCTCTGCCGCGAACTCCTCGATGTCCTGCGCCTCCTCGAGGCTGGCCAGGCGCTTGTACATGGCGAGCCTGAGGTCGAGGTCGGCGATGAAGCTGTCGGGCATCAGTGCTGCCGCATCGATGGTGATCTGCGGCGTCCATTCGCTCGATGGGGCGTCGGCGTCGCCCGTCGCCTTCAGCGCCGCCACGGCTTCCTGCAGCATGTGGTTGTAGAGCTCGAAGCCGACCTCCTTGATGTGGCCGGACTGCTCGCCGCCCAGGAGATTGCCGGCGCCGCGGATGTCGAGATCGTGGCTGGCGAGCTGGAAGCCTGCGCCCAGGCCTTCGAGCGACTGGATGACGTGCAGGCGCTTCTCGGCCGTGTCCTGCAGGATCTTGTTGGGCGGCACGGTGAAGTAGGCGTAGCCGCGGACGTTGGAGCGGCCGACCCGGCCCTTGAGCTGGTAGAGCTGGGAGAGGCCGAAGAGGTCGGCGCGGTGGACGATCAGCGTGTTGGCGGTCGGGATGTCGAGCCCGCTCTCGACGATGTTGGTGGCGAGCAGCACGTCGAGCTGGCGGTCGTAGAACGCGCTCATCACGTCCTCGAGGTCCTTGGCCGGCAACTGCCCGTTGGCGATCGCCACCTTGACCTCGGGCACCAGCTTCTCGAGCTCGTCCTTGAGCTTCGCCTGGTCCTTGATCCGGGGACAGACATAGAAGGTCTGGCCGCCCCGCTGGTACTCTCTCAGAATGGCTTCGCGGAGCACGATCGGATCAACCGGCATGACGAAGCTGCGCACGGCGAGGCGATCGACCGGCGGCGTGGCGATGATCGAGAGCTCCTTCATCCCGCCCAGCGCCATGTGCAGCGTGCGCGGGATCGGTGTCGCCGTCATCGTCAGCACGTGCACCTCGGAGCGCAGCTGCTTGAGGCGCTCCTTGTGGCTGACGCCGAAATGCTGCTCCTCGTCGACGACCACGAGGCCCAGATCCTTGAAGCTCACGGTCTTGCCCAGAAGTGCGTGGGTGCCGATGACGATGTCGACCGAGCCGTCGCTCAGGCCCTTCTTGACCTCGTTCGCCTGCTTGGTGCCGACGAAGCGCGAGATCTGCTCGACTCTCAGCGGCAGGCCGCTGAACCGCTCGCTGAAGTTCTTGAAGTGCTGCCGGGCGAGCAGCGTCGTCGGTGCGAGGATCGCCACCTGCTTGCCGGACATGGCCGCGATGAAGGCGGCCCTGAGCGCCACCTCGGTCTTGCCGAAGCCGACATCGCCGCAGATCAGCCGGTCCATGGACTTGCCCGAGGCCATGTCGTCGAGCACGGCGTGGATGGCGCGGAGCTGGTCCTCGGTCTCCTCGAAGGGAAAGCGCGCGGCGAACTCCTCGTAGAGGCCGGGCGCCAGCTCCAGCCGCTGGCCGGTGCGCAGCTCGCGGGCGGCCGCGATCTTGATCAGCTCGTCGGCCAGCTCCTTGATCCGCTGCTTGATCCGGGCCTTGCGGTTCTGCCAGCCGACGCCGCCCAATTTGTCGAGCTGCACCTCCTGGTCGGCATTGCCGTAGCGGGTCAGGATGTCGAGATTCTCGACCGGCACGAAGAGCTTGTCGCCGCCGGCATAGAGCAGCTTCAGGCAGTCGTGCGGCGCGCCGCCGAGCTCGAGCGTGACGAGGCCGTCGAAGCGGCCGATGCCGTGCTCCGCATGGACCACGAGATCGCCCTCGCCGAGCGTGCCGACATCCTGGATGAACTTGTCGGCGGCCTTGGCCCGGCGCGCCTGGCGGCGGGTCAGCCGCTCGCCCAGCAGGTCCTGCTCGCCGACCAGGCAGAGCCCCGGGGCCAGGGCACCGGTCTCCAGCGGCAGCACGGCCAAGTGCACCGCGCCTTCGACCAGCTCGTCCAGCCGCTCGATGCGCAAGGGCGGCTCGAGGTCGTGATCGACCAGCACCTGGGCCAGCCGGTCGGCAGCACCGCCGCCATTCACCGTGATGATCGGGCTCTGGCCCTGGGCCTTGAGCGCGTTCAGGTGCTCGGTGATCGCCTCGAACAGGTTGATCTGCCGATCGGCGCGCTCGAGCGCGAAATCGCGGCCGGGGCGCCCTTCGAGGTCGACGATCTCGGCGACGCCGGACGGTGGCACGGGCGGGGCCTGGAAGATCGAGCAGAGCCAGGTCGTGTGCCCCTGCAGCAGCGTGCCCACGCTCTGCTCGTCGAGATAGAGCGTGTCCGGCGGCAAGGCGCGGTAGGGCAGGGAGCCGAAGGCGCCGGTGATCGCGGCATTGCCGGTCCGGACCTCGTATTGCTCGCCGATCGCGGCCTGGCGTGCCACCACCGTGTCCATGGCCAGATGGTCGAAGCCGATCTCGATGGCCCCGTCCAGATAGTCGAAGATGGTCGCGAGCTTCTCATGGAACAGCGAAAGCCAGTGCTCCATGCCGGGATAATGGCGGCCGGCGGCCACGGATTCGAGCAGCGGGTCGTCGGTGATGGCACCGAACTGGCGCAGATAGCCGGCGCGAAAGCGCTCGCTGGCGGCAGCATCCAGCAGCACCTCGCTCACCGGGCCGAGCTCGATCGCCGCTAGCCGGTCGGTGGTGCGCTGCGTGGCGGGGTCGAAGCGGCGGATCGATTCCAGCGTGGCGCCGAAGAAGTCGAGGCGCACGGGCGTCTTGCTGCCCGTCGGAAAGAGGTCGATCAGCCCGCCGCGCACCGCATAGTCGCCGGGCTCGACCACCGTGCCGACCCGCTGGTAGCCATTGCGCTCGAGATGCTGGACCAGTGCATCCCGGTCGACCTTGCCGCCGGCCTCGAGGAAGAGATGGCTGGCGCGCACCGCGTCGGGCGGTGGCAGCTTCTGGACCAGCGCGTTGGCTGAGACCAGGACGAGGCGGGGTCGCGACGCGGGTCCTTCCGCCAGCCGGTGCAGCGTGGCGAGGCGCTCGGCCACGACGCCGGCATTGGGCGAGACCCGGTCATAGGGCAGGCAGTCCCAGGCCGGCAGCGTCAGCACCTCGATATCGGGTGCGAAGAACCGCACGAGCTGGGCCAGCGCCGTGCTCCGCTGGGCGTCGCGGGTGACGTGCAGGAAGGTGAGCGCATCAGCCGCTGAGCGCTGGCCCGCGCTCGTGAGCCGGCTGGCGATGAAACGCGCCTCGAGGCCCGGCAAGGCGTTGGCGACGAGACAGCGCTTTCCCGGCTGGGGCTCGTCCTCGGGCGGCGTCGCGGGATCGTCCAGCAGGTCGGTGCTCACGGCTGGGGCTCGTAGCCCTTGAGGAGCCTGAACACCCGGTTGTCATGGCGGGCCGGAACATGCCGGGTGCCGTTGAGCCAGGCCCAGACATCGTGGTCGGCCTCGTCGAGCAGCGCTTCGTACTGGTCGAGCTCGGGTCCGTCGAGGCCGCCCAGATGGCGGTCGGCGAACTGGCCGAAATGCAGATCGACCTCCTTGAAGCCGCGATAGCGGCTCTGATGCGCCAGGCGCTTCAGCCGCGCTGATTCGCTCTCGCTCATGGCAGCACCGTCTCCCATTATTGCGCCATCGGGCGGCGCTTGCTTGCAACGCTTGCGCCGGCGCGCGGCGCGATCTTCAATGGCGAGCGCGCCCACGCCGAGACGGCGGGACGTGCGTGCCGCTTTGGGATGTAGTCGATATGGGTGAGGCGGCCAAGGGCGGTGCCCGAACGCCAGCTGCCGGGACGCCGCAGGCTCGAGCCGCGGACGGCGGCGTCAGGCCGGAGGTGCTGTTCGCGCTGTTCCGGCCGCTCGGCACCTTGCCCGGCGTCGGGCCCAAGGTGGCCCGGCTCTGCGGCCGGCTGCTCGGCCGCGAGGAGCCGCGGGTGCTCGACCTCCTGCTGATGGCGCCGATCCGCCGCCGCGACATTCTCGAGGTGCGGCAGCTCGACGCCGGCGATGTGGGCCGGCTCGTGGCGCTCGAGGTGGTCGTCGGTGCGCATCGTCCGGCGCATGGCCGGGCACCCTATCGAATCGCGGCCAGTGCCGGTGGCGTCCCGGTCGATCTCGTCTTCTTCAATGCCAAGGCACCCTATCTCGAGCGGCGCTTTCCGGTGGGTGCGGCGGTGCGCCTGATCGGCCGGCCCGAGCTCTTCAACGAGCGCTTTCAGCTGGTTCATCCGGAGCCCTCGACCGAGGGTGGCCGCGACGCGACCGTCTATCGGCTGGTCGAGGGGCTGGGCCCGCTCCGCTTGCGGAAGCTGATTGGCTCGGCGCTTGCCGAGGCGCCGGTGCTCGACGAGTGGCACGCGCCCGAGCTGCTGCAGGCCCATAACCTGCCGGGTTGGCGCGACGCGCTGGCCGTGCTGCACGGCGATGCGCCGGACGCGCCGGATGCGGCGCTTCCTCACGCCGCCGAATCTGCCGAGTCCGCAGAACTGCCCGAGTCTGCAGAGTCGGCTGACGACGCCGTCGAGCGCGCGCGCCGGCGCCTGGCGCTCGACGAGCTGACCGCGACGCAGCTTGCGCTTGCTCTGGTGCGCCGATCGCGGGCGCACCGCCCGGCACCGGCGATCGGTGGCCCGAGCCCACTTGCCGCGGCGCTCGTGGCGTCGCTGCCGTTCAGCTTGACCGGTGCGCAGGCGCGCTCCGTGGCCGAGATCGATGCCGACCTTGCTGTGCCCCGGCCGATGGCGCGGCTGCTGATGGGCGATGTCGGCAGCGGCAAGACGCTGGTGGCCTTGCTCGCCATGCTCAAGGTTGTCGATGCCGGCCATCAGGCAGCCCTCATGGCGCCGACCGAGGTGCTGGCCCGCCAGCATGCACGGAGCCTGGCAGCACTGGCGGCACCGCTGGGCGTGGAGGTGGCGCTCCTGGTGGGAGGTGACGGTGCCGCCGGCCGGCGGCGGCTGGCGGAGCGGTTGGCGGCGGGCGAGGTCGGCATCGTTGTTGGCACGCACGCACTTTTTCAGGCTGGCGTGGACTTCGCCCGGCTGGCGCTTGCGGTGATCGACGAGCAGCATCGGTTCGGCGTGGCGCAGCGGCTGGAGCTGGTCGGCAAGGGTGAGGCCGTCCACCTGCTCTTGATGACCGCGACGCCGATCCCGCGCAGCCTCGTGCTGAGCGCCTATGGCGACGTCGCCACCTCGCGGCTCGACGAGAAGCCGCCGGGGCGGCAGCCGATCCAGACCGCCGCTGTGCCGCGACGTCGGCTGGGCGAGGTCATCGAGCGGATCGCCTCGGCCATTGCCCAAGGCGAGCAGGTCTATTGGATCTGCCCGAGCATCGAGGCGGGCGAGACTGAGCCGGCGGATGGCGCATCAGCCAATGGTGATCAGGGTGAGAACGCTGCCGAAGCGCGGTTCGCAGAGCTACAGGACCGTTTCGGGGGTGTTGTCGGGCTGGTCCATGGGCGGCTCAAGACGGCGGCCAAGTCCGCCGCAATGCAGGCTTTCGCTGCGGGCGAGACACGGTTGCTCGTGGCCACCACCGTCATCGAGGTGGGGGTGGACGTGCCCGAGGCCACGATCATCGTCATCGACGGGGCGGAGCGCTTCGGGCTGGCGCAGCTGCATCAGCTGCGCGGCCGGGTCGGGCGCGGCAGCCGGCCATCATTCTGTCTGCTCGTCCATGATCCGCCGCTCGGCGCCATGGCCCGCGCCCGGCTCGAGATCTTGCGCGACTCCAATGACGGTTTCCGGCTTGCCGAGGAGGATCTTCGGTTGCGTGGCCCCGGCGAGGTGCTGGGCGCCAGGCAGAGCGGGCTGCCGGAGCTGCGCTTTGCCGACCTTACGACCGATGGCGATCTCGTAGCGCTGGCACAGCAGGTCGTAGCCGGGTTGGACGCCGATAATGCGGCGCTGGATGGTGCACGTGGCCGATCATGGCGTGTCCTCTTGCACCTCTTCGAGCGTTACGAGGCGGTGGGCTCTCTGGGCGCCGGTTGACCCGCGAGCGGGCCGCCGCCGCGACGCTGGTCGGAGACCGATGCCGGCGAGATGATGCCGCCGGAGATCACCAGCTTGATGCCGGCCTCGACCGGCATGTCGAGGCGGATGACGTCGCGGCTCGGCACGAAAGCGAGAAAGCCGGAGGTCGGGTTGGGCGTGGTCGGCACGAAGACGTTGATGAAGTCGCCGTCGAAGCGGTCGCCGATCTCGCCGATGGTCGGGCCGGTGACGAAGCCGATGACCCAAAGCCCACGTCGCGGCCATTCGACCAGGACGACCTCGCGGAACGAGGTGGAGCTCTCGGCCAGGACGGTCTCGAAGATCTGCTTCAAGCCGCCGTAGATGGTGCGAACCACGGGCATGGCGTCGAGCACCCGCTCGCCCATGCGCATCAGCCACCTTCCGGCGAAGCCGGCGGCGAACCAGCCGATCAGGATGAGGAGCACCAGCATCACCAGGATGCCGATGCCCGGCACGCCGAAGGGGAGGTAGTTGGCGGGATCGTAACGGGCCGGGATCAGCCGGCTCGCGGTGTTGTCGAGAAAGCCGAGGATCTGCCAGACGATCAGGAAGGTGATGCTGACCGGGGCGGTCACCACGATGCCGGCAAAGAGATAGGTGCGCAGCCGGGCCAGCAGCGACGCCGGCCGCGCCGGTCCGCCGTCGCCGGCCTCGCCACTCGCCAGGTTTCGTCGCCCGCGTTTATCGCTCACCGTGGCACCTTTCCGCATGGCCCCAGCCGCCGTTGCATCTCATTGCGCCCGTTCTCGACGTTGACGAGGCTCTTCATCGGCGTGCGATCGACTGCTCTTGCCCGGCCGAGCGCTGGCCGATGCCTGGGCATCGGCCAGGCCATGCGCCAAAGCCGATCGACTCTCCGTAGCTGCTGTCTGCCATGCTCATGACGTGCCTCATAAACGTCTCGGGCAGGCTCTCAAGCCGCAATGCGTCGTTTCTCGCGCGCTGCCCAGGCGACCGTAGCAGGCTCGCACGCGGGCTGCGATCACTCCGAGACGCGTCGGTGACCGCTTTTTCGCAGCTTGCTCGACCCCACGGCGCTCGGCTTTCGACCTCGTCGACTCGATAAGCGGAAAAAAGTAATCAAACTTCACTAAAATTTTATCTTCCTTTTATTTAAATGCTTCTACGATTTTTACTTACGCGTCATTGACAGTCATAGTGTGGTACGACTATTGAAAATGACAACGGATCGCCTAATCGACTTCAACAATGGGTCTGGCGGTCGATCGAATGACGCGATGAGGAGCATCAGCATGACCGTCATCAACAGCTCGACACTGCTGGTCCGCCGGATCACCGATCTGCAGCGTCGCCGGGACATTCTTCTCGAGCGACAGGATCGGCTGCGCCGCAGCCTGCCCGAGTGGGCCTTCGCGCCCCTGCAGCTCGCCGGCATGTCGGCGGGCGAGATCCGTGGCATGATGCAGGAGATGAGCCGGGCCGAGAGCGACGCCGGGCTGGACGAGGTCGATCGGGAGATCGAGCAGCTCGACCAGCGCATCGAGGAGCTGGAGAACGATCTCCTGACGACACCGGCACGATCCCTGCAATCGATCCACGCCGTTCTCGACCTCGCGGTCGGCCGGTTTCGCAGCCACACCTCGAGTGATCCCGAGGACCTGTTCTACGATTACGGCGATGCCCGGATCCTGCGCTTCCTCGAGCGGGCGGCCGACGACATCCAAGCCATCCTGCACGAGACGCATCGCGAGGCCGTTTAGTCGACCCGGGTCAGAAATCGCGTGGACTCATGGCCGGCTTGCGGCGTTGGCACGTCCCGTCGCGCCGCTGTCTTCTCAGCGATGCCGAGCCAATTGGACTGACAACAGCATCGGGTCAGCGCAACATTGCGCCGGTTCGGGCGGTGCGGCCACGGATCGTTCTGCTTCAGGCAACAAGACGGCGGGTGGGCGTCTTTGGCTGAGCCAGGCGATGCTGGGTCGTTGACGGTGGCCGCCGGGCTGGCTCAGGCTAGTTTCGGCCGGCTTGTTGCGCTCGATCAGAGCGCTGGCATCGCGGCCAAGGCTTGGCGCAGGCGCTGGATGTAGATCGCCGCGTCCGCCGGGACGGCGGCTGCAGCACCACTGAGGTCGCCCGTGGTCGCCAGCATCTGCAGCATGGCGGTATCACCGTCGGCCGGTAGCCGCCCCGCATAGCGTCGGGCAAGCTGCTCGACCATGGCCACCTCACCCAGTTGCCGGGCCGCGGTCGCCGCAATCAGGACAGTCTCGCTTGCTTGTCGATCGAGCGTGCCGCTGGCCGGCAGCAGCACCTCAAGTCCAAGCGTTGCCTCGACCACCTCGCGCCAGGCGGCCGGATCGGCGGCTGCCCGATCCAGAGCGGCGCGAGCGCTGGCCAGCACTGCCGCGAGCGGGGTGAGAGCCTCGGCATTGCCCGCTCCGGTGTTGGGGCTGCCGAGGTCGCTCAGCAGCTGGCGCCTGGCATCGCTCAAGTCTGTCTCGATCTGCTCGACCGGAGTGGTGTCGAGCAGGGCCGCGATGGCGCCTTGCCGGTCTGCGGCGCTGGCGAGCGCGTGGGCCAAGGCAAGGCCGAGCCGGGCACGGCTGGCATCGCGGACGGTGCTCAGCTGCAGCCGGGTTCGCAGCAGCTCGATCGCCGGGTCCGGCAGGTCGAGCTCGATCAGCGCTTCGCTCAGCGACAAGACCTGCCGATCGCCGTCGGTACCCGCTTCGACCAGCTCGCTGAATTGACGAAAGAGCTGCAGCATCGAGGTGGCATCCCGTTCGCCTGTTGCGAACTCGGCGAAGAGCAGATCGAGCAGTTGGGCCATGTCCGTCGTGATGGCCTTGGCGGCCGTAACAGGCGGCTCGCGAACCAGCGCGGCTTGCAATGTGCGTATCGCGGCTTCTCGTTGGCCGGTCTCCTGCTGCAATCTGGCCAGAGACTGCCAGAGCCGGAACTCGTCGCGCTGGCCGCGCCAATGCACGCTGTCGGCATCGAGGCGATCCAGCGCCTCAGCCGGGGTGATCCGCCCAGCGGCCAGATCTTGCTCGATGAGCGATTGAAGGGCTGTCGTGCGGATTTCCGGCGCGCCTTGTTGCACCAGTCGCGACCAGATCGCCTGGGCCTCCTCGGTCGCACCGTCGCGTGCCAGCGCCATCGCTTCGAGGTGATCGATGCGCTCGCCTGCGGCGGTCGACAGGTGCTGCGACCGCAATCCGTCGATCAGGGCAAACGCGTCATCGATACGGCCGGTCTGCAAGAGCAGCATGATGCCGCGCTCGGCCAGCACCGCTCGTGTCTCTGGCGGGTAGGCGTCGAGCAGGCTCTGCCCGCGCTGCCATGGATCCAAGGCGTTGTCCCAGCGCTCGAGCTCCGCCAGTGTCGCTGCATGCCATAGGGCCGTCTCGTCGTCGGCAGCCAGGCGCGCATCGGCGAGCTGTGCCAACGCCTCGTGGAGGTGGCCGGTGAGAAAGCCGGCCACACCCTGCAACGCCAGGTCGGCCGTGACGGCCGCGCTGGGCAGCCCCGATCGTTGCCTGAGTGGCTGCATGGCATCGAGCTGGGCTTTGGCTTCCCTGCCGAGACCATGCGCCAGATGCAGGCGAACGAGATCCTGGCGGAGCGGCAGGCGACCGCCAGCGTCCGCTCGATTGATCGCCGTCTCGAGCGCTCCCTTCTGCTCCCAGAAGCCCGACTGCGGCAGCGAGCGAAACCGTGCCAGGCCGAGCGGTGACGGAGTCACGGCACCGGTCGTGAGATCGGCATGGATCACCGGCGCGTCAGTATGATCATCGCTGGGCGTGCTGTCATGAGACGGTGCTTGCGGCGCCGTTACGGCAAGGTGGGGCTCCGGCTCCATCCCGTCAGCTTCGATCTGATGGGATTCATCGGGCTCGCTCGTCGCTGACTCGGCCGCGGCGTCGTCGAGCCGCTCGTCGACTGCGTGCGGCTCTGGGCTCGGTTCGTCGGCCTCGCTGGCGGTTTCGGTCTCGCCCTCGCCCTCGCCCTCGCCCTCGGCATCCATCGCAGCGGGATGGGACGTCGTGTGGTCGTAGGGTCCAGTGACGACGCCGTCGGCCGGGCCGAGCCAGAGACCGCGCGCGGCCGGCTTGCCGGTCGTACCGGTGTCCATCAGCTGCTCCCAGGCGGCGCCCTGATCGGCCGCCAGAAAGCGCGCACCGACATAGCGTGCGGGCACCTGCGTCACGGCACCTACACGCGTCGCGAAGCCGATGCCGAGACGATCGCCGACGACCGGGTCGGTGATGGACACCGCCTGGCCGACATGCGGCAGGAGGATGCCGCCGTCGCTCGGCTCGATCGTCGTCTCGGGCCCGCTCTTGCTCGGCGGGGCTGCACCGGGTGTGAGGATCACGCGCCAGTCATTGCCGTCGCGGCCGACCTCGATGGCCGGTTGCCTGCTCAAGCTGAGCCTGAGGATCGTCGCCTCGGGGTGGGGCTCCTGGCGGATCGCGCCGGCGAAGCGACCCGCGCTCCGGCTGAAGGCCGCGGTGTCGACGGCGATCTTGTCGCTCGTCGCTGCGAAGGCGATCCAGAGCTGTGCGCCGCGGATGAAGACCGCAGCTGGAATTGCATCCGGCCAGCCGAAGCGCAGCTCCACAGCGCCGTCGGCACTCGCGACACTGTCGATCGCCAGCTCGCTGAAATGTGGCCATGCGGTGGCTGGTGCAGAATGTGTGGCCATGGGCTCGTCGGGCTGATCGACCGTGGTGTCGGGCTGCTCGCCGGTGCTCGTGGGCGTCAGTGATGCCGGCGCGGTCTCGGTAGCTGCGCTCTCTGCCTCGGTCGGGCCGGGAGCGGTTTCGCGGCTTGCCTCAGTGGTCGGCGGGGCTGCTGGAGCCGTCGCCGGATCAGTGCCGGGCAGGGGATCAGTATCCGCCAAGGGATCAGAGCCAGGGAGACCAGCCGGATAGATATCGAGAACCTGCTTGTCCGGCTCGACGATGAGATCGCGGGTGCCGGCGCCCTCGGCGAGGTCGACCACCAATTGTGCGCCGACCATCTTTGCCGCTTCTACCCCGGGCAGTGCCGATAGTCGCTCCAGGTCGGTGGCGGACAGGCTGCCGGGCAGGCTGACGATGACGCGGCCAGGCTCGCGGGCCACGCTGGTCAAAGTCGGATCGATGGGCTCGATGACCGCGCGCCGGAACGCCTCATGCTGGCCGGTCCTGAGGCCGAGCGTCGGCAGGGTGCTCGGTTGGCGTGCGACCAGGCTCTCCGTCGTCGCGTCGGCCGCCGCAGCTGGTGCGCCGATGACCGAGAGCAGGCCGATAACCAGGAGGATCAATCGCCTCATCGTTGTTGCTCGCCGGTGGCTGCCTTGACGGCGAGGCGCGCGCGGCCTTGGCGCATCGCGCTCGCGGCCGGCGGCGCGCCGGTGGCAATGAAGGTCACCTCGGTGGTTGCAGCACCGGTCGCCTCGGCGAGCCAGGCCCGGAGCTCCAGGGCACGGTCGGCTCGCGCCTCGAGGTCCGGCTCGCTCTGGGCCGGCAGATCGATGGCCAGCTCGAGGTCGAAGCGGCGCGCCAGGAAGGCCAGGGTCAACAGGAGCCGCGCCAGCTCGGAATCGGTCTCGGGCGACAGCTCGGTCGGTAGGTCGACGGTCAGCATCGTGTCGTCGTGACCGAGCGCGTCGTCGCTCAATGTGTCGTGGGCATCCAGGATGAGCGCGGTCAGATAGGTGAAGGAGGGCAGGCTCGCAGCCGGCCGTTCGATCGCCCGAAGCTGGTCGCTGGGGGCTGTGTCGACGGCACCGAGGCTCGCCGGCGCCACCACGCTGTCGCGCTCGAGCGGTGCGTGGCGGTCGACCGAGTCCAGCTCGCGCATCGAGAAGCTGAGGACGAAGAAGGCGAGCAGCAGCGCCACGACGTCGGCGAGCATCAAGGTCCAGGAGCTGGACGAAGGCCGAGCGGTGCTAGCCGCCATGGTGATCACCCAGCCGGATGGTGAAGCGCCAGAGGCCGGGAGGCAGGTCGGCGAAGCCGAAGCGCAGGCGTTCGATGTCGATGCCGGCCGCGGCGAGGACGCGCTGCAGTGTTGCGAAGCGCGTCGTGGACCGCTGCACGGAGTCGAGGAACGGGGCCGTGGTGACGGTCAGCACGGCCGCCTGGCCGGCGTCGCTGCGGCCGAGGGCGCTGGCCAGGCGGTGCAGCAGCACCAGCTGCTCGCGCCGCACAGCGATAGGATCGGTGTCGAACAGCGCGGCGCCGTCGAGGTCGAAGGCCATGAGCGCACCGGTCACCTCGATCGCAGCAGCACTGATCGGCAGATGCCCCACCAGACGACGGCGCAGCCGCTCGGCCGGATCGAGGTGGCTGGCCGCGGTGGCGAACGCTGTGCCCTCGGCGCCGGTGCCGGCGAAGCGGATCGCCAGGGATTCGAGGATCGGCGAGACGCGCTCCTCGGTGAAGGACGAGCGGCTGTGCAGATAGACGAAGAAGGCGAGGAGGATCAGCATCAGCTTGAGCGTGCCGTCGGCGAGCACCGGCACGGCGGCGGCACGCCGGACCCGGGCGGTTCGTCGGCGGGCGCGGTGTCGGCTCGGCGAGGCCGTGACGTCGTCGCGAGCGTCCGGCTGATCGGCGTTCGCGGGAGATGCTGCCGAGGCGCGGTCTATCTCGGTCGCGATCGGCGGGGTCATCGACGCGATCGACCGCCGGCGCGATGCCGAGCGCGGCTCGATGCCGAAGCATCGGGCAAGCTCGGCGACAAAGTTCCGCCAGGCCAGAGGACCTCGAGCTTCGTCGTCGGGCGGCCGACGATGCGCCACTCGACGACCGACCAACTCTCCACTGCCAGCTCTGAAATGCCTCGGACTTTTCGGGCAGGCTCTCAGGCCTTGCCGACCACGCCCATGATCTTGGCCTTCAAGGTCTCGGCATTGAAAGGCTTGACGATATAGTTGTCGACGCCGGCTTCCTTCGCCGTGACCACCTTCTCGGCCTTGCTTTCTGCGGTGATCATGATGAAGGGGAGATGCGCGAGCTCAGGGTCGGCCCGCACCTCGTGCAGCAGATCGAGGCCCGTCATCGGCTGCATGTTCCAGTCCGAGATGACCAGGCCAAAAGCCTTCTCGCGCAGCTTCTCGAGCGCGCCCGCACCGTCCGATGCCACCTCGACACAGGTGAGGCCGACCTGCTTCAACTGGTGCCGAATGATCCGCAGCATCATCTTGTAGTCGTCGACGATCAAGATCTGCAGGTTGGTGTCGATCGTCATTCGGTCGTCTCTCCGGGCGCCGCACGAGGCCGGAGCCGGCCGGTGCCTGGGCGGAGCAACCCGGCGACGACCCGCTGCCAGCGGTCATCGCTGGAGACTACAACCGATAGGTTACCGATCGCTTAACGCTGGTGTTGGCCGCCCATGCCCCGATCGCCCATGTCCCGCTGAAGTGACCCTACTCGGCCGCTTCGGCAGCTGTGACCTTCTCCACCCTGGCGGCCGCATACTTGAACTCGGGGATCTTGCCGTGGGGGTCGAGCGCCGGGTTGGTCAGCGTGTTGGCCGGCGCTTCGGCGAAGCAGAAGGGGATGAACAGCATGCCCTCGGACACAGCCGGATCGCGGCGCGCCATCATCTCGATCTCGCCCCGGCGCGTGGTGATCCGCACGCGGTCGCCGGGTGCTATGTCGAGGGCTGCCATGTCGCGACCGCTGAGCGCCACGAAGGCCTCGGGCTCGAGCGCGTCGAGCGTGGTGGCACGACGGGTCATGGCCCCGGTATGCCAATGCTCGAGCGCCCGGCCCGTGGTCAGCACCATGGGATAGGCGGCGTCGGGCTTTTCGGCCGGATCGATGCCCTTGGCCGGCACCAGCCTGGCGAGGCCCGTTTCGGTCGGGAAATGCTCGCCGAAGACGACGCCCATGCCCGGGTGGTGGTCGTCCGGGCAGGGATACGCAACGGCACCCTCGTGCGCGAGCCGGTCCCAGGTGATGTGGTCGAGGGACGGCATCGCCTGCTTCATCTCGGTGAACACGGCCTCAGGCCCGCTGTAGCGCCAATCGAGGCCGAGGCCCTTGGCCATCTCCTGGATGATCCACCAATCGGCCCGCGCCTCGCCCGGCAAGGGCAGCGCCGGGCGGCCCATCTGCACCTGGCGGTTGGTGTTGGTGACCGTGCCGGCCTTCTCGGGCCAGGCGGAGGCCGGCAGCACGACATCGGCGAACTTGGCGGTCTCGGTGAGGAAGATGTCCTGGACGACCAGATGGTCGAGCTTGGCGAGCGCGGTTCGGGCATGCGCCGTGTCGGGGTCCGACATCGCCGGGTTCTCGCCCATGATGTACATGCCGCGGACCGTGCCGGCGTTCATGGCGTGCATGATCTCGACCACGGTGAGGCCGGGCACGGGGTCGAGGCTCTCGACGCCCCAGACGGTCTCGAGCCAGTGGCGGTGCACCGGATCGTCGACCAGGTGGTAGTCGGGGAAGACCATGGGGATCAGCCCGGCATCCGAGGCACCCTGGACGTTGTTCTGGCCGCGCAGCGGGTGCAGGCCCGTGCCGGGCCGTCCGGTCTGGCCGCAAAGCATGGCGAGGCTGATCAGGGCGCGGCAATTGTCGGTGCCGTGGGTGTGCTGCGAGACGCCCATGCCCCAGAAGACGATCGCCGCCTCGGCCCGGGCATAGACGCGGGCGACCTCGCGGATGGTCTCGGGCGCCACGCCGCAGATCGGCGCCATGGCCTCGGGCGGGTAGTCGGCGAGGTGCGCCCTGAGCTGCTCGAAGCCGGTGGTGTGGCCCTGGATGAACTGGCGGTCGAACAGCTCCTCGGTGACGATCACGTTGAGCATGGCGTTCAAGAGCGCCACGTCGCGGCCGGGGGAGAACTGCAGCATGTGGGTGGCGTGGCGCTTCAGGGCCTGGCCGCGCGGGTCCATGACGATGAGCTTGGCACCCCGCTTGACCGCCTGCTTGAAATAGGTGGCGGCGACCGGGTGGTTCTCGGTCGGGTTGGCGCCGATGACGACGATCACGTCGCTGTTCTTGACCTCGCTGAAGGGGGCGGTGACGGCACCCGAGCCGATGCCCTCCATCAGCGCTGCTACCGACGAGGCGTGGCAGAGCCGCGTGCAGTGGTCGACATTGTTGGTGTGCAGGCCGGTGCGGATCAGCTTTTGGAAGAGGTAGGCTTCCTCGTTCGAGCATTTGGCCGAGCCGAAGCCAGCAAGCGCGTTGCCGCCATGGCTGTCGCGGATCGTTCGCAGGCCGGCGGTGGCGCGCGCAAGTGCCTCTTCCCAGCTGGCTTCGCGGAAATGGGTCCAAGGGTTGGCCGGATCGAGCCTGTCGTCGACCGTCTTGGCGACGCCGTCCTTGCGGATCAGCGGCACGGTCAGGCGTTCGGGGTGGTGGACATAGTCGAAGCCGAAGCGGCCCTTGACGCAGAGGCGGTTCTCGTTGGCCGGGCCCTCGGCACCGGTCACATAGGCGATCTTCTCGTCCTTGACGTGGAAGGTGAGCTGGCAGCCGACGCCGCAGAACGGGCAGACGCTCTTGACCGACTGGTCGGCGCTGCGGTCGCCGATGCCGGCTGCGTCCATGATCGAGGCCGGCATCAAGGCACCGGTCGGGCAGGCCTGGACGCACTCGCCGCAGGCGACGCAGGTCGAGTTGCCCATCGGGTCGTCCTGGTCGAAGACGATCTTGGCGTCGTGGCCGCGCCAGGCCATGCCGATCACGTCGTTGACCTGGACCTCGCGGCAGGCGCGGACGCAGAGCGTGCAGTGGATGCAGGCATCGAGATTGACGCGCATTGCCGGGTGGCTGGCGTCGGGCGCTGGGCGCTCGGTCTTGGGAAATCGGCTATCGGTGACGCCGATCTTGTCCGCCCATTGCCAGAGCCGGCTGTCCTTGTCGTGGGCGGTGGCGCGCGGCGGCTGGTCGGCGAGCAGCAGCTCCATCACCATCCGCTGGGCCTTGGCGGCCCGGTCGCCTGCGGCGTTCACCTTCATGCCCGCCGTGGGCTGACGGTGGCAGGAGGCGGCAAGCGCGCGCTCGCCCTCGATCTCGACCACGCACGCCCGGCAATTGCCGTCCGGCCGGTAGCCGGGCTCGGGCAGATGGCAGAGATGCGGGATCTCGACGCCGAGGCGCTTGGCCACCTGCCAGATGGTTTCGCCGGGCCTGGCCTCGACCTCGCTGCCGTCGAGGGTGAAGCGGATGGTCTCGGTCATGGCATGGCTCCTCCTGCCTCGGGCAGGGCCAGATCGATGAGCCTGGCATTTTCAGGCTTGAAGGGGTCGAGAAAGCGCACGCCTTCGAGGGTGCGGCCGTCCTGGAAGTCCTCGGACAGAATGAGCCTGCAGCCGGCGCGTTTGGCTGTGGCCCAGAGCATCGCGTCCCAGAACTGGAGGCCGTGCCGCTCGTTCGCGGTCAGCGCATCGTCGAGATCGTCGGGTGCTGCCGGGACGATGGCGTCGAACAGCTGGCGATAGTCACGGATGGCAGCCCGAGCGTCGGCCACGCCGAGAGTCGTCTTGCGTCGCAGCACGTTGAAGCACTCGCCCAGGCTCTGCAGCGTTTGCACGCAATCAGCGCTCGCTGCCCGGCGCACGATGTCGATGGCCGCAAGGTGGCGCTGCTCTTCCCGCTGGGCCGCATAGACGAGGAGATTGGTGTCGAGGGTCACCCTCACCGGTCGTCCTTCAAGAGATGCTGGAGTCGTTCCTCGTAGAGCTCGTCGCGCGTCCAGGGCTCGATGGTCTTGCCAGGATAACCCCGCTGCAGCCGCTCGAGGGCGGCCCGGCGTGCACTCGCACGCTCGGCCGCGGCCGTCATCTCGTCTGCCGCGACGACAGGCACCAGCCTGGCTACGGCCTTGCCGCGCCTGGTGATGGTCACCTCTTCGCCGCGCGACGCGGCGTCGAGGAACTTCGAGAAATGCTGGTTGGCCTCTCGTGCGCTCACCGTCGTCATTCGGTCACCTCATGTAGTGATGTCACTACATTGTAGCGTTTTGCCTGCTGGTGAGCAATCGATCGGTCAGCCATCGAACAGCTCCGGGAAGTAGCGGATCAGGCATTTGATCGGGTTGCCTGCCGCTTGGCCGAGGCCGCAGATCGAGGCGTCGGCCATGGCCTGGGCCAGCTCCATGAGCAGCGGCTGGTCCCAGCTCTGGCGCTGCATCAGCGCCACTGCCTTCTCGGTGCCGGAGCGGCAGGGCGTGCACTGGCCGCAGCTCTCGTTCTTGAAGAAGCGCAGCAGGTTCGTGGCCGCTGCCTTGAGGTCGTCCTGGTCGGAGAGGATCACGACGGCGTGGCTGCCGACGAAGCAGCCCAGATGCTCGAGCTTGCCGAAATCGAGCGGCAGGTCGGCCATGGTCGCGGGCAGGATGCCGCCCGAGGCGCCGCCCGGGAGGTAGGCGCGGAACTGGTGGCCAGGGGCCATGCCGCCGCAGTGCTCGTCGATCAGCTCGGCCGCGGTGATGCCGGCCGGGGCCAGCTTGACGCCGGGCTCCTTGACCCGGCCCGAGACCGAGTAGGAGCGCAGGCCCTTGGAGCCGTTGCGGCCATGATCGGCGAACCATTCCGGGCCACGCTCGACGATGTCGCGGACCCAAAAGAGGGTCTCGACATTGTTGACCAGCGTCGGCCGGCCGAAGAGGCCCACTTGGGCCACATAAGGTGGGCGATGCCGGGGCAGGCCGCGCTTGCCCTCGAGGCTCTCGATCATCGCCGATTCTTCGCCGCAGATATAGGCGCCAGCACCACGGCGAAGCTGGATGTAGCCCGGCTCGACAAGGCCGGCCTGTTCCAGGGCGTCGATCTCGCGGCGCAGGATCTCGCGCACGGCCGGGTACTCGTCGCGCAGGTAGATCCAGGCATTGGCGGCGCTGATCGACCAGGCGGCGATCGCCATGCCCTCGAGGAAGCGGTGCGGGTCGGTCTCGAGGTAGTGGCGGTCCTTGAAGGTGCCGGGCTCGCCCTCGTCGGCGTTGACGCAGAGCTCACGCGGGCCGGGTTGGCCCATGACGATTTGCCATTTGCGCGCCGTGGGGAACCCGGCGCCGCCGAGGCCGCGCAGGCCCGAGGCTTCGAGCCGATGCAGGAAGTCATGCACGCGGCCTTCATCGGCGCTGCCTGGATCGGTTTGTCGGAGTCGCGTGAGCAGCGCGTAGCCGCCGGATGCCCGGTAGCGCTGTAGGTCGATGTAATCTGGGATGAGCGGCGTCGTGCGGCCGGCGTCGGCTGCGGCCAATGCCTCGTTGGCCGTTGCCGGTCGTAGCTGGCGGTGGCCGATCTCGAGTGCCGGGGCGGTGTCGCAGGCACCCATGCAGGGTGCGCGCTTGATGCGGATCGCCTGGGGATCGGCGCCAGCCTCGAGCTCGGCGATCAATCGCTCGGCGCCCATGAGGCTGCAGGTCAGGCTGTCGCAGACCCGGATGGTCAAAGGCGGCGGTGGCGTCTCGTCCTCGGCGATGACGTCGAAATGGGCATAGAAGGTGGCGGTCTCGTAGATTTCCGCCTCGGGCAGCCGCATCACCTCGGCCAGCGCTTTCAGGTGTGCCGCACCGAGGTGGCCGAAATGGTCCTGGAGCAGATGCAGATGCTCGATCAGCAGGTCGCGCCGCAGCGGCCGGTCGCCGAGCAGCGTCGTGACCTGGGCAAGAGCCGTCGGATCGAGCTGGCGGCCCTTGGGCGTCCGCCGACCGCGTCCCGTGCCGCGCCCGGGATGGCGCACGCTCGAGGCGCCGAGCGTCAAAGCTGCGTCGACCGCCATCCGCCTCCCTCCTGCACAAAACCATTGGGATGTGTGCTACGCGCGCTCCAGGCTTCGATGCTTGCGCCCGTGCGACGCCCAGTTAACGCAGTCTACCAAACCAATGGCGTGCCGTCATAATTGAAGAAGCCGCCGGATTGCTCTGGGGCCAAGCCCGTGATCACGTCGGCGAGCCCGGCCGCACTGGTGCCCGTGTCGATGGCGGCACCCGGACCGCCCATCTCGGTCCGCACCCAGCCCGGATGCAAGAGCGTCACGATGAAGCCCTCTGGTGCCAGATCCACAGCCAGGCTGCGCATCACCGCGTTCACGGCGGCCTTGGACGAGCGGTAGATGTATTCGCCGCCGGTGGTGTTGGCGCCCATGCTGCCCATCCGGCTGGTGATGGTCACCAGCTTGCGCTCGCTGCCGGCGCGAAGATGCGGCAGGAAGGCCTCGGCGACCCGATAAGCGCCCATGACGTTGGTGGTCATCACCTCGTGCCAGACCGCGTCGTCGATAGTGCCGAGGCCGGCGCCGCGATAGCCGAAGATGCCGGCATTGTTGATGACGATGTCGAGCTTCTGGCCTTCGAGCGCTGCTGCCGCACGCTCGATCGAGGCGCGCTCGCTGACATCGAGCGCGATCTGCTTGCCGCTGCCGGTCGAGCCCGGCTGGCGCACCCCACGGATGACGTCATGGCCACGCTCTTCGAGCACGGCCGCGAGCGCAGCACCAATGCCGCGGCCGGCGCCGGTGATCAGGATCGATGCCATGGCATGCCCTCCGCTCGTGCCCGCCGCGTCGACACGGCTGCTAAATCGGGAGGATGGGCTTGCGCGGACCGCCCGGCAAGCCCTCAGCGCTCCGACGTACTGTGGTCAGGCGCGAGGCTCGGCGGCCTTGGTGGGGCCGCTCTGCCAATGCCGCCCGGCGGCAACGATGCAGCCGATGCCGGACGGCGCCACGGAGAGAATGGTCCAGCTGCCGCTCTCGCTCGAGGCGAAGACCTGGAGCATGTTGCCGTTGGTCTGCAGGCCGAGCGAGGCCGGTGTCTCGCCGTAGCGCTTGTCCAGCGTCTCGACGATCGTCTGGTAGTCGTGGCACGGCATCCGCTCGCCGGCGGCATCCTCCTGCGCCACGGTCGGCGTCGTCGTGGCCAGGGCGGTGGTGACAGCTAGAGCGACAAGGGCGAAGCTTCGCATGACAGGGCTCCTCGAGGTCGGTCGGCCGAGAGCGCCGATGCCGCCGAGAAGAGCACAGCCATGGTTAATGCGCGGTTAAGCCCGCGCGAATCGCATGTCTTGTGCGGTTGTCTCTGGGCTCATTCGGTGCCCTGCAGCGTCGGGGCGAAGAGCACGAGCAGCGTGCGTTGATCGGGAAGCCCGGTCTCGGGCAGCTCGCTCGCTGCCTGGAAGGCCTTGATCGCGGCCGCTGTTCCGGGCCCGTAGGCGCCGTCGACGGTCGACGTGTAGTGGCCGAGCTCGGCCAGGCGGCTCTGCACCCGTGCCACCGTCGCCTTATAGATGTCGATGACGTTGTCGCTGCCCGGCACCGCGATCTCGACGAGCTCGCTCTGCTCGGTCAACCGGGTGCCCGACGAGGCGCGCATGAACAGCTGCACCGCATTGGCCAGGACGTCGTTCGGGTTGGCGGTGCAATGGTTGCGCAACAGGTCGAGAACGAGGCCCGTCTCCTGCCAGGAAAGATGCTCGAACACGCCGTCCTCGATGCGGTTCATCGCGGTGACGTAGCCGTCGATCCAGCCGGCGGTCATGTAGAGGACGCGGCCCTCCTCCTCATAGGCTTCGAGATACTGGGCGCACGACAGCTGCCCTGGGCCTCGAAGCGCGTAGACATCGTTCACCGCCGCACTTGCCGGCGTCGCTGCGACACCCAGCCAGCCGAGGCCCGTCAGGGCGGCCAGAAGGGCGCCGCTCGTTCGCTTTCGCATGGTCATGCTCCAACCAAAATCTTGGGTGACGTGGGGAATTGTCGCCGCAAGGCAAGAGGGTGGTGCGCGATCAATCATCGACCGCGCCGAACTCGGCATGGATTTCGAGCACCACCTCGCTGCCGATCGCCGGCGCGAAGGTCGAGAGCCCGAAGGCGGTGCGGTCGATCACGGTCGTCGCCTCGAAGCCCAGCGTGTAGGTGCCGGTGAGCAGGCTGTCGGCGCCGCCATTGAAGGTGACGTCGAAGGTGACCGGCTGAGTGACGCCGAGCAGGGTCAGCTCGCCGGTGACCGTGCCGGTCGTCGGGCCCGTCAGCGCGATCGCCGTCGAGGTGAACCGTGCCTCGGGGTAGCGCTCGACATCGAGCCAGGAGCTGCCGCGCAGATCGTCGGCGAAGCCCGGCACATGCGTGCTGACACTCGCCGTCTCGACCACGACCTCGAGTGCCGATGCGGCAGGTTGCTCAGGATCGAAATCGAGGGTCGCATCGAGCCGATCGAAGCGCCCGACGAAGGTCGAGAAGCCCAGATGGTCGACCTTCCACAACAAGATCGCGTGGTTCGGATCGAGGCGATAGGCGCCGGCGCGCAGCTCGGTCGGCTCGACGGTCTGATGCTGCGAGGGCAGCAGGTAGCCGCAACCGGCAAGCAGAGCGGCGAGCAGCATGACGGCAAGGCGCGGCATCTTCATCCTCGGGGTCATTTGGGGCTCGGCGGGCTACTGGAGTGGCATTGCTGAAAGGGAAGATAGCAGCGCCAGGGTCACTCTGCGAGGCCGTGAATGGTCTGCCGCCCCCGGTGCGGTTGCCGCCGTCGCTTACGTAAGCTAGAGAACGGCCTAAAGTCCGACGAGAGCAGTTTTCCCATGCATGACGTGAAGTGGTTGCGCGATTCCAGCGCCGCCTTCGATGCGGCCCTGGCGCGGCGCGGCCTGCCGCCCGCCGCCGCCGAGCTCCTCGTGCTCGACAAGGAGTGGCGGTCGCTCGAGACGCGGGTGCAGGAGGACCAGGCACTCCGCAATCGGCTGTCGAAGGAGATCGGCCAGCGGCGCGGTCCGGACGGCAAGCCGCCGGCAGAATTGCTCGACCAGGTGGCCCAGCTCAAGGATCTCTTGAAGATTCGCGAGGCCAAGCTGGCCGAGGTCCGCCAGAAGCTGGATACCCGGCTCGCCGAGCTGCCCAACGTGCTCGCCGACGAGGTGCCGGACGGGCCGGACGAGAGCGCCAATCGCGAGGAGCGGCGCTGGGGTGAGCCCCGCGCCTTCGGCTTCGAGCCCAAGCCGCACGATGCGCTGGGCGGCATTGGCGACGCCATGGATTTCGCCGCCGCGGCCAAGCTCGCCGGTGCCCGCTTCGTCGTGCTCAAAGGCGGCCTGGCACGGCTGGAGCGGGCGATCGGCCAGTTCATGCTCGATCTGCAGACGACCGAGCACGGCTATGTCGAGACGGCCGTGCCGCTGCTGGTCCGCGACGCCGCGCTCTTCGGCACCGGCCAGCTGCCCAAGTTCGGCGAGGATCTGTTTCGGACCACCGATGATCGCTGGCTGATCCCGACCGCCGAGGTGCCGCTCACCAATCTGGTGGCGGGCGACATTCTGGCGGAGGAGGCGCTGCCCCATCGCTTCACGGCGCTCACGCCCTGCTTTCGCTCCGAGGCCGGGGCCGCCGGCAAGGACACGCGCGGCATGATCCGCCAGCACCAGTTCACCAAGGTGGAGCTGGTGAGCATCACCACGCCGGAGGAATCGGCGGCCGAGCACGAGCGCATGACCGCGTGCGCGGAGGCCGTGCTGCAGCGGCTGGTGCTGCCCTACCGGGTGATGACGCTGGCCAGCGGCGACACCGGCTTTGGTGCCCGGAAGACCTACGACATCGAGGTCTGGCTGCCGGGCCAGAACGCCTATCGCGAGATCTCGTCCTGCTCCAATTGCGGCGATTTCCAGGCGCGGCGGATGAACACCCGCTGCCGGCCGAAGGGCGAGAAGCAGACCCGCTTCGTGCACACGCTGAACGGCTCTGGCCTCGCGGTCGGCCGGACGTTGATCGCGGTGCTCGAGAACTATCAGGAAGCCGATGGCAGCATCACGGTGCCGGAGGCGCTTCGGCCCTATATGGGCGGCATGGAACGGATTGGCGCAGATGCTCAAGCAACCGGGTGACAAGCCGCGGATCCTCGTCACCAACGACGACGGGATCAACGCACCAGGCCTCAAGGTCATGGAGGCCATCGCGCGCGAGCTCAGCGACGAGGTCTGGGTCGTTGCACCCGAGATCAATCACAGCGGCGCTGGCCACTCCTTGACCCTGCGCCGGCCGTTGCGCACGCGGCGGCTGTCCGAGCGGCACTACGCCATCGACGGCACGCCCACCGACTGCGTGCTCATGGCGCTGCAGAACGTCCTCGAGGGCGAGGGGATCGACCTGATCCTCTCGGGCGTCAATCACGGCCACAATCTCGGCGAGGACGTGACCTATTCTGGCACCATCGCGGCTGCCATGGAGGCGACCCTGCTGCAGGTGCCGGCGATCGCCTTCTCGCAGGCGTGTCGCGAGCGTCATCCGGTCAAGTGGAAGACGGCCGAGCATTGGGCGCCCGGCATCGTTCGTCCACTCTTGTCAATGGAATGGCCGAAGGACGTCTTGATCAACATCAATTTCCCCGATGTTGTCGCCGGCAGCGTCAAGGGCGTGCTGGTGACCCGGCAGGGCAAGCAGAAGGTCGGCGACAAGCTCATCGAGCGCATCGACCCGCGCGGCGAACCCTATGTCTGGATTGGACCTTCGCGCGGCGAGCATGATCGGATCGATGGCACGGACGTGGCCGCGATCAATGACGGCTACGTCTCCGTCACCCCGATCCAGCTCGACATGACCCACCATCCGAGCTTCGCCAAGCTGACGAGCCTCTTGTCGCAAGGCTGAAGAAACGCGGCGATTTCGCGCCGCCGCAAGTGATCACGGGCTGCTTGCGCATCGTGTTGTGGTCTTTTCCGCAACGGTAGCCGGTTGATCGACCGTTTTGTCTTTTCCCCGACTTGCGCGTGTTGCCAGGTCTTTGCTAGGCCCTCGGCGATGATGCGGGGTTTGCGCGGGATGGCATGGACAATTCGGTGAAGCGTGGTCTTTGGCTCGGTGTGGTGGGCGTGCTGCTCGCGGGCTGCACCAACTTTCAGCAGGTGCATTGGGGCGGCGACGTTCCGTGGGCAGAGGCGCGCAAGGCGATCTACAACCCGAGTGGCGAGTCCTCGCGGCTGGTGCCGGCGAGCGCGCAGCATCTGGTGATGCCGGGCGATACGGTGAGCGGGTTGGCCCAGCTCTACCGTGTACCGTCGCGTGATCTGGTCGCCCTGAACGGGCTGTCGGAGCCCTATCGCATCTATGTCGGCCAGGTGTTGCGCCTGCCGCAGCAGGGCGCGCCGCAACCCGGCGATGGCAGCACGCACGTGGTGGCGAGCGGCGAGACACTGTCTGGCGTGGCCGCTGCCTACGACGTCAAGCTGGGCGACGTGCTGGCGCTGAACCAGAATGTCGATCCCGATCGCCTCTATGTCGGCACGCGCCTGCGGCTGCCGGCGACGGCGGCAACGGCGGCACCGAGGACGCAGCTGGCGAGCGCCGCACCGGCGCGCAGTGTAGCCGTGTCGGCACCGCCCCGTTCGGCGCCGGCGGTCTCGACCGCGTCAGCACCTGCTCTGGCAGCGACGCCAGCGCCCACCATCGTGTCGCGGCCGCTCGATCCACCGACGGCGGTTGCCGTGGCTCCAGCGCCGCCGGCGATGGCGCGTGATGCCGAGCGGCAGCGCGATCTGGCGGCGGTCGACGCACCGGCTTTGTCCGGCGAGGGCTTCCTCTGGCCGGTAAGCTCGGGCGACGTGATCAGCAGCTTCGGCGCCAAGCCCGACGGCCGGCAGAATGACGGGATCAACATCGCCGCACCGACCGGCAGCGTCGTTCGGGCGTCCGAGAACGGCCTCGTCGTCTATGCCGACGAGGATCTCGCCGCCTTCGGGCGGATGCTGCTCGTGCGCCATGCCGATGGCTATCTGACGGCCTATGCCCACAATGATGCCTTGCTGGTCGCCCGCGGCGACGTGGTCAGCCGGGGTCAGCCGATCGCCAAGGTCGGGCGCACGGGCGACGTCATCGAGCCGCAGCTGCATTTCGAGATCCGCCGCGGCAAGAGCGCGGTCGACCCGGTGGCGCTGCTGGACGGTGGCGAGGTGCGGATCGCCCGGCGCGATTGACCGTTCCGACACGGCTGATGGGCATGCGAGAGCCCGCCTGACCGATGTCCGGCAAGCACGGCCTCTCTGGAAGACCCGCACGAGCTGTCGATCGCGCCAGCGGACGCCGATGATTAACAGCGCGCAATCTTCTGCCATAAGGTGATACTATAGGCGTCGCTAAGCCTGTGCGCCGCCGAGCTCAATCCGTCATATCCAGGTGGCGACGTCGTGCCGTCGTATCCATGCTATCGGAAACAGCCTGTGGTGGACCGACGACCATGAGACTTCTTGTGACCGGCGGCGCCGGCTTCATCGGCTCGGCGGTGATCCGCGAAGCACTGCGCCAAACGCCCCACAGCATCGTCAATGTCGATTGCCTGACCTACGCCGGCAATCTCGACTCGCTCGAGCCCGTCGTGCCCGATCCTGCCGGCAAGAGCGAGCGCTACGCCTTCGCCAAGGTCGACATCCGCGATCGCCAGGCGCTCGAGCGGGTCTTCGCCGAGCATCGCCCGGATGCCGTCATGCATCTGGCTGCCGAGAGCCATGTCGACCGATCGATCGACGGGCCCATGGCCTTCGTCGACACCAATGTCGTGGGCACCGGCACGCTGCTGGAGGTCGTGCGCGGCTATTGGCAGGCGCTGGCCGCCGATGCGCGGAGTGTTTTTCGCTTCCATCAGGTGTCGACCGACGAGGTCTACGGTGATCTCGCCGACAGCGGCGGCTTCTTCGTCGAGGACACGCCTTACGCGCCGAGCTCGCCCTACGCTGCGAGCAAGGCGGCGTCAGACCATCTGGTCCGCGCCTGGCACCGCACTTATGGCCTGCCGGTGGTGCTGACCTCCTGCTCGAACAATTACGGCCCCTACCAGTTCCCCGAGAAGCTCATCCCCCACATGATCTTGAGCGCGCTCTCCGGCCAGCCTCTGCCGGTCTATGGCGACGGCCGGCAGGTGCGCGACTGGCTGTATGTCGAGGACCATGCGAGGGCATTGCTGCGCGTGCTGGAGACGGGTGCGGTCGGCGAGACCTACAATATCGGTGGCCACAACGAGAAGCGGAACATCGATGTGGTCGAGCTGGTCTGCGCGCTGCTCGACGAGCTGGCCCCGGACCAGCGACCGGCTGGGATCGCCGGTTATCGCGAGCTGATCACCTTCGTCACCGACCGGCCCGGCCACGACACCCGCTATGCCATCGACGCCGGCAAGATCGAGCGGCAGCTCGGCTGGCGGCCCGAGCAGACCTTCGAGAGTGGGCTCCGGCAGACGGTCGGCTGGTACCTCGAGAACCAGGACTGGTGGCGGGCCGTGCTCAGCCGGTCCTATCGCCTCGAGCGGCGGGGTGCGTGATGAAACCCGTAACCAAAGGCATCGTCCTCGCCGGCGGCAATGGCAGCCGCCTCTATCCGATCACCATGGGAGCGTCGAAGCAGCTCCTGCCGGTCTACGACAAGCCGTTGATCTACTACCCCTTGTCGGTGCTGATGCTGGCCGACATCAAGGACATCTTGATCATCACGACCCCGGATGACCAGCCGGCGTTCCAGCGGCTGCTCGGCACCGGCGAGCAGTTCGGCATCAACCTCGCTTATGCGACGCAGCCGCGCCCGGAGGGTCTGGCCCAGGCCTTCACCATCGGCGCACCGTTCATCGGCGACGACCATGTCTGTCTCGTGCTCGGCGACAACATCTTCTACGGCCAGGGCTTCACCGGGATTCTCCAGGACGCCGCCGCGAAACCGTCGGGTGCCACGGTCTTCGGCTACCAGGTGAAGGACCCGGAACGCTTCGGCGTGGTCGAGTTCGACGAGGATCAGCGGGTGGTCTCGCTCGAGGAGAAGCCGGTCAAGCCCAAGTCGAGCTATGCCGTGACCGGGCTCTATTTCTACGACAACGACGTGATCGACATCGCCCGCTCGATTGCGCCCTCGGCGCGGGGCGAGCTCGAGATCACCAGCGTCAACGAGGTCTATCTGCGCGAGGGTCAACTCTCCGTCCAGCTGCTCCGCCGCGGCTTCGCCTGGCTCGATACCGGCACCTTCGAGAGCCTGCTGGAAGCGGCGCAGTTCGTGCAGACCATCGAGCGCCGGCAGGGCTACAAGATCGCCTGCCTCGAGGAGATCGCCTGGCGCAAGGGATGGCTCGACGACAACGAGCTGGCCGCCCGCGCGGAAGCCTTGCGCAAGAACGAGTACGGTGCCTATTTGCGCTCGCTGATCGACTAGTGAGCCGGCGGCGATTGCCGGACATTCGGGTCGAATGACAGCGGCCTTGCCGATCACCTTGAAGCGCAAGCGATTTCCGGCGCCGGCGAGCGAGAGAGAGGGATGCAGGAAGCACCCGGCATTGCCGGCGACGGATGCGGCTTCGCGCTTCGTTCGGCGAACGTGGCCGATGCGGCGGTGCTGGCTGAGCTGATCGAGGACCTCAATCGCAGCGAGGGCGACCCGACCGGTTTCGTCTCGGCCGAGACCGTAGCGCGGGATCTGGCCACGGGGCGGATCAGCGTGGTCGTCGCCGAGGCCGAGGGTGCCGTCATCGGCTATTGCCTCTACCATGTCGGCTACGAGGCGACCTACGCTGCCAATGGGCTCTACATCGTCGATCTCTTCGTCGTCGATGGCTGGCGCCGTGCCGGTGTCGGTGGGGCGCTGATCGCCGAGGTGGCGCGGCGCTCCAGGGAAGAGGGCGGCGTCTTCGTCTGGTGGACGGCAAAGCCGGGCAATGAGGCGGCCAACGCCGTCTATCCAGGCTCGGCACGGTCAGCGAGCCGATGGTCGCGCATGCCGTGTTCGACGAGTCGTTCGACCGGCTGGTCGCTGCCGCCGAGGCGCGGGCCTTGGGCGGCTCGGCAAGCGACTAGAGCATTTTCAGGGTGACTGGAGACGAGGAAGGCAAGGCGATCGGCGCGCAGCGTAGCCAGCCTATGTGAGCACCGATCGTCCGCAGCCTGACGACGTATGCGGTCACCCTGAAAGTGCTTGTCTTACGCATGCCGTGCCCATTCGGGCGATAAGGAAGCACCGGTGGCGGGTGGCCACCTGCCACCGGTGGAAGGGGACGGATCGGGAAAGTGCTGGCCGTCATGGGCCGAGCTAGAGATGGATCGCCCCTTTCTTTTCCAAGTGCCCTGAACGGATACCCGGGGTTCGGCTCCGAATGACAAACATAGGACACGGAAAAGATGACCGCGAACATAACACCGACCGCTGGCATCGACATCTCCGAAGATCAGCTCGATGTGGCGCTCCATCCTGCGGGTGACGCGCGCCAGTTCGCCAATAATCGGCGTGGCCATGGCAAGTTGCTCCGCTGGTTGGGCAAGCGGGCGGTGGCGTGCGTGGTGTTCGAGGCGACCGGCTCCTACGGCCGTGAGCTGGAGCGAAGACTGGAAAAATTGGCGTTACCGTTCGCCAGGGTGAATCCGCGTCATGCCAGGCGGTTTGCCGAGGCCACCGGGCGGCTGGCCAAGACCGACCGGGTCGACGCCTTGATGCTCGCCCGATTCGGCGCCGCCTTGCAGCCCGAATGTCGGCCGCTCCGCAGCGAAACGCTCGACCAGCTGGCCGAGCTGGTCGCCGCCCGGCGAGCACGGCCTCAGGCAGGCCCGTGGCCGGTAGGCCCCAGGCAGGGGTGAAAGACCGCACAGCCACTCTCAACCGCCAAAAAACGCTGCGGGTGGCGCTGCTCACGCGACAAGCTGCCCGCCGACTCACTCAAATCGATGCCCAGATCAAGGCCATCGACGCCGCCGCCCGAGCCCTGATCGAAGGCGACCCCAGGCTCGACCGCCGCCGCGCCATACTGGAGAGCATTTGTGGCTTCGGCGAAACCACGGCGATCGCGCTCCTCGCCGAGATGCCCGAACTCGGCACACTCGACGAAAAACAGGCGGCAGCGCTCGCCGGCCTGGCCCCGATGACCCGGCAATCCGGAACGTGGAAGGGCAAGAGCAGGATCCGAGGCGGGCGAGCTCATGTCCGCCAGACCCTCTTCATGCCGGCCATGGTCGCGGCCCGCTTCAACGCCGACATGAAGGCCAAGCTCGAGGCCCTTCAAAAAGCCGGCAAGCCCGCCATCACCGCCGTCATGCGCAAGCTCATCATCCTCGCCAACGCCCTCCTGCGCGACGATCGGCTCTGGACGCCAAAGCCTGCTTGACCAAGACGGATACTCTAGAGAACCGCGCCGGTCTCCTGGTCGAAGAGGTGCATCTGGCCGCTGTCGACGCCGACCTCGACCACGGTCTCGGCGGCGGCGGCGAAGCTTGGCGGCACCTGGGCGGTGAAGGCTGTGCGGCCGACATGGCCGACGAGGAGGGTGTGCGGGCCCAAGGGCTCGACCGCGACGATGCTCAGCGGCAGCTTGTCCTCGCCGACGCCGGTGCAGTGCTCCGGGCGGATGCCGAGCGTCAGCTTCCGGTCGAGGTGGCGCGCATAGCGGTCGGCGCGGTCCGCCGGGATCGTGAGGCGAGCACCCTCGTCGGCCTGGAAGACGAGGCCGTCGTCCTGGGCCAGTCGGCCGTCGAGGAAGTTCATCGCCGGCGCGCCGATGAAGGCGGCGACGAAGCGGTTGGCCGGCTGCTGGTAGAGGGTGATGGGGTCGGCTGCCTGCTCGATCCGGCCCTGGTGCATGACCACGACCCGGTCGGCCATGGTCATGGCTTCCACCTGGTCGTGGGTGACGTAGACGATGGTGGTGGCGAGGCGCCGGTGCAGCGACTTGATCTCGGTGCGCATCTCGACCCGGAGCTTGGCATCGAGGTTGGAGAGCGGCTCGTCGAAGAGGAAGACGTCGGGCTCGCGGACGATGGCCCGGCCGATGGCGACCCGCTGCCGCTGGCCGCCCGAGAGATGCTTGGGCCGGCGGTCGAGATAGTCGCCGATCTCGAGGATCTTGGCGGCCTTGTCGACGGCGGCCTCGATCTCGGCCGGGGGCGTGCCCCGGACCTTCATGCCGTAGCCGATATTGTCCTTGACGGTCATGTGCGGGTAGAGCGCGTAGTTCTGAAAGACCATCGAGCAGTTGCGCAGGCCCGGCCGGAGCCCGGTCACGTCGCGCTCGCCGATCCTGACAGTGCCGGAGGTCGGCAGCTCGAGCCCGGCGATCATCCGCAGCGTCGTCGTCTTGCCGCAGCCGGACGGCCCGACCAGCACCACGAACTCCTTGTCGGCGATGTCGAGGTCGAGGCCGGGGATCACCTCGACCTCGCCGAAGGCCTTCTTGATTTGCTGCAGGCTGACACCGGCCATCGAGTGGGCTTTCGTTCATGAGACGCGATGGCGGCGGCCGGTGACCCGGACCGCCGCCGTCAAAGTCGGATCGGCTGGGAAGCCCCGGCCGATCCTTCAGATCACATCGCCGGCAGACCCATCGACGCGCGATAGGCTGCGAGCTGGGTGTCGCGGCCGAACTCGTCGGTCAGCTCGTTCCAGCCGGCGGCCACCGTGTCCAGCGCTTCCTGCGGCGTGACCTGACCGGCCAATGCCTTGGAGAGCTCGATCTCGAGGATCTCGGTGTAGGAGAAGTAGCCCGGCAGGCGCATGTCGAGTGCCACGTTGGGCGCGTTGATCGAGTCGGCCTGGCCGCCCAGATACTCCTGCGCCTCGCGCTCGCTGAAGATCGGCGCCCAGATCTCGAGGTTCTCGGTGTGGGTGGCGCGGTACGGGTTGACGCCGGTGCCGCCGGTGACCGCGGCCTGGCTCGACACCTCGGGGCTGGTCAGCACGCCGATGAAGTGCCAGGCGGCCTCCTGGTTGGTGGACGCCTGCGGCACCGCCGCCTGCCAGCCGCCGAACGCCATGAACGGCGAGAAGACGATCTCGTCGAAGGTGTCCCACTCGCCGGTGGTGTAGTTCCAGATCTCGGTCGAGCCCGGCAGGATGCCCGAGCCGACATTGCCGGCGACCACGGACTGCTCCGGATCGGCGGCGATCACGCCGGTGTCGCCCCAGCCGATCGATTGCGACACCTGACCGCCGGCGAAAGCGGCATTCACCTCGCCGAAGGAGAAGTTCAGCGCATTCGGCGGGGCCAGCTCGGAAGCGCGGATATACTCCTCGAGGCCACGCACCCAGCCCGGGTTGTTGATCTGCGCGTCCATGGTCTCGGGATCGAAGAACATCGAGCCTGGATGGTCCGGGTGGTTGGTGTAGGCAGCGGCGTGGCTGAAGAAGAACCAGAACTGCTGGCCGCCCCGGCGGAACGCCTCGGCGGTGCCCCACAGGCTGTCATCCGGCCGCTGGAAGAACTCGGCGATGTCGAGATACTGCTTCCAGGTCTGCGGGATGGCGAGCGGGTAGCCGTACTCGGCCTCGAAGGCGGCCTGCTCGTCGGCATCCTCGAAGAGGTCGATGCGGTAGGTGTAGGTGTGGACGTCACCGTCCATGGTCTGCGACAGCACCTGGCCGTTCCAGACCATCAAGTTCTCGCGGTAGACAGGTGCAATGTCCTCCCAGTCAGCACCCTCGCGCATGGCGGCCGGCATCTCGGTCAGGAACGCCGTGAAGTCCGGCGACCAGGCCGGCGCGAAGGTGATCAGGTCGAAATCGTCCTCGCCGGCGACCAGCGTCGTCACGATCTTGGGGTAGAGCTCGGACCAGGGGAACTCGACCACCTGGACGGTGCCGCAGGTCTGCTCGGACCAGACCTCGGCCGCCATGGTGAGCGCCGAGGCGATGTAGGGGCCGGTCTGCGTGCCGGCGGTGAGCGTGACATCGGAGTAGTCCGGCTCGCAGGCGAGCGCGCCGGCTGCGGAGAGCGCCAGAGCGGCGCCTGCGGTCGAGGCGAGAAGATTTTTGCGCATTGGTTTCAGTCTCCCTGATAAACCGTTGATGTTTAACTTACTTGATGGCGCCGAGCATGAGCCCTGAGCGCATCAGTCGGCTGAGCAGCGCCGCCATGACCAGCATCGGCACGATGGCGATCAGGGCAGCTGCCGAGATCGCCCACCATTCGTCGCCGCGTTGGCTGTTCTGGCCCGCCACCAGGATGGGCAGGGTTTGCCACCTGGAGGTCGTGAGGAACAGGGCGAAAAGGAACTCGTTCCAGATGAAGGCCAGCGTGATCATGAAGGTGGCGGCAAGGCCGGGTGCCGCCATCGGCAGGACGATCTGGCCGAAGATCCGCCAATGCGGGACGTTGTCGACCATCGCCGCCTCCTCCACCTCGATCGGCAGGGCCTGGAAGAAGTCGCGCATCAGCCAGACGACGATCGGCAGCGAGAAGGCCACGTAGCAGAGCGTCAGGCCAACATAGGTGTCGACCAGGCGAAAGCCGAGCCGGCCGAGCTCGGTGTACATCAAGAAGAGCGCGAAGGCGGTGACGATCGGCGGGAACATGCGCTGGCTGACGAACCAGAAGACGATGTCGGTGTTGCCCAAAACAGGGCCCGGCATCGGCAGGCGGTTGATCAGGACGGCGGTGGTCAGCGCCACCACGAACGAGAGCATCAAGGCCTGGGCGCGGCCGAAGTCCAGATATTCGTGGCCGATCAGGTAGCCGCCCATGGCGATGATGAAGAAGGCGAGGCCGGAGGCCAGCTTGACCTTGAAGGTGAAGCGAACCAGCGCGTAGGCCGCCATGGCGCCCGTGGCCGTGGCGATGGTCGCGGCCGAGAGGCTGACGATCGTCGAGTTGAGTGTCGTGACGTAGAATTCGCCCCGGATGCCGGCCAGGATGTCCCGCCAGGCCTGCAGCGTCGGCTGGAAGTCGATGAACGGCAAATAGGTGGGGCCGGCGACGACGCCCGTGGGTGCCTTGAAGGCCGTTATCATCACCCAGTAGAGCGGGAAGAGCGTGACGATCGCCCAGAACAGGCAGCCAATGGCGACCAGCGCCCGCGGCAGCGGACCGAGGCCAGTGGGCGAGCGGCGCAGGAACATGGCCGGCCTCATTGCCGCTTCTCCAAATGCGGCCTGAGCACGGCGATGTAGAGGAGGCCGATGACGACGATGGCGATGAGGAAAAGGAAGCTCAAGGCCGAGGTGTAGCCGAGATTGAACTTCTTGAAGCCTTCCTGGTAGGCGAAGAGGGTCAAGGTCTCGGTCGAGATCCCCGGCCCGCCGCCGGTCATGACGAAGACCGTGTCCATGATCTTGTAGCTCTCGATCAGCCGGATGAAGACGACGGCGGCCGAGATCGGCAGCAGCATCGGGAAGGTGATCGACCAGAACTGCTGCCAGTTGGACGCATTCTCGAGCGACGCCGCCTCGTAGACATCGTCGGGCAGCGTCTGCAGCCCGGCCAGCATCAAGAGCGTGACGAAGGGCGTCCACTGCCAGATCTCGACCGCGACGATGGTGCCGAGCGCCCAGGCTGCGTTGGTCAGGAACGGCAGGTTGGGAAAGCCCAAGAACGTCATGAGCTGGTTCATCGGCCCCATGGTGGGGTTGAAGATCATTCGTGCGATCAGTGCGACGGCCACCGGTGCGATCAGCATCGGTAGGAGAAAGCCGATGCGGTAGAGGCGCTCGCCCGGCACCTTGGCGTGCAGCGCCAGTGCCAGGCCGAAGCCGATGACGTACTGGATCGCAACGGCCGTGAACGCGATCAGCGAGGTGGTGCCGAAGACCTGCCAGAAACGCGGATTGGCGAGCAGGTCCGCGTAGTTCTCGAGACCAACGAAGCGCACGGGCGTCGGCGGCACCAGCCGGAAGCTCATGAAGCTGGTGGTGAGCGAGTAGATCAGGGGGAAGATCGAGATCACCAGCACGACCATGAAGGCCGGCCAGATGAACAGATGCTTGATCGGGTCGTCGCGGGTCATCGCCTCGCCATTATGTGCTCCGGCCCGCGTGCGACGGGCCGACCCGTTCCGCCGCTGAGGCGCTCCCTGCTCGTCGTGCTCGGGAAACGGTCGCGCCGCAATTTCCGGCTGTCGCCGACCGGGCTTCGACTATCCACCACCAGACGAGACCGCTATCATGGCTCTGTCCAAGCCGTTGATCAAGCATGGCTGTCGGCAGGGCCTGACAGGGCGTTGCGGCGCTGGAGAGCGCGCATGGGTCGTCGTGCAAACCGATGGTTGAGCGATCTGCCGCTCTGGCTCGCAGGTGGCTCTGCCCTGTTGTTTATCGTGTCGCTCTCGGCGGCGCTGCTGGTCGCCGAGGCGGATGTGGACGCAGCCCGCTCTGGCGACAAGCTGAACGGCGCGGAATCGGCCTACGAGCTGCGGCTGGACCCGGCGGGCGGCCTCGTGCGGTTGCGGGGGCTGATCGATTTCGGCGTCACGCGCGACCTCGAGACGCTGCTAACGGCGGCCCCGCAGGTGCGGGTCATTCGGCTCGAGAGCGCCGGCGGCCGGGTGGCCGAGGCACGCGGCCTCGCCAAGCTGGTGCGGCGCAAAGCACTCGACACCTCGGCCAGTGTCGAGTGCAGCTCGGCCTGCACGCTGGTGCTGCTCAGTGGCCGGACACGCTATCTGGAGCCCGGTGCCAGGCTCGGCTTTCACCAATATGGTCTGCACTCGCCGCTGGTGCGGGTGTTCATCGATCCGGCAGCCGAGCAGGCTCGCGACGAGGCGTTGTTCGCGCATCATGACGTCGACCCGGCCTTCCTGGCCCAGGTCGCCCAGATTCCGCATCGCGAGATGTGGTTCCCCTGGCCGGACGAGCTGCTCGCCGCCGGAGCGGTGGACGTGCTCGGGCGTCCCGACACCTCGCCGATCCGGCTCAGCGATCGAGCGGGAAGCCCGCTGCTTCGGTGATGGCGGCCTCGAGTTGTGGGGCGCAGGCCAGGACCGGGCGGCGGTCGAGCAGGGTGGCGCCCTTGGTGTAGGTGGTGGCGATGCCGCCCGCGGCCTCGACCAGCGCCAGGCCCGCCAGGACGTCCCAGCTCTGGCAGTCGCGGGTGAGGCAGGCGTCGATCCGGCCGTCCGCGACATGCGCCAGGTGCAGCGCCGTCGAGCCCGAGCGGCGGTTGTCGAGGCCCAACTGGTTCAGCCGATCGAGCATGGCGGTGTAGGCGGGGCCGTCCTGCTTGAAATTGAAGCTGAGCCCGACGCAGGCCTCGCCGACCGGTCGCTCGCTCACGGCGATCGGCTTGCCGTTGCGCGTCGCACCCTGGCCCAGTCGGCAAGAGAACATCTCGTCGTGCACGGGATCGTAGGTGAGGCCGATCTGGGTCACGCCCGCGACCGAGTAGGCCATCACGCAGCTCCAATAGGGCATGCCGCGGAGGAAATTGCTGGTGCCGTCGATCGGGTCGATCACCCAGACGCCGGGCGCCTCGAGGTAGTCTTCGGCAGCACCGTCCTCCTCGCCGATGATGGCATCCTTGGGGAAGGTGCGATTGAGCTCGCCGCGGATCGCCCGCTCGACCGCCTGATCGGCGATGCTGACGAGGTCCTGCTGGCCCTTCTTCTCGATTGTGAGGTCGTCGCGTCGGTGGAAATAGTCGAGCGCCAGCTTGCCCGCGGCGTGCAGGATCTTCCAGCCGGCGTCGAAACGGTGATCCAGGGTCGTGTCGGTCATTTTGGGTTCCAATCATGGGCGAGGCGGTGACCGAGGAGCGAGAGCCGGGCCGGCTCCGGGGTCGCCACCGCCCGCTCCAAGGCACCGGTGGCGGCCAGCACGACGAGCAGCCGGCGCGCCCTGGTCATCGCCGTGTAGAGGAGTTGGCGGCGCAACATGCGGCCGTGCTCGCGCATCAGCAAGAGCACGACAGCCGGATATTCGGAGCCCTGGCTCTTGTGCACCGTCACGGCATAGGCGAGCGCCAGCTGCTCCGCCTGCTCGAAGGTGTAGATCACGCCCCGGTCCTCGAAGCGCACCTCGAGCAGCTTGGCGGGGGTGTCGATGGACTGGATGATGCCGAGATCGCCGTTATAGACCTCGCGGCCGTGGTCGTTCTCGGTCTGCATCACCTTGTCACCGACCCCGAACCGCGTCCCCGCCCGCATGAAGGCGACCGACGGCTCGGGGTTGAGCACCGCCTGCAGCGCCTGGTTCAGGGCTTGGGTGCCGACCGGGCCGCGATTGATCGGCGTGAGGACCTGGATGTCGGTGACGGCATCGAGGCCGAAGCGCTCCGGCATGCGCTCCTGGACCAGCTCGACCAGCTTGGCGGTCGCATCGGTGGCGTCCTGCACCCGGATGCCGAAGCAATCGGCCGCGTCGTTCTGGCGAAAGGCCGGCATCTCGCCCGAGATGACCTGATGCGCGCCCTGGACGATGCCGCTCAACGCCGCCTGGCGGAAGATCTCGGTGAGCGCCATCACCGGCAGCCGTTTGCTCTGGATCAGATCGCCCAGCACCTGGCCCGGTCCCACCGGCGGCAGCTGGTCCTTGTCGCCGACCAGCAGGAGGGCCGCGTTGTCCGGGAGTGCCTGGAGCACCGCCTCCATCAGCAGGAGGTCGATCATCGAGGCCTCGTCGAGGATGAGAAGATCGATCTCGAGCGGCCGCTCGGCATTGCGCGAGAAGCCGCGATGCGCGTCGGCCTCGAGCAAGCGGTGGATGGTCGAGGCCTCGTGCCCGGTGGTCTCCAGGAGGCGCCTTGCGGCGCGGCCGGTGGGTGCTGCCAGCGCCACCTTGAGCTCGGCGGGCTCGAGGCTCGCCAGCAGGGCCCGGACCAGCGACGTCTTGCCGGTGCCGGGGCCGCCGGTGAGGATCGCGAGCTTGCTCTCCAGCATGGCGGCAAGGGCGTCCGCCTGGCTCGGCGACAGGTCGAGGGCGAGCCTGGTGCGCACGCGCGTGGTCCAGTCGCCGAGCAGGCTCGGCTGCCAGGGCAGGGGCTCGGCCGGCCAGCTTTGCCAGCCGGCGGGTGATCCGCGCCTCGGCCCGGTCGAGCTCGGGCAGGAGGAGAAAGCGCTCGCCGTCGATGTCGCGGGCGACCAGCCGGCGCTCCTCGATGGCATCGTCCAGGCATTCGGCAAGGGCAGCCTTGGGCAGCCGCAGCAGGTTGGCCGCCTCGTCGATGGCCTGTGGTGCCCGGGTCGCCGAGTGGCCGTTCTCGGTCGCCTGGCGGACCACCTCGAAGAGCCCGGCCCGCCGACGGATCGGGGCGTCGCCGGTGATCTGCAGCTGGGTCGCCAGGAGGTCGGCGGTGGCGAAGCCGATGCCGCGAATGTCGCGCGCCAGGAGGTAGGGGTCGGCGAGCAGCCGCGGGATGGCATTCTCGCCATAAGTCTCGAGGATGCGCCGGGCGCGGGCCGGGCGGATGCCCTGGCTTTCGAGGAAGATGAGGATGTCGCGGCCCTGGCTCTCGCTGCGCCAGACATCGGCGATGCGCCGTGCCGTCTTGGCGCCGATGCCCGGCACCTCGGCGAGGCGCTCCGGGGTCACCTCGATCACCTGGCGGAGGTTCTTGCCGAATTGCTCGACCAGCTTGGCCGCCATCACCTCGCCGACGCCCTTGATCGCGCCGGATGCCAGATAGGCCTTGATGCCGGCATCGTTGACCGGCGGCAGCAGCGTGATGGTCGCGGCGGCGAACTGGCGGCCCCAGCTCGGATCGTCCTGCCAGTCGCCCTCGGCGCGCATGACGAGGCCTGGCCGGCTCTCCGGCGAGCGGCCGATCACGGTCACCGGCTCGGCTCGGCCCTGGACCTTGACGCGGAGCACGGCGAAACCCGAGGCCGGCTGCTGGAACACGACCTGCTCGATAGTGCCCGAAATGACCCCGCGCTCGGCCACATTCCCACCCGGTTAGACGTGGCGCCCAACCGGGCCACGGATCGACAGGCTAGCTCGCCCGGCCGGCTCCGGCTAGGTGATGCTGGAAAAGGGGCTCGAGGTGAGTGATCGCATGGCGACCATCAAGCAACGGCTGGCACCGGTGATCGCGCATCGGGGTGCGGCGGCGCGAGCGCCGGAGAACACGCTGGCCGCGATCCGGTTGGCGGCCGAGGAGGGTGCCCGCTGGGTCGAGGTCGACGTCAAGCTGAGCCGTGACGGGCACTGCATCTTGATGCATGACGACCTGCTGGCGCGGACGACCGACGGCCGTGGCGAGGTGGCGCATTACGATCTGGACGAGCTGCAGGCGCTGGATGCCGGCAGCTGGTTTGCCGAGCGCTTCACGGGCGAGCGGATCCCGACGCTGGAGGCGGTGCTCGAGCTCTGCCTGTCGCTGGAGCTCGACATCAATCTCGAGATCAAGCCCTGTCCGGGCCGCGAGCAGGAGACCGCGAGAGCCTGTGCCCTGGTGGTGCGGGCGCAGTGGCCGAGCGGGCGGCCCTGGCCCTTGCTTTCCAGCTTTGCAGTGCCGTCGCTCGAGGAGGCTCTGCTGTTGGCGCCCGAGCTGCCGCGCGGCTTCTTGATCGATCGACCGACGGCAGGCGCGCTCGCCATGCTCGACCGGCTGGACTGCGTCAGCCTGCATTGCGATCACAAAGCCGTATCGACGGAGCTGGTGCGGGCGCTCGACGCGAGTGGCCGGCCGCTGCTCTGCTACACGGTGAACGATCCGGCGCGGGCGCAGCTGCTGCGCGACATCGGCGTCGCCTCGATCATCACGGATCGGCCGGCGGAGATCGGTGCTGCTGTGGGCTTTACTCAGTAGCGGCGGAGCAGGCCCACCAAGCGGCCCTGCACGGCTACCTGGTGCGGGCCGAAGATGCGGGTCTCGTAGGCCTCGTTGGCGGGCTCCAGCGCGATCGAGGCGCCGCGCCGGCGCAGCCGCTTCAAGGTCACCTCGCGGTCCTCGATCAGCGCCACCACAATGGCGCCGTTCTCGGCCGTGTCGGCGCGCTGGATGACGGCATAGTCGCCGTCGACGATGCCGGCGTCGATCATCGAATCGCCGCTCACCTGCAGCACGTAGTGCTCGCCCTCGCCGAGCAGCAGGTTGGGCACCTCGATGGCGTTGCCGTGATCGGCGAGCGCCTCGATGGGCGCACCGGCGGCGATCCGGCCGACCAGCGGCACCGAGCGGTTGCCCTGGAGGATGAGGTCGGCCGAGCGCGGACCGGCGCGAAAATGGCCGCGCACGATATTGCTCGAACCGTCCTCGGCGAGCGCCTGGGCGTCGCCCGGTCCCTCGGCCAGGCCCGGCGCGTGGCCGCTATTGCCGCCCATGCTGCCGGCCGGCATCTCGAAGGCGGGCGACGGGTCGTCGAGCGGTGAGCGAACGATCTCCAGCGCCCGGGCGCGGTAGGCGAGACGACGGATGTAACCACGCTCCTCGAGGCCCGAGACCAGCCGATGCACGCCGGATTTGGACTTGAGTGCGAGCGCCGTGCGCATCTCCTCGAAGGAGGGCGGCACCCGGTGCTCACGGACGTAGGTGTGGATGTAGGTGAGCAGCTGCAGTTGCCGTTGGGTCAGCAAATTGCGACCTCCCGCACGCGTGCCCGGCGTCTCGTCCGACGGCCACGATGGTTTCTTCGACCCCGTTCGTTCTAGTTAAGTTCTCGTTAGCGTCAAGCCGAAACCGGCCCGATGGCACCATGAATCATGCGTATCAGAAGACGTCCGAGAGCATGATGACGGTGACGTCGGCGCCAGCCGGCAGGGCCGGCGCCCGTGGTGGCCGGACGACCAGCATGTCGGCGCTGGCCAGCGTCGCCAGCATCGAGCTGTCTTGCCGCGATGCGGTCTCGACGGTGCCGTCTGCCGTCAGTCGCCCGCGCAGATACTCCTGACGCTCACCGCCGGCGTCCAGCGGGTGAGCGAGTCTGGTCTGGCGCTCGGGCAATGTCGGGTCGAGCCCGAGCATGCAGCGGACCGCGCCGCGCACGAAGACGATGCCGCAGACGGCGGCCGAGACCGGGTTGCCCGGCAGGCCCAGGAGCGGCATCTGGCCCAACCGGCCGAAGATCAGGGGCTTGCCCGGGCGCATCCGGATCTTCCAGAAATCGAGCGTGAGGCCGGCTGCATCACCGACGCGGCGCACCAGGTCGTGATCGCCGACCGAGGCACCACCGCTGGTCACCAGCAAATCGAGGCCGCGCGCTGCCTCGAACCGTGCAGCCAGCGCGTCCGGCGCATCGGCGGCGATGCCGAGATCGACCGGCTCGGCACCCCAGGCCTCGAGCATGGCCACGAGGAGAAAGCTGTTCGAGCTGGTGATCTGGTGGCGGGCGGGGGTGCTGCCCGGCAGCACCAGCTCGTCGCCGGTGGCGATGACGCCGACCCGTGGTCGACGCCTGACCTCGAGCCAGGCCGAGCCCAACGACGCCGCGAGGCCGATGGCGAGCGGCCCGAGCCGGGTCCCGGCCGCGAGCCCGACCCAGCCGGCAGGGTAGTCGAGGCCCTGCTCGCGCACGAAAAGTCCCGGCTGCAGGGGCTCGCTCGCCTGCACCCGGACCTGCCCGTCAGGGCCGCTCTCGACCCTGGCATCCTCCTGGATCAGGATGGCATCGGCGCCGTCCGGCACCAGGGCGCCGGTGAAGATGCGCGCGGCCTCGCCCGGCCCCAGCGGCGGTCCGCTCGGCTGGCCGGCGGCGATCGTGCCCTTGAGGCTCAGCCATTGGCCCGGTGCCGCGTCGGCGGCGCGCACCGCGTAGCCGTCCATCGCCGAGACCGCTGCTGGCGGCTGGTCGCGGCTGGCGGCCACCGGCCGGGCCAGCACGCGGCCGTGCGCCGCCTGCAGCGGGACGGTCTCGGCTGGCAGCGCTTCGAAGGCGGCGAAGATGCGTGCCTGGGCGTCGGCGACGTCGAGCATTCGTGCGGCTCAGCCGGCGTGGTAGTCGCCGGAGCGACCGCCCGCCTTGTGGATCAGGCGCACGCCCTCGATGACCATGCCGCGGTCGATCGCCTTGCACATGTCGTAGACCGTGAGCGCGGCGACGCTGACGGCGGTCAGGGCCTCCATCTCGACGCCGGTGCGGCCCTCGAGCTTGCAGGTGGCAGTGATCTTGATCGCCGGCGGTGCCGCATCCGGCTCCGGCTCCAGCGTGACCTTGACCGAGGTGAGTGCCAGCGGGTGGCAGAGCGGGATCAGGTCGGGGGTGCGCTTGGCGCCCATGATCCCGGCGATCTGCGCGATGGTCAGCACGTCGCCCTTCTTGATGCCGCCAGCAGCTATGCGCTCGAGCGTCGCCGCCTGCATCCGCACCCGGCCCTCGGCGGTGGCCGTGCGCTGGGTCGCGGCCTTCTCGCCGACATCGACCATCACCGCATTGCCGGCGGCATCGATATGGGTGAGATCGCTCAAGCGGCGGTCTCGAGGCCGAGCAGCTGGCGCGTTGCTGCGGTGACGTCGTCCTGGCGCATCAGGCTTTCGCCGACGAGGAACGCCTTGGCGCCGGCCTTGGCCATGCGCTCGAGATCTTCATGCGCATAGAGCCCGCTCTCGGCGACCAGCAGCCGGTCGGCACCGACCCGGGGGGCCAGCGCCTCTGTCGTGGCGATATCGACCTTGAGCGTCTTGAGGTTGCGGTTGTTGATGCCGAACAGGTCGGCGTCCAGCGCCAGTGCGCGGTCGAGCTCGGCGCCGTCATGGACCTCGACCAGCACGTCCATGCCGAGACTGTGCGCCAGGCGGCAGAGCTCGGCGGCTTGCGCGTCCTCGAGGGCGGCCATGATCAGCAGCACGCAATCGGCGCCGAGCGCCCGGCTCTCGACGATCTGGTAGGGGTCGAGCATGAAGTCCTTGCGCAGGCAGGGCAGCTCGACGGCGTCGCGCGCAGCGCCGAGATAGGCGTCGTCGCCCTGGAAGTAGGGCGCATCGGTCAGGACCGAGAGGCAGGCAGCGCCGCCGTCGCGGTAGGCCCGGGCCAGCGTCGGCGGGTCGAAATCGGCGCGGATCAGGCCCTTGCTCGGCGAGGCTTTCTTGATCTCGGCGATCAGCGCCAGGGCACCCGTTGCGGCCTTGCGCTCCAGGGCGGCGCGGAAGCCACGCGGTGGTGCGGCTGCCGCCGCCAGCCGCTCGACGGCAGCCAGCGGCTGCGTCGCGCGGACGGCCTCGACGTGGCGCAGCTTGTCGGCGCAGATGCGGGCGAGGACATCACTCATCCGATGGGGCTCATCGAAACGCGCTCATGCGGCCGCCTCATGGGTGATGGCGGCGAGGCGGTCGAGGGCGGCGCGCGCCCGGCCGCTATCGATCGATTCGCCTGCCTGGGCCACGCCGTCACGCAGGTCATCGGCCTTGTCGGCCACGACCAAGGTGGCCGCCGCCGCCAGCAGCACGGCGTCGCGCAGCGGGCCCTTGATGCCGGCGAGCATGGCGTGGATGGCGGCTGCGTTTTCCTCGGCGTCGCCGCCCTTGAGATCGGCGAGCGTGGCCCGCTCGAGCCCGGCATCCTCGGGCTCGATGGTGAACCGGCGGACGGTCGGCCCGTCCCACTCGGCGACATGCGTGGTGCCGACGGTGCTGAGCTCGTCGAGCCCCGGCTCGCCATGCACCACCCAGGCGCGCTCGGCGCCGAGCCGGCCGAGCACTTGCGCCAATGGCTCGAGCCAGTCGGCCGAGAAGACGCCCACCACCTGGCGCTTGACCCCGGCCGGGTTGGCGAGCGGGCCCAGGAGGTTGAAGATGGTGCGCGTGCCGAGCTCGACCCGGGGGCCGGCCACATGGCGCATGGCACCATGGTGGCGGGGTGCCATCATGAAGCCGATGCCGGCGTCGCGAATGGCCCGCTCGATCGCCGGGAAGGGGGCATCGATATCGACGCCCAGTGCTGTCAGCACGTCGGACGAGCCGGAGCGCGAGGAGAGGCCCCGATTGCCGTGCTTGGCGACCGGCACGCCAGCGCCGGCGACGACCAGGGCCGCTGCGGTCGAGATGTTGAAGGTGCCGCTGCCGTCACCGCCCGTGCCGCAGGTGTCGATGGCACCTTCCGGGGCGGTGATCCGCGTCATCCGTTGGCGGAGCGTTTGCGCGCCGGCGGTGATCTCGTCGACATGCTCGCCGCGGACGCGCAGCGCCATGAGCAGGCCCGCCATCTGCGCCGGTGTCGCGTCGCCCGCCATCATGATCGAGAAGGCGTCAGCGGCCTCGTCGAGCGTCAGTGGCCGGCCGCTGGCGGCCATGCCGATGAGCTCCTTGAAGCGGACGAGGTCGGTGCTCAAGCAGCAGCCTCCAGCGCCGTCAGGTCGAGGAAGGTCTTCAGCATGGCATGGCCGTGCTCGCTCTCGATGCTCTCGGGGTGGAACTGCACGCCGTGGATCGGCAAATGGCGATGGCGCAGCCCCATGATGCTGCCGTCCTCGGTTCGGGCATTGACGACGAGATCGGCCGGGATAGTCAGGGGCTCGGCGACGAGCGAGTGGTAGCGGGTCGCCCGAAACGGTGAGGGCAAGCCCTGGAAGACGCCGCTGCCATCGTGCTCGATCATGCTGCACTTGCCGTGCATCACATGGCCGGCCCGGCCGACCACGGCACCGAAGGCCTGGGCGATGGCCTGGTGGCCGAGGCAGACGCCGAGAATCGGGCAGATTTTCTGCGCCGCCTCGATCAGCTGCAGGCTGATGCCGGCCTGATCGGGGTCGCAGGGGCCGGGCGAGATCACGATGCCGCGCGGTCGAAGCGCCAGGGCCTCGGCGACGCCGATGGCATCGTTGCGATAGACCCTGACCTCGGCGCCCAGCTCGCCCAGATAGTGGTAGAGGTTGTAGGTGAAGCTGTCGTAATTATCGATGAGAAGCAGCATGCCTGGCCCGATCGGTGCAGCGAGCGGTTGATGGGGGAAGAAAGCGCGTGGTCGCGGGCAGCGTCAAGCCCTGTGCCGTGCTGCGGCTGCCGGCGTCCCGGATGACGCGCTTTATCCAACTTATGACTTTGGGCCGCATCGATCGGTTCAACTGTGGCTTGTTTCCGGATATAAGGGTTTTTGGCGCCGGGCAGGGTGTCATCTGGGACGGGGCAGAGATGGGACCAAACCCTTGAGCCGTCGCCGCCGCCGGTCTTTCTGGCGACGCGCGCGCAAGCCGGCGCTTGTGCTGGTGATCGGCATATTGGCGCTCGAGATCGTCTACCGGTTGGTGGCGCTGCCGCCGTTCGACTCCATGCAGAGCTTTTTCGGCACGCTGCCGCCGGCCGCCAGCGAGCAGGTGCTGACCGTGCGCGCGGCCCAGCCGGCGCCGCGGCGCCGGGCCCAGGGGCCGCAAGCAGCGGGGCTCCGGCTCAGTCGCCAGCTCGATCCGGGGCCAAAGCGGGCCGCTGCAGTGGTCGCCCCGGCCCCGGCCGCCGGCAAGCAGCCGAGCGCTGTCGCAAGCGGGGCCCCTGCGGCGACCGGCCCGGCCGCCGCCGAGACGGCGCTGGTCGGCATCATCATCGACGACATGGGCTACAGCCCGGCCGCGCTGCGCCGGCTGATCGCCATGCCCGGGCCGCTCACCCTCTCGTTCCTGCCCGACGCCGAGTCGACGCCGGCAATGCTCGCGCAGGCCAGCGGCCACGATTTCGAGATCATGCTGCATCTGCCGATGGAGCCCATGGGCGATCAGAATCCCGGTAGGCAAGCGCTGACGGTCGGGATGGAGGCGGACGAGCTTCGGCAACGGGTGCGCCGCGCGATCGATCAGGTGCCGGGCGCCGTTGGCGTCAACAACCACATGGGCAGCCGGTTCACCGCCGACGCGCGCGGCATCGAGATCGTCATGGAAGAGCTGCGCCGTCGCTGGCTGTTCTTCATCGACAGTCGGACCAACCCGCTGAGCGTCGCCGAGTCCACGGCACTCGCGCACGGCATTCCTGCCACCGGCCGCAACGTCTTCATCGATCACGACCCGTCTACCGCAGCGATCGTTCGACAACTCGCCATCATCGAGCGCATCGCCCGGCACGGCGGCAGCGTGGTCGCCATTGGCCATCCCTATCCGACCACGCTGGCGGCGCTGGCGGCCTGGCTGCCGACGCTCAAGGGCCGCGGCTTCAAATTGGTCAGGGCGAGCGAGGTGGTGGCGGCCCGGCTCTGCGGCAAGCGTGGCATGCCGAACCGGCCCGGCGGCAAGCGGGACTGCAGCCCATCGCTGCGGCTGATCGGCAATGATGCGGCCATTCTGCCACTGCCGGCGGTCGACGTCATTCCCTGACCGCCCACCGGCGGCCGCCTCCCTCACTTGTCATGCAGCGGTCATGCCGCGATCGTCGCGTTGTCGCTTGCCCAGTGTATCGGCCGGCTCGAGCTCCACTGAACGGAGCGAGAGCGCATGGCCGCAACGTGCTGCACGGCCCAAGACGTCCGGGCGATCGCGCTGGATCCGATCCAGCAAGCGTCGTTTCCCAAGGCGCCCATTCCGCTGGCGTCGCCTGATGCCTTCGCCGGGCCGACCGACACGCTGATCGTCTCGGATCTGCATCTGGGCCTGCCGGACAGCCGACCGCGCGAGCTGCTCGACCTCTTGCTCGAGCGGCCGTTCGGCCGGCTCATCCTGCTGGGCGACATCTTCCACGACCTCAGCTTTCGCCATCTCGACACCGATGCCTGGCGGCTGCTCCGGCATGTCCGCGAGATCGGCCAGGAGCGTCGACGCGAGGTGGTCTGGCTGCACGGCAACCACGACCGCAAGCTCGGCCGCGCCATTGCCAGCCTGCTCGGCATCGAGGGCCGCGAGTCCTTCAGCTGGCAGCAGCAGGGCCGCCGCTGCGTCGCCCTGCACGGCGACTGCTTCGACGATTTCGTCAGTCGCAACGCTCGCTTCGGCCAGCTCTGCTCGGACGTCTTCGCCTATTGCCAGCGTCGCTTGGCGCCGCGTCACGGTTGGCTCGCTCGGCTCGACTTCTGGCATGTGCGCAAGAGCGGTCTTGCTGAGCAGGTGGCCGAGAAGGCCGTCCGCCATGCCGCCAGCGCCGCTCTTGGCGTGCGCCGCCGCCGAGGAGCTCGATCCACTAGTGCTCTTCGGCATCGCTTGCGCCGATCACGTGCTCTTCAGCTACAGCCTCTCGATGATGGACGATCCGCGCCTGGCGCTGGAGCGTGCGGCTCTGGCCCTGGCACCTGGAGGCCGCCTGCACGTCGTCGATTTCGGCCCGATGGACGGCCTGCCGCGGCCGCTCGCCGGGCTGATGCGCGGCTGGCTGGCACGGTTCGACGTCCATCACCGCCCGGAGATCGCGCCCACGCTGCGCCAGCTGGCCCAGGTTCACGCGGGCTCCACCCGGCGACGGCGGCTGGCGGGTGGCTATGCCGAGATCCTACGACTCGAGCGCGCCCCGGCTTCCCGCTGAGATCGACGCGGCCCGCGGCTTTGCGCGGCGGGTGAAGACGTCCTAAGAGCGCATTCGTGCCGCGATCAGGCGGCACGGAAGGCAGGGCGAGCGTCGTGGCCAGCGTTGGCGAGTTTCAGCAGATCCGATGGATCGTGTCGCGCTGCGGACACCGTCCTTGATGCTGCGTCGTCTCGGCTGGCTCGTCGTCTTGGGGCTCGGCAGCATCGTTGTGGCCGCTGCCGCGCTCCTCTGGCTGCCGCCGCTCGATGACGCACGCCGCGCCCTGGCGACCCCCATTATCGAACGGTTCATCGGCCGGCCGGTCACGGGCCTGGAGTCGGTCGGCGTCGGTCTCGGCCCGACGGTGAGCATCAGCCTCACAAGCCTCGTGCTCGGCGATGCCGGGCCCGAGGCCTGGCGTGGCACGGTCGCGGCGCGCGAGTTGAGCTTCGGCTTCGGCCTGCCGGACGCGCTTGCCGGGCGCTTCTCGATCGATCGGCTGGCGGCGAGCGGTGTCGACGTTCAGCTCGTGGCCGATCCGGCGGCACCCGCCGAACCCTTCCGGGCGAGCAGCGCCAGCTTGCCCCTGGTCTGGCTGCTGGACAGCGCCTTTACCCGCCAGGTCGATCTCGAAGACGTCATGGTCACCCGGAGCGACGACCCGTCGGGGCAGGGTGCGCTGGTGGCCATCGAGACGCTGCGTTCCCGCGAGGCGGGAACAGCGGGCTCGCGCGCCATCACGGCCACGGGTGCCGTGAACGATATGCCGGTGCGGCTCACCGCCGATTTTGCAGCCGCTGGGGCCGACGGTCGGCGCCCGTTCACGGTCGAGGCGGCTTTGCCTGGCGCCGAAGTCTCGGCCGCCGGTGTGCTCGGGGCGCGTGGCGAGACGCTCGAAGGGCGACTCGAGGCCGACGTCGCGGCGATGGCGACGCTGCTCGACGCGTTGCGGATCGGACCGCGGCTGGACGGGACGCTGGGCCTCGAAGCGGAGATCGCGGGCGAGATCGACGCGCTTGCCGTCGAGCAGCTGGCAGTCACTGGCAGGCTGGCAAGCGGTGAGCGTCTCTCGCTCGACGGCCGGATCGCCGAGCTATCGACGCTTGGCGGGATCGACCTCGACGTCACCGCCAGTTTTGCTCGACATGACGGCAGCTTCTGGCGGCCGGCCGAAGCCTTCGACCTCGAGATCGAGCGGGCACAAGCGCGCGTCGTCGGCTCCCGCGCTGTGCTCAGCGTCGCTGACCTGGTCGTCGAGACCAACCTTCAGGCGGTGGGTGCGGCGCGGATCGGGCCGATCGCCGTCGAGCGGATCGAGCGCGACGACGCGGGACGGCTCGGTCTCACAGGCCTCACCGTTCAGGTGCTGGAGGAGGGCCGCTTCAGCCTGGCGCTTGCCGGTCGGATCGACGATGCGCTGGCCGGCTCGGGCGTGGCCTTGACCGGCCGGTTCGACGTCGACCCGCTGGCGCTGCTCGAGGGGTTGCCATCAACGGCGGGCTTTGGGCGCTTCGCGGGCTCGTTCGCGCTCTCGGATCGTTCCGGCAGGCTCGGCCTGGACGAGCTGAGCGCGCGGCTCACCGGCGACGGGCCCCTGGCGCTCCGCCTCGACAAGGCAGCAGCGTCGGGTGACCCTGAGACTGTCGAGCTGACGGTCGAGATCAGCGATCTCCAGGCGTTGGCCCGCCAGCTGGGGGCACCGATCGGTCGCGGTGGCAGCGCCAGCTTCAAGGGTGATCTTTCGATCGAGGACGGGCTTCGGCTGCTGGGTCGTGGCACCATCGGCCGCTCGCCGCTCTGGCTCGATCTCAGCCACGATGTGGTCGATGATCGGATCGAGCTTCGGGGTGCTGTGAAGTCGCCCCGGCTGCGGCTCGCCGACGTGCCGCGCATCGCCGCACTGGTCGATCTCTGGCCGCGCGATCGCGCACCGGATGCGCCGGATGAGACCGCTTCATCTTCCGTCCTGGATGTCGAGCTCGAGGCGGACGCGGCCATCGTCGATGGCGACGACTACCGCATCGGCGGCTTCAGTGGTCGGTTCGCGCTGCGTGACGGCGTCGTGCGTCTCCGGCCCCTGCGGCTCGACTATCTGGGCGGCCGCGCTGACGCCGAGCTCAGCGTCGATCTTGCCCGGACCCCGCCGCCCATCAGGCTCGAGGCGAGCATCAGGGAGCTGGAGATCGACAGCCTGCTGCGCGGGCTCGGCACGCAGGCGCTGGTCGATGCGCCGCTCCGCGCCGAGCTCGAGCTTACGGCCGCCGGGACCGATCGCCGATCGATCATGCAAACGCTGAGTGGCCAGGTCGAGCTTGCCGTCGACGAGGGGCGGATCGGCTCGCGGCTGATCGATCTGACGGCCCAGGACATCGTCGGTTGGCTGTTCGCCCGCGGCGCCGACACGCGGCTGGTGTGCGCCGCATCGCTGATCGCCTTCGCCTCGGGCAAGGGCACGGTCGAGGGCCTGGTCTTGAAGACCGACAACATCCAGCTGATCGGCACCGGCTCGATCGATTTGCACGACGAGACCCTCGATCTCGCCTTCGCGCCACGGCCGCGTGCCAACCGCCTGTTGCGGCGCGGCACGCCGTTCACGGTGCAGGGGCCGCTCGATGGGCCGAGCGTGGCGGTGGGCTCAGCGATCGGCGTCGCACGGCGGGCGGTGATCGAGACGCTGACGCTGCCGCTGAGCGTCCTGGGCGCGCTCGTTCCAAGGGATGCGGCGAGCGTGCTGTCGACTTGTGAGGTCGAGCGGTGACAGGCTGCCTGAGCCGCGGCTGGGTGGGCAAGCGGCAAAAGAATCGGCGAGGCGCGCTTTCCCTCGCGCTCGGCCAGCCGACGGCGCTAATGTGAGGTCAGTGGCAAAGGGCGTTCGGGGCGGGACCTCCGGAACGCTGTTCGTACCGAACACAATGGTGGGTTGCGGGCTTGGCGCGGTGATGCCGCATGGCGCCGACCGCTGGGAGCAGGTTGATGGGTCGATTAGTCAAGAGGGTCGTGCAGGTCGTTCTGGTGCTGCTCGTGGGCAGCGCCGGGATTGTCGCGGCGCTGGCCTATCTGCCCTTCTTCGCGGCGCAGCGGCAACTCGCAGCCGAGCAGCTGCTGGAGCGCTTCGTCGACCGGCCGGTCTCGATCAGCGGCGATGTCGTGGTGGTGCCGGGCGCGGTGACGAGCGTCGATATCACCGGCATCACGATCGGTGCTGCCGAGTCGGGTGGCGGTTTCAAGCAGCTGACGATCGACGATGCCGCCTTCGGGTTCCAGCTGGTGCCGGCACTGCGAGGCGATTTCGAGATCGAGCAAAGCTCAGCCGACGGCATCGTGCTCACGACGCCGCCGCCGTCCGATGCCGGCGAGCAGGCCCTGCCGGTCAGCTCGTTCTTCTTGTCCTTTGCCGCTCTGCTCGAATCGCGGGGCACTCGTGACCTCCAGCTGCAGGATTTCTCGATCGTCAGCGACGAGGATCCGGATGGCTGGGCAGGGGCCTACAAGCTGACCGAGCTGGTGGCCAAGGAAGACGGCGACACCGGCGATCGCGTGATCAAGGCCAGCGGCACGATCAACGGCAAGGCAGCGACGATCGATGCCACCTTCGCCGCGGTGGCCGACGACGGCGGCGACAAGCCTGTCCGCGAGTTCTCGATCGCCACGTCGCTGCCGGGCTACGAAGGCAAGTCGTCGGGCACGATGAACGCGGACGGCAGCGGCCTCGACGGCAAGTTTGCAGCGGACGTTTCGTCGCTCGGCGACTTCCTCGCGCTGCTTCGTCTGGAGCGCGAGTTCGACGGCACGGCCAAGCTGACGATGGACCTGTCGGGCCCTGCCGACGCCGTGGCCGCAGAGGATATCAAGCTGAACGGCCAGCTCTCGACCGGCGAGCAACTGTCCATCGATGGCCGCATCGCCAACTTTTCGAAGGCCACCGGTGTCGACATCACGTTTGCGGCGGACCTCAAGCGTAGCGACGGCTCGGTGCCGCGGCCGTCGAGCGCTTTCGACATCGAGCTCGACAAGATCACCGGCGGGGCCACGGGCGACATCCTCTCGCTGACGCTTGCCGACCTCGTCTTCTCGACCAACCTCGCCGACGCCGATCTCGCCAGAATCGGGCCGGTCAGCGTGGAGAAGGTGGAGCGTGACAAGGACGGCCGGCTGACGCTTCGCGGTCTGCACATCTTGAGCGGTGATCCGAAGGCGCCGAGCCTCGATCTCAAGGGGGACGTCCTAGATGCCCTGAACCAATCGGGCATCAGCCTTGCCGGCAGCTTCGATCTCGACGCGCTGGACCTGATCGTGGGCAAGCCGGCGCCGCCGGAGATCGGCCGGCTCAGCGGCAAGCTGGCGATAGGGGATTCAACGGGCAGCATGCGGCTCGAGAGCCTGAGCGGGCAGCTCACCGGCGACGGCCCGCTCAAGCTCACGCTCGACGTCCCGCCGCCGGCCGACGGCGCCACCTCCAGCCCGCTCCAGGTCGAGCTCGTGGTCGCCGATCTCGCTGCGCTGGCCAAAGCCTTCGGCGCCGAGGCCACAGGCGACGGCAGTGTCTCCTTCGATGGCAGCGTCGCCCTCGACGATGCTCTGGAGGTCGACGGCAAGGCAACGATCGGTCAGTCGCCGCTGACCATCGAGCTCAAGCAGGACGTGACCGACGGCGAGGCGGTCTTTCGTGGCAAGCTCGGCTCGTCCGGCCTGCGTCTCGGTGACCTGCAGAGCCTGACCGCGCTGGAGGGCATCGGCGCCTGGTTCGAGGACGGCACAGCGTCCGCGGGCACGGCTGATGCGGCGAGCTCACCGCCGGACTGGCTCGACGCGGAGCTGGACGTCGCTGCCACGCTCGTCGCCGACGATGGCGCAGCACAGGCGGAGCTGGCAGCGCATTTCGTCTATCGCGATGGCAAGGTAGCGCTCAATCCGTTGAAAATCGGCTATGCCGGTGGGACGCTCCAGGCATCGGCGGCCGCTGGGGTCGGTGAGGCGCCGCCGCCGGTCAGTCTCGATGGCACGGCCGACCAGTTTCAGCTGGCGGACCTCGAGCGCGCATTTGGTGGCTCGCCCCTTGTCGACGCGCCGCTCAGCGGCAAGCTCAGCCTGCAGGCGGACGGCACCGAAATCGAGCAGCTGGCGAGGTCGGTCGGCGGCAGCGTGCAGTTCAGGGTCGGCGCCGGCACGGTCGGAACCAGCCTGATCGACCTCACCGGCGAGACCATCGTCGGCTGGCTGTTCACCAGCGGCGACCACGCCGAGCTCGTCTGCGGCGAAGGCAGCATCGCCTTCAAGTCCGGCAAGGGAACGGTCGAGCGGCTGGTGATCGAGACCGCCAATGTGCAGCTGGTGGGTGTGGGCTCGTTCGATCTCGGCAAGGACAAGATCGACATCGGCTTCACGCCGCGACCGTTGGAGCGACGGCTGATCGAGATCGTCACGCCGATCCATATTCACGGCAAGCTGACCGCGCCCAAGATCTCCACCGGGTCAACAGCGGCGCTGGCCGGAAGGGCCGTGGCCGAGACCCTGACCATGCCACTCAATGTCGTGAGCGCGCTGGTTGATCTCGGCGAGAACAGCGGCCGCAAGCCCTGCCAATCCGCGCCCTGAGCTTCGGACGCCAAGCGCGATCGGCTAGTGCGCCAGGATCTGGCTCAGGAAGGCCTGGGTGCGCTCGGATTTGGGGTTGGTGAAGAACTCGGATGGCGCCGCCATCTCGACGATCTCGCCCTGGTCCATGAAGACGACGGCATCCGCCACGGATTTGGCGAAGCCCATCTCGTGGGTGACGCAGATCATGGTCATGCCTTCCTCGGCGAGCTCGACCATGACGTCCAGGACCTCCTTGATCATCTCCGGATCGAGGGCCGAGGTCGGCTCGTCGAACAGCATCACCTGCGGCATCATGCAGAGCGAGCGGGCGATCGCCACGCGCTGCTGCTGACCGCCGGAGAGCTGGCCCGGATACTTGCCGGCCTGCTCGGGGATGCGGACCCGCTCGAGGAACTTCATGGCGACGGCATCGGCCTCCTTCTGCGGCATCTTCCTGACCCACAAAGGCGCCAGCGTGCAGTTCTCGAGCACGGTCAGATGCGGAAAGAGGTTGAAGGACTGGAACACCATGCCGACCTCGCGGCGGATCATCTCGACGTTCTTGACGTCGTTGGTGAGCTCGATGTCCTCGACCATGATCCGCCCCGACTGGTGCTCCTCGAGGCGGTTGATGCAGCGGATCAAGGTCGACTTGCCGGAGCCGGACGGGCCGCAGACGACGATAGCGCTCGCCCTTGCGCACGGTCAGGCTCACATCCTTGAGGACGTGGAAGTCGCCGAACCATTTGTTGACCCGTTGCATGTCGATCATGATCGCGTTGCTGCCGGTCGTGGCGACATCGGTCTCGCTCGGGGCGGCCTGGGCCATTCTCGTTCGTCCCTCTCAGCGTTGGTGGCTAGCTGCGCCGATCGGTGGCGAGCCGGCGCTCCAGCGCCTGGCTGTATTTCGACATGAAGAAGCAGAAGATCCAGAAGATCACCATGATGAAGAGATAGGCCTCGATGAAGAACTGGCGCCATTCGGGATCACCGATCGCCTGCCGCGTGGCGAGCACGAGATCGGTGAGGCCGACGATGGCGACGAGCGAGGTGTCCTTGAAGAGGCCGATGAAGGTGTTGACGATGGGCGGGATGGCGACCTTGAGCGCCTGCGGCAGGATGATCAGCCACTGCGTCTGCCAGTAGCCGAGGCCGAGCGCTGCCGCCGCCTCGTACTGCCCCTTGGGCAGGGCCTGCAGCCCGCCCCGGATCACCTCGGCGAGGTAGGCGGCGGCGAACATGATGATCGCCACCTGGGCGCGAACGATCGATTCGATATTGACGCCGGTCGGCATGAAGAGCGGCAGCATGAACGACGCCATGAAGAGGAGCGTGATCAACGGGACGCCGCGGATCAGCTCGATATAGGCGATGCTCAGGTTCGAGATGATCGGCAGCGACGAGCGACGACCGAGCGCCAGCAGGATGGCGATGGGGAAGGCGGCGGCGATGCCGATGAAGGCGAGCATCAAGGTGAGCGGCAGGCCGCCCCAGAGGTTGGTCCGGACCGGCTCCAGGCCGAGCACGCCGCCGCCCATGAGGATGAAGAACGTGCCGAGCCCGAGCGCCCAGATGACGATGAGCGAGCGGCCCCAGGTCCGCCGGTCACAGCTGACCAGCGCCATGGCGATCAGTGCCAGGGCGGCGAGCAGCGGTCGCCACTGTTGCTCGAACGGGTAGCGGCCGAAGAGGATCAAGCGGTACTTCTCGGTGACGACGGCCCAGCAGGCCCCGGCGGCGGCCTTGCAGTCGTCGGGCGTGGCGTGGCCCCAGACGGCATCGAGCACTGCCCATCGGAACAGCGGCGGCACCAGCCAGACCAGGAGCAGCAGGATCGCGATGCTGAGCACGCTGTTGAACCAGCCATTGAACAGGTTGGCTCTGACCCAGCCGAGCGGATCGGCCTTGGTGGCCGGGCGGGCGCGAGCGGCGGTCGATTTGTCGATGGCCACGGCTCAGCGCTCCACCAGGGCGATACGGCGATTGTACCAGTTCATGTAGGCCGAGATCAGCAGGCTGATCGTCAGGTAGACCGCCATCATGATGGCGATGCATTCCAACGCCTGGCCGGTCTGGTTCAAGGTGGTGTTGCCGACCGAGACCAGATCCGGGTAGCCGATGGCGACCGCGAGCGAGCTGTTCTTCGTCAGGTTCAGGTAGTTGCTGGTGGTGGGCGGGATGATGATCCTGAGCGCCTGGGGCAGGATGATCAACCGCAGCTGCAGCCCGCGCCTGAAGCCGAGGGCGGCCGAGGCCTCGCTCTGCCCCCAGGGCACCCCGAGAATGCCGCTTCTGACGATCTCGGCGATGAAGCCGCCGGTGTAGAAGCTGAGGCCGAGCAGCAGCGCCAGGAACTCCGGCGTGACGCTCGAGCCGCCGCGATAGTTGAACGTCTGGAAGGTCGGCACGTCGAGCTCGAGCGGCGCGCCCATGATGAAGAACACGGCGAGCGCCGGCAGCAGCATGATGCCGAGCATCGGCAGGAGCAGCATCGGCTCCTGGCCGGTCTCGCGCTGCCGTTTGTACATCCAGCCGCGGTAGACGAAGGCGGCGACGACCGAAAGCCCGAACGTGACGTAGACCGGCAGCTGTGCCGGCTCGTAGATCACGGACGGGAACTGCAGGCCGCTCTTGCTGAGCACGACGCCCGGCAGCAGGGTCAGCGCCTCGCGCACCGCGGGCAGCAGCTGGGTGATCACCGTGTACCAGAAGAACAGCTGCAGCAGCAGCGGGATGTTGCGGGTCACCTCGACATAGACGGATGCCAGCTTGGCGACGAGCCAGTTGGTCGAGAGCCGGGCAATGCCCATGACGATGCCGAGCAGGGTCGCCAGGACGATGCCGAGCAGCGACACACGCAGCGTGTTCAAGAGCCCGGCGACGAAGGCGCGGCCGTAGCTGTCGGTCGGCGCGAAGGGGATCACCGATTCGCCGATGGCGAAGCCGGCCTGCTGGTCGAGAAAGCCGAAGCCGGTGCGGATCCGCCGGTCCTCGAGGTTCACCAGCAGGTTGCTGACCAGGTAGTAGCCGAGCGCCACGACGGCACCGAGCACCAGCAGCTGGGCGATGATCGCGCGAATCGCGGGGTTGCGCCACCAGACGACCGTCGCGCCCGCGGAAGTCAGGCCCGAGCGACTCTCGACGATGTCATGCGCCATGCGATGGACCTTTCTTCACCACCCGTCACAGCCGGCCCGAAGGTTCGGTTGGCTGCGGCACTCGCTTAACAACAAGGTGTCGCATGCGATGTTCATGATGAGCAAGAGGCGTGCCAGCAATAGGCCGACCCTGGAAGCGAATTGGCCGCCGCCCCGCGCCAACGGGACGACGGCCATCGCGATAGGTCGATGCTGGCTCTAGCGAACCGGCATGGCGTACATCAGGCCGCCGCGCGTCCAGAGGTCATTCTCGCCGCGCTGCAGGCGAAGCGGCGTATCGGGGCCGACATTGGCATCGAAGATCTCGCCGTAATTGCCGACCTGCTTGATCATCTGGTAGGCCCAGTCGTTCGACAAGCCGAGTAGCTCACCCGTCGCATCCGCGCTGCCGAGCAACCGCTGCACGGTGGGGTTTTCGCTTTTCAGCATCTCGTCGACATTGGCCGAGGTGACGCCGGCTTCCTCTGCCTCGATCAGGCCGTAGACGACCCACTTGGCGATTGCGAGAAACTCGTCGTCGCCACGCCGAATCACGGGGCCGAGCGGCTCCTTGGAAATGGTCTCGGGCAGGATGACGTAGGCGTCGGGGTCAGGGGCATCGTTGGAGATGATCGCCGCCAGGCCGGATTTGTCGGTGGTGTAGACCTGGCAGCGGCCGGCGAAGAAGGTCTCGAGCGACTGCTCGAAGCCCTCGATGACGACGCCGGTGAACTCCATGTTGTTGGCACGGAAATAGTCCGCGAGGTTGAGCTCGGTGGTGGTGCCGGGCTGGACGCAGATCTCGGCGCCATCGAGCTCGAGCGCGCTCGCCACGCCGAGATCGGCCGGCACCATGAAGCCCTGGCCGTCGTAGAAGGTGACGCCGGCGAAGACGAGGCCCAGCGAGGCGTCACGGGTCAGCGTCCAGGTGGTGTTGCGCGAGAGGATGTCGACCTCGCCGGACTGCAGTGCCGTGAAGCGCTGCTGCGCGTTGAGCGGGATGTACTCGACTTTCTCCGAGTCACCGAACAGCGCCGCCGAGAGTGCCCGGCAGTAATCGACGTCGAGGCCGGTCCAGTTGCCCTGGGCGTCGGGCAGCGAGAAGCCGGCGAGGCCGGTGTTGACGCCGCAGCGCAGCTCGCCGCGCTCCATGATCGCGTCGAGAGTTTCGCCGGCTTGGACGGATCCGGCAAAGGACGCGACCGCCATGACGGCACCGCCCGCAAGCATATGGGTGAGACGCATTGTTGATCCTCCTTCTTGGTCCGTAGAATGTTGCCTGGGTGGATAGAGTGTCTTCGGTGTCCGATACCTGCCTTCAGTCGGTTCAGTTATACCGAACGAAGCTGTGATCTAGCCGCAGGGCTCCAGTAAAGCCATGCGACTTTGCATCACTCTTTGCCGTTGCTCGCTGATTGCGCAGGCTTTAGGGACAGCTGCACACTGATTTGGCAGAAAAGCGACGGAGCAACCCGCCTTGTCGCATTGTATCGGGTGACTGGATACTGTCAGATCGGCGGCGACTTGCATTTCTTTGGGATTACAACTTGTCCATGCATGACGAAACGCGGGTGACCACGCTCGGTCGGGACCCGCACCACCACCACGGGATCGTCAACCCGCCGGTCTACCATGCCTCGACGATCCTCTTTCCGACGCTGGCCGCGCTCGACGCGCCGCGGACGCGTGACGGCTACTACTACGGCCGCTACGGCACGCCGACGACCCGGGCGCTGACCGACGCGGTGGCCGGCATCGAGGGTGGCGACCTCGCCTTCGCGGTTCCGAGCGGCAAGGCGGCGATCACCACGGTGCTGATGGCCCTGACCAAGGCGGGCGACCACATCCTGGTCACCGACAGCGCCTACCAGCCGACCCGCAGCTTCGCCAACGGCGTGCTCAAGCGCTTCGGCGTCGAGACCACCTATTACGATCCGGCGATCGGCGCCGGCATCAAGGAGCTGATCCGGCCGACGACGCGGCTGGTCTTCACCGAGAGCCCGGGCTCGATCACCTTCGAGGTGCAGGACATCCCGGCGATCAGCGAGGCGGCGCATGCGGCAGGCGTGCCCGTGGTCACCGACAACACCTGGTCGGCGGGCCTCTACTTCAAGCCGTTCGCGCATGGCGTCGATGTCAGCATCCAGGCGGCGACCAAGTACATCACCGGCCATTCCGACGTGATGATGGGCACGATCACGACCACCGAGGCGTTGCGCGAGCCGATCCAGGCGGGCTTCAACGAGCTCGGCGGCGTGCCTGGACCCGACGACTGCTATCTGGCGCTCAGGGGCCTGCGCACCATGGCGACCCGGCTCGCCCGGCACGAGGCGAGCGCGCTTCGTCTCGCCGAATGGCTGCAGGGACGACCGGAGGTGCAGGCGGTCTTCCATCCGGCCTTGCCCGGCTCGCCCGGCCACGATCTCTGGCGGCGCGATTTCACCGGCAGCTCGGGCCTGTTCGGCTTTCTGCTGCAGCCGGTGAGCCGGTCGGCCTTGGCCGCCATGCTCGACGATCTCGAGCTCTTCGGCATGGGCTTCAGCTGGGGCGGCTATGAGAGCCTGTTGATCCCGACCGACCCGCGGCCGCAGCGCACCGCCACGGCCTGGACGGCGCCGGGCCAGCTCATGCGGATGCATGTCGGGCTCGAGCACACCGACGATCTGATCGCCGATCTCGACGCCGGCTTTCGCCGGCTCAACGCGGCGGCTTAGCTCAACGCCGCGGCTCAGCCAGGAGTGGCGGCTCGGCTCAGCATGGCGATCGAGCGCTGATCAGGAACTCGCGATTGCCCTTGGGGCCGAGGATGGGGCTGGGCGTGATGCCGAGCACGGTCCAGCGCATCGTCGCCTCGAGCCAGTCCTGGACAGCGGCGCAAACCGCGTCGTGCACGGCCGGGTCACGGACGACGCCGCCCTTGCCGACGGCGGCCGGGCCTGCCTCGAATTGCGGCTTGATGAGCGCCACGAGCTCGGCGCCCCGGGCAGCGAGGCCGAGTGCTGCCGCCAGGACGGTGCGCAGCCCGATGAAGCTCGCATCGCAGACGATGAGCGCCGGCGCGCCGGGCAGCATCTCGGCTGTCAGGTGCCGCGCGTTGGTCCGCTCCAGCACCACCACGCGCGGGTCGTTGCGCAGCCGCCAATCGAGCTGGCCATGGCCGACATCGACGGCGACCACCTGCCTGGCGCCGCGTTCCAAAAGCACGTCGGTGAAGCCGCCGGTCGACGCTCCGACATCGAGGCAAAGCTTGCCGGCTGGTGAGATGGCGAAAGCGTCGAGCCCGGCGATCAGCTTGAAGGCGCCGCGGCTGACATAGCTCGGACCCGTGGTCTTGAGCCGGAGCTCGGTTGAGGCGGGGATCAGCGTGCCCGGCTTGTCGAGCCGGTTCTCGCCCGCAAACACCTCGCCGGCGAGGATCAGCGCCTGCGCCTTGGTCCGGCTGGGTGCCAAGCCCTGTGCCACGACCAGCTGGTCCAGCCGCTCCCTAGCCATGCACACCGCATCGGCGTGCTGTCCAAGCAAGCGTCAGACGTTGGTCGGCTGCTCCAGATAGACGCCGTTGATCTTCCACGTGCCGTCCGGTTGCTGCTGCATCTGGTAGTAGGCGATCACCGGCTCGCCGTCCGGACCGCGCAGGTAGACGATTTGCGCCGGTTGGCCCCGATAGACGGTCGTGGTGCCGAAGTCCACAGCCTGCGGGCGATAGACCTGCGGGTAGCCCTGGATCACCATTGCCATGAAGTTCTCTGGCGTTCGGAACATGCCCTTGATCATCGGCGAGGCTTGGGCGAAGGCGGCGGCCTCGTCGTCGCGCTGGAAGGCGTCGAGCTGCGACTGGATGACGGCGCGGAAAGCACCGTCCTCGCCCTCGGCCACGGCAGCCGCGGGTGAGCCGAGCAGCAGGATGGCAAGCAGGAGTTGGGCAAGCACACGCATCGGCGGATCTCCGCTGGATGGCCATTTCTTCTGACTGTCCAGGTAGCCCCGGGCCGGACGCGGTCAATGCGCGAGCAGTCGGTCGGCCGATGAAGGGCTCGACAAGCGCTTCGGGCCTACTACCATCGCCACGGCAAGTTGGCCGTGTCCGCATAGGGCTTTGGTGGCGGCATGGCTGACCGGCAGTTTGGCGGTTGTTGACGAATGGAGCCAGGCGTGGCGGTCGAGCGGCAGGACAAGGTGCCAGCGGATAGCGGCGACGCGGCGCCGCGCGGGCTCGTCGCGCGGATGGTCGACAGCGACCTGTTCTGGAGCTTCATCCACTCGCCGGTGACCGTCGGTGCCGCGATCGTGACGCTGATCATCTTCGTCACCGCAGCGCTCGCCCCTTGGGTGTCGCCGCACGACCCGTTCAATCCGGCGAGCCTCAGCCTGATGGACGCCTTCACCCCGCCGGTCTGGGAGGATGGCGGCAATGCCGACTTCCTGCTCGGCACCGACAATCAGGGCCGCGACATTCTCTCGACCATCATCCACGGCAGCCGCATCTCCTTGATGGTGGGCTTCGCCGCGGTCGCTTTCGCTGCCGTGCTCGGCGTGGCGCTCGGCGTCTCCGCTGGCTATCTCGGTGGCTGGTACAGCAACGTGGTGATGCGGCTCGCCGACGTGCAGCTCACCATTCCCGGCATCCTGGTGGCCTTGATGGTCAATGGCGTCGCCAGGAGCGTGCTGCCGCGCGAGATGCAGGGGGAGGCCGCGATCTGGGTTCTGGTCTTCGCCATCGGCATCTCCGACTGGCCGCAATACGCGCGGATGACCCGGGGTGCGACGATGGTCGAGAAGAGCAAGGAGTACATCGCGGCGGCCAGGGTCATCGGCATCCGCCCCTGGCGCATCATGGCCCGCCATATCCTGCCCAATGTGATGGGCCAGGTGCTGGTGATCGCCACGATCGGCCTGGCGCTCGCGATCATCACCGAGGCGACGCTCTCCTTCCTCGGCGTCGGCGTGCCGCCGACCACGCCGTCGCTCGGCACGCTCATTCGCATCGGCAATGACTTCCTCTTCTCCGGCGAGTGGTGGATCACGTTCTTCCCGGCCGGTGCCCTGGTCGTGCTCGTCCTCTCGGTCAATCTCCTCGGCGATTGGCTGCGCGACGCCTTCAACCCGAAGCTCAGGTAGCGGAACGGTGGCGGCACTTCTCGAGGTCGAGCATCTACGCATCGAGTTTCCGACGCGGCGCGGCCGGCTGGTCGCCGTGGACGACGTCTCGTTTGCCATCGAGCCCGGCGAGGTGCTGGGCGTCGTCGGCGAATCCGGCGCCGGCAAGTCGTTGACCGGCATGGCGATCATCGGCCTGCTCGACCCGCCAGGCAGGATCGCCGGCGGTGAGATCCGCCTCGAGGGCCAGAGGATCGACAATCTGCCTTACGAGCAGATCAGGCGCATTCGAGGGCAGCAGATCGGCGCCATCTTCCAAGATCCACTGACCAGCCTGAACCCGCTGTTCACCATCGGCCGCCAGCTGATCGAGACCATCCAGACCCATACCGAGCTCGACGATCAGGCAGCACAGGCGCGCGCCGTGCAGTTGCTCCAGGAGGTCGGCATTCCGGGCGCCGAGCAGCGGCTCGGCGCCTACCCGCACGAGTTCTCGGGCGGCATGCGCCAGCGGGTGGTGATCGCACTGGCGCTCTGCGCCGAGCCCAAGCTGATCATCGCCGACGAGCCGACCACGGCCCTGGACGTCTCGATCCAGGCGCAGATCATCCAGGTGCTGAAGCGGCTCTGCCGGGAGCATGGGGCCGCGGTCATGCTGATCACCCACGACATGGGGGTCATCGCCGAGACCGCCGATCGGGTGGCGGTCATGTATGCCGGGCGGATCGTCGAGATCGGCCCGGTGCGCGATGTCGTCAAGGCGGCGAAGCATCCCTACACCAGCGGCCTCATGGGCTCGATCCCGGTGATCGGCGGCGAGGTGGAGCGGCTGACCCAGATCGACGGCAGCATGCCGCGGCTCGATAGCATTCCAAGAGGTTGCGCCTTCAATCCGCGCTGCCCCGAGGTGTTCGATCGCTGCCGGCAGGAGCGGCCCGACCTGCTGGCGACCGACGGCTCCACCAGAGCCGCCTGCTGGCTCTATGCCCAGCCGAGGCCACGCGAGGCGCCACAGGGTAAGGTGGAGGCCGCGGCCGATGGCTGAGCAGCCGCTTCTCGCCGTCGACGATCTCGCCAAGGCGTTCGACTTCTCCAAGCCGCTGATCAACCGCCTCGTGTCGCGCGAGCCGAAGCGCTGGCTGCACGCCGTGGACCGGGTCAGCTTCACGATCGCCAAGGGCGAGACCATGGCGCTGGTCGGCGAGAGCGGCTGTGGCAAGTCGACCGTGGCGCGTCTGGTGGTAGGTCTCTACAAGCCGGATCGCGGCACGGTCCGGCTCGACGGCGAGGATATCACCAACGCCAGGGATGACGCCTTCCGTCGTCGGCTGCAGATGATCTTCCAGGATCCCTTCGCCAGCCTCAACCCGCGCTGGCGGGTCGGTGACATCATCGCCGAGCCGATCAACGCCTTCAAGCTGGCGAGCGACGCCAGGGACAGGGACGCGCGGATCGGCCGGGCGCTGACCCAGGTGGGGCTCAACCCGGCCGATGCGAGAAAGTACCCGCACGAGTTCTCCGGCGGTCAGCGCCAGCGCATCTCGATCGCCAGGGCGCTCGCCGGCGAGCCCGAGTTTTTGGTCTGCGACGAGCCCACATCCGCGCTGGACGTCTCGGTCCAGGCGCAGATCTTGAACCTGATGAAGGATTTGCAGCGGCGCCTCGGCCTGACCTACCTCTTCATCAGCCACAACCTCGCCGTGGTCGAGCACATGGCCGATCATGTGGGTGTCATGTATCTGGGCCGGCTCTGCGAGGTGGCGCCGGCACGCGAGCTGTTCACCAACCCGCGGCATCCCTATACCCGCCTGCTGCTGGAGACGATCCCGGACCTCAAGATGGACGGTCACGAGCGGGTGCCGCTTTCGGGCGAGGTGCCGAGCCCGCTCGATCCGCCCACGGGCTGCGCCTTTCATCCACGCTGTCCCTGGGCGTTCGATCGCTGCCGTCGCGAGCGCCCGGAGTTGCTGGCGAGCGGTGTGGCCCAGGCGGCCTGTCATGCCGTCGCGGAGGGCCGGGCTGCCGCCTGAGGTCGGTTCATGGCTTGGCCGTACAGGCAGGCTCGACACGTCGTCGCTGCGGCGGCGTGGCCGATGACTTGTCGGCGCCGGCCGAGTGTGGCTGTATGCGCCGCAACGAAGCCCTTTTCCCCATCCCATTCGCCATTCCAGTCGAAAGTCCCCCCATGACCCGATACCAACCGCTCGCCCTCGTGGCTGCGCTCGCCGTCGCTGCGGCCGGGCCGGCGCTTGCCCAGGACGAAACCGCCAACGCGGCGGGTGAAGATCCGATCGTTGCCAGCGTCGACGGCACCGAGTTTCGCTTGAGCGATCTCGAGTCGAGCTACGCGCAGCTGCCCGAGCAGTTCCGCCAGATGCCGCTCGAGATGATCTATGATCCCTTGATCGATCGGCTGGTCGACGGCCACCTGCTGCTGAAGGCGGCCGAGGCCCAGGACATTGCCGCCGACGAGACGGTGCAGGCGGCGATCGAGCAGGCGCGCGCCGACGTGCTGCGCCAGACCTTGATCGAGCGGGCCGTTGCCGAGGCGACCTCCGACGAGGCGGTTCAGGCGGCCTATGAAGAGCGCAAGGCGCAGCCCGATTTCGCGGTCGAGCAGGTGACCGCCCGGCACATCCTGGTCGAGACGGCGGAGGAGGCCGAGGCGGTCATCGAGCAGCTCGACGGCGGTGCCGACTTTGCCGAGCTCGCCATCGAGAAGTCGACCGATCCGGCGGCGGCGACCGGCGGTGAGCTCGGCACCTTCGCCCGTGGCTCGATGGTGCCGCCCTTCGAGGCCGCCGCCTTCGCCATGGAGCCCGGCACCTACAGCACCGAGCCGGTGCAGACCCAGTTCGGCTATCACGTCATCCTGGTCGAGGCCAAGGAGGCGACCGAGCCCACCTTGGCCGAGGTCGAGCCGGAGCTTCGCGCCGAGCTGACCCGGGGTGCCATCGAGGGCCTGCTCGAGGAGGTCCGCGCCGATGCAGTGATCGAGCGTTTCGCCCTCGACGGCAGCGCGGTCGAAGGCGAGGCCGGCGAGGCGGGTGCTGCCCAGTAGCGTGCGCCCCTGAATCGCTCCTGACGGCGGAAGGGCTGGTCCCGACCGCCACCTCGACGGATGACCGCGATGGCCAAGAAGCTGGCGGTATCGCCGCTCGCCCCACCTGACCCGGCGCCGCCTCTGGCGGTGCGGGGCGTGCGTTGCGCCTCCACTGCTGCCGGCATTCGCTATGTCGGCCGGCCCGATCTCTTGCTCGTCGAGCTGGTGGCGGACACGCAGGTGGCAGGCGTGCTAACGCGCTCGGCGACCCCCGGCCACCCGGTGACCTGGTGCCGCAGGGCGCTGCCGCAGGGCCGGGCACGGGCGCTCGTCGTCAATGCCGGCAACGCCAACGTCTGTCGCGGTGCCGAGGGCGATGCGGCGGTGGCGCGCGAGGTGGCGGCCGTCGTGGATCTCCTGGGCTGCGCCGCCGAGGAGGTGCTCATCGCGTCGACCGGCGTGATCGGCGAGCGGCTCGCAGTCGAGCGGATCGAGGCGGCGCTGCCGGCGCTGATGGCTGAGCTATCGGCCGAGACCGCCGCCGTCGAGGCCGCTGCCCGGACCATCATGACCACCGATACCTTCGCGAAGTGGGTGTCGCGTCGGCTCGAGCTCGACGGCAAACCAGTGACGATCACCGGCATCGCCAAGGGCTCGGGCATGATCGCGCCCGACATGGCGACCATGCTGGCCTTCGTCTTCACCGACGCGGCTGTTCCGGCTGGCCTGCTGCAGGAGCTGGTCACGAAGGGCTGTGATCGCTCGTTCAACGCGACAACGGTCGACGGCGATACCTCCACCTCCGACGCGTTGCTCGTTTTCGCCACCGGTGCCGCCGGCAACCGGCCGCTTGCGGCCGAGGATGCGACAGGGCTCGCGGCCTTCGCTGCAGCGCTCGACGCGGTGCTGATCGATCTGGCCCAGCAAGTGGTGCGGGACGGTGAGGGGGCACAGAAGTTCATCGAGATCGCGGTCGCCGGCGCCTTGGACGACGCCGCGGCGCGACGGATTGGCCTCACCATCGCCAACTCGCCCCTGGTCAAGACGGCGATCGCCGGGGCGGATGCGAATTGGGGCCGGGTGGTCATGGCGGTCGGCAAGGCCGGCGAGGCCATCGAGCCAGAGCGCCTGGCGGTGGCCTTCGGCGGGAATTGGGTCGCCAGGGATGGCGGTGCCGTGCCCGATCTCGATGAGGCGCCGGTGGCCGCCCACCTCCAGGGCTGTGACATCCGCATCGACGTGGTCGTCGGGGCCGGGCCTGGAGAAGCGGTGGTCTGGACCTGCGATTTGACCCACGGCTACATCGACATCAATGCCGACTACCGGAGCTGACGCGCCCATCGCTGCCGCAGACGAGGCGCCGGCGCGGATCGTCCTGGTCGCCGCTGCGGCACTGGTCGACGAGAGCAATCGGGTGCTCGTCGCCACCCGGCCCAACAGCAAGAGCATGGCGGGCTTGTGGGAGTTTCCAGGCGGCAAGGTCGAGCCCGGCGAGACGCCCGAGGCCTGCCTGATCCGCGAGCTCGAGGAGGAGCTGGGCGTTCGCACCAAGCGCGCCTGCCTGGCGCCTTTGACCTTCGCCAGCCACGCCTATTCGAGCTTTCATCTCTTGATGCCGCTCTTCATCTGCCGCGTCTGGGAGGGCGAGCCCACGGCCAGGGAAGGCCAGGAGATTCGCTGGCTGCGGCCGAAGGAGCTGTTCGCGCTGCCGATGCCCGAAGCCGATCGACCCCTGTTGCCGTTTCTCGACGACCTGCTCTGAGTGGCAGCGCCGACCGGCCGCTGCTTGGGCTACCGATGCGTTCTGGTTGTCGCGTGCCCGGAGAAAGCGCAGCTGGCGGCGTGCTCGGCGTCGCTGACGGCGCTTATCGAGCGGCGGCCGCGCCGCGCCAACTACCGGCGCGATCAGCGTGGTCCTGCGCTCGAGCCCGAACAAGATTGGGCGTGTCGAGGGTCCAAGGCCGGTGCCGCGAGTAGCGCGACGAGCTCATGAGACTCGCGCTCGTCGCTCCAGCCTCGTGCGTCGGAACCATCTTCGCGCTCGAAGATCGTGACGTTGAGGGACAGGAATGGGCTGTAGCCACACGTTCACCCGCTTCGCACGCCAGAGGACGCCGACAGGGCAACGGTCGTTGGCCAAAAGGCCCTCCGCGACCACACCTAAGCGTGCCTGACGCCGCCGCCAGCCACCGGCAGTGCGGCCAGCATGGCAGCCGGCTTGCCTCGGCCGGCCTTGCTTGAGCGGGCTTCGGTCAGGCCGCGGCTGGTGCCAGCCGGTAGCGCATCGGGTAGCTCGGATTGGCGAGCACGACCTGGGCACCGACCTTGCGGCGGGCGTCGATGAAGAGCGGTGCGCGCAGGTTGAGGTACTTGTCGACGCCGCCTTTGCTCTCGGCCAGCGTGACGATCGCCAGCACCATCAGCTCGCCGGGCTCGATGTCCAGCATGCGGCCGACCGAGGCGACGTCATCCGGGCTCAGCACGTCGAGGTCCTCGGGCAAGGGCAGCGTGATGAAGCCGACACTGGCGGTGTCGATGGCCTGCAGCAGCAAGAGCTCCGTCTCGATCCCGGGCAGCGGGTCGAGCTGAAAGCGCTCGATCTGGGGAAAGCCCGGGAGGCCGCCACGAAACCGGATCTGCCGGTCGGGATCGAGCGGCAAGACTCCAAATCGCGTCTGCAGCTCGTCAGTGGACGCCTGGGATGGTGATGCGTCGCCCGCGGACACCTGGCCTGGAGACATCTGGCCCTGGGAAACCCGGGTAGCAGCCCCGCCTCTCCGATCACTCGCGTCCACGTGGTTGCCGGCAGGCTCCTCGAGGAGACCCTGTTCGCATTCGACACTGTGCATGGGCGTCTCCCGTTCTCAAGAGCCCGTTAAACCTCCGCTCAACATACGAGGTCATCCCTAAGGATCGGTTAACGCGCCGCCGATCAGCGCAGATAATCGGCGAGCGACAGGCTGTTCAGTCGGCTGATCGTCAAATAGGCCGCCTCGATCGTCATCTGGTCCTTGGACATCTGGGCGATGGCGCTGGGCAGGTCGGTATCCTCGATCCGGCTGACGGTCTCGCCCAGATACGCGGCATTGGCTTGGTGCGTCTCGGTGATCGTCTCGATCCGGGCCGTGCGGGCACCGAGCTCGCCGCGCAAATCGGCAAGTCCGCTAAGAGCAGTGGTGAGGGCATCGGACGCGGCCTTGATACCGTCCGTGTCGCCGGCGACATGTGCCTCCTTGGCGGCGGCGAAGACGTTCATGATCTCGAAGGCGTCGGTGGCGATCAGCCCATAGGTCACCTCGACGGTCTCCGAGGCGCGGGCGGTCGGCCGAATGTCGTCGCCGCGATAGACGGTTGCCGGATCGAGATCGGCGGGGCCGGCGACGTTGGCCGGCAGCACGACCGGCGGCGTGTCGGTCCGGCTGCCGGCGAAGAGATAGCGGTCGCCCAGCCGCGCGTTGAGCTGGGACGCGATCTCTTGCAGCATGGTGTCGATCTCGGGAGCGAGCGGAATGCTCTGGCCGATCGTCGGATCGAGGCGTTGCACGAGCAGCGTCTTCATCCGATCGGCGAGCTCGAGGATATTGCCGAGCGAGCCGTCCATCACGCTCAGCCGGTCGGCTGTGGTGTTGTTGCTGGCGACGAACGCCTCGGCGCGCTGCTGACCGTCGCGGGCCTGCAGGAGCACACCGGTCTGGTTGCCGATGGTCGAGTAGGCCTGGGCGCGCTTGCCGGTGGCGATCGCCACTTGGGCCTCGCGCATGCGCTCCTGCGTGCCCTGGATGTAGCTGCTCAATCGGTTGCTGTGGGCGACGTCGCCGGTTCGTCCGAGCATGGCGGTCTACCTCTCCTCAGCGGGTCATGTTGACGAGCTCTGTGAAGAGATCGTTGGTGATCGAGATCAGCCTGGCCGAGACATTGTAGGCTTGCTGATAGAGGACCAGCTTCGCCAGCTCCTCGTCCAGGTTGACGCCCGAGACGGCACCCTGGCGAAACGCCAGATCCTCGACGACTGCCTGGCTCGCGGCTTCGCGGTTCTGCGCCTGCCCGGACGCTGCGGCGACCTGGGCGGTGATGTCGCTGACATAGCGGCCGACCGTTGTGGACGAGGCCGGCAAGCCGCCGCGCGCGACACTGCTGAGCTCGCTGGCCAGTGCACCGGCCAGGGCCTGCAGGCCGCGCTTGTCGCCGATGCCGCCGACGACCGGCGCGCCGGCCTCGCGGGTCATCGTCACGTTGGCCAAGAGCCGGCTGTCGGCGGCGATATCCGGGCGCACCGCGAATTCAGAGCGCCCGCCGGTCGCCGGCACCACGAGATCGTTGAGGCCGAAGTAGTGCGCGAAGCCGTGATCCCAGGTGTGCCCGGCATCGTCGGTCACCGTGAGTCGGCTGTCGCCTTCCTCCCAGGCCATGCGATAGGGCTCGCCGGTCGGATCGTTGCCCAGCGTGATCGTGAGGGCACCGGTCGCGGGGTCGAGCTGGGCCGTGCCGAGCGCGCCGAGGCCGGCATCGACCTGTGCTGCAATGGCGGCCGGGCTCGCGGCTCCGGCGATGGTTACCGTGATGTCGGCGGCGATGCTGCCGTCGCTCGCCAGCACGACGAGCGAGGCGGCGCCGTCGAGATCGGCGGGTGCCGCGGGGAAGTCGGTGAAGTCCTGGCGGCTGCCCACGGCACCGGTCGGCAGTGGGTAGGGCATCGCGTTGTTGTGGGCACGGTTGAGCGCGTGTTGCAGGAGCTGGCCCACCTCGACGAGCTGATCGGCAAGGTTGGGCAGGATGCGATCGCGCACCTCGAGCAGGCCCTGCAGGCTGCCGCCGCTGAGCGGCGAGTCGATCGTGTCGGTCAGCCCCTGCGCCTGCATCTCGGGCGTGATCACGGCACGATAGCCGCCGGTGACCAGGGTCTCGCCGACGGCGCCCGGCAGGGGCGTGCCGCTGTCCGGGTCGATCTCGTTGGCCGTGAAGATCTCGATCGGCGCAAGAGGTGCCGTGGCGTTGACAGTGGCGGCTGGCGTGTAGTGAAGCACGCTCGGCGACTGCTCGAGCAGCGCCGTGCCGCCGCTGGTGTAGACGGCGACGCGGCCGTCGTCGTGGCGGAACGTCGAGACGTCGATCTGCCGGGCCAGCTGGTTCAAGATGAGGTCGCGGCGATCCTCGAGATCGGCGCTGCCGCCGCTCCGCGCGATCTCATTGTTGAGCGTGTGCAGCTCGGCAAGGTTGGAGTTGATCGACTGCACCGTCTGGCCGATCCGCCGGTCGGCGTCGCCGCGCAGCTGCTGCACCGTCGCCGAATCGCTCGAGATCTGTCCCAGCATGTCCGTGACGCTGCCGAGCACGGCCGTTCGCAGGGGCCGCGATTCCGGGTCGTTGGCCAGTTGCTCGAGCTCGGCCGAAAGCCTTGAGAGCTGGGCGGCGAGCCCGCGATCCTGCTCGCCTGGCGGGCCGAGAATGCCGCTCTCGATCCGCTGAAACGCCTCGGCCACCACGGTGTTCCGGCCGAGCCCGCTTTCCTGGCGGCGCAGCTCGCTCGTCAGGAACTGGTCGACCACCCGGGTCGGATCGCCCGTCTGCACGCCCAGGGACTGGCCGTCGACGACTTGCGTCGATTGATTGACGAGCTTGCGGGAGTAGCCCTCGGTATTGGCATTGGCGACGTTGTTGGCGGTCACCGAAAGCGCACGCTGCGCCGCCGACAGCCCCGAGAGCGCATTGGACAGTGTTGCGGACAGGCTCATCCGTCATGACCTTTCGAGCGATACCGGGCCGGCATGGCTCAGATCTCGCGACTGAAGGCGATCGGCGTGGCGTTGGCCGCCGCCTCGCCGGTGCGGCCTGCCGGGGCATAGCTCGGCCGGTGCTGGACACTCTCGAGGCTCTGCCCGAGGAGCTGGACGACGCCTTCGACCACCTGCCGCGCTGCCTCGAGCGCGCGAACATTGGCGGCGATGGCGGTCTGCAGCTCGCGGCTCGCCATGGCGAAGGCTTGGCGCAGCGGCAGCTCGAGGGCGGCGAAGATTTCCGGCGTCGCGCGCAGCCCGCGGACCTCCCGCTCATAGGCCACGGCCAGCGTCGCCTTTTCCGCCTGCAGATCGGCGAGCGGCTCCAGCTTCATCTGGCGCAGCGCCATGGTCTCGCGGGTCACCACGTGCTGCAGCTGGCGCATCAAGGTCATTGCCAGGCTCACGCGCTCGAAGGGGGGCATCATCCGCTCTCCTGCATCTTCAGCATCTCGCGCAGCAGCGAATCGGCAACGCCGATGCCGCCGCTGCGGCTGATCAGCCGGCCATACTCCTCCTGGAGCATGCCGGACCACGCTTCGTTGTCGCCGTCGCTGAATGGCCCCGGTCCGCCGATTCCGGCGTTCATGGTCTGCAGCACCTGGGCGAGGAAGACTGCCTCGAACTCTTGCGCGGTCTCGCGCATGCGCGGGTCGATCGCAGGGCCCGCGCCTGCTGCCGCGGTATCGCCCAGCTGGGCGGCCGGGCGGCTCATGAGGTCATTGGCGAGCATGGTCATCGCACCTCCAGCTCCGCTTGCAGCGCACCCGCGGCCTTGATCGCCTGGATGATGCTGATCATGTCGCGCGGGCCGACGCCCAGGGCGTTCAAGCCCGCCACCAGGTCGTCGAGGGTGACGCCGGTATCGAGCACCGCGAGCTTGTGGTCGGAGTCGTCGTCGATCTCGATCTGGGTGCGGGGCACCTCGGCGGTTTGGCCCAGGCTGAAGGGTTCCGGCTGGACGACCTCCGGCGTTTCGGTGATGCGCACCGTGAGGTTGCCCTGGGCCACGGCCACCCGATCGATCTGCACGTTCTCGCCGATCACGATGATGCCGGCGCTCTCGTCGATGACGATCTTTGCAGGATTGTCCGGCTGCACGCGCAGCTGCTCGATCTCGGTCAAGAGCGCTGCGATCCGGCCGCCGTAAGCGGGCGGCACCGGCAGGACGACGGTCGCCGGATCGACCGCCCGGGCAATGCCCTGGCGCAGATAGCCGTTGATGACCGCGGCGATCCGGTCCGCCGTCGTGAAGTCCGGGTTCCGCAAGGTCACGTGCACCTGCCGCAAATCGTCGAGCGCGAACTCGACCTCGCGCTCGACGATGGCACCATTGGGGATCCGGGCCGTCGTCGGCACGCCGCGGGTCACGCTCTCGGCCGCGCCCTCAGCCTGGAACGCGCTGGTTGCGAGAGCACCCTGTGCCACCGCATAGACCTCGCCATCGGCACCGAGCAGCGGCGTCACCAAGAGTGTGCCGCCGGCGAGCGAGTCGGCATCGCCCATGGCGCTGACCGCGATATCGATGCGGCCGCCCTGGCGGGCGAAGGGCGGCAGCGTCGCCGTGACCATGACGGCTGCCACATTGCGCGTGTTGAGGTTGGTGCCGCGCGTGCTGACGCCCAGTCGCTCGAGCATGGCGACCAGGCTCTCCTGGGTGAAGTTGGCATTGCGCAAGGAATCACCGGTGCCGTCCAGACCGACGACGAGACCGTAGCCGACCAGCATGTTCTCGCGCACACCCTCGAAGCCGGCGATGTCCTTGATGCGGACCGCTGCTGCGGCCGGCCCGGCGACGAGCGCCGTCGTGACGACGATGGCAAGCGCCAGGACGCAAGCTAGGCGATCCAGGAAGAGCCATCTGTAAGGGCGGGGGCGACGAGCTGTCATGGGCATCCGGTTGGCGTGTTGCATGAATGTTCGACCCCGTCATGCAACCTTCTTGCCAACCCACTAAGAGCCAGGATCGCTGGGCCCTCGCCGTTGGTGCAGACCTGCCGACCGGCAAAAATGACCGAGTATTGCGGCAGAATCTGCCTAGCTCATGCCGACCATGTGGGGGGCACCACCGGGACATATCGGTGTTAACCAAATGGTGACTCTTTCCTGCAATCCTGCTGGCGAGCAAGGAGACGACCGCCATGCGGATCGGGCAGAGCTTTGGACCAGCGGCTGTGGGTGCTCGGCGTGGTGTCGAGCGTTCGTCGGGTAGCGCTGGCTTCGCCGAGCGAATCGGTGGCGGTCCCGTCGGTGCCGCCGCCACCGCCGGTCTTGCGCCTCTGACATCGCTCGCCGGTATTCTGGCAGCCCAAGAGGTTGACGAGCCGCTCACCGGCCGGCGCCGGGCGCGGCAGCGAGGCGATCAGTTGCTCGATGCGCTGGATGAGCTGAAGCTGGCACTGCTCGACGGCAAGTTGCCGCCGGGCAAGCTTCGTGCGCTCCAGTCACTTGCGGCGGCGCAGCGCGGCCGCGCTGACGATCCAGACTTGCAGGCGGTGCTGGACGAGATCGAGCTGCGGACGGCCGTCGAGCTTGCCAAGCTCGACCGTGATCTGGCGCCGGGGGCCGCGACGATTGTCGTTCCAACGAACGAGGCGCCCCAAGAGAGTAGTCTTCACGATGCTGACGGGCGCCGCGTCTATCAGTCTGGAGGTTGAGCCGGGCGGGAGAGCCTCGGCCCTAGCTTACAGCGTTTGTCATCGTGCGGCCGTTGGCTGAGCGCGCGCGGAAACTCTGGCCTGTGCATGCATCCTGGTTGAAAAAAAGCTTACGAAATGGTTAGCCCGAGGCCGGAGCCTGAGAACTGCCGCAAGTGCGCGCCAGGACGGTTCCCGTCCTGAGCACAGCTTCGGGATGGCATGCTGCCGAAAGTGCGACCGTCTCTTTTCGACGAGCTTGCCGGACGCTTCGCCGTGATGGTTCGCCGGACATTGACTGAAACGGGAGGCACGCTGGTCGGCTTGGTGTCGGGGGCGAGTTCCGCCGCGGCATTGCAATTGGCCGCAAGCCCGTCCCCGGAGGCTGTTGAAAGACCTGCCATTGCAGCCGGCCGACGTGATCGGCTTCGACGAGGAGCTACGTACGGTGATGCGACGCGATGTTGCTGAGCAATGCCATTCCCAGGCCGACAGAGATGGTCAGCCAGCCGACGCGTCGTGTTTCTCTTGCACGTCCCCGAATCGGTACAACCGCGTGTCTCCGCTGCGGGTCTTGCTCAACTCGGAGCCAAGGATGTGCAGTCGCGGCATTTCATGAGCATGGCGGTGAGCTGATGCGTTGAGGCGATCGGCCGTCGAGACTGTTGCCGCGTTGGGGCTGCGTGGGCCTCGCGATCTGACGGGGGTCGGCCGATCGAGGACGAAGCTTTGCTTCGCTTTGGCGTTGCGGGGCTTCCAACTCGCGGCAAGGTACCATGCTCACCGGTGATGGGCTCCGGCTTTGTCAGCGAGCTTGCGCAAGGCATGGGCACTCAGGGCGATGCGCTGCATTGCTCTTGGCGATGACGTCTTGCTTGGGGCGTTCTCGCGCCATCGCAGCCGATGGACGTCGTCAGTGGCCAGTCAGCGGCCTTCTGGCGAGAGGCCGAGAGCCCTGAGCGCGGCGCAGGCGGCGCCGTAGCCGTTGTCGATATTGACGACCACCAGGCCAGGCGCGCAGCTGGAGAGGGCAGAGGCGAGGGCGGTGCGACCGCCTTCGGCGACGCCGTAGCCGACCGAGCTCGGCACGGCGATGATCGGACCGCTGACCAGGCCGGCGAGCACGCTGAAGAGGGCACCTTCCATGCCGGCCACGGCGATGGTCACCTGGTGCGCCTCGATGGCGTCGCGCTGCTCGAGCAGGCGCCATAGGCCTGCCACGCCGCAATCGACGAAGCTGGTGGCGGATTCGCCGTGGAAGGCTAGGCTGCGCTCGATCTCGGCCACGACCGGGAGGTCCGAGGTGCCGGCGGCGGCGATGGCGACGCGTGCCGGCCCGGTTGGCTCGGGCAGAGGGCCGCGGATCGCCGTGCGCGACAGGGGATCGTAGTCAAGCTGACGCCGCGCGGCCTCGGGCAAAGCGGCGTGGCGCTCCGGGTCGAGGCGGGTGAAGAGGCGGCGGCCGGTGGGCTCGAGGGCGACGATCCGGGCGATCTGCTCGACCGACTTGCCGGCGCAATAGACCGCCTCGGCGAGGCCGATACGGCGCTCGCGGTCGAGATCGAGCCGAACGTCCTCGGTCATGCGCCAACCGGCCGGCGATTGGTGCCGTGGCGGCTTTGGGCGACGTGGATCGCGCCCCGCCCGCCGATTGCTGCCGCGGCCATGCCGGCCAAGCGCACGATTTCCAGCCGCTCGACGCGTACCAGCGCAGTTTCAGCGAGATTGGTGCGGCATTCGTAGTCAAGGCGGACGTCATGGGTCATGCGCCAGTTGGCCGGCGAAAGGCGCTGCCCCGTCGGTAGGGTGCCAGGCGAACCTCGCCCGCCAGGCTGCCGGCAGCCATTGCCGCCCGGGCCAACCGCTCGACGGCTTCGTTGTCGGCGCGCTCCAGCGTCGGCTCGTCGAGCTCGACCTCGATGCCGAAGGGGCGGAGCCGGCAGCGCAGCGTTTCGGGTGCGAGCACTGATCGAAGCTCACGTTCCAGGCGGTCGATCACGGCGAGCGCGCCCACGGTCACCGGTATGCCGGTTTCTATCCGGCTCGAGAGGCAGGGCGAGGACGGCAGCTCGGCCAGATCGAGGAGGCCGTGCGCCGCGGCGATCCGCCGGATGGCCTGCTTGCCGATGCCGGCCTCGATCCAGGGGTGGCGAACGCCGTGCTCGGCCGCGGCCTTGAGGCCGGGCCGGTAGTCGCCGAGATCATCCAGGTTGGCGCCGGAGGCGATGGGCCGATCGGTGAGCCGGCGGATGGTGCCGTAGAGGTCGGTCTTGCAATAGAAGCAGCGGTCGTGCGGGTTCGCCAGATAGCGGGGGTCTTCGAGCTCGCCGGCATCGACCACCTCGAGCTGCCAGCCATGGCGATCGGCGTAGCGGCGGATGCGGGATGTGGCTTCCCTGGGCACGGCGGGCGAGGCGGCGTGGATCATCAAGGGCGGCGTCGGCGCCAGCCGGTTCGCCAGGAACGCCAGCGTCATGCTGTCGACGCCGCCGCTCACCGCGATCGCCATGGTGTCGATGTCGGCCAAGACAGCGCCAATGGCGGCTTCGTTCATGACGGCTCCACGTCCTCGAGCCGGCGCCGCAGTGCCTGGCGTGCCGCCGCGTCGTTGCCTCGCTCGGCCACGGCGTCGGCCTCGAGCTTGCGGGTGACGCGGCCGTCGGGCCGGGTCACGTCCTTGACCGGCAGGTTGTCGATGCTGTGCTCGTGCCTCGGCAGCACCCGGCGGGCCACCTGGTCGTGCCGGAGGCCGATGGTCGTGGTCTGGGTGAAGCAGGCGTCGATGGCGGCGTCGAGCACTGCAGGCTCGGCCAGGACCTGCACGGCGGTGGCCATTCGCCCCTTCTTGCCGAAGACCGGCCAGGCGACGACGTCGACCACGCCGGTCAGCCGGCGCAGCGCGTCGAGGCCGATCGCCAGGTCCTCGCCGCTCTGGTCGTCGACCTCGAAGCGGATTTGGCCGATCTCGTCGGTATCGCCTGGTCTTTCGGCGGCTTGAAACAACAAGGCGCGGAGCTGGTTCGCGCGGTCCGGCAGGGGGCGGGTGCCGAAGCCGGCACCGCAGCGGACGAGTGCCGGCGTGCCGGGCAAGGCTGGCAACGGTTGGAGATGAGCAAGGATCGCGGCGCCGGTCGGGGTCACCCGCTCGCCGCCGATGCCGTCCTCCTTGAAGCGGAAGCCTTCGAGCAGGCGGACCACGGCGGGGGCGGGGATCGGCAGGGCGCCATGCGCGCTCGCCACCGTGCCACCGCCCAAGGGCAGCGGGCCGATCGATGCGCTGTGAATGTGCAGCTCCTCGAGCAGGGCAGCCGCAAGCGTCAGGTCGATCAGCGTGTCCCAGGATGCCAGCTCGTGGAAATGGACCTGCGCCAAGGGTAGGCCGTGGACGGCGGCCTCGGCTTCCGCCAGCCGCCCGAGCATGTCCAACACGCGCTCGCGGATCGGCTGGGGCAGGGCAGAATCGGCGACGAGCGCCATCAGCTCGATGGCGCCGCGGGGCGGCGGCGGGGCATCGCCGGTGATCGCCAGCCTGCTGCCTTTGAATCCGGCGTCGCTCGCCGCCTCCAGCCGCACGTCGAGGACCGAGGGGACGGCAAGCGCCGCGAGCAGCGGTGCCGGATCGAAACCGGGTGCGGCATCCCACAAGGCCGCCACCATCATGTCGCCGGCGACGCCGCCTTGCGGATCGAGGTGCAGGTGGTGATCAGCCGGCTCTCCAGCACCCATGGAAGGCTCAGGCGGCATGGCGGGGCACGACATAGGGACCCTCTGGCACGAAGGCCACGGCCGGATCGCCGTGGCGGGCCATGCTCTGGGCGATGGCGGTGCCGAGATCGCTCACCGGGTCGACACCGGTTAGGGCCAGACCCTTGGCGTCGAGCCCGTCGGTGAAGAGCTGGACCCGGCCGACGCGCATCGGCTTGAGCTGCATCTGGGTCTGCCATTCGTCGATGTCGGCGTGGCTCTTGCCTTCGATGCTGGCCCAAAATCCGTCGGTGCCGAGCTCGACCAGCCGGCGCTGCGCCTCGACGAAGTGGCTCGAGCCCATGCCCTCCGAGCAGGCGGACGCGATGATCAGATCGCCGCCCGGGGCCAGGATGTCGAGCGGGCCGACCATGCCCTTGACGGTCTGGTAGTAGGTCTTGTCGAGCGGGTAGCCGGCCGAGCTGGTGACCACGGTCTGGAACCGCCGCGGCAGCTCGACCTCGGCGTAGCGGCGGATGAAGGCCACGGCCTCGAGGTGGCTCTCGACGATCTCGCCGAAATTGACGAAGGCGAGGCGGCGCTTGTCGTCGATCACGGTGTTGAGCGCCAAGGCCCCGCCCAGCAGGCCCACGATCTCCAGCTGCTCCTCGTGCAGCGGGTTGCCGTCGAGCACGCAATTGGCGGCCTTGGGGTGGCTCATGAAGGTCGAGTTGTGGAAGGTGGTGATGGTCTCGGCATGCGCCACGCCGGGAGCGATGACCTTTCGCCCGCCGCTGTAGCCGGCCATGAAATGCGGCTCGACCAGGCCGGTTGCGATCTTGAGCTCTGCCTCGACCAGGCGCTTGTCGAGCCGGACGACGGTGCCGCGGCCCTTGGTGCGGCCGAGATCGACGTGATCCTCGTCGCTGGTCGCGAAGTGGTTGGCGACCCGGACCGTCTGGGTCACCCAGGGATCGCCCACCAGCTCGGCCAGCTCATTGCCTTCGTTGGGGCGGTGCAGGCCGGTCGCGACCACGACGTCGATGCGCTCTCTGGGCACGCCCGCCTCGAGCAGCGTCTCGATCAGCGGCCTGAGGAAGAGGTGATTGGGAACCGGCCGGGTGATGTCGCAGATCAGGATGCAGGCCGAGCCTTTGCCCCGGGCGTGCTCGATGAGGGGTGCCGTGCCGACGGGCTTGGCCAGGCTTTCGGCGATCGCTGCCTTGGGATCGGCGAGCACCGGCATCGGCCGCTTCTCGACGAGATGCGGCTCGCAACCGGCCGGCAGGTCGATCGCGATCGACCCCTTGCCGTAGAGCAGATGGATGGTCATGCCTGCCTCCGCGCTGGTGCCCACCCTCTTAGCGGCTGCGTGCTCTGGCGCCTAGCGGCTCGCCGCACTCGATTGAAGCCGCGTCCCTGCGGGCTAGTTGAGAGGTGATGGTGCTGCCTTGCACCGATGGAGGACGCATGTCGGGATCGCGCCTCTGCTACCTGGCTGCTGGTGTGCTGGCCGGCCTCATCGGCGGCGTCTATCCGGCTGGCGCAGCAGCTGGCGATCCGCCTGTCCGCCGAGGGCGAGCCGCTCGCAGTGCAGGCAGCCCCGCCGGTCGACGTGGCGCTGGTGCTGGCGGTCGACATCTCGCTCTCGATGGATCAGGGCGAGCAGCTGCTGCAGCGGACCGGCTATGTCGAGGCGCTGCGCCACCCGGACCTGCTTCGGGCGATCGGCGACGGTTTGTTCCAGCGCATCACCATCACCTACGTCGAATGGGGCTCGGCGAGCGAGCAGCGGGTCATCCTGCCATGGACGCTGATCGAGGACGCGGCCTCGGCGGCAGCAGCTGCAGCGGCGCTCGAGGCAACGCCGATCAGCCGCTCGCGGTCGACCGCGATCTCGACCATGCTCGATCTCGGCCGCGACCTGCACAGCCGGCAGCCGAGCGAGGCCATGCGTCGGGTGATCGACATCTCCGGCGACGGCCCCAACAATGATGGCGGTGTGGTCACGGCTGCCCGGGACGCTGTGTTGGCGGACGGCATCACGATCAACGGCCTGCCGGTCATGCTCCGGGCGATGGGCTTCAGTCCCTGGACGATCCCCGAGCTCGACGACTACTACGCCGATTGCGTGATCGGCGGTCCCGGCTCCTTCATCCTGGCGGTCCGCGATCCGGCTGATTTTAAGAGCGCCATTCGCCGAAAGCTGCTCCTGGAGATTGCCGGCGGGCCGGCAGCGCTCGTGCCGACTGGCAGCACGCCGGCCCAGGCCGCACCGCCCAGCGACTGTCTGATCGGCGAGAAGCTGCGCCGGCAGATGTGGCAGGACTAGCCACGGTTCACGAGCCAGGCGAGCAGCTTAGGACACGACGAAGCTTGCACCCCCGGCGCCACCGGATACCCGACGGTGAGCACAGGCAGAAGGTTGATCGCCAGTGTAACTTTAGGCGGTTCGTTAAGATCGCGGATACTTCCGTGTGGTAAACCAAGCCGAAGATCGCATTGCGCAAAAGCGCAGGAGGGTCGCCGGGTCCCACGTGACGTGTGGCCACGGGCTAGGACCTGGAGATGGCGAGAACTGCGCGAACGCCTCGAGGAGAGACCTTCGGGTGGTCCTCGAGAAGGAAAAGCAATGACCTGCTACTGCCCCGTCAATCCCACCACCGAAGAGCACATCATCGTCCTTTGCCAGCGGCACGGCCCTGAGCAACGGATCTTCACCCTGGCAGGCGACTCGTGGATCGAAGTAGCGGACCAGAGCGAACGTCCGAGATAGCCGAGCAGAACGGCTACTGGATGTCATGCGGATGGTCCGCCTTCCAAGATTTCCACGACGACACTTTCGCGCCTATCGTTTCTGAGGAGATAACGCCCGTGACCAAACCTCTCACCCACCAAATCGACGACTTCCAAGCGCGCGAGCCGATCAAGATCAAGCTCGACGAGGTCGATGCGTTCGACAGTGTTTGGGTCAAGCTGCTAAAGGTGACCACGGCGGCGACGACCATCGGCAGGACCGAGGGAACCCGGCTGGTCAGTCAGATCGGCCCCAATGGTCAGCGGGAATGGGTCGGCGAGGTCTTGCCCGAGCGTGACAAAGCGTGACCCTCACGCATCACACGCAAGAGCGCTGAGTTTTTGGCCCGCTTGGCGGAACAGGTAGACGCAAGGGACTTAAAATCCCTGACCTTCGGGTGTGCCGGTTCGAGTCCGGCAGCGGGCACCACTGCACCTCGGATTGGCTAGAGCATTTTCAGGGTGACTGGAGACGAGGAAGACAAGGCGATCGGCGCGCAGCGTAGCCAACCTAGGTGAGCACCGATCGTCCGCAGCCTGACGACGTATGCGGCCACCCTGAGAGTACTCTAACGCGGCGGCGTCAGGTCCGGCAAGGCGCGGGCTTCGGCGAGGTCGAGGCGTTGCATGGTCTCGCCGGCCAGATAGAGGAAGCCGAGGTGACGGCGCTGGGCGACGCGGCTGGCCGGGAGCGGTGCCACGCTGTGGCCGTTGCCGCCGAGGAGCGGCGTTACGGCCGCGATATCGGTCAGGCTTTCGATCTCGACGCGGACCAGATGGAGCGTTTGGCCGTCGCGCTCGCTTTGGAACGGGATGCCGGCGAGACGGAGGAAGCTGGTGGGATCGGGGGCCCGCTCGAAGCCCTCGACGAAGGCGGCCTCGACCAGGTCGAGGTCCGGCTCTGACTCGTGGTCAGGCTGTGCGCCGTGGCCGTCGGGCAGATGCGGTGTCTGCCACTGCGCCGGCGGCTTGGCATTGTGGCCGAACCCTGGCGCTTCGTGGTCGTCGTGCATTGCCGCCGCCTAACGCTTAGAAGCTGACGGGCTTGTCGATGATGCCCTTGTGGCTGCCGAGCTTGCCGTGCGCGACGAGCGCGCCCAGGGCCTCGACGACGACGCGGGTGGCGAACAGCGAGGTGATGTCGGCGGTGTCGTAGGGCGGGCTCACCTCGACCACCTCGAGGCCGCAGATGCCTTCCTTGGCGACGAGGCCCAGGAGCTTCAGCGCCTCGCGGGGCAGGAAGCCGCCGGGCTCCGGCCAGCCGGTGCCGGGCACGAAGCCGCAATCGACGCTGTCGACGTCGAACGAGACGTAGACGGCATCGACCCCGTCCCAGGCGAGCTCGAGCGCAATCTCGGCGGTCTTCTCGATGCCCAGCTTCTCGACGTCGTCGATGGTCAGGATGTTGGTCTGCCGCTTGCGCGCTTCCTTGACGCCGGGCCGTGGCACCTGCCAGCCGCCGATGCCGACCTGGACCAGGTTCTTGGCCGGCACATTGCCGAGCTCGGTCGCCCAGTACCAGGGCGTGGTGTGCATCCGCTCATCCAGATCCTTCTCCTGGCAGTCGATATGCCGGTCGAAGTGGATGATGCCGATCTTCTTCGACGTGCATTGCGCGATGCCGCGCACGCACGGGAAGCCGATCGAGTGGTCGCCGCCGAGCAGCAGCGGCAGCGCGCCGGAGGAGGCGACATGCGCCACGCCCTTGGTGATCTGGTCGAAGCTCTTCTCGAGATTGGCCGGGATGGTGAAGACGTCGCCGGCGTCACACAGCGTCATCTGCTCGCGGAGATCGACACCCAGCTCGTAGTTGTAGGGGTTGTAGAGGGCGGAGATGCGGCGAATGCCCTGGGGGCCAAAGCGCGTGCCGGGGCGATAGGTGGTGCCGCCGTCGAAGGGGATGCCGACGACGGCCGCGTCGTATTTGCCGACATCGCGGATGTTCTCGACATAAGGCGCCTTGAGGAAGGTGTTGATGCCGGCGAAATGCGGCAGCTCGCCCCGGGCGAATGTGGGGATGGTCTTGTCGGTCAGGCTGTCGGAGCCGGGCAGGCCCATATCCAGCGCCCACTTGACCTCCTTGGCCCAGCCCTTGCCGGAGAGCTCGCCCTCGGCTTCGGCCGCCCGCCAGCCCTGGCTATTCAGCTTCTCATAAGACGGGTGGTGGTGGCGGCGGCTGCCCGGCATCCGGGGCGGGGCGATCCGTGTCGTGACCATGGCGCTCAAGCCTCTCGTCGATTGTAGCCGGGCAGATCGTAGGTGATGCGCGCACCATAGGCATCCGGGGCCTGCGGGTCACGGCGGACCTTGTCGAAGGTGAGGACGCGGGTGCCGAGCTTGAACGCCTCGGAAAGGTCGTGGGTGACCATGAAGACGGTCATCGCCTGCTCGCGCCAGAGCCGGGTGACCAGTGTGTGCATGTCGAGCCGGATGCCGGGGTCGAGCGCGCCGAAGGGCTCGTCGAGCAGCAGGATGCGCGGCTCGAGCACCAGGGCCTGGGCGATGGCGAGGCGCTGCTGCATGCCGCCGGAAAGGGCGGTCGGCAGCTTGTCCTCGACGCCTTCGAGGCCGACGGCGGCCAGCATGCCGGCCGACCGGTCGAGGGCCTGCCGCCGGGCCTGGCCGAAGAGGCGGCCGGCGAGCGGGGCCGCCTTCAGCTCGAGGCCGAGCAGCACGTTCTCGATGCACGACAAATGCGGGAAGACGGAGTAGCGTTGGAAGACGATGCCGCGATCGGGGCCGGGCTCGGGCGGCAGCGGCTTGCCGTCGAGCGTGATCGCCCCGCTGGTCGGCTGCTCGGCGCCCAGCAGCAGGCGAAGGAAGGTGCTCTTGCCGCAGCCCGAGGCACCCACCATGGTGACGAAGGCGCCCTCGGGCACGGCCAGATTGACGTTCTCCAGGACCGACTTGCCGTCATAGCCCTTCCAGAGATGCTCGACGGCGACCGTGTTGGTCGTGCTCATCGGCTTTCAGACCAGGCGAAGTAGCGTCGGCCGAGCCAGCCGAGCAGCCAGTCCATGGTGAAGGCGAGGAGCGTGATCCAGGCGACATAGGGCAGGATGACGTCCATCGCGAGAAAGCGGCGGACGAGGAAGATTCGGTAGCCGAGCCCCTCGGTGGACGCGATGGCCTCGGCCGCGATGAGGAAGAGCCAGGCGGGGCCGAGCGCCAGGCGAAGGGCGCGGATCAGCTGTGGCAGCAGCATCGGCAGGATGACGCGCAGCAGGAGCTGCCAGGTCGACGCGCCCAGCGTCTGCGCCTTGAGGATCAGCTCCTTGGGGATCTCGCCCACACGGAAGGCCAGATCGCGGACCATCACCGGCGTGACGCCGATCACGATGAGCGCCACCTTCGCCACCTCACCGAGGCCGAGCGTGATGAAGAGGATGGGCAGGACGGCCAAGGGCGGGATCATCGCGATGACGCCGACCAGGGGCCCGAGCGTGGCGCGGGCATGCGGGATGGCGCCGATGGCGGTGCCGAGGCAGAGCGCGGTCAGGCCGGCGATGGCGAGCCCGATGACCAGGCGTTGCAGGCTGGCGGCGGTGTCCTGCCAGAGCAGGATGTCGCCCGAGCGGCGGTCCGGCTCGGCCACGAGGCGGCCGATGGAGTCGGCGAGCGTCGCGGGCGACGGCAGCAGCTTGTCATCTGGATTGATCGCCAGCCGGTTCTCGCTGGCGGCGATGTAGATCGCGATCAGCAGCACGAAGGGCAGGGCCGCGAGCACGAAGGCTGCGGCCCTGCCGGGCTCGCGATTGATCAGCCGGCGCATTGTTGCGGCTCTGGAGATCTAGAGCGCGCCGTCGGCGGCCATCTGCATGTAGTCGGCGGTGAAGCGCAGCTTGACGTTGCTGTCGCTGCCCAGCGTCGAGCCGTCCGGGAAGGCGATGCCGACATAGTCGAGGCCGCCCTCGATCAGGCCGTGACTGTCGGAGAAGATGCGCACCCGGTCCATGGTGTCGACGAGGTCGGGGCTGTTGGTGAAGGTCACGGCATCGGCCGGGTCGAAGAACATCTTGGTGGAGGCGAGCTGCATCTCGTAGCCGGCGAGGTCGGTGCCGGACGCCTCGGCCATGGCGGTTCGAGCCGCAATGCCGGCCTCGTCGTCGCTGCTCATGATGGCCATGGTCTCGAACCAGGCACCGGTCAGCGCCTTGCCGAGATCGGGGTTCGCTTCCAGCACCTCGCTATTGACCACCAGCATGTCGATGATCTCGCCCGGGATCGACGAGCTGTCGAAGAGCTGCGTCGACTCGGGCATAGCGGCCACCTCCGCCAGCAACGGGTTCCAGGTCACCACGTGCTCGACGTCCGGGGCGGCGGTGTAGACCGAGACCAGATCGGCGTCGGAGGTGTTGACCACCGCATCCAGGTCACGCTCGGCGAGGCCGACGCTCTCCAGGGCGCGGGCGAGGAGGTAGTGGGAAACCGAGAGCTCGACCAGATTGACCCGGGTGCCGGCGAGCTCCTCCAGTGAGGTTGCCGTCTTCGAGACCACGCCGTCATTGCCGTTGGAGAAGTCGCCGATGATCAGCGCCGTGGAATCGACGCCGCCCACGGCCGGGATGGTCAGCGCGTCCATGTTGGTCATCACGCAGCCGTCGAAGGCGCCGGCGGTGTATTGGTTGATCGATTCGATGTAGTCGTTGATCTGCACGACCTCGATCTCGATGCCGTACTTCTCCGCCCATTTGTCGACGATGCCGGCATCCGCGGCATAACCCCAGGGCATCCAGCCGACATAGATCGACCAGGCGATGCGGAACTGGGTGCGTTCCTGAGCACTGGCCGGGCTTACAGTCGCGAGACCGAGGGCGAGGCAGCAGGCGAGAGCGATGACGCCGATCTTGGGCATTGTGAGCTTGGGCACTGGCGGGAACTCCCCCGTTGGCAGAGATCATTGCTCGCGAATTGTGCAAGTGACGTGCCAGCGACGCCTGGGCGGGCAGATTCGCGGCATTGGCGCGGGCTTGACCAAGTTTTAGGCAGCTGCCGCTCTCGATGCGTTCAGCGGCAGTGAAGAACGGCCGCATCTTGTCGCCGTCGGCCGCGATGGCATCTCGTGGAGCAGGTCATGAGTGACGGTCGGTCCAGCCCGAGCTGCGTGCAACGGCCATGTTGCAGCGCAGCGCGATACCTTCTAGGTTCCGGCCGATTTTTTCCGATCCGCGACATTTGCGAGGTTTCATGCAGCGACCGGCAGAGCGCCCGTCCAATCCCTGCTTCGGCTCCGGGCCCACCGCCAAGCGGCCGGGCTGGTCGGTCGACGTGCTGCGCCAGGCGCTGATCTCCCGCTCGCATCGCGCCGCACCCGCGAAGCAGCGCCTGCAGAGGGTGATCGACCAGAGCCGGGCCATCCTCGGCATCCCCGACGATTACCTGCTGGGCATCGTGCCGGCGTCGGACACCGGTGCCTTCGAGCTGGCGATGTGGACCATGCTGGGAGCCCGGGGCTGCGATATCGTGGCCTTCGAGAGCTTCGGCTCGGGCTGGCTCACCGATGCGGTGAAGCAGCTCCGGCTCGAGGATCTGCGCCGCTTCGAGGCGGATTACGGGGCGCTGCCGGATCTGGCCGCAACCGCGTCGGACCGCGACATCGTCTTCACCTGGAACGGCACCACCTCGGGCGTCGTCGTGCCGAACGGCGACTGGATTTCCGCCGACCGCACCGGGCTGACGCTCTGCGACGCCACCTCGGCCGTCTTCGCCATGGAGCTGCCCTGGGCCAAGCTCGATGTCGTCACCTGGTCCTGGCAGAAGGTGCTGGGCGGCGAGGCGCAGCACGGCATGCTGGCGCTGAGCCCACGCGCGGTCGAGCGGCTCGAGAGCTACACGCCGCCCTGGCCGCTGCCCAAGCTCTTCCGGCTGACCAAGGGCGGCAAGCTGATCTCGGGCATCTTCAAGGGCGAGACGATCAACACGCCCTCGATGCTCGCCGTCGAGGATGCGCTCGACGCGCTGGCCTGGGCCGCCGAGGTGGGCGGGCTCGATGCGCTGGTCGCCCGCTCGAAGGCCAATCTGCGCACGGTCGAGAACTGGGCCGAGAGGTCGCCATGGGCTGGCTTCCTCGCCCAGGACCCGCTCACGCGCTCCTCGACCTCGATCTGCCTCAAGATCACCGACCCAATCATCGCCGCCATGTCGGACGCCGAGCAGTCGGCCTTCGTCAAGGCCATGGTCAAGCTGCTCGACCAGGAGCAGGTGGCGTTCGACATCGCCGGCTACCGTGACGCGCCGCCGGGGCTCCGGCTCTGGGGCGGTGCGACGGTCGAGCCTTCCGACATGGCACTGCTGCTGCCCTGGCTCGACTGGGCCTTCGCCCAGACCCGGGCGGCTTGAGTCTTTAGATGTATTGCGAGGATCTCTCATGTTTCGTGTGCTGATTGCCGACAAGCTCAGCCCCGCCGCGGTTGCCATTTTCGAGCGGCACGGGCTCGAGGTGGACGTCAAGCCGGGCCTGTCTCCCGATGAGCAGAAGGCCATCATCGGCGATTACGACGGCATCGCCATCCGCTCGGCCACCAAGGTGACCCGCGATCTGTTGAGCGCTGCCGGCAGGTTGAAGGTCGTGGGCCGCGCCGGCATCGGCGTCGACAATGTCGACATCGAGGCGGCGACCGAGGCCGGCGTGGTCGTCATGAACACGCCCTTCGGCAATTCGGTGACCACGGCCGAGCACGCGATCGCGATGATGATGGCGCTGGCCCGCCAGCTGCCGGCGGCGGACCGCTCGACCCGGGCCGGCAAGTGGGAGAAGTCGCGCTTCGTCGGCGTCGAGCTCTCCGGCAAGACCCTTGGCGTCATCGGCTGCGGCAATATCGGCTCGATCGTCGCCAACCGGGCGCAGGGGCTGAAGATGCGGGTGATCGCCTTCGATCCCTTCCTGTCGCCTGACCGGGCTGCGGATATCGGCGTCGAGAAGGTGGAGCTCGACCAGCTGCTCGAGCGGGCCGACGTCATCACCCTGCACACGCCCATGACCGAGCAGACCCGCAACGTGCTGTCGGCCGAAAACCTGCAGCGGACCAGGAAGGGCGTGCGGATCGTCAATTGCGCGCGCGGCGGGCTGGTCGACGAGGCAGCACTCGCTGCCTTGATCGAGACGGGCCATGTCGCCGGAGCGGCGCTCGACGTCTTCGCCGAGGAGCCGGCGAAGGAATCGCCGCTGTTCTCGCTCGACGACGTGATCGTGACGCCGCATCTGGGCGCCTCGACCGCCGAGGCGCAGGAGCAGGTGGCGCTCGAGATCGCCGAGCAGATGAGCGACTATTTGCTCAAGGGTGCCATCATCAACGCGCTCAACATGCCGTCGGTGACCGCCGAGGAGGCGCCCCGGCTCAAGCCCTACATGCAGCTCGCCGAGCAGCTGGGCTCGTTCGCGGGCCAGCTCACCGAGACGGGGCTCAAGGGCGTCAAGATCACCTATGCGGGCGAGGTGGCGCAGCTCAACACGCGCCCGCTGACGCAGATCATCCTCAAGGGCCTGCTCAGCCCGCTGCTCGCCAGCGTCAACATGGTCAATGCGCCGGCGGTGGCCCGCTCGCGCGATATCGGCGTGACCACGATCGAGACCGAGGATCTCGACGGCTACCGCACCCTGGTCTCGGTCGAGGTGGAGACCGAGCGGGGCCCGCGTGAGGTTGTCGGCTCGCTGATCCACGAGGGGGCACCCCGGGTCATCCGAATCCGCGGCATCGACATCGAGGTCCGCCTCGCACCGCACATGCTCTATGTCAGGAACGAGGACAAGCCGGGCTTCATCGGGGCGCTCGGCGGCGTGCTCGGCGATGCCGGGATCAATATCGCCACCTTCCATCTCGGCCGTGAGCGGGCAGGAGGCGACGCCATCGCGCTCGTCGAGGTCGACGCCGCGGTGCCGGCCAAGGTCTTGAAGCAGATCGAGGCGCTGCCCCAGGTGCTGCAGGTCAAGCCGCTGGTGTTCTAGGCGATCGGTCTGGGCGGCGCGTGGTCCGCGTCCGCGCCAGGGCGAGAGTTGAGCTGTGACACCCTCGTCCCGTCCTGGCGCTGGCAGCGGTCAGCCGATCGACCTTACTGGCGCGGCAAGGCCAGGAGCGCGCGGCTGCAGGTCTCGGAGAGATCGGCGCTATCTACCAAGCATGTCTGGATGCGTCCGTCGCCCGGCACGACATCGCCGCAATGAGCCATGATGTCGTTGCCGCACAACTTGCCGATGAAGTTGGTCTCGGCGATGTCGGTCCGCACCAAAAGGAGCGCGTCTCCCAGGCTGGCTTTGCACCCTTGCGAGATCTTGTCCTCGTGCGCGTAGACGCAGGCCAGCAGGCGCTGCTCGCCAGGCGTCACCTGAGCGCAGTAGGTGTCGAGGTCGGCGCTGCAGCCTTCCATGAACACCTCGATGGCCTTGGCGGCGAAGTCCGTGGTGCCGACCGGCACGTTGTAGATCGACACATACTCGCCCGCGGCTGTCGACAATTGCTGGCGGACGGCGGCCGTGGCCGTGGTCTGCGCCTGCGGGTAGAAGAAGCGTACTTCGGTCCGCCGGTTCGGTGCGAGGCAGGCGACCAGCTCGTCGCCACGGAGGTTTTCACAGAACACGATCGGGCCCACCGAGCCCATGCCTTCGACGTTGATGCGCTCGGCCGCAATGCCGGCCTCCGCCAGGTAGTCGGCAACAGACTGGGCGCGGCGCTCTGACAAAGCGACATTGTGGGCTTCGTCGCCGATCCGGTCGGTGTAGCCGGTAACGTCAACGCGATAGACGTACTCGTTGTCGAGGAAGCCCAAGACCGAGTCCAGCTTGACCTTGCCGCCGTCGCTCAGCGTCGCATCGTCGAATGCGAAAGCCTCACCGGCCTGGAGTGTCACCGTTTCGACGGACGTTGCGTAGTCGCCAACAGCAATCTCGGTATCCTGGGCCGCGGCCGTTTCGGCAACGAGGCAGCCGAGCAGGCCGATTGCCGAGAGCGCGAGCGCCCCACTGGTGATTCTCATGGCAAGATCCTCTCTGATCATTGGTTTTCTATGATGATGCGTTGTCAGGACGCATGCGTCGCATGGCGCGGCGCAGGGGTAGATGCACGACGCGACAACGCTAGGCGTCGTGCGGGGAGGGTTGCAGGCTATCGCCAACGGCGTCGCGGGTGCCGCGGCCGAGCCGCTTGGCGATCTTGGCCGCGATCGGCAGGGAGAGATCGAGCGGCTTGACCCGATCGGCGGTCACGACGCAGACCGAGCCGGACCAGGGATCAGGCGCGCTCGGCAGGAACACGGCGACGCAGTTCTTGCTTTCAATCCGTTCGATCTCGAACGCGATCTGCCAGGAGTCGTCGAACCGCACCACCACCGGCGCCATGTCCTCGATGTCATCGGCGCTCAACATGCTCTGGGTCTTCGTCTTCATCAGCGCGTAGGCAGGAATCTTGGAGAGCACATTGCCCTCGAGGACGTCGATCAACTTCTTGGCGACGGCAGTGCGACCGAGCAGACCAGCGACGAAGCAGATGAGGATGAGCATGGCCACAGCGAGCAGATGCACGAACAGCAGATCACCGGTTGATTCTACTGCGATAGAATCCACCAAAGGTTGTGCGAGCTTGCTCGTGAACTCGAGGCCCTTGCCGATCACGGCCACGAAGACGACGATTGGCACGAGAAAAATGATGCCGCCGATAACCGTTGTCTTGGTGAATTGGATCATGGTTGTGGCTTTGCTGTCTTGGCCGTTTCAGGGTCGGCTTCTTGCGGTAGGCTAAGCCGATCGACGACCTGCTCGCCTGGGCGCCCATTGAGCGATGGAGCAAGTCTAGCGTTGATCCGGACCGGTCACCTTTCGATCACTTTGCTCTCTTTGGTCATGCGCGACCGTCCAAGAATATACCTAGGCATTTCATGGGTTTGGCAGCGGCAACTGCCTGGCTCTCGATCGTTCGACCTTGCGCGGCATCGACGGGCGAGAGACCCCTCGCATTTGCTCACTGCCAAACCCATGAAATGCCTCGTCGACTTCATGGCCAGGCTTTGAGCTTCTGCCATGGGCAACGAGCGTTCAGTCAGCCTTCGACGATCAGCCAGTTAGCCTTCCAAGTGATTGATGTATTTCATCATTAGGGGCGTAGTCCTGCTCGCCGCAGTCGTTGCCAGCTTGTTGATGACAAAGCCACTCGTCCAGCTCCGCTTGTTCTTCTTGGTCAACAGAGCCTTTCCTGCTCTGGGTAGCCGACTACGCTTGTTCATCGCGTCAACGCTCGGGTCGCACAAACCATTTTGCGACAGGGCGCGAAGTCGGTGGCAAGGGAACGCAGATGCCCGCCTATCCAATGATTTCCGCGCGAGCGCTCGGCGCGATGCCTCGATTTATCGAAGCGGAGGCGGGCCTGCGCGGTCTCGACCGGGCGAGCGCAGCCGCTTCGCTGCCGATCGGCATAGAGAGTGAAGACGCGCACTTCATCTCGCAGCGTTCGCTGATGACCTTCCTTGACCAGGGTGCTCGGATGGTGGGCGACGAGCGCTTGGGCCTCGACCTCGCCCGCCACCTGCTACCGAGCGATTATGGCGTATGGGGTGCCTACGTCTTGTCGGCACCGACATTGGGGGGCGCGCTCGGCCGCACGCGCCGCGCGCTTCGCTGGCACAGCTCGAATGACGGGCTGAGGATCGACAGGAGCGGCGACCTGATCCGCTACGCCTATAGCTTCGCCAGTGCGGGCACGGAGGGCTACGAGAATATCGCCTATTGCGCCGTGGGCGTGATCATCAACATATTTCGGGCCTATCTCGGTCAGGCTTGGTGTCCCGAGCGGGTCGAGCTTGATCTGCCTCGCGCTTCCATCACGACGCGCACCCTAGAATCATTTGCTTGCGAGGTGCGTCCAGGCGCTGCTTGCATCTCAGTGCTGCTGCGGCCGGACGTCTTGGCGGCATCACCGGCGCAGGGGGCTTCGGGCCCCGCCGTCACCTTGGCCGACGTGCACCGTGCACGCGCGGGAGGGGCGCCCAGACGCTTTCCGGCGATCGTGCGCGAGCTGGTCAGGACGCAACTCGTCAGTTCCGCTGTAAGCCTCGAAGCCGTGGCTGAGAGCCTGGCGGTGGGACCACGCACGTTGCAGCGGGAACTGGAGGCCGATGGTGTATGCTTTCGCGATATCGTTGGAGAGGTGCGGCTCGATCGGGCAAAGGAGCTATTGGCAGAGAACGATTTGAGCATCACCCGCATCGGTGTCGAGCTCGGCTACTCGGCGTCTACCCATTTCAGTCGTGCCTTCCATCACAAGCTCGGCCTGTCACCGAAGAGCTATCGAAATGAGGTTCTAGGAACGCGAGCGTCGCTTGCCTCGTCGCCCTGAAAGCAGGCGCTATCGCTGACACGGCATTTTTTTGCTCAAGGTAAATCGAACTCTCTGACGGGGAGGAGGGTTTACACAATCTCGGCTGTCGTGAACCTTGGGGCTGCAAACAGGGGGAGCGAAATTCAACTCATGATGAGCACTTATGGCAAGCGCGTTGCCCGAGTTTTGGCGCTGAGTCTTTGGTTGATCGCGGGTATTGTGGCGGTTCTTGTGATGCCATCATCGGCTATGGCCCAGGAACGGCTCATTGGCTCGGTCGAGAGTGCCGGCGAGGGCCTTGAGCGCTATGTCGTCTCCCTCTACGCAACGCGGGCGCAGCGTCTCACGCCTTGGGCAGCGCTAGAGCGTGCCTGGTCGTTTCGGGGGCGTGGCTTCGGCGCGCGGCTCCTCAGCCGGACGGTCACCGATGAGGCCGGCAGGTTCGAGCTGGCCTATCGGGCGCCGCGGAGCGAGGACAGCGTGCTCTATCTGGTGGCTCGGCAGGGGCCTGTTGTTCTGGCCACCGTCTTGGGTCCCAAGGCACTGGCGCCCGAGCGCGCCGTGGTCAACGAGCTCACGACCGTGGCATCGGGCTATGCGTTCGCGCAGTTCATCGGGCGCCGGGGCATCGCCGGCAACACGGTGGGCGTGCGCAATGCGGCCTTGATGCTGCGCAACTTGATCGACGTGGAGAGCGGTCAAGCGAGCCATGTCCTGACCTCTCCGCCGAATGGGCTCGAGAACGACACGTGGCGTACCTTCAACGTGCTCGCCAACCTCATCGCCGCTTGTGTCGATCGCGCGCCGCGCTGCGTGCAGCTGTTCCTCGCTGCCAAATCGCTCGAAGGCTGGCCGGCGTTCAACACCTGGCAGGCGATGGCCAATCTCGCGGGCTATCCCGGGCAAAGCCAGCACCAGCTGTTCCAGATCGCGGCCGAGGAGCGCAAGCCCAACCGGCCGGTGCTCGGCGAGGCGCCCGACGCCTGGACCTTGATCCTGCGCTTCGAGGGCGAAAAGGACGAGGACGGCAATTTCATCGTCAACGGCCCCGGCAACTTCGCCATCGACGCCGAAGGCACGCTGTTCGTTGCCAACAACTACGCGCCCGGCGCACGCGAAGAAAATGTCTGTGCCGCGCAGAACCTCCTGCGGTTCACGCCCTATGGCACGTTCTTCCCGGGCTCGCCCTATACGGGTGGCGGCGTCAGCGGTGTCGGCTACGGCATCACCTCCGACCCGCACGCCAATGTCTGGACCGGCAATTTCGGCTTCCAGGCGCCGGCCTGTATCGGCACGACGGCCGAGGCGCCGCACAACAGCGTCTCCAAGTTCGGGCCCGACGGCGACGCCAAGTCGACCGACGAGACGGGCTTCACCGACGGCAAAATCTTCTGGCCGCAGGGCACCGTAGCTGATCGGCATGGCAATATCTGGATCGCCAATTGCGGCAACGACACGGTCACGCTCTACCCGAGAGGTCGGCACAAAGAGGCGCGGAACTTCGATCTGGCACCTTTGGGCATGATCCGGCCGTTCGACATTGCCATCGACCACCGCGACCGCGTCTGGGTGACCGGCAATGGCAGCAACCAGGTCTTCGTCCTCGACCAGCATGGCAATCCCATTCTCGGCTCGCCGTTGGCACCCGAAGGCTTGGCCAGGCCCATGGGTGTCGCCACCGACAGCCGCGGCAATATGTGGGTCGCCAATTCGAGCTTCGTCCAGGTGCCGTGCGCGAACGACGCCAACAAGCTGCCGCTCAAGGAAGACGGCGGCACGGTGACGCTCTTCGAGGTCAAGGGTGGTGCCGTGCGGACGCACACCTTCGGCGGTGGCGGCATGGCGATCCCCTGGGGCATCACGACCGACGGCAAGGGCAATGTGTGGGTGGCGAATTTCGGCGGCGGCGACGACACCGGCGACAGCTATCTCTCGCGGATCTCGCATATGTGCGGAACGAATGCCGCCAATTGCCCGCCGCATTCGAGAGTCGGTGATCCGATCTCGCCCGAGACCGGCTACACGTCGACCGCGATGAGTCGAATCACCGCCGTGGCTGTCGATCCGTCGGGCAATCTCTGGGCCACCGACAACTGGCAGTTCGTGCCTTTGCAGAACAATCCGGGCGGCAACGCGATCGTCGTCCTGGTCGGCGCCGCGGCACCCATCGAGACACCGCTCATCGGCCCGCCGGTGCCGGCACGCTAGCAGCCTGCTAGAGGCGAGGGGCCTCAGCCTGGTCGCTGAACGCCTCGATCCTGGCGATGAAGCGCTCGGCGTAGAGGCTGCACTTGGTCTGGCCGACGCCGTCGACGGCGAGGAAGGCATCGGTGTCCAGCGGCCGCTTCCTCGCCATGTCGGCGAGCGTCGCGTCGCTGAAGACGACGTAGGCCGGCTTGTCGATCTCGCGTGCGATCTCGAGCCTGAGCGCCTTCAAGTCCGCGACCAGCCCGGCATCGGCCGGATCGATCGGCACGGCCGTGCCGTTGGTGGCACCGCGTGAGCGGGCCGGCTTCCTGCGTGGCGGGGTGAGGTCGAGGGCGATGCTCTCCTCGCCGCTGCGCACCGCCTCGGCGCGGCGGCCCGGCCGCAGCGCGCCGTGGCCGGCGATGTCCACCTCGATCACGCCTGTGGCGTAGAGCTGGCGCACGGCATTCTTGAGCACGCGCTTGTCCGTGCCTTGCGCCGTGCCGAAGACGGCGAGCTTGTCGTGGCCGAATTGCGCCACCTTGGGCGTCGCGTCGCCGGCCAGGATGTCGACCAGATGCGCCTGGCCGAAGCGGGTGTCGGTGGCGCGGATGGCTTCGAGCAGCGCTCGGGCGAGATCGGTCGCGTCGGTAAGATCGGGTGGCTCGAGGCAGCGATCGCAGGCGCCGCAGGGCTCGGACGGCTCGCCGAAATACCCCAAGAGCGCCTGCTTGCGGCAGCCGCCGGTCTCGGTGAAGGCGAGCAGCGCGTCGAGCCTTCGATGCTCGACCCGCTTCTGCGCGTCCGTCGCCGTGCCGTTCTCGATCAGCCAGCGCCGCCTGCGGATATCGTCGAAGCCGTAGAGCATGATCGCCTCGGCCGGCAGCCCGTCGCGGCCGGCGCGGCCGATCTCCTGGTAGTAGGCCTCGAGATTGCCCGGCAGGTCGAGATGGACGACGAAGCGGATGTCCGGCTTGTCGATGCCCATGCCGAAGGCGATGGTGGCGACGACGATCAGATCGGGCTCGGTGAGGAAGCGGTCGAGCAGCTCCTTGCGCCTGCCGGCCTCGAGCCCGGCATGGTAGGCGACCGCCGGAACGCCGGCGGCAACGAGGTTCGCCGCCGTCTCCTCGGTGGCCTTGCGCGCCAGGCGGTAGACGATGCCCTGGCGCCCCTTGAAGCGCTCGAGGATGGCCAGGAGCTGTCGCTCCGGCCGGTCCTTCTCCGTCACGGTGAGCCGGATGTTCGGCCGATCGAAGCCGTGGACGAAGACCCGGGCCTCGCGGTCAGCGAAGAGCTGGCCCTTGATGTCGTCGCGGGTCACCCGGTCGGCGGTGGCGGTGAAGCCGGCGACCCGGGCTTGCGGGATAGCGCTGCGGCAGGGCTGCCAGATTGCGGTAGTCGGGGCGGAAATCGTGGCCCCATTGGCTGACGCAATGCACCTCGTCGACGATGATCTGGCTGAGCTCCAGCCGGTCGAGCGCCGCCTGCAGCCGCTCGGTGCCGAGCAGCTCGGGCGAGAGGTAGAGGAGCTTCAAGGTGCCGTCCTTGATCTCCTGCCAGATCCGCGCCCGCTCGGTCCGATCGATGCCGCTGTGCACGGCAGCAGCGGCGACACCCAGGAGCCGGAGCTGGGCCACCTGGTTGTCCATGAGCGCGATCAGCGGCGAGACGACGAGCGTCAGGCCCGGCTGCATCACCGCCGGCAGCTGGTAGCAGAGGCTCTTGCCGCCGCCGGTGGGCATCACGGCCAGCAAATCCTCGCCGGCGAGCAGGGCGTCGACGATCTCGCGCTGCCCGGGGCGAAAGCTCTTGAAGCCGAACACCCGCTCGAGCGCTTCGTCGACAGGGTCGCGGTCGGTCTCGATCGGCAGGGTCGCTGTGGCAGGTGGCAAGGCGGCTCCGAGGCTCGGGGACGGGTCGCGGGATAGCAGCTCGCCGGATAGCAGCTCGGCCGTGCAACAGGCCAGCGAAACCCGACGTCGCAGCCATGCTGGTGCCGGCCGGGGCTTTCGCGTAAAGGCTCTGGCGGCTAAACGCTTGGGTACTTGGCTGGCCGGCTATCAAACCGGTCGGATCTCTGGGGATCGCAGGAGGAACGTCGGCAGATGACCAATGTCGCCGTGGTCGGCTCGCAGTGGGGCGATGAAGGCAAGGGCAAGATCGTCGACTGGCTGAGCGAACGTGCCGACGTCGTCGTTCGCTTCCAGGGCGGCCACAATGCCGGCCACACGCTGGTCGTGGACGGTGTCACCTACAAGCTCAGCCTGCTGCCGTCGGGCGTTGTCCGGCCGGGCAAGCTCTCGGTGATCGGCAATGGCGTGGTGATCGATCCCTGGGCGCTCCTGGACGAGATCGAGAAGCTGCGGCAGCAGGGTGTCACGATCGGCTCCGAGACGCTGCGGATCGCCGAGAACGCGACATTGATTCTGCCGTTTCACGGCGAGCTCGATCGGGCCCGCGAGGAGGCGCGCGGCAAGTCGAACGCGGGCTCGGGCAAGATCGGCACCACCGGCCGGGGCATTGGCCCAGCATACGAGGACAAGGTGGCGCGCCGCGCGATCCGCGTCTGCGACCTCGCCGACGAGGGCGTGCTCGAGCAGAAGCTGGAAGAGCTGCTGCTGCATCACAACGCGCTCCGCCGTGGCTTCGGCGTCGACGAAATCGATGGCGGCGCACTGCTCGTGCAGCTCCGCCAGCTGGCACCGCTGCTGCTGCCCTTTGCCGAGCCCGTCTGGCTCAGGCTCTCCGAGCTGCGCCGCGCCGGTCGGCGGATCCTCTTCGAGGGTGCCCAGGGCGCTATGCTCGATGTCGACCACGGCACCTATCCCTTCGTCACCTCGTCCAACACCACGGCCGGCATGGCAGCCACGGGCTCTGGCGTCGGCCCAGACACGGTGGGCTACGTCTTGGGCATCACCAAGGCCTACACCACGCGGGTCGGCTCCGGGCCGTTTCCGACCGAGCTCTTCGACGAGACCGGCAATCAGCTGGGCGAGCGGGGCCACGAGTTCGGCACGGTGACGGGCCGCAAGCGCCGCTGCGGCTGGTTCGACGCGGTCCTGGTGCGCCAGGCGGTCAAGACCGGCGGCATTCGCGGCCTCGCGCTCACCAAGCTCGACGTGCTCGACGGCTTCGAGAGCTTGAAGATCTGCACCGCCTACAACCTCAACGGCCAGACCCTCCACCATCTGCCGGCGGGCATGGCGGCCCAGGCCGCTGTAAGGCCAATCTACGAGGAGCTCGAGGGCTGGTCGGACAGCACCGCAGGGGCGCGCAGCTTCGCCGACCTGCCCGCCCAGGCGGTCAAGTACGTCAAGCGCCTGGAGGAGCTGGTCGAGGCGCCGGCAGCGCTGCTCTCCACCAGCCCCGACCGCGACGACACCATCCTGGTGACCGACCCCTTCGCCGATTGATTGGGCCGGGCGCTCGGCGGGTGACGCCCGCAGCGGCGAATATCGCCACCGTCGCAACGATTTTGGCAGTTTTTTAGGTGACCATCCTAGTCGCTTGTCAGTGGCAATAATGCCGTGGTATTTTCACAGCTAAGTTCGGCGTTATGGTTTGTTCGAACGTCGCATCAGTCGTTTATTGTAGATGCGTTGATATTGAGGGGTGCTCGCCGTGCAGTGGGGCTTGGCTGGGCGACTTGCCTATTCGATGCGCAGCAGGGTCATCGCTGAATGCTGGTGGCCCTGGCCCGGAGGCATCAGGCTGCAGGAGCGCCTGACCTTCGCAATAGCCTCGGGCCTGGTGTTCATCGTCTCGTTCTACGCTCTGGTCGAGCTTGCCGATCTCTTCAACAAGGGCAGCCACGTCAGTCTGTTCTTTCCCATAGCTGCGCTTTGGCTGCTGTTCGGCTACGCAATGGGGCCTGCCTATCTCGCTGTGCCCATCATCGGCGTCTTCTTGGCGGAAGCATTGCCTTTGCCGTTGGTGTTCGTAGAGGGCGCGATGCTCCACATCGTGCGGCAGGGGCTGCTCTATGGCGCGGCAGGCTCGCTGCTGCGCTCCCATCTGGGCAAACGCGGACAGGTGACCTGGAGCTATCGACTGGGCGCACTTCTCTGTGTGGCGAGCGTCGCGGTGCTTGCCAATCTGCTGGCGGGGTTGCCGCTTTTTGCCCATGACGGCTGGCTCGTCCGGGCCGAGCTGCCCAGCTTCGCGTTGACCTTTGTTCTCGGCGATTTGAGCGGTCTTCTGCTCGTCGTTCCGCCGGCCCTGCTGCTTCTCGATCGCTGGCTCGATCGACGGCGGGGCAGTCGCGTGGCTGGTCTCGTCACGTGGCGGGATTGGCTGACCGCGCTCTGCCTCCTGTCGGCCGCAATGGCCGTCGTCGTGATCGCGCTGCTCGGGTTCAGCGGCGAAACGGGCGTTCCAACAGCGATGACGCCGGCCCTGCTGCCCATCCTGCTCGGCGCGATGTTGTTTGGCTATGCCGTCGGCGTGGGCCTTTTCTCGATCGGTGCCGCACTGCTCTTGGCCGTCTCCGCCAGCATTGTCGACCCGCCCAGTGCGCTGGTCCTGCACACGGTGCTCATCGTCTGCTGCGTCGCGACGCTGGCGGTCGGTGCCGCGACCAGTGATCGCTCGCGGTTGATCGCCCGCCTCGACGCCACTGTGGCCGAGCGGACGCGCCTGCTCGATGTGAAGAACGCTCGGTTGACCGAGGCCAATGCGGCGCTGCAGACGGTCGCGAGCACGGACCACCTGACGCAGCTGCCCAATCGCCGGGCGTTCGATCTCGCCTTCGAGGATCGCCTGGCGGCGCCGGACCGCAGCCTCGGGCTGCTGCTCATCGACGTCGACCGCTTCAAGCGCATCAACGACCGGCACGGGCACGCCGTTGGTGACGAGGCGCTGGTTCACGTGGCTCGGCTCCTGGCTGCGGCGCTGCGTGACGGCGATTTCGTGGCCAGGGTCGGCGGCGAGGAGTTCGCGGTGCTCTGTTGCGTGTCGGACTGCGACGATCTTCACGGGTTCGCGGAGCGTCTGCGGCGAGCCGTTGGCGCAGCACCGCTTCGCTCGAGCGAGGTCGAGGATCGGCTCGAGATTCGGGTCAGCATCGGTGGTGCGTTAGCAGGGCCGCGCGACGACGCGGACAGCATGCTTCGGGACGCGGACCGCGCACTCTACGCGGCCAAGCGCGCCGGGCGTGACCGTACGCGCATCGCCGGTCGGTCAATCGACCGCTCGCAGGTCACCGACACTGAGATGCCCAGCAGAGTCGAGCCTGAGCCAAGCGGCTGATGAGCCCAGCGATGCCATCGACCCTTCAAGCAACCTGCTGAGGCCAGCCGGCCTTTATCAGCGGCATGGCAGAGCGACCTGTCGAAGCCCGCACGGACATCGCCGCTGAGGGCCGCGGCCACCAGCATGGCGCGACAGGGCCGATCGCGATCGACGCGCGTCAGTGCGGCAGTGAGGCGATCGCCTGGTCCACGGCGCGGCCGAGCTTGTCGGTGATGTCGGCGACATGGCTGTCATCGATGATGAAGGGTGGCGCCAGCAGGATGTGGTCGCCCTGGCGGCCGTCGATGGTGCCGCCCATCGGGTAGCACATCAGGCCTTCCGCCATGGCGGCCTTCTTGATTTTGGCATTGAGCGCCAGGGCTGGATCGAAGGGCACCTTGGTGGCGCGGTCCAAGACCAGCTCGAGGCCGCGAAACAGGCCGCGGCCGCGGATGTCGCCCACATGGTGGTGGTTGCCGAAGCGCTCGGTCAGGCTCTGCTCGAGCACCTCGCCCATGGTCCGGACCCGCTCCAGGAGGCCGTCCTCCTCGATCACCCGCTGCACGGCGAGGCCGGCGGCACAGGCGGTGGGGTGGCCCATATAGGTGTGGCCGTGCTGGAAGAAGCCGCTGCCGTCACGGATCGCGCTAACGATCCGCTCGTGCACCAGCGTTGCACCGATCGGCTGATAGCCGGCGCCCAGCCCCTTGGCGACGCAGATCATGTCGGGCGCCACGCCGTCGGCCTCGCAGGCGAAGAGCTTGCCGGTCCGGCCCATGCCGCACATCACCTCGTCCAGGATGAGCAGGATGCCGTGGCGGTCGAGGACCGCCTTGATCGCCTGGAAGTAGCCGGGAACGGCGGGCACGGCGCCCAGCGTGGCACCCACCACCGGCTCGGCGATGAAGGCGATGACCGTCTCGGGGCCGACCTTTTCCAGATGCGTCTCGAGCTCGGCCGCGAGGCGCTGGCCGAACGCTTCCTCGGACTCGTCGCTTCGCTTCTCGCGGTAGGCGTAGCAGGGGGTTAGGTGGTCGGCGTCGATCAGGATCGGCTCGAACTGCTGCCGTCGCCAGGCATTGCCACCCACCGCCAAGGCACCCAGCGTGTTGCCGTGATAGCTCTGCCGGCGGGCGATGAAGCGGCGGCGGCCCGGCTCGCCGATCTCGAGGTAGTACTGCCGTGCCAGCTTCAGCGCCGCCTCGACCGCTTCCGAGCCGCCGGAGACGAAGTAGACCTTGTCCATGCCGGCGGGTGCCTTGGCGATCAACCGGTCGGCCAGGGCCTCGGCCGGCTCGCTGGTGAAGAAGCCGGTATGGGCATAAGCGAGGCTGTCGAGCTGGCTCTTGATCGCTTCGATGACCGCCGGGTGGCTATGGCCCAGGCAAGAGACCGCCGCACCACCCGACGCGTCGAGGTAGCGCTTGCCGTCGCTGTCGACGACATGGACACCGTCGCCCCTGACCGCGGTCGGATAGCTTTGGCGGAGGTGGCGGTAGAAGACGTGGCTCATGTGGCACCCCTCCTTGGGCCAGCGTCCGCCGTCGCTGCAGCGCCGTCTTGCGCTAGAGCAGGAGATGGGCGCCGAGGAATTGTTGCGCGGCCTGGGTCAGCTCGTCGTCGAGCTGGCTGATGAGATCGCCGATCAGCCGCTCGGCCTCGGCATCCCGTGCCATGACCGAGGTGTTGCGCAGGACCGGCCGGCGGCGCTGCACCTCAGCCTCGGTGAAGGCCTGCTCGAGCCCATCTGCACCCATCACCGCGACCCGCACGCTCAACAACGCGTCGAGCACGCGATCCGGCTCGCGGGTGAGGGTCGCCCGAACGCCGGTCGGGGCTTCGATCTCCTCCTCGACCAGTCGGGCCTGCTCGATCACCACCTGCAGCCAGCCGCTGCCGCCGGCGATCTGCAGCCGCTCAGTGAGGAAGGCCAGGGTGGCGTCGGCCAGGCGCTCGCTGCGCATGCGATCACGAAACCCGGTGCCGGTCTCCGGCACCAACGGCTCCTCGAAGGTGATCTCGGAGACGCTGAACACCAAGGGTGGCTTGGTGCTGATCACGTCGGCTGGCTGGCGCACCTCGGTCGTGCCGCAGGCGACGAGGCCCGCCAGCATGAGCAGGGCCAGAAGCGGTTTGCTGTTCAATGCAGCGTATCCTCGAAAAGGGCCGCTATCTCGGCCGGTGTGAAGCGATAGACGCGACTGCAGAATTCGCAGGTGACGGTCACCTTGCCACTCTCGTCCGGCATCGCCAAGACCTCGTCACGGTCGAACTGCTTGAGCATGGTGCCGACCCGCTCCGCGTCGCAGGAGCAGCCGAAGCGAAGGTCGAGGGAATCGAACACCCTGACACCGTCCTCGTGGAACAGCTGGAAGAGGAGCGCGTCGGGGTCGAGCCTCGGGTCGAGCAGCTCGGCATCGGCGAGCGTTTCGAGCAGCAGCATGGTCCGGCGCCAGTCATCCTCGCGCTCGCTCGCGCTAGCGGCGCCCTCGCCCGGCATCGCCTGGACGATGAGCGCGGCTGCCCGCCAGGCGCCGGCCACAGGGTCGAAGGCCACGGCCGAGCGAATACCGGTCGGCACCTGCTCGGACTGTTGGAAGTAGGCCAGCATGCTGTCCTGCAGCGAACGGCCCTCGAGCTGGACGATGCCCTGGTAGGTCTCGCCGCCCGACGCCGCCTGATCGACGGTGAGCGCCATCAGCCCCTTGCCGACCAGCTCCGCGAAGGGCTGCGCCTCGCCGATGGCGGTGGCGTCGAAGCTGGCATAGCCACGCATCTCGCCGTCATTGGTGACGTCGGCCACGATCAGCCGAACCGGCCCGTCCCCCTTGATCTGCAGGGAGAAGCGGCCATTGAACTTGAGCCCCCCGGCGAGGGCGCCGACGAGCACCAGGAGCTCGGCGAGCAGGTCGGAGACGGGCCTTGGATAGGCGTGCGCCTGCAAGACCGCATCCACCGCCGCACCAAGGCGGACGAGGCGGCCGCGCACCTGCGAGCGTTCCAGCTGAAAGGGGCGCAGCACGTCGAGATGGGCTGGTTGAGCCATGCTCATGGACCGACGCTACCCACCGAGGCACCAGGCGAGAATGGCTTTTTGCGCGTGCAGGCGGTTTTCCGCCTCGTCCAGGACGACACTGGCCGGGCCGTCGATCACCGAGGTGGTCACCTCCTCGTCGCGATGCGCCGGCAGGCAGTGCATGAAGATGGCGCCCGGATTGGCGGCGGCCATCAGCTGCTCGTCGACGGTGAAGGGCTCGAGCAGCCGATGCCGGCGCTCGGCGTCGCTGTCGCCCATCGAGACGCGGGTGTCGGTGATCACCGCATCGGCACCGGCGACCGCTGCTCGCGCATCATCGGTCACCTCGATCCGGCCCTGATGCGCCGCTGCCCATTCCAGCGCCTTGGCATCCGGCGGCAGCTCGGGCGGGCAGGCGATGGCGAGCGTGAAGTCGAAGCGGACGGCAGCGTGGATGAACGAGGTCACCACGTTGTTGCCGTCGCCCGACCAGGCGAGCTTCTTGCCCCGGATCGGACCCTTGTGCTCCTCGAAGGTCTGGATATCGGCCATGATCTGGCAGGGATGCGAGGCATCGGTCAGCCCGTTGATCACCGGAACGGTGGCGTGCCGGGCGAGCTCCAGCAGCTTCTCGTGCGCGTCGGTGCGGATCATGATGGCATCGACGTAGCGCGACAGCACGGCTGCCGTGTCGGCCACCGTCTCGCCGCGGTCGAGCTGCATGTCGCTGCTCTTGAGCACCACCGCCTGGCCGCCGAGCTGGCCGATGCCGACCTCGAAGGAGACGCGGGTTCGCGTCGATGGCTTCTCGAAGAGCAGGGCCACGGTCTTGCCGGCGAGCGGCCGGGCACTGGCGCTGCCCGTCTTCGACGCCTGCTTCATCGCCTGGGCACTGTCGACGATCGTGCGCAAGACGGCGGCGTCCAGGTCGGCGAGGTCGAGGAAATTCCGGACCCCGGTCACGCTGCCTGCTCCGCGCAATAGGCCTCGATCGCTTCGATCGCGGTGTCGATCTCGCTCACGGATATGGTCAGCGGCGGCAGCAGCCGAACGATGTTGTCGGCGGCCGGTGCGGTGAGCAGGCCATGGCCGCGCAGGCCCGTCACCACCTCGACATTGTTGCCCAGCACCTTGAGGCCGAGCAGCATTCCGGCACCGCGGGCCAGCTCGAAGACGTGCGGATGGCGCTCGACCACGGTTTCGGCCTGCTCGCGCATGTAGCGGCCGCGCTCGACCACGCCCGCGAGGAAGCCATCTTCCAGCATGACGTCGAGCACGGCGCTGGCGACCGCCGAGGCCAGCGGATTGCCGCCGAAGGTCGAGCCGTGGGTCCCGGGCGTCATGCCCGATGCGGCGCGCGCCGTGGCCAGGCAGGCGCCGATGGGAAAGCCGCCGCCGAGTCCCTTCGCCAGCCCCATGATGTCTGGCGTGACGCCGAAGGCCTGGTGCGCGAAGAGGTGGCCGGTGCGGCCCATGCCGCTCTGCACCTCGTCGAAGATCAGCAGGATGTCATGCCGGTCGCAGAGTGCCCGGAGGCCTTCCAGGCAGACCTTTGGTATCGGCCGGGCACCTCCTTCGCCCATGACCGGCTCGATCATGATCGCTGCCGTCTGCTCGGTGACGGCCGCCTCCAGCGCGTCGTGATCACCGAACGGGACATGGTCGAAGCCGTCGAGCAGCGGCGCGAAGCCCTCGGTCAGACGATGGCCGCCGGCGGCCGAGATGGTCGCCATGGTGCGGCCGTGAAAGCCGCCTTCGAAGGTGATGATCCGATTGCGCTCGGGCTGGCCGCGGCAGAACTGGAAGCGCCTCGCCACCTTGATGCAGGCTTCCATCGCTTCGGCGCCGGAGTTGCAGACGAACACCGTCTCCGCAAATGAATGCGCCACCAGCCGGTCGGCGAGGCGCTCCAGCTCGTCGATGCGGAAGAGATTGGAGGCATGCCAGAGCTTGGCCGCCTGCTTCTGCAGCGTGCTGACCAGATGCGGATGGCAATGGCCGAGCCCGTTGACCGCGACGCCGCTGGTGAAGTCGAGAAAGCGGCGGCCGTCATGCGTGTAGAGCCAGGCCCCCTCGCCACGCTCGAAACTGAGGTCGATCCGGCCATAGGTGGGCATCAACGAGGGAATCGCGGCGTTCGGGCTCATCGCTTGGGCGTCCAGTTCGGGGAAGCGCGGAAAATGGCGGTAAGGTGGTGCGCCGTCAACGCGCGCCGCACCAAGCCGCAGCAATTCTCGCCCCGGGGCCAGGCGTTTGGCTCGAAATCCGTCCGAACAGCTCTGGCGGCGTTGTCAAGGCTGATGGTTGACGGTCGGCCCGAAGCCGACCTCGGCTGCGGACCGCAGCTTGACAGCAGCGGCTCCGATCAGTGAGGACTCTTTGGCTTGTGGTGGTCGGCGCCGGCCGAACGGAAGTCCTGCCCTGGTCTTCCGGCATCGAGCGCCATCGCCGACGTCTGGTCGAGCAGCCGTGGCGGTGGCAATGAGGGGGAGGCGTAGATGGCTTTGGCAATGGCGCGGCGTGGCGAGCCCGGCCAGGCGCAGCCTGTGGTCGATGAGCTGAAGAGCTGGCTCGGCGAGCGGCTGATCACCAACCGCACGATCTGCGAGCAGCATGGCCGCGGCGAGGGGCCCTATGACGGGGTGTCGCCCGACGCCGTGGCGATCCCTCATTCGACCGCGGAGGTGGCGCGGATCGTGACCGCCTGTGCAGCGGCGCGACTGCCGATCGTGGCGTTCGGCGCCGGCACCTCGCTCGAGGGGCATGTGGCGGCGCTCGAAGGCGGGATTTGTCTCGATCTTTCCGAGATGAACCGGGTTCTCGAGGTTTCGGAGGGGGATCTCGACTGCCTGGTCGAGGCGGGTGTGCGGCGTCGTCAGCTCAATGACGAGCTGCGCCATACCGGCTTGTTCTTCCCGGTCGATCCTGGTGCCGACGCCAGCCTCGGCGGCATGGCGGCGACGCGTGCGTCCGGCACCAATGCGGTTCGCTACGGGACGATGCGCGACGTCGTCTTGGGCCTGACGGCGGTGATGGCCGATGGGCAGATCGTGCGGACCGGCGGGCGGGCCCGCAAGAGCGCTGCCGGCTACGACCTGACGCGGCTGCTGATCGGCTCGGAAGGCACGCTCGGCATCATCACCGAGCTGCGGCTGCGCCTGTTCGGCAGGCCCGAGGCCATCTCGGCTGCGGTGGTCACCTTTCCGAGCGTCAGGGCGGCGGTCGAGACGGTCATGCTGACCATCCAGTCCGGCATCCCGATCGCGCGGGTCGAGCTCTTGGATGCGGTGCAGATGCGCGGCTGCATCGGCTACTCGAAGCTCGAGGGGCTGGCAGAGGCACCGACCCTCTTCCTGGAGTTCCACGGCAGTGCTGCTGGTGTCCGCGAGCAGGCCGAGGCCGTCGAATCCATCGCCAACGAGCATGGCGGCTCAGGCTTTCAGTGGTCGACCGAGGCTGAGGCGCGCAACCGGCTGTGGCGGGCGCGTCACGACGCCTATTATGCGGCCTTGGCCTTGAAGCCCGGCTGCCGGGGCTGGGCGACCGATGTCTGCGTGCCGATCTCCGAGTTGGCTGGCTGCATCACCGAGGCGGAACGAGACCTTGCGGAGAGCGGCCTCCTGGCGCCGCTGGTCGGCCATGTCGGTGATGGCAACTTTCACCTGCTCTTCCTGCTCGAGCCCGGCAATCAGGACGAGCTCGCCCGCGCCAAGGCCGTCAATGCACGGATGATCGAGCGGGCTATCGCAGTGGGCGGCACCTGCACCGGCGAGCACGGTGTCGGCTTCGGCAAGATCGCAAGCCTCGAGCGCGAGCACGGGGGCGCGATCGACGTGATGCGCACGATCAAGCGGGCGCTCGATCCGCACAACATCCTCAACCCCGGCAAAGTCGTGAGCCTGACCGACTGAGGGGCGTCACCAGGCGGCGAGATCCGCCGCGACGCTGTGCAGGATGGCGTGCCGGGCGGCCACCACCTCGACATCGAGCGCATAGCCGCCGCCGACCACCACAGCGAGCGGCAGGCCGCGCCGGCGGCAGGCGTCGAGGACCAATGCCTCGCGGTCGGCAAGCCCCTGATCGCTGAGCGCCAGGCGACCCAGGCGGTCGTCCTTGTGCGGGTCGACGCCGGCATTGTAGAAGACGAGGTCGGGCGCGTGCCGGTCGAGCATGCCCTCGATCAGTGGGCCAACGATCGCCAGATAGTCCCGGTCGCCGACATCCGGATCGAGCGCCACGTCCCGCGTGCTCTGCTGCTTGCGCGCCGGGAAATTGGTCCGGCAATGCACCGAGAGCGTGACGATCCGGGCGTCGCGCCCGCAGATCGCAGCGGTGCCGTCGCCCTGATGCACGTCGAGATCGATCACCAGGACGCGGCGCACCGCACCCTCGTCGAGCAGCACCCTGGCGGCCACCGCGACATCGTTGAAGACGCAAAAGCCGGCACCGCAATCGGCAAACGCGTGGTGACTGCCGCCGGCGGTGTTGCAGGCGAGACCGTGATCGAGGGCGAGGCGGGCGGTGAGCAGCGTTCCGGCCGTGGCCGCCCGGGCCCGGGTCACGACCTCGGCTGAGAGCGGCAGGCCGAGGCGGCGGATTGCATCGGGTGGTAGCCGCCGGCCGATCACGGCCGCGACATAGGCCGCATCGTGCGCATGACGGAGCATGCCGGGGCTGGCCGAGGTCGGCACCTGCCGCGACGCTTCAGGCGCGAGCCCACGGCTCACCAGTTGGCGGAACAGCGCGCCGAATTTCGGCATCGGAAAGCGATGCCCGGCGGGCAACGGGGCGACATAGGCCGAATGGTGCACGATGAGCGGCTGCATCATCCGCAATATGCATGAAGCGGCGCGCACGGAAACCCCGCCAGCAAAAGGTTGCAATTGACTTAATTAAATCTTAGGTTGAATTCGATGCATTCAGCTGTCTGCTCAGCGAGGCCGCGCAACATGCTAGAAAAGAACGAACATTCCAGCATAGACCCGACCTTCTGGCTGAATCGCCGGGTCGTCGTGACCAATCATACAGGCTTTCTGGGTACGTGGATCGCCTACTGGTTGAGAGAGTTGGGCGCGGATGCCGTTGGTCTCTCGCCCAACCTCGCCGCAACGCCGGCATTGAGCATGTTCAGCGGGCTCGAGCGGTCGATCGACAGCCACGACCTCGATTTGCGCGACCGCGCCCGGGTGGCGCAGACGGTCGAGGCGTTGGCGCCGGAGGTGATCATCCATCTGCCAGCGGACAGTGCTGTCGCGGGCGGCGACCTCAAGCGGCCGCTCGAGCAGTTCGACAGCATCGCTGCCGGCACGCTCAATCTGCTCGAGGCGGCCCGTCGCGTGCCTCGCCTGCGCGCTGCGCTGGTCGTCACCAGCGACAGCGTCTATCGGCCGGCGGCAGCACCCAGGCGGGAGAGTGATCCCCTGGGCGCGCCGACACCACAGGCCGCGAGCCTCGCCTGCGCCGAGCTGATCGTTCAGGCCTACCGCCAGTGCTACCTCTCCGGCGAGGACGGGATCGGCCTCGCCAGCCTGCGCGCTTGCATGCTGGTCGGTGGCGGCGACTTCACATCGGGCCGGGTGGTGCCGGAGCTCGTTCGCGCGATCGCTGCAGCGCGACCGCTGGCGCTTGCCGACCCGAGCTTCTGCCCGCCTTTCCTGCACGTCCTCGATGCGCTGCACGCCACCCTGCTGCTCGCCCAGGCGCTCGCCCGTCGCCCGCAACACCTTGCCCGGGCTTGGAATCTGGCGCCGGAACCGAGCGACGCCTGGCCGCTGTCGCGGATTGCCGAGCGGTTGCGTGCGCGATTGGGTGGTGCTTCGCCGGCGGACGGGCGGCCACCGCCCAACGCGGCATCGCCGCCGCGTCTTGCCGCTCCCGGGACACTATTGCCACCGTCCGCGAAGCTCTCGAACGCCAACCGGCTGGATGGCCGGGCACTCGCCGAGGCGCTCGGCTGGCGGCCAATGCTCGCGCCGGAGATGGCGCTCGACTGGACCGCCGATGGCTACCGCCAGCTCGAGGCCACGGCCGACACGGGCTTCATCGCCGAGCAGATCGCGCGGTTCAGGGCGTTGTCGGCGACGACGCCGGAGCTGGCGGTCGGTCCCGACCGCAAATCCAATCTCGATCATGGCCTTGGGCGTCTGCCCATGACCATGCCGCAGCGGAAAGCGAGCCATGCCGCCACCCTTGCCTGAGCACGTCCCGATCTTCATCCTCTGCGGCGGCCTCGGCACGCGGCTCGGCAGTGCTGCCGGCAACCGGCCGAAGCCGCTGGTCGAGATCGGCGATCAGCCGATCGTCACCCATATCATGCGCTCCTACCGGCGCTTCGGCTTTCGCCGCTTCATCCTCTGCACCGGCCACCGGCACGACGTCGTCAGCAGCTATTTCATGGATTATCCAGGGATCGCCAACGACTTCACGGTCGACCTTGCGACCCACGAGATCTGGTACCATCAATCCTCCGGCACGCCCGACTGGCAGGTCACGGTAGCACACACCGGCCAGCACGCCATGACCGGGGCGCGGATCGCGCGCGCGGCGGCGCGGTATCTCGGTGACCACGGCCATTTCGGTGTCACCTATGGCGACGGGCTGACCGACGCCGATCTCGGTGCGGAGTTCGGCTTTCATCTGGATCATGAGCAGCTCGGCACCGGGCTCGCCGTCAACCCGCCCTCGCAGTTCGGCTGCTTCGACCTCGCCGATGGCGACGTCAGGGGCTTTGCCGAGAAGCCGCTCACCGAGGCCGCCTGGATCAATGGCGGGTTCTTCTTCTTTCGCCGCGAGTTTCTCCACTATCTGGACGATGCCGATGGCTGTGTGCTGGAGCGCGAGCCGTTGCAGCGCCTGGCTCGCGACGGCCAGCTCAAGCTCTTCCACCACCAGGGTTTCTGGTCGTGCATCGATACGGTGAGCGATCGCGACCGGCTCAGCGCGCTCTACGAGACCGGCGCCACGCCGTGGCTGGGCGCGCCCGCCGCGGTCACCGACAGGGCGGTCGACGGGCACCACAGCGGGGCAGCCGCCGGGATGGGTTTGCCGGCGAGCCGGAGGCGTGACGATGCGGCTGATTGATCGACCGCTGGGCGCGGCAGCACTCTTCGAGCAGACCCGCCATCTCGACGAGCGGGGTGCCTTCGCCCGCATCTTTTGCCGGGCGAGTCTGGCAAAGGCCGGCATCGTGGCCGACGTCGCCCAGGCCAATCTTTCGCATAGCCGCAGCATCCATACGCTGCGCGGCCTGCATCTGCAGCTCGGCGCCAGTGCCGAGACCAAGGTCGTGCAGTGCCTCGAGGGTCGGCTCTTCGACGTCATCGTCGATCTTCGTCCGGCGAGCCCGAGCTTCCTCGGCTGGCAGGGCTTCGAGCTCTCGGCCGAGAACGGCCGGGTGCTGGTCGTGCCCGAGGGCTTCGCGCACGGCATCCTCACGCTCACGCCCGATGTGCTCCTGGCCTATCTGGTCACGTCACCCTACGACGCTGCGGCCGAGCGCGGCTTTCGCTTCGACGATCCAGCCTTCAACATTGCCTGGCCGCATCCGCCGAAGGTGATTTCGGCCAAGGATCGCAGCCATGCGCCGTTTACTATGGACCGGCTCGCTCCGGCCCTTCGCGGTGCTGCTTGATGCGGGTGCTGCTCACCGGTGCCAGCAGCTTCACCGGCTGTTGGATCGCCAAGGCGCTGGCTGCCCAGGGTGCCGAGGTCACGGCCGTGTGCCGGGGTCGGCCAGAGCACTACGATCCGGCACGCCGCGCGCGGATCGAGGCCGTAGCGCGGCGGGCGGCGGTCGTCTTCGACCGGCCGTTCGGCAGCCCCGGCTTCTTGCAGCTGATCGACGAGGCGGTGCCCTTCGAGGTGATCTGCCTGCACCATGCCGAGGTCGGCGATTTCCGCCGGCCGGATTTTCGCGCGCTCGATGCCGCCCGAAGCGACACGTTTGGCCTCGAGCTGGTGCTCGAGCGCATGGTGCGGCGTGGTCTGCTGCGGCTCGTCCATACGGGCACGGTGTTCGAGGCAGGCGAGGGCGAGGGTGACCGGCCGTTGCGCGCGATCGGCGCCTATGGCCTGGCCAAGACCCTGACCTCGCTGATCATCGGTCACACGGCGTTGGCGGCCGGCATCGACTGCCGCAAGGTCACCATCCCGAGCCCCTTCGGCCCCGGCCAATCCGCAGGCTTCGTCGGCTATCTGGTGCGTGAATGGCAGGCCGGCCGAACGCCGCTGCTCGACCATCCAGACCGGCTGCGCGACTTCGTGCCGGTCGAGCTGATCGCCGACCACTATGCGAGGCTGGCCATGGGCATTGGTGCGGCACCGGCCGACGGTCGCTCGAACCCGAGCGGCTATGTCGAGACGGTGGCCGCTTTCGCCGATCGGCTGGCCCGGGAGCTCGGGCCGCGGCTCGGCCTCACCTGCACCATTCGGGCGAGCGATCCGCCGAAGCCGAGCCCGGAGCCGCGGCGGCGGTTCAACACCGAGCCCTTGGCCGGGCTTTGCGATCCGGACGCACAGCGGGCCCGGTTCGACCGATTGGCGGCGTCGTTCGGCGGCGACCAGCGACAGGTCGAGAGCCGTGCTGCCTGACATGAATTCAATTAATGGTTGATTTTACCTCTCGCTCGATTCATGATCAGCGAGTTCCCTCGTGTCGTCCAGCTATAGGTCGAGCCTCTCGATCGTCGTGACGCGCAGCGGCAAGGAGCGGTGCCATGGAGCATGGTCAAATCGGTGTCGTCATCGTCACCCATCGGGCGCGCGATCTGCTCGACGATTGCATTCGCCCGCTGCGTGCCTCACCGCTCCGCCCGCGTATCCTCGTTGTGAACTCGAGCTCCAGGGATGGCACGGTCGAGCTGGCTCAGGTGCTGGGCGCGGACACGCTGGTTGTCCCGCGCGGCAGCTTCAACCACGGGCGCACGCGCGAGCTGGCGCGGCGTCACTTGGCGACGCCGATCACCGTCATGCTGACGCCCGATGCGCATGCCTGCGATGCCTCGTTCCTCGAGCTGCTGACGGCACCGCTGCGGGCCGGCGAGGCTGCTTTGGCCTATGGCCGCCAGCTGCCGCGCGACGGCGCCGATCGCATCGAAGAATTCAACCGAGAGTTCAACTACCCGGCCGTGAGCCACAGCCGCTCGCTCGCCGACTGGCAGCTCTATGGCGGCTACACGCATTTCTGCTCGAACGCCTGCGCCGCCTGGGTCAGCTCGGCGCTCGACGAGATCGGTGGCTTTCCGGACACCCTGGTCAGCGAGGAGACGATCGCCGCCGCCATGCTGCTCGAGCGTGGCCATCGCATCGCCTATGTCGCCGAAGCCACGGTCCGCCACAGCCATGCCACGAGCCTGCTCGGCGATTTCCGGCGGCAATACGACACGGGCTATGCGCGGCGCGCGCATCGCCAGGTGCTGCTCGCCCGGGAACGCGACGAGGCACGGGGGCTCCTCTACACCCGGCGGCTCGCGGCGCATCTCGCCCGGACGGCGCCGGCGCTCCTGGCTTACGCAGCTTTGCACACCGCGGCCCGCTATGCCGGCTACCGGTTGGGCATGGCGGGCGCCCGCCTGCCACGCCGGCTCAACGCCGCCTTGAGCGGCCAGGACTATTACTGGCAACGGCCAGAGGCCGGCGAGCCGCTGAGCATTGCTGCCGGGTGACGCGGATGCGCGTGGCGCTCGTCACCAACAACCATTTGCCGCCGCGCGAAGGCATCGGCCGGCATGTGATCGAGCTCGCCAAGCGGCTGCCGTCGCTGGGCATCGAGCCGATCGTTATTGCCAAGGGCGATAGCATTGGCGGCTGGCAGCTTCTCGAGGTCGAGGGTGTGCCGACGGCGCTCTTCCCCTACGCGCCGATCCGGCCGTTCCACCAGGAGGCGATCCGGATGGTGCTGCAGCCCTGGCTCGACCAGGGCGCCGACGGTGCCGATCTCCTGCACCTGCATCTGCCGCTGCTGCCCAGGCTTCGCACAGGCTTGCCGCGGCTCGTCACCTTTCACAGCCCGCTTTTGGCCGATGTCGCGGCGATCGCCGAGCCGGGCGTGAAGAGCGCCATGATCAAGGCCAATGCCCGCGTCATTGGTCAAGCTTACGAGCATAGCCAGATCAAGGCGGCAGCAGCCATCATCGCGGTCTCCGGCAATGTCCGCGACGAGCTGGTGCGGCAGTACCGGCTGGGCGGTCATTTGCCCGTTGTCGTGCCCAACGGCGTCGATATCGAGGCGTTTGCCCCGTCACGGACGGCAGGGCGAGCGGCGGTCGGGGGCTGCCGGACGGTGCTCTATGTCGGCCGGCTCGGCTACCGCAAGGGTCTCTCCCGCCTGCTCGATGCCATGGCGCTGCTCGCCGATCGCACCGACTGGCGCCTGGCCCTGGCCGGCGAGGGGCCGCTCGCCGCAGGGCTCGAGGCGCAGGCGGAGCGCCTCGAGATTGCCGATCGCGTCGATTTCCTGGGCTTTCTCGATCGTGCGGCGCTGCTGAGTGCGCTGCAAGACGCGGCACTCCTGGTCAATCCGGCTGACTACGAGAGCGGCCCCCTGACCCTGCTCGAGGCGATGGCGGCCGGCACGCCGGTGGTGACCACGCCCACTGGACTGGTCGGCGATCTGGCGGACCCGGCACCACTCGTCGTTGCCGAGCCGGATGCTCTTTGCCTGTCGCGGGCCATCGCCGGTGTGCTCGACGACCCGTCGGCTGCCGCAGCGCGTGCCTGCTCGGCCCGCCGGCTGGTCGAGAGCCAGTTCGCCTGGGAGCAAGTCGCGGCGCGAACGGTGGCGCTCTACCGCAGCCTCGAGCGGCAGGCCGCATGAGCCGAACCATGCCGCTCGATGTGGTCCAGCCGCGTGACCTCGTGGTCTGCTTCGGCTTTGCCGCTGCGCGCCGCCGCCGCCAGCCGTGGCACATGGCGCATGGCTTGGCCACCGGGCTTCTGGCGCAGGGCAGGGCGGTGACGTTGATCACCGATGTTGCGGGCGAGGCCGCTGATGGCGACGCCGCCCTGGACCAGCCCTACAGCGTGCAGCATGTCACTGGCATCCTCCGCCACGGCCGGCCGAGTGCGGCGCTCAAGGAACTGGTCCGGGCGATCGCACCCGAGCGGGTTTATCTGGTGACCGGTGCCTTTGCGATTGCCTGGATGGGCCGGCTGGATCTCGGCGCGCCCACGGATCTGGTGATCGCGAGCCCGCGCTTGTCCTTGCGGGAGATCGCCAGCGTCGGGCCAGTCGAGCTCTGGCGCGAGCGGCGGCTGATGCTCTTGCCCCTGATCAGCGCGCTGCTGCCGGGCGCCTTGCTCGCCTTTGGTTTTCGCCGCTCCGGTGCCAGCCGGCCGATCTACCTGAGCGAAGCGGCGCGGGAGCGTTACCGGGCGTTGGGCCTGCCCTTCGGGCCGCTGCTCCGCCCGCAGGTCGAGCCAAGGGCCTGGATCGCCCATCCAGCCTTGCGGCCAGCCGCCTCGAGCCCGCCCACCGTTGCCTATCTCGGCCCACCTCTGGCGCTGCGCGGTGCCCATCTGGCGCTCGCCGCCTTCGAGGCGGCGGTGGCGCGGGGGCTCGATGCGCGGCTGGTGCTGCTGCTCCGCCCGGATGTGCCGGACACGGCGATGCAGCGCTTCCTGGCACTGGTCGCGGCCAGCCCGGCCGTGGCGCGGATCACGGTTCGGACCGAGATGCTGGATGCCGCCGAGATCGCCCGGCAGCTCGCCAGCGTCGATGCGTTTCTCTTTCCGTTCAGGGCACCGGTCTCCGAGGTGCCGCTCGTGGTCATCGAGGCCGGCCTCACCGGTCGGCCGGTGATCGCACTCGAGGCGCCGGGCGTTTCGGAATGCGTGCGGGCGATGGGTGGCCTCGTTGCCAAGACGGCGGACGAGCTGCCGCATGCCTTGATCCGCGCCCTTCGCCAACGCCGCGAGCGGACTGTCGACGCCAGCGCATGGACGTCCTGGGAGCGCAGCGTCGAGGCCATGCTGGCCGAGCCCGACGCCCCGCCGTTGCAGCAGCGGCTGGTGGCACTCTGCGGTGTCGATGGCACCGGCAAGAGCTTCCTCCTGGCGCATCTGCGCGAGGGCTTTGCCAGGTCCGGGGTGCCCAGCCGGCACGTCTGGTCGCGCTTTCGCAACTATCTCTCCAAGCCCTTGCTCGGCCTCGCCCGGCTCACCGGCCACAACTACAAGGTCGAGGAGAAGGGCATCCGGATCGGCTACCATGATTTCCAGGGCCGACCCTGGCTCGCCTGGCCGTTCCTCGTCCTGCAGACGATCGACCAGGTGCTCGACATCACCTGCCGCTACCACCTGGTGCGCTGGCTGCCGCGCTGCCTGGGTGGCAGGCCAGCACCAATCCTGGGCGATCGCTGCGTTTACGACACGCTGGTCGACCTGGCGGTCGACACCGAGCTCGACGATGTGGTGATCGACGTCATCGGCCCGTGGCTGGTGCGCCTGCTGCCCCGTCCGAACCTCGTCGTCGTCATCGAGCGCCACCCGCTGCGCATCCAGGGGCAACGCGCCGATGCGCTGCTCGATCGCCATTTCCATCGCCGCCGCGCGCTCTATCGACGCATCGCGGCACGCTTTGCCCTGCCGGTCGTCGATAACAATGGGCCGGTGGTGCGCACGCTCGAGACGACGCTGGCACTGATCCACGAGCGCAAGACCGCCGAGCCCGGGCTGCAGGGCTCCTCCTGGCCGGAGAGGCAGACCCGGTGATCTACGTCTTCTTCAACAACGATCCCCTCGCCCAAGATCAGGGCGGCGGCGCCGAGCATTTCCGTGGCCTGCACCGGGCATTGCTGAAATCCGGCCTCGATTTTCACCTGGTCGCCGCCCGGCTGCAGGCCGGCTGCAGCCCGTCGCACATCACCTATGTCTCGGCGACGTCGAACTTTCTCCGCTTCTATATCGGGCTCTGGCGCTGGTTCTGGCGCAACCGCAAGCGCTTCGACGCCAGGGACGTCTTCCATTTCCACCGCAACTATGCGGCCTGGCCGAAGCTGCTGCTCGCGCCTAGCCGCGGTCGGGTCCTGATCAGCTACCACAATGTCACGGGCCAGGTGCTGGATGGCTGGCTCGGCCGTCTCGGTCGGCCGATTCGCCGGGTCATGATCCGGCTCGAGCGTCGAGTCGCACGGCTCGCCGATGCCATCATCTGCGTCAGCGGCCGCGATCGTCGACGCTTAAGCGAAGTGGTCGAGGCGGCGCCCTTCGCGGCGGCCAGTGTCATTCCGGCAGCGTTCGACGCCAGCTTGTTCAAGGATCGTCCCGCCGCCCCGCCGCCGCCCGAGCTCGCCACCAAGGTCCTGCTGCTCGGCCGGATCAGCCACCAGAAGAACGTGCCGCTGGCGATCTCGACGCTGGAGGTGCTGGCCGACCGCGGCGAGCCCTTCACGCTCACGATTGCTGGTGAGGGTGAGGACAGCCGCGACCTGATACGCCGGCTGGCTCGCTCCAGGGCCAGTGGCCAGGTCACCTGGCTCGGCCGCGTGCCGCATGACGAGGTGCCGGCGATGCTCGAGAGTCATGGCATCCTGCTCCTGACCAGCCGCTACGAGGCCTCGCCGACCGTGGTCAAGGAGGCCTTGAAGGCGATGCGGCCCGTCGTCTCGACCGATGTGGGCGACGTCGCCGACTGGCTCGACGAGGGTGCCTCGGGCTTCATCGCCGAGACGGACCCGAACGATCTCGCCGACGCGCTGGGCCGGGCCCGCGACCTCGTCGTCGCTGGGGGCTACCGGCAGACCGAGCGGATCGAGCGGCTCGACGAAGACGCCATCATGCTCGAGGTCGTCCATCTCTATCGGCGACTGCAGGCCGTGTGATCCCTCGTCTTGCCGGCTCCTGGTGGCCGCGACTGGGAGCCGAGACCGCCGAGCGGCTGATCACCATGGGCGGCAGTCGAGCACTCGCCGCGGTGCTGGGCTTTCTGGCCACGCTGTTGATCGCCCGCTCGCTGGAGCCTGCTGCCATGGGCTTGTGGTCGATGGCGCTGGCGCTGCAGGGTGTGAGCCTGCAGCTGGGCGAGGCCGGCTTGCGCTCGGTGGCGGTGACCGAGCTCGCCCGCGAGCCGGCGCTCGCCAAGCCCGTGCTGCGCCGCATCGTCGGCCTCAGGCTCGTGACCAGCACCAGCGTCATCGCGCTTGGCAGCGTCGTCGTCATGGCGCTCGACATCGGCGATCCGTGGTTGACCTGCCTGCTCCTGACCAGCCTCTGGCCGATCGCGCTGCAACTCGACTGGGTGCCGCTCGCCGAGGGCCGCAACCGGCTCGCTGCTGCGCTGCTGCTGGTTCGGCCGGTGGCCTTTCTCGGCCTCCTGCTGCTCGCACCTGTGGCCATCGCACCGGCGGACCTCGCCTGGTTTTTTCTGGCCGCCTGGTGGCTTGCTGCCATTGCGTCGTGGCCCTGCATCGTCTCGGTGCATCGCCGGCTCGCCATCATCGGCCTGGCGCCAAACCTGCGCTCTCTCGTGCGCCTGGCCCTGCCGGTGGCGGTGGCGACCGTCGCCAGCCAGCTGCTGATCGGCCTCGACATCCTCTTGGTCGGCATCCGTCTCGGTCCGGCCGACGCCGCATTCTACCATCTGGCCTCGGCGGTGCTGGTGGCCGGTCTGGTCGTGGCGAACGGCCTCGGTCAGGCGTCGCTCGCCCGCATGGCCGCCCGGGCGGCGCTGCCGGCGGCATTCCGCGAGGCCTTGGCAGCCGATCTCAAGCTCGTGCTCGGCGTCGCCGTGATCGTGGCGGCCACGGTGCTGCTCACAGCACCGGTGCTGCTGCCGCTGGCCTTCGGCCCGGCTTATGCGCCGGTGGTCGATCTCCTGATCTGGCTGTTGCCGTGGTTCGTCCTGCAGCACGCGACGACCGTGCTGCTGGCGGCAATGATCGCGGCGCGACTGGCCGAGCAGCTGCTCCGGGCGACCGGGTGGATGGTGGCGACCCTGCTGCTGGCCTTGGCCCTGGCCTGGCTGATCGGCGACCTGCGCGCCTTCGCGGTGGCGCGGGGTCTAGCCGAGCTGGTCCGCCTGGTGGTGCTGTGGCAGCTGCTCGGCAGGGCGCATCGGCCGGTCGGCAACCCACCGCTCGCCTTGCTCGGACATCGCTGACGGACGTGGTGGCGACAGCCTCGTCACCGGTCCCGGTCTGACGCGGGCTCTCAGCAGCCCGTCAGTGCGCCGTGCCCCAGTCGGCGCCGGCGCCGATATCGACGACCAGCGGCACGTCGAGCGCGGCCGCGTCCTCCATCACCTGCTTGAGCAGCGGCTTCGCCTCCTCGACCCGGTCCTCGGGCACCTCGAAGACCAGCTCGTCGTGCACCTGGAGCAGCATGCGGATGCCGAGATCGGCCTCCTCGACCGCGCGTGCCACCTGGCGCATGGCGCGCTTCATGATGTCGGCGGCCGAGCCCTGGATGGGGGCGTTGATCGCTTGCCGCTCGGCGTAAGAGCGCCGGTTCGGCTGCTTGGAGAGGATCTCGGGCACGAAGCAGCGGCGGCCGAAGAGGGTCGTGACGAAGCCCTGCTCGCGCGCCTCGGTCTTGGCCCGCTCCATATACGCCTGGACCCCGGGGTATTCCTCGAAATAGGCCTCGATGAAGGCCTTGGCCTCGGCGTGCGGGATGCCCAGGCGCTGCGCCAGACCGAAGGCGCCGATGCCGTAGATGATGCCGTAATTGATGGTCTTGGCGCGGCGTCTGAGGTCCGAGCCGACCTCGCTCTCGGGCACCTTGAACATCCGCGCCGCCGTCACGCTGTGGATGTCGGTGTCCTTGGCGAACGCCTCCTTGAGCGCTCCGATATCGGCCATGTGGGCCAGCACGCGAAGCTCGATCTGCGAGTAGTCGGCGGAGACCAGGAAATGGCCGTCCGGGGCGACGAAGGCGCCGCGGATGCGGCGGCCCTCCTCGGTGCGGATGGGTATGTTCTGCAGGTTCGGATCGGTCGAGCTCAGCCGGCCGGTCGAGGTCGCGGCCATGGCATAGGAGGTGTGCACCCGGCCGGTCTCCGGCACGATCTCCTCGACCAGCGATTCGGTGTAGGTGCGGGTCAGCTTCTGCAGCTGGCGCCAGTCGAGGATCACCTGCGGCAGCTCGTGGCCCTGGGCCGCCAGCTCCTCGAGCACCTCGGCACCGGTGGCATAGGCGCCGGTTTTGGTCTTCTTGCCGCCGCCGATGCCCATCTCGTCGTAGAGGATCTCGCCCAGCTGCTTGGGCGAGCCGAGGTTGAAGGGCCGGCCGGCGAGCTTGATCGCCGCCTCCTCGCGCTCGGCCATGCGCTGGCCGAAGATCGCCGACAGGGTCTCGAGATGGCGGCGGTCGACGATGATCCCCGTCGCCTCCATGGTGGCGAGGATGGGGGCAATTGGTCGTTCCAGCGTTTCGTAGACCGTGGTGAGCCGCTCCTCGACCAGCCGTCGCTTGAGGAGATGCCAGAGGCGAAGTGTCACCAGCGCGTCCTCGGCGGCGTAGTCTGTGGCCTTGTCGATCGGCACAGCTGCGAAGCCGATCTGCTTGGCACCTTTGCCGCAGACGGCCTCGTACGGGATCGTCTCGTGGTCGAGGTGGCGCATCGCCAGCTCGTCCATGCCGTGGCCGTGCCGCGCCCCGTCGAGCACGTAGGACAGCAGCATGGTGTCATCGAAGGGGGTGATCGGCACCTCGTACTTGGCGAGCACGCCCATGTCGTATTTGAGGTTGTGGCCGATCTTCAGGATGCCCGGGTCGACCAGGATCGGACGCAGGCGTTCCAGCACGTCGGCCATCGATAGCTGGCCCGGCTGCTGCTGGTTGAAATCGTCGACATGGCCGAGCGGCACGTAGAACCCCTTGCCGTCCTCGACGGCGAGCGACAGCCCGACCAGCTGGGCGCGGGCGACATTGAGCGAGGTCGTCTCGGTGTCGATGGCGAGCAGGCCGGTGGTCCGCGCTTGGACCAGCAGGCCTTCCAGCTCTGCCATATCGTCGATCGCCCGGTAGACCGGCGCGTCGCCGCCGATGGCGCGGGCTGTCTCGGCCCGGTCGGCCGCAGCCGCGTCGGCCACCTGCTCGATCCGCCCGATCAGCGCCTTGAAGTCGTTCTCCTTCAAGAAGGCGAGCAGCGTGGCGCCGTCGATCTGCCCGCGCACAGCACCATCCAGCTCGACCGGCAGGGGCGCATCGTGGCGCAGCGCCACCAGGTCTCGCGACAACCGCGCCTGATCGGCGAACTCGATCAGCGATTGCCGTCGTTTCGGCTGCTTGATGGTCTCGGCCCCGGCCAGGAGCGCATCGAGCGAGCCGAATTGCTGCAAGAGCTGGGCTGCGGTCTTCACCCCGATGCCGGGAACGCCCGGCACGTTGTCGGAGCTGTCGCCGGCGAGCGCCAGGCAGTCCTGGACCAGCTCCGGGCCGACCCCGAACCGCTCCTCGACCTCGGGTGGGCCGATCTCGCGGGCCTTCATCGGGTCCCACATGACGACGCCGGGCGCCACCAGCTGCATCAAATCCTTGTCGGAGGAGACGATGATCACCTCGCGATCCAGTGCTCGCGCCCGGTCGACATAGGTCGCGATCAGGTCGTCCGCCTCGAAGCCCTTGGCCTCGACCGCCGGTAGCCCGAAGGCGCGCGCCGCGTCGCGCACCAGCTCGAACTGCGGCACCAGCTCTGGCGGTGGCTCGTCGCGATTGGCCTTGTATTGGTCGTAGATCTCGTTGCGGAAGCTGATCCGGCCAGCGTCGAAGACGACGATCATGTCGTCGTCGGCATGGTCCTGCATCAGCTTGAACAGCATCGAGGAGAAGCCGAACACGGCATTCACCGGCGTGCCGTCGCCCCTGGTCATCGGCGGCAGCGCGAAGAAGGCGCGAAAAATGTAGCCGGAGCCGTCGACCAGGACGACGCGGCGCGGTTGGCTCTCGACTTCGGCATTTTCCGTCATGCGTCGTTGTCTAGCGCAGCTCTGGTCTGCGGCCTAGCAGGCTGGTGGACGGCACGCCGCTCGCTCTGCCGTGAGCTGGTGTGATCGCAACCGTCTTGCTCTACGTATATCGAACCGATAGATATGCAGGGACACAACAAAGGGACGATCAATGCCCAACCAGGGTCATGCCGCCATGCTGCAGCTCATCGCCGAAGGCATGCGTTCGCCGGCTGCCGGACGGCTCAGCCAGGAGCAGCTCGATCGCGTCGCCGGGCTGCTCGACCGGATCGCCGTTGATTTGCTGGTGCCGGTGGACGAGGACGAGGTCGATCTCGTCGGGCTCAGGGCCGGTGAAACCAGCCTGCGCCAGGTTCTCGACAGCTAGAGCCCCAGGTTCTCGACAGCTAGGCGAAGGCAGCCGTCGACGTCATCCACCGGATCAGCCTAGAAAGGGTGCCCAACGCACCCTAGAAACGGCCATCGATCCGGGAGTCTTCAATGCCAGCCGATCTCATTCTGGCGCTCGACCAGGGCACGACCAGCAGCAGGGCCATCCTCTTCGACCCGAGCGGTCGGCCCGTCTCCTCTGCCGGGCGAGAGCTGCAACAGTTCTATCCCAAGGACGGCTGGGTCGAGCACGATCCAGAGCATATCTGGTCGGACACGATTACCGCTGCTCGTGCAGCGATCGCGAAATCTGGCCGCTCGGCCATCCAGATCGCCGCGATCGGCATCACCAATCAGCGCGAGACGGCGATCGTCTGGGACCGCGCTACCGGGCAACCCATCTACAACGCCATCGTCTGGCAGGACCGTCGCACCGCCCCCTTCTGCCGCGAGCTGGTGGCCGAGGGGCTGGAGGCGCACGTCAAGGAGACGACGGGCCTCTTGATCGACGCCTATTTCTCGGCGACCAAGATCAAGTGGATGCTGGACAATGTTGACGGTGCCAGGGAGCGGGCCGAGCGCGGCGAGCTGGCCTGTGGCACGGTCGACAGCTTCCTGCTCTGGCGCCTCACCGGCGGCAAGGTGCACGCCACCGATGCATCGAATGCGTGTCGGACGATGCTCTTCGACATTACCCGTCACGACTGGGACGACCGGTTGCTCGAGCGGCTCGGCATCCCGCGCTCGATGCTGCCCGAGGTGAAGGACAATAGCGGCCATTTCGGCGACACCGACCCTGCCATCCTGGGCGCTTCGATCGCCATCACCGGCATGGCGGGCGACCAGCAGGCGGCCACGTTCGGCCAGGCCTGCTTTCAGCCTGGCATGCTCAAGAGCACCTACGGCACCGGCTGCTTCGCGTTGCTGAACACCGGCGAGCGCCTCGTGCCGTCGGAGAACCGTCTCCTCTCGACCATCGCCTACCGCCTGGACGGCCGCACCACTTACGCAATCGAAGGCAGCATCTTCATTGCCGGTGCCGCCATTCAATGGGTGAGGGACGGGCTGCGCGCGATCACCCATGCCGGCGAAAGCGAGGCGCTGGCGGCCATGCTTCCCGATAGCGGCGGCATCTACTTCGTGCCTGCCTTCACCGGCCTCGGCGCGCCCTATTGGGACCCTGATGCGCGGGGCGCGATATTCGGCATCACCCGCGACAGCACGAGCGCCCATATCGTCCGCGCCGCCCTGGAATCGGTCTGCTACCAGACGGCCGACCTCCTGACCGCCATGCAGCAGGACATTGCGGCCGCAGGCGCCGGGGTGCTGCCCGACACGCTCCGCGTCGATGGCGGCATGGTGGCGAACGACTGGGTCTGCCAGTACCTCGCCGACATTCTCGATTGCCCGGTCGAGCGTCCAGCGGTGATCGAGACGACAGCGCTGGGTGCCGCCTATCTCGCCGGGCTTGCGGTCGGCATCCATCCGTCGATGCAGGCGATTGCCGATAGCTGGCGGGAGGATGGCCGGTTCGAGCCGAAGCTCGACAAGGCGACCCGCGAGGCTCGGCTGGCGGGTTGGGCGGATGCCGTTTCACGTGTTCGAACCACCCACTCCTGAGGTGCGGGCACTGGGCGGCAGGCGGGCCTCCATCGTCACCCTCGTCCAGCGCCAGGGCTTCGTCACCATCGAGGCCCTGGCCCAGCAGTTCGAGGTGACGCCGCAGACCATCCGCCGTGACATCAACGAGCTCGCCGAGGAGGGCATCCTGCAGCGCTACCACGGCGGCGCTGCCCTGCCGTCGAGCGTGCAGAACATCGCCTATTCCAGCCGCCAGGTGCTGCATCTCGAGGCCAAGCAGCGGATCGCCCGGGCGGTCGCCGCCAACATCCCCGACCACGCCTCGCTCTCGATCAATATCGGCACGACCAACGAGGAGATCGCCAAGGCGCTGATGGAGCACACCGGCCTCTCCGTCATCACCAACAACCTCAATGTCGCGAGCCTGATGGCCGCGAAGGAGGATTTCCAGGTGATCGTCGCGGGCGGTGTCGTCAGGGCCCGCGATCGCGGCATCGTCGGCGAGGCCACGATCGACAGCATCAGCCAGTTCCGGGTCGATATCGCGGTGATCGGCATCAGCGCCATCGACCTCGACGGCACGCTGCTCGATTTCGACTACCGCGAGGTCAAGGTGGCGCAGACCATCATCCGCCATGCGCGCCAGGTGTTCCTCGCCGCCGACCACAGCAAGCTCGGCCGCTCGGCCATGGCCCGGCTCGGCGACATGTCGGTGATCGACGCGTTCTTCACCGACGTGGCGCCGCCGGAAGAGTTGATCTCGGCGCTCGAGGCTGCCGGAACGCGGCTGGTTTTGGCCGAGCCGCGACCAGCCGGCGAGGAAGGCTGATCACCAGCTGCGACATTTGCGCGTGACGTCGTCATCGTCTGGCGGCATGCTGCGACCATGAACGGTCGCGGGCACCAGTGCCGAGCAGCCGAAGATCAGGGAACAAAAGAGATGTCGCTCAAGAACCGGGCGGCCGGTCTGGCCGTCGCTGTTGCCTTCGCTCTGCCGAGCCTCGCCTCAGCCGAGACGCTGATCCGGATCCAATCGGTGATCCCGACCAGCGCCGACGAGGTCGTCATGCTCGAGGACTTCGCTGCCGATGTCACAGCGCTCACCAATGGCGAGGTGGTCTTCGAGGTGCTGCCCGCAGGCGCCGTGGTCGGTGTCAACGAGACCTTGGACGCGGTCGATGCCGGGCTGATCGAGGCTGGCTTCGCCTGGACGCATTACTGGTCCGGCAAGCACCCGGCCGCCACGCTGTTCGGCTCGCCGGCCGCCGGTGCGGGCGTCGGGCTCGACAACATGGCGCATATCTCCTGGTATCTCTATGGCGGCGGTCGCGAGCTCTACGAGCAGCTCTGGGAGGAGATGGGTGTCAACGTCGTGGGCTTCATGCTGCAGCCCGTCGGCCCCGAGGCGCTCGGCTGGTTCAAGGAGCCGATCAACAGCCTCGCCGACATGCAGGGCCTGCGTTTCCGTACGCCGCCCGGCATTCCGGGCCAGATCTACAACGACATCGGCGTGTCCGCGGTCGCCATGGGCGGCGGCGACATCCTGCCGGCGCTCGAGAAGGGCGTAATCGACGCCGCCGAGTGGTGCTGCCCGAAGCCGGACAGCGTCTTCGGCTTCCAGAACGTGCTCAAGAACTACTACCTGCAGGGCCTGCACCAGAACGTCGTCAATGCCGACATCTACATCAACAAGGACGTGTTCGAGAGCCTGACCGAGCAGCAGCAGAAGGCGATCGAGGTGTCGGCCAATGCCGCCCTGATGAAGGCCCTGAGCTACCGCATTCTCGAGAACGGCAAGGCGTTGAAGATGCTGGTCGAGGAGGATGGGGTGATCATCCAGGACACGCCCGAGGAGTATTTCACGGCTTATGCCGAGGCGGCGCAGGCCGTCTTCGAGACCTATGCCGCCGAGAACGCCTTCTTCAAGGAGGTCTGGGACAGCCAGCGCGCCTTCGCCGAGGTCGCCATTCCGTTCTGGGCGACGCAGCAGGAGGCCAATGCGCGGATCACGAGCGACTACGCCGACAAGCTGGCCGCCGAGTAGCGAGACGTCCGGCATCGCACCTGCTCCGGTCTTGGGGCAGGTGCGGGACCTGGGTAGCGCCAGCCATGGCTGACGAAGAACGCATCGATCTCGCAGACGAGCTGCTCGCCGGCAGGCGGCATCGGCTCGGGCGCATGCCCAACGACATGCCGGGGTGGATGGCGGCGATCGTGCTGGTCGCCGATAACGTCAATCTCTGGGTCGGCCGCATCGTCGCCTGGCTGGTGCTGCCGCTGATGGCGGCCATGGTCTACGAGATCACCGCCCGCTACTTCTTCGCCGCCCCCACCATCTGGGCCTACGACATGAGCCGCATGCTCTACGGCGCCATGTTCATGCTGGGCGCCGGCTACGCTCTGGCCAAGGGCGTGCATATTCGCGCCGACTTCATCTACCGCAACTGGTCGGTGAAGACGCAGGGCCGGATCGACGCCGCGCTCTACATCGTCTTCTACCTGCCGGCGATGCTGATCTTCGCCAATGTCGCTTGGGGTTATGCCGCCGAAGCCATCATCCGCGGCGAGCGCGGCATGGACACGGCCTGGATGCCGCAGCTCGGCCCGATCAAGGCGGCACTCGCCGCCGGCGTCATTCTCCTCGTGCTCCAGGGCATGGCCGAGCTCTGCAAGAGCTGGTACGCGGCGACCCGCGGGCGCTGGCCCGATGCTTGAGGTGAGCGCAATGCCCGAGCGGCTGCCGGCATGACGCCCGAGATCATCGGCCTCTTGATGATCGGCGGGATGCTGTTTGGCATCTTCGTCGGCTTTCCGATCTCCTTCACCCTGCTCTTCTTGGGCATCACCTTCGGCTATTGGGGCTTCGGCAAGCTCGTCTTCTTTCTCCTGACGCTGCAGTTCTACAGCACGATGATGGAGAACACGCTGACCGCCGTGCCGCTCTTCGTCTTCATGGGCATTCTCATGGAGCGGGCGAACCTGATGGAACGCCTGTTCAGCTCGGCGCAGCAGCTGCTCGCGAACCTCCGGGGTGCCCTCTATCTGGCGGTGATGTTCGTCGCCACCATCTTCGCGGCGGCAACCGGGATCGTCGGCGCCTCGGTGACGCTGCTCGGCATCATGGCCGGCAAGCCGATGATCAAGGCGGGCTACGACACGCGGCTCTCGGCCGGCCTGATCACCGCCGGCGGCACGCTCGGCATCCTGATCCCGCCCTCGATCATGCTGATCGTCATGGGGCCGGTGCTCGAGGTGCCGGTGACGACGCTGTTCGCAGCGGCGATCATGCCGGGCATCCTGCTGGCCACGCTGTTTACCGGCTACACGATGATCCGCTGCCGGCTGAACCCGGCCTTGGCACCGATGCTGCCTGAGGAAGAGCGTGCGGCCGACCTGAAGTCTGCCTGGATCGAGTTCATGAAGGGCCTGGTGCCGCCGGCGGCGCTGGTCTTCGCGGCCTTGGGCAGCATCATCTTCGGCTTCGCCACGCCCACGGAAGGGGCCGCCTGCGGTGCCTTCGGCGCACTTCTCCTGACCATCGTCTATCGCCGCCTGACGCTGCAGGGGCTGACCGATTCGCTGATCAAGACGCTGGAGATCTCGGTCCTCATCCTCTTCCTGGTGGCGGCCTCCAACTTCTTCGGTGCCGTTTTCGCGCGGCTCGGCACGCCGACATTCCTGACCGAGGCGCTGCTCGCCCTCGACCTGCCGCCTTATGTCATTCTCGCCATCGTGATGGCCGCGATCTTTCTCTTGGGCTGGCCGCTCGAATGGGTGCCGATCGTGCTCATCGTCGTGCCCTTCCTCTTGCCGCTGATCACCGCCCTGGGCTTCGATCTCGTCTGGTTCGGCATCCTGGTCGCGGTCAACCTGCAGACCGCCTGGCTGTCGCCGCCCGTGGCGTTGTCCGCCTACTTCCTCAAGGGCGTGGTGCCGCAATGGCAGCTCGACGACATCTACATGGGCATGCTGCAGTTCATGGCGCTGCAAGTGTTCGGGCTGCTCTTGATCATCATCTTCCCCGCCATCGCGCTCTGGCTGCCGCAGCTGATCTACGGTTAGCGATCCCTTGAAAGGATCGTTACGGTGCCTTCGTCAGGCTCGACCAGTAGTCGGTCGCCGGTGCGGATCAACGCGGTCACGTCACCCTCGGCGAAGCGATCACAGAGCGTCATGTCGGCGAGCGCTGCACCCTGGGCCAGGATCGTATTGGCGGCGTTGAAGAGCAGCGCCAAAGGTGTGATGCCGCGCGTCTTCATCTCGTGCAGCATCCAGGCCGAGGCGACGCCGCCCTTGGCCGTGTTCAAGACCAGGATCTTGTCCTTGTAGGACTGCCCGGCGAGCTGGTGCTGCGGTCGGGAGAAGACGCCCTTGAGCCGGTCGAGGTCGTAGCGGGCCGAGAAATTGTCCCGGGCGACCAGTGCGGTGCCTTCGACCTTGGGGCCGATGCCTTTGTGGCAGGAGAGGACGATCATCGGACGATCTCCCCCTTGATGGCCGAGGCGACGCAATCCTCCATGGTGGCGAGCGCTGGCCGGTAGCCGTAGCCGCCCAGGATGTTGACGATCTTGGGCGAGTTGGAGAGCAGCCGCACCCAGCCATTGGCCTCACCGATCTCGCGGGCGTACTGGTTGTAGAAGCAGGTTCCCTCCAGCACTTTCGCACCGCATCCCTCGATTTGCGCGACCAGCCCGAGGCGGCGGCTATCGGCGTAGACGGCGGGCGAGGTGCAGACGATGAGCGCCGTCTCGTCATGGATCGTCCGGCCGGTGACCAGGTCCGCCACGCGCTGCATCTCGATGAGCGAGAGCTGTGGTGCGGCGAAGACGACGACATCGACCTTGTCGCCCTTGCCGCCGAACTCCGCCTTGAGCGCGTCGAATTCGGCCGTGGTGATCTCCTCGGCCGGGGGCGGCGGGCCGTCCCAGACGGCGGCCAGGCTCGGCGCCTCCGGCGTGATGCCGACCAGGTGGAAGAGGGGCGTCGAGCCGAAGCTCGCCATCGCCGCACCGCAATGCTTGAGCTGGTCGGAGGTGGGCGCCGTCTCGATGCCCTCGATCACCGGCACTTCCCAGTAGGAGCCGGAGCGGCGGCCGACGATGCCACCGAGGATGCCCCAGTCGAGCAGGCCCTTGGGCTGGTGGCGGGTGATGAAGCGCTTGGTGCCGCGCCGGCGCTCGGGCAAATGCAGGCCGTAGCGTGGGGTCCGCCCGGTGAGCCCGGCAGCCAGGGCGGATGGGCCACCCTCGAAGTTGGAGAAGGCGCCCAAGACGCTGTTGGAATAGATGACGACGCCGGTGTCGCCAAAGGCCAGATGCTCGCCCCGGACCGGCGGCAGGATCGTCTGGTAGTTGATGCAGGTGTTGGTCATCAAGATGCCCATGGCCTGGCAGGCGGCGATGGTCCGGCGCTCCAGATCCGCCATGGCCTCGGTCTGCCCGAGGGGGCGGTAGTGGTTGAGATCGACGCCGCGCGGATCGGTGATCATCGGCACTGCCACCCGGCGCTCTGCCGGGGCGTGCCGGGCCAGCCCCTCGAGAAAGGCGACGCCGGCCTCGCCCAGCGATTCCGGGTCGGCCATCATGTGCGCCTGGCTCACGGCCACGAGGTCCGGGGCGTCGAACATGGCGCCGACCTTGAGCATGTGGTCCATGGCCCAGCGCCGCGGCTCGCCGGCTTCGCCCGCGAGCATCGCCTTCTCGTCGTCCGTGAGCCGCATCCCTGAGCCTCTCCCCAGATGGCCGCCAGCGTTGCCCACCGTCCGGATCGCAAACGAGCCCGCCGGCCGCTGTTGCTCCGTCGGTGGCTGGAGCGCCGGTCGGGTCGCGGCTTGGTGGGCCCGGCAGGGTTCGAACCTGCGACCAGACCGTTATGAGCGGCCAGCTCTAACCACTGAGCTACGGGCCCGACCGCGCGTAGCTATAGAGGTGGTGACCGGGACTGGACAAGCGCTGCGGTCGGCCGGGCTGTGGCGGCTGGCCCGGATCGGCGTCATGGCTCCATCGGCGGCGCCGTCTTGGACCTTTCGGGCATCGGCCCGGCGCTCTTGCATGAAGCGGGCTCTGAGGCGGCGGGCAGCGTCCCCGCCGCCGTGGAAATCGTTCGAGGCGCCAGCAAAGGTGAGGTGACATGGCCCGAATCGTTCCGATCGACGCCCGTTTCGAGGCCGAGTGGCGGCGGCTGTTTCGCGGCTACGGTCAGTTCTATGGCCGCGCACTCGACGATGCCCAGCTCGACAGGGTCTGGGGCTGGCTGCATGACCCGTTGCACGAGGTCGAGGGTCTGCTTGCCGTCGATGGCGACCAAGTTGTCGGTCTGGCGCATTTCCGCCGCATGCCGAGCCCGCTCCGGGCCGCGGATCTGGGTTTTCTCGACGACCTCTTCGTGGATCCGCAAGCGCGCGGCGGCCGTGTCGGCGAAGCGCTTCTCGACGAATTGGCCGACATCGCCCGGCAGCGAGGCTGGCCGGTGATCCGCTGGATCACGGCCGACGACAACTACCGGGCCCGCGCGCTCTATGACCGTATGGCCAAGAAAACGCTGTGGAACCTCTACGAGCTGGCGGCGCCGGCAACGGACGCCTGACACGACGCGTGGTCTGGGAGCCCGTTTCAGGCGTTTCGCGCATGGCCGCATTGGGTGTTGGTCAAGCGCCGACCACGGCGTTCCATGGGGCCTCTCGCTGCCGCTGGAGACCTTGTCTCAGTCGCGGGTAGGTGGTCGTGTGCGTGTGTTGCGAGAGGATGGTCAGCCGTCGGGGCGCGCGCGCAGCAGAGCGATGAGCGCTCGATCGCGGGCGGCTTCGAGCTCGGCGACGGTTCGGCCGGCGGCTTCGTCGGCCATGCCGTCGACCAGCAGCTGGCGGGTGGGCGCGTCGAGGCTGGGCGTGCCGAGCGTTGCCCAGCGGCGCTCCTGGCTGGGGCCAAGGTGGGTCAGGTAGTCGGTGAGGCCGCCGGGGCCGCCGCCGGTGTGGTAGGTCTGGTGCGCGCCCTGGACCGCCCAGCGCAGGCCCGGGCCGTCGGTGAGCGCCTGGTCGATCTCGGCGACACTGGCGACGCCGCTGGCGGCGAGATGCACCGCCTCGCGCCAGAGCGCTGCCGCCAGCCGGCCGGCGATGTGGCCCTCCATCTCGCGCCGGAGCCGCACCGGACGCTTGCCGATGGCGGTGTAGAACGCGTGTGCCGTCTCGACCAGTGCGGCGTCGGGGGCGAACAGCTCGACCAGCGGGATCAGATGCACCGGGTTGAACGGGTGGGCGATGATCAGCCGCTCGGGATGGCGCATGCCCTCTGCCAGCGCCGACCAGAGGAGTGCCGAGGTGCTGCTGGCGATGATCGTCGACGGCGGCGTCGCGGCCTCGATCGCGCTCAGCAGCTCTTGCTTGGTGGCGAGATTTTCGGGCGCGTTCTCCTGGACCCATCTCGCCGGGCCGACGGCTTCCTCCAGCGAGCGCGTCGTCACCACGCGACCGGCGTGCACGGGCTGCAGCTCGGCGATCGCCGCTTGCAGCTTCGCGCAGCGCCCGGCCAGATCCGTCAGGCGCTCGGGCGATGGGTCGAAGGCGCGGACCTCGAGGCCGGCGGCGGCGAGCACGGCGACCCAGCCGGCGCCGATCAGCCCGCAGCCGACGACGGCGACGGGGGAGAGGTCTCTCGGAAATGCGGGCTGGTCGGCTGGCATGGCGGCCTCATCGAGGAGATGCTGGTTCGAGTCGGGCCTACACGCTTCGCACCTGCGCTGTCGACGGCGCGCCCGCGGCAGAGGCCAAGCCTTTCTGCTGGATCAGCGACGGCTCGCCGACAACATCCTCAATCGCGCACAACATCCACCACGTGTTCCAGGTGGTGGACCGGATCGTGGGGATGCGCCTCGGATGGATCGTCGCCGATGCGCTCGATCCACGGACGACCAGTGTCGCGGCAGTCGAGTGGGTGATCACCGGGATTGACGAGGCCGTGGCCTGAAGGCTGTGGCGCTAAGGGCGCTTCGCACCGGAACGCTCGTACTTGCGGAGTGTCGCGGATTGATTGCGTTTTTTTCGCGCGCTGTGCTGCAAAACCACGCTATGCATCCCGGATGACGAGTGATCCTGCGGCTTATATGTGCCACGAATGCGACACACTCTATCGCGTTCATGAAATGCCATCGGGCATCACGGCGAAATGCCGGACCTGTGGCGCGCCGCTCTATCGTGAGCGAACGGACAGCGCGCGGCGTGCCCTGGCGCTGACTATCGCGGCGCTCATCTTGTTCTTCGTCGCCAATACATTCCCATTCATGACCTTCTCGATGGAAGGCAACTCGACGACGGCGACGATTGTTGGCAGTGCCTATGCGCTCTACAAGGACGGAGTCTGGCCGCTCGCGTTCGTTGTTGCCCTGATGGCCATCGGGTTCCCGCTGCTTAAGCTTCTGCTCAATTTCTACACCCTCCTGCCGATCACCTACGATCGTTCGGCGCCTGGCACGAAGCGGCTGTTCGCGCTTGCCGCGTGGCTCAGAACCTGGGCGATGACCGAGGTTTATCTGCTCGGCGTCATCGTTGCCTATGTGAAGCTGAGCGACCTCGCAACGCTGACCATCGGCCCGGCACTCTGGGCTTTCGTCGCCTTGATCCTCTGCATGGCAGCAGCGGACAATGTGCTCGACCCGCGCAAGGTCTGGTGGCGATTGGGACGGCAGAACCGGCTCGACCGGCTGCAGGCCAGCGGCAAGCCGTTGGCGTGTTGCCATGTCTGCTCTCAGGTCGTGCCGCTGTCGCCGCATGCCCATGACGTGCATTGTCCGCGTTGCGATACACCGGTGCATCATCGCAAGCCCAACTCGCTAGCACGGACGTGGGCATTCTGGTTTGCCGCCGCGATCCTCTACGTACCCGCCAATGTGCTGCCGGTGATGAAGGTGACCAGCTTCGGCAAGGGGCAGGGCGATACGATTCTCTCGGGCGTCGTGCTGCTGATCGAGGCTGGCATGTGGCCGGTCGCGGCCCTTGTCTTTTTTGCCAGTATCACTGTGCCCGTCTTGAAGCTGGTCTGCCTCGCTTATCTCCTGCTCTCCGTGCAGTTCGACTGGCACGCACGGCCGCGCGAGCGGACGCAGCTCTATCGGATCGTCGAGCAGGTTGGTCGCTGGTCGATGATCGATGTTTTCATGATTGCGATTCTGGCTGTGCTCGTTGATCTCGGTGAGATCGCGCGCATCGAGCCGGGTGCTGGGGCACTCGCTTTCGCGGCTGTTGTGATATTGACCATTCTCGCCTCGGCGAGCTTCGATCCGCGATTGATTTGGGACAATGAAAGAGGACGCCATGGCAAGCTCCCCACCGTCGCCGCCTGATCAGGTGGCGGAGCCGGTGCTCCGCAAGAATCGCGGTTTCTCGCTCGTTTGGTTGGTGCCTCTGGTTGCGGCTGTGATTGGCGCTTGGCTCGCTGTTACGACGGTCATGAATAAAGGCCCACTGGTGTCCATTTCGTTCGTGACCGCCGAGGGGCTCGAGGCCGGCAAGACGCTGGTCAAGTATCGCGACGTAAATGTCGGCATGGTCGAAGTCGTGCACGTCAACCAAGATCTCACCGGCGTGGTGGTCGAGGCTCGGATGGACAAGAGCTTCGCTTCCCATGTTACGGAGAGGAGTCGCTTCTGGGTGGTCCGCCCGCGCGTTGGCGTCAGCGGTGTTACCGGGCTTGGGACGCTTCTTTCGGGGGCCTATATCGAGGTCGAGCCGGCCGACGGCGAAAGCGCAACCAGCTTTGCTGGTCTCGAAGAGCCGCCCTTGATCCGCTCGGACGTCAAGGGCACGCAGTACACGCTGATCGCGGAGAACCTGGGCTCCGTCAATCGCGGGGCCCCCGTCTACTTCCGTGGCTTGGAGGTGGGGCAGGTTCTCGGTCATCGATTGTCCGAAGACGCCAGCCGGTTCGAGATTCCGATCTTCGTGCGCAGCCCGCACGACCAGCTGGTGCGCAACGACAGCCAATTCTGGGACGTCAGCGGCATCACGTTTCGAGCCGGTGCCGATGGCATCGACCTGCAAATCGCCAGCATTGCGTCATTGGTTGCCGGCGGTGTCGCGTTCTCGTCGCCGCGCGGCTCTGACAACCGTGCCGCGGCCGAGGCCAGCTTCTCGCTCTACCCCACTCAGGCGAGCCTCAGCGAGTCGCGAATCGACGAGCGAATTCCCTACATCATCGATTTCGACGGCTCGATCCGCGGGCTGCAGGTGGGGGCGCCGGTGGAGTTCCGGGGCATCCGCACCGGCTCGGTCGAGCGCATCGAGCTGATCCCCGACTTCACCACGGGCAAGGCGCCGATCCGCGTCTACGTCAATCTCGAGCCGCAGCGTTTCGCCAACAGCGACTCGGCCAGTACGATCGAGGAGCAGTACGAGCGGACCGCGCATCTGGTGTCGCTCGGGCTCAGGGCGCAGCTCAAGACGGGCAATCTCTTGACCGGCGACCTCTTCATCGAGATGAACGTCCTGCCCGGTGCCGCTCCGGCCGAGATGACGATGATCGACGGGGTGCCGCTCATCCCGTCGGTGCCGACCGATCTCGAAGCGCTCACCGCGTCGGTGAGCGGGCTGCTCGATCGGCTCGCATCGCTGCCGATCGAGGACATCGTCCAAAGCCTGCAGACGTCGGCCTCGGCCATCCAGGCGCTGGTGACGAGCCCCGAGGCGGCCGCTGGCGTGCAGAATCTCGCAGCGGCCGGCAATGATCTCCGCAATCTGATCGCCGAGCTCGAGGCCGCAGCCGGGCCGATGGCGAGCTCGGCCGAATCGGCGGCCAACCAGGCGGCGCAGACAATGGAGTCCATCGATTCCGTCTTGGGCGAGAACTCGACCTTGCGCTTCCAGCTCGAGCGGGTTCTGCAGGAGCTGACCGCAGCCGCGCGCTCGATCCGCGGCTTTGCCGACATGCTCGATCGTGATCCGAGCGCCATTATCCGCGGCAGGAGGGAGTAATCATCATGCCTGGCAATAAGCAGGGCCGCTTCGCAGCCATCGCGCTCGCCATCATCGTCATCGCCGGCTGCACGCCGAGCCAGCCGATCCGCTACTTCGCGCTGACGCCACTCAGCGACGAGGTGCCGGTCGCCGAGACCGAGCAGTCGATCGGCGTGTTTCCGATCGCGCTCGCCAACTACCTCGATCGCAATGGCATCGTGACGCGCACGAGCCCGAACGAGCTCACGGTTGCCAGCACGGACAATTGGATCGAGCCGCTCGATCTGCAGATCCGCGGCGTCGTCGCCCGCAACCTGGCGCAGCTCTTGGGCACCGATCAGGTGTTCGTCCTGCCCGAGCAAAGGCTGCTGCCGCTCGACTACACCGTCGAGATCGCCGTCGAGCGGTTCGACATCGAGGTGGGTGCTGCCGACACGGAAGCCGCGTCAGAGCTGGTGGTGTTCGAAGGACGTTGGTCGCTGTTCGAGCGGGAGTCCCGCGACGTCCTGGAGACGGCGCCGTTCAGGGTCACCGAGCCGGTCGCGGCACCTGCGACCTTCGAGAGCCGGACGACCGCGATGAGCAATGCCACCGCCCGATTGAGCCGCATCATCGCCACCGCCATCGCCAGCCAGAGCAGCAGCTGACCCTACCGACGACAGGGGCGTGATCCGCCGCTAACGGCTCGGCTCGTCGCGGGTCTCGCCTGCCGCCATCGCGTCTTCCGCTTCCTTGCGGCGCTGGGCGTTGCGATGCACGGTGTAGGTGGCCGAGCCCATGATCAGGAGCGCGCCCAGCACGGTGGCGAGCGACGGCACCTCGTCGTAGAGCCAGTAGCCGACCGTCGCCATCATCACCAGGCGCAGATAGTTCAGCGGCGCCAGCGCCGAAGCCTGCCCCATCCGCAGTGCGGTCGTGAACAGCCATTGGCCGGCGCCCATGATAATGCTCATCAAGAAGACGATGCGCAGGCTCTCGGCTGTGGGCGGGGTCCAAAACCAGTAGGCCAAAGGCGCGCTGAGCGCCGTCACGACGAGGCCCTGGTAGAAGAGCACGGTCATCGCCGTGTCGTGCATCGAGCCGAGGCGGAGCGTCATGACCGCAAAGGCGCTGAACACGGCACCCAGGAGTGCAACGAGAATGAAGGGATCGACGCCGCCGCTCAACGGCCGGAGCATGACGATGACGCCGATGAAGCCGATTGCCGTTGCCGACCAGCGTCGCCAGCCGACCTGCTCGCGCAGGATCAGGGCTGCGAGGCCAGTAACGAACAGCACCTCGGTCATCTGGATGGCGGTGACGTCGGCGAGGGGGATGTAGACGATGGCAGAAAGCCCGCAGAGCATGGCGCCGACCGCGGTGATGCCCCGGAAGACGTGCATCTTGAGCCCGGCCGGGTGACGGATCTGCTTGCGGCTCGCCCAGAAGAAGGGGGCCATCAAGAGCATCGTCACGACCTGGCGGATGAAGATCACGACGATGATGGCGAGGTGCTCAGCCGCCAGCCGGATCAGCACGGCCATCGCGGTGAAGAAGGCGAACGCGCAGACGACCAGCAGCGATGCCAGCAGCTCGCGCGGCAGCCGATCGAGGAACGCGGTGACTTGAGCCAGTCCTGGAAGGGTCGGGCGGAGCAAAGCGTGCACCTCGATGCCACGGGCGACGTGGCAAATCCGCCCATCGCTCCAGCGATCTACACCATTTTGCCCGAGTGCGCATTGTCGATGACACCGGCAACAGATCCTTGGACCTTGCGGCGCCGGCCGCTGGATCTAAGCTCGCCACGACACCCGTACTGCCCGCAGAGGTGCCATGCCGACATCGCCGCCCCGCATCCTCTTCGTCTGCACCGGCAATATCTGTCGCTCGCCCACGGCCGAGGCGGTGCTCCTGCACCGCGCTGGCGCGCGTGGCCTCGACGTGGTTGCCGACAGCGCTGGAACCAGTGCGGAGGAGTTCGGCAATCCGCCCGATCGCCGTGCCCGAGCCGCAGCCAGTGCTCGCGGCTACACCCTCTTGAACCGCAGCGCCCGGCAAGTCCGGTCCGCTGACTTCGCCGAGTTCGACCGGGTCCTGGCGATGACCACGGCACATCTGCGGACGCTCGAGCGGCAGGCGCCGTCCAGTGGCACCGCGCGGCTGCAGCTCTTCATGGATTTCGTCAGGGCGCAAGGCCCCCGCGACGTGCCCGATCCCTGGTACGGCGACGATGCCGGCTTCGAGCACGTGCTCGACCTGATCGAGACGGGGATCGACGGCCTGATCGCGGATCTCGAGCGGCAGTCTTGACCGTGGGCCAGATGGATCGCGTGCTCGGCCAGACTGTCGTCCAGCGCACGAGCTTGCATGGCGGCTGCATCGCCGATGTGGCGAGGCTCGAGCTCGCGGATGGCACGTTCGTCGTCGAGAAGCGCCGGCGCGGCGTCTTGGCGACCAGCGACCTCGAGCTCGAGGCCTGGATGCTCGGCTACCTGGCGCGGGAAAGCCGCCTGCCGGTGCCCGAGGTGCTGCTGGCGAGCGCCGACCAGCTGGTCATGGCTTACGTGCCGCACGAGACGGGCAATCCTGCCGAGGCGGCACAGGTCGATGCGGCGCGCCAGCTGGCTGCTCTGCACACGATCACCCAGGAGCGCTTCGGTTTCGAGCGCGACACGCTGATCGGACCGCTGCCACAGGCCAATCCGCCGACGGCGCGCTGGGTCGATTTCTTTCGCGAGCACCGCCTGCTCGCGATGACCGCTAGTGCCGAGGCTTCGGGCCGGTTGCCGCCGGCGTTCGCCCGGCGGCTGGAGCGATTGGCGGCCAAGCTCGACGCGTTGCTTGCGGAACCCGAGGCCGCATCGCTGCTGCATGGCGATCTTTGGGCCGGCAATCTGCTTTATGGCGCCGAGCAGGTCGCGGCCTTCATCGATCCCGCGATCTATTTCGGCCACCCGGAGGTCGAGCTCGCCTACACCACGCTCTTCGGTGGGTTCGGCGAGCCGTTCTACGCGGCCTATGCCGAGCTACGCGAGATCGCGCCCGGGTTCTTCGAGGAGCGCGCCGATCTCTACAATCTCTATCCGCTGCTCGTGCATGTGCAGCTCTTCGGTAGCGGCTACCTGGCGCCGATCGACCGCACGCTCCAGCACCACGGCTTGTAAGCCTTCGCGCTTCCCGCCTAGAACGGCAGCCGACACTCGAGGGAAAACGCATGTCGGATGCCAAGGCCGCCAAGCCGGTCGTACTCGTTCTCTGGCCGAACAGGCCCAAGGCCATGGCCGAGCTGGAGGCCGCCTATCGGCTGATCCACCTCTGGCAGGCGGACGACCCGGAGACACTGATCGAGAACGAGGGTGCGGAGATCCAGGGCGTCGTCACCTCCGGCGAGCGGGGGCTGAGCGCCGCCATGATCGACCGGCTGCCCCGGCTCGAGATGGTGGCCTGCTTCGGCGTCGGCTATGACGGCATCGATGTCGAGGCCTGCCGGGCGCGTAGCATTCGGGTCAGCAACACGCCCGACGTGCTCAGCCGCGACGTCGCCGATCTCGGCATGGGGCTGATGCTCGCGACCCTGCGGCGGATGGCCGAGGCGGATCGCTATGTCAGGAACAGCAGCTGGCAGCGACAGGGCCCGATGGCGCTCGGCACCTGCCTTGCCGGCAAGAAGCTCGGCATTCTCGGCCTCGGGCGGATCGGCATGGAGCTGGCGAAGCGCGCTTCCGCGGCGGAGATGGTGCTCGGCTACCACAACCGCGCCGCCCGCGATGGCGTCGATCTTCGCTATTTCCCCTCGCTGGTCGAGCTCGCCGGCTGGGCCGATGTGCTGGCCGTGGCCTGCCCCGGTGGCGCTGCGACCCGCCATCTGGTCAATGCCGAGGTGCTCGCCGCGCTCGGGCCCGAGGGGTGGCTGATCAACATTGCCCGCGGCTCGGTGGTTGACGAGGCGGCACTGATCGCGGCGCTCGAGGCCGGACGGATTAAAGGGGCTGGTCTCGATGTCTTTGCCGATGAGCCGCGTGTGCCGGACAGCTTGCTCGCGATGGACAATGTCGTGCTGCAACCCCACCAGGCCAGCGCCACGGAGGAAACCCGGGACGCCATGGCCGGGCTCGTGGTCGCCAATCTAGAGGCGCATTTCCACGGGCAGCCTTTGCCGACGCCGGTCTGCTGACGGCGTTTCGGACGGGCGCGCTGCCATGAGGTTGTCGCACTGCTCGGCTATGCCACGGGGCGCAGTGTGAACGGAGCCTCGCCATGCAGAACGCGGCGGTCTTCTCCTCCGAGCCGCATATCGTCGACCAGCTGATCCTCGAGCGCGCGCCGCGGCTGCTCGCCGATCCGCTGCTCCGCGGCGCCTTCATCAAGTACCTGCTCGAGCCGTTGCGCTACGGTGAGGCCAGAGCGATGGCGGATTCGGTGCGCGAGCGCTCCGGCAGCGAGATCATGGACTTCGTCGGTGCCGAGCTGGCACTCGATGTCGCCGATAACGGGCTCGGCTTCCTGCCGTCAAACGGCCCCGCCATTCTCGTCGCCAACCACCCGACCGGCCTCGCCGACGGCATCGCCCTTTGGCAGAGCGTCAAGCGGCGCCGCTCCGACATGCGGTTTCTGGTCAATGGCGACGCGCTTCGCGTGGCGCCGGGCCTTATCGACGTGATGATCCCGATCGAGCTGCAGCGCGAGAAGCAGAGCCGCGCCGCGTCGCGGCGCGCGTTTCGCTATCTCGAGGAAGCCATCGACAAGGAGCAGCTCCTGGTGGTCTTTCCGTCCGGTCGGCTCGCCTATCTCGGCTGGCGCGGGCTGACCGAGCGGGCCTGGCTGCCGTCAGTGCTCTCGATCGCCAAGCGCCACCGGCTGCCAATCGTGCCCTTGCACATCAAGGCGCGCAACTCGCCCACCTTCTATCTGCTCTCGGCGCTGGCCGCCGAGTTGCGCGATGTCACGCTGTTCCGCGAGCTCTTGAACAAGCGTGGCAGGCGCTTCCAGCTCTCTTATGGACCGCCGCTCGACGCCGCCGAGCTGCCGGCCGAGCCCAGAGAGGCGGTCGCCGTCCTGCAGCATCGGGTCGAGCGCCTGCTGCCCCTTACCACGGCCGGCCAGTCCTGGGAGCCCGGCCGCTGGGCAGGGCGCCAGACCGCACTCGGCTGAGCCTCGCCCTCGCGACTCGGGTCGCCTACCAGAGCGTGTAGCCGCCGTCGATCACCAGCGCCGCACCCGTCATGAAACGGCTCGCATCCGAGGCGAGATAGACCGCAAGCGCGCCCAGATCCTCAGGGACGCCGGTCGTGCCCATCGGCGTCCGCTCGACGACGCCGTCGATCACCTCGGGCTTCTCTGTCGACCAGCGGGTATTGGCCTCGGTCATGAAGAGGCCCGGGCAGATGGCGTTGACCGTGACGCCATGCGGTGCCCAGTCAGCAGCGGTGGCGCGGGTGAACTGCAGGACGGCGGCTTTCGCCGCCTCGTAATGCCGGCCGCCGATATCGCGACCGGCCACCATGGCGTTGATCGAGCTGACATTGATCACCCGGCCGCCTTGCCCGCGGGAGAGCATCGCCCCGCCGATGATCTTGGTGCAGAGAAACGTGCTGGTCAGGTTGAGGTCGATCAACTCCTGCCAGCGGGCTAGCGGCATCTCGGTGGTCGGCGCCGGATCCCGCCTGCCGCCAATATTGTTGATCAGGATGTCGATCGGCCCGTGCTCGGCGATGACCCGCTCCGCCGTGGCCTCGCAGGTCTGCGGTTGGGCCATGTCGGCCACGAGCGTTCGCACGTCGCGGCCGGTCTTGCCCAGCGTGTCGGCTGCGGCATCCAGGCTCGCCCGATCGCGGCCGGCGAGAACGAGATCGGCGCCGGCTTCGGCCAGGCCCGTGGCCATGGCCAAGCCGAGCCCGCGGCTGCCCCCGGTGATGAAGGCGCGCTTGCCATCGAGGCGAAAACGATCGAGCACGGTCATGGCGTATACTCCTGGAGTTGTCGGTGGCGCTGAGGGCCCGGCGGAGTCACGACGCGCGCTGGCGCTGGGCGAGGGCGATGCCGCCCAGCACCAGCACGAGGGAGAGCGCGTGGTAGAGATGGAACTGCTCGCCGAGCAGGGCCACTGCGAGCAGTGCGCCCATGATTGGGATGAGGTTGAGAAAGAGCCCGGCGGCGTTGCTGCCGATGATCTCGTTCGCACGGATGAAGAAGGCTTGGGCCAGCAGCGACGGGAAGATCGTCGTGTAGGCGACGACGGCCCAGGCGGTGCGGCTGTCTGGCCAGAAGAAGGTGGTGGTTTGGGCCTCGATGATGGCGAGCGGGAAGGCGGCGAGGCTCGCGGCGGTGAGGAGTGCCGCGAGCAGGCTTTGCCAATGAATTTGCGGCTTGTTGCGCAGCGCCACCGAGTAGCTGGCGTAGATGACGGCGGCGGTGATGATCAGGAGGTCGCCGTGGTTGATGCCGAGCGAGGCCAAGGAGAGCAGGTCACCCTGGCCGGCGGCAGTGGCGACGCCGACGAGCGTTATGGTGTAGCCGATCAGCTGTAGGGGACGGCTCGCGGTGCGGAAGATCACGAGGTTCAAGACGAAGATGAACATCGGCATCGCGGCCTGGATGATCGTCGCATTGATGGCGGTGGTGCGGATCAGACCGGAGTAGAGCAGGCCGCTGAAGCCGGTGAAGCCCAAGGCACCCATCATCGCCAGATAGGGCAGGTGCTTCTTCATCACCGGCCAGTCGTGCCGCAGATGGTGACGAGCGACCACCAGCATCAAGGATGCCGCCAGCGTCCAGCGCAGCCAGGTGAGCAGCATCGGCGAGACCTCGCCCACGGCGAACTTGCCGGCGACCGCGTTGCCACCCCAAAAGAGCGTCGTCAGCACCAGCATCAGCCAGGCCTGCGCCCGCAGCAGCCCGCTTGCCGACGTGTCGGCCATCGGTCCCGTCATCGCTCGCCCATCGCCCGTCCTCTCGGCCGCACACCTCCCTCGGCCGGCCGCCTTTTCGGCGGCCTTGGCGCGGCGCCCCCGTCAGACGTCGAGATTGACGACCCTGAGCGCGTTCTGCTGGATGAAGTCGCGCCTCGGCTCGACCACGTCGCCCATCAGCGTGGTGAAGATGTCGTCGGCCTCGTCGGCATGATCGACGCGCACCTGATAGAGCGAGCGGATGGTCGGATCGAGGGTGGTCTCCCAGAGCTGCTCGGGGTTCATCTCACCCAGACCCTTGTAGCGCTGGATCGTCAGCCCCTTGCGGCCGAGCGCCAGGACCGCCTCGGTGAGATCCAGCGGGCCGTTGATCGGCCGGCTCTCGTCTTTCTTCTCGAGCCGGCCGGCCTTGGCGAAGAAGGGCCCCATGCGCGACAGCGCGTCGGCCAGGCGCCGTGCCTCGGGACTCCGCGTGATCCCCGGGTCGAGCCGGTGCCGCTCGCGGCGCTCGCCCTTCATGTGGTGGAAGACGAGCTCGCCCTCCTCGCCGACATGCGCCTGCCAGGCGCCGCGGCCGCTCGCGGTGAGCCGGGCGGCGACCCGCTGCGCCAGCGCCAGGGTCTCCGTCGGGTCGGCGAGCGCACCCTCGGCCAGACCACCCTCCAGCGCCAGGGATTCGATCAGCTCGACCGGGTGGCGGCGCTTGAAGTTCATCAAGATCGCACTCGCTGCCTGGGCACCCTCGACCACGTCGGCCAGGGCTTCCGCCTCGACCACCCGATCACCGCCATTGGTGTCGTCGGCGATGACCAGACGGGTGTCCTCGAGGCCGGTCGCGACCAGATAGGTCTCGAGCGCCTCGTCGTCCTTGAGGTAGCGCTCGGACTTGCCGCGCTTGACCTTGTAGAGCGGCGGTTGGGCAATGAAGAGATGACCGTGCTCGATCAGCTCCGGCAAGTGCCGGTAGAAGAATGTCAGCAGCAGCGTGCGGATGTGCGAGCCGTCGACATCGGCGTCGGTCATGATGATGATGCGGTGGTAGCGCAGCTTCGCCAGATCGAACTCGTCGCGGATGCCGGTGCCGAGTGCCGTGATCAGCGTGCCGATCTCCTGGCTGCCCAGGACCTTGTCGACCCGCGCCCGCTCGACATTGAGGATCTTGCCGCGGAGCGGCAGGATCGCCTGGAAGCTGCGGTCGCGGCCCTGCTTGGCGGAGCCGCCGGCGCTGTCGCCCTCGACCAGGAAGAGCTCGGCCTTGGCCGGGTCGCGCTCCTGGCAGTCGGCGAGCTTGCCCGGCAGGTTGGCGATGTCCAAGGCACCCTTGCGTCGGGTCAGCTCCCTGGCCTTCCGCGCCGCCTCGCGGGCGGTTGCCGCCTCGACCACCTTGGACATGATGATCTTGGCCTCGGCCGGGTGCTCCTCGAGCCAGCGCGACATGCCCTCGTTGATCAACCCCTGGACGATCGGGGTCACCTCGGAGCTGACCAGCTTGTCCTTGGTCTGCGAGGAGAACTTGGGGTCCGGCATCTTGATGGCCAGCACGCAGGTCAGGCCCTCGCGCATGTCCTCGCCGGTGAGCTGGACCTTGTCGCGTTTGATGATGCCGGTGTCCTCGGCATATTTGTTGATGGTGCGGGTGAGGGCGGTGCGGAAGCCCGCCAGATGGGTGCCGCCGTCGCGCTGCGGGATGTTGTTGGTGAAGCAGAGACAGGTCTCGTGGTAGCCGTCGTTCCATTGCATGGCGCACTGCACCGTCATCGGTCCGCGCTCGGCGCCGGTGACGATGGCAGGCGAATGGATCGGGGTCTTGGTTCGGTCGAGATAGCCGACGAACGCCTCGAGCCCGCCGTCGTAGTGCAGCTCCTCCTCGACCAGCTCGGCGCCGCGCTTGTCGCGCAGCACGATCCGCACGCCGGAATTGAGAAAGGCCAGCTCCCTGAGCCGGTGCTCGAGCGTCGCGAACGAAAACTCGGTCTTGGTGAAGACGCTCACGGCCGGCATGAAGGTGAGCTCGGTGCCGCGCCTGCCATTTTGTGCGCCGCGGGCCGCGAGTGGTGCCGCCGGCTCGCCGCCGTTCTCAAACCGGATAAAGTGCTCGGCATCATCGCGCCAGATGACGAGATCGAGCCAATCGGAGAGTGCGTTGACCACCGAGACGCCGACGCCGTGCAGCCCGCCCGAGACCTTGTAGCTGTTCTGGTTGAACTTGCCGCCGGCATGCAGCACGGTCATGATCACCTCGGCCGCCGAGACGCCTTCGCCCTCGTGCATGTCGACCGGAATGCCGCGGCCATTGTCGGTCACCGTCACCGAGCCGTCGGCGTTGAGCGTCACCTCGACCCTGTCGGCGTAGCCTGCCAGCACCTCGTCGATGGCGTTGTCGACCACCTCGAAGACCATGTGGTGCAGGCCCGATCCGTCATCCGTGTCACCGATATACATGCCGGGCCGCAGCCGCACGGCCTCGAGCCCCTCCAGCACCCGGATCGAGGTCGAATCGTAGACCGGCTCGTCGGTCGCAAGCGGGTGCCCGGGCTCTGGAAGATTGCTGCCCGGGCCGGTGGTCTCTGGCGTGTCACTCATGGTCGAGGATCGTTCCTTGGTCGACATGAAGAAAGCGGGCGCGGCCGTCGAGGGCCGCGAAGAGGCGTCGCTCGGTGCCGGTCAGGAAGACCTGGCCGCCGAGCTCGATAAGCTGCCCGGCCAGACCGTCGCGGCGCTTCGGGTCGAGATGCGCCATGGTCTCGTCGAGCAGGAGAATGGGCAGGTCGCCGGCGACCCGCTGGCGCAGCCGCGCCTCGGCGAGGACGATGGCGAGCAGCATGGCCTTCTGCCGGCCGGTCGAGACTCGCGGTGCCGGCTCGCCGGTCGCGAGGTCCGTGGCCCCGAGGTCGCTGCGATGGGGGCCGAGCGCGGCACCGCCGGTCTCGGCGTCCTGCGCCCTGGCATTGGCAAGGCCCTGGGCCAGCCGTTCCTCGGCGTCGATGGCCGGGCCGGCTTCGAGCCAGCCCTCGACGGCACCGTCCAGCTCGAGCCGAATGGCCGGCGAACCTTGGTCGGGCACTGCCAGGATCGTGTTCAGGCCGGAGACCAGCTCCCGCCTGCCGGCGGCGACGGCGACCCCGGTCGCTGCCATCCGCTCCTCGAGTGCGGTGAGCCAGGCCGGGTCGCGCGGACCGTTGCGCAAGAGCAGCGAGCGCTCGCGCATGGTCCGCTCGAAGATGGCGGTCTGCCGGCCGTGCTCGGGATAGACGGCCAGCACCAGGCGATCGAGAAAGCGGCGCCGCTCGGACGCGGCATCGAGGAAGAGGCGGTCCATGGCCGGGGTGAGCCAGGCGATGGCGACGTGGTCGGCGAGCGAGGCCAGGCCGCGCTGCGTCGCGCCCATGATCTCGAGCCAGCGACGCTCGTTCGCCGGGTCGCGGCCGGTGGCGACATCGATCGGACCGTCGGCGGTCGCGATCTCGGCATCGAGGCGAAACGGTTGCGCCGCATCATCGTGATCGAGGCTCTCCAGGCGCGCGCGCCGCAGCCCGCGCCCCGGCGCCAGGAGCGATAGCGCTTCGAGCAGGTTGGTCTTGCCGGCACCGTTGGGCCCGTGCAGCACGATGGGCATCGCGCCCCGGTCGAGCACCAGATCGAGCGCTGCGATATTGCGAAAGGCGCGAAGCCTGAGCCGCTGCACGGCCGGCTGGCTGTCGATCGGGCTCGTGACGGCCGTCACCGCCGGCGCGCTGGCCGTTCGCGCCATCGTGCCGCCGGGCGCCATCAAACGCGCATGGGCATGAGAACGTAGACGATGGCGCTGTCGGAGGGATCGCGGACCACGGTCGGCGATGCCGGGTTGTCCATCTCCATGCGCACCGTGTCGCCGCCCACCTCGGCCAGCATGTCGAGGACGTAGCGGCTGTTGAAGCCGATCTCGAGCGGCTCGCCGGTGTAATCGGCGTCCAGCTCCTCCTCGGCCCGGCCGGCCTCGTTGCTGACCGCGGATGCCGTGATCCTGCCCTCGTCGAAGCGCAGCTTCACCGCCCGGGCGCGCTCGGTCGAGATGGTCGCGACGCGGTCCACGGCAGCCGCGAAGGCCTTGCTGTCGAGCTGCGCGGTCTTCTCGTTGCCGACCGGGATGACCCGCTCGTAGTCGGGAAAGGTGCCGTCGATCAGGCGTGAGACCAGGACCGTCCGCTCGAGAATGAACTGGATGCGGGTCGGCGAGACGGCGACGCGGACATCACCATCGACGCTGTCGGCCAGCTTGCGGATCTCGGCCACGGTCTTGCGCGGCACGATGATCGCCGGGATCGACTCGGCACCTTCCGGCAAGGCGAGCTCGATCTTGGCCAGGCGATGCCCGTCGGTGGCGACACCGCGCAGCATGGCTTCCGGCCCGCTGCCCGCGGCATGCAGATGGATGCCGTTCAGGTAGTAGCGCGTCTCCTCGGTCGAGATCGCAAAGCGCGTCTTGTCGACCAACCGCCGCAGATCGGCTGCCGGCATGGCGAACCGCACGTCCAGCTCGTCCAGATCCATGGCCGGGAACTCGTCCGCCGGCAGGGCAGGCAGCGTGAACACCGAGCGCGCGGCGCGCAGCGAGAGCTCGCTCACATCCGCTGGCTGGTCGAGGATCACCTCCGCACCTTCTGGCAGCTTGCGGACGATCTCGAACAAGGTATGTGCGGCCACCGTGGTAGCGCCTGCACTCTCGACCCGTGCCGGCTCGCTCGCCGCCATCGACAAATCCATGTCGGTCGCGGTCAGATGCAGCGTCTCGCCCTCGGCGCGCAGCATGACGTTCGACAAGATCGGTATCGTCGTGCGCCGCTCGACCACGTTCTGGACATGCGAGAGTGAACGCAGGAGACCGGCACGCTCAATCGCTAGCTTCATGGATCTGGGAATTCTCTCGTATTAGGCGAAGGCAACGAAGCTGCGCCCCACCGCGCTTCAGGGCAGCAGAAGCTAGCAGAAATAGCCGCCCAGGTTGATCTTTTTTCGTGCGGGCAAGCCGTAAGCGGTGAAGGTTGCGGGCGAACTGAGCTCCGGCACGGAGCGCAGACAACCGTTCCGGCGGACGCTGCCGACCCGGTCGTCGTCAAGAGACCAGGGCTCGGGGAGAGTGGCCGGCATCGGGCACCGGCTCATCCGCCAGATTCCGGCGGTAGCGGCTGCTCGGCGCTCCCGTATCGCGGCGGCAGGCTTGGGCCTGCGCCGTCCGCCGCGCCGAGACCTTCGGCCGCCGGCTGGCCCGCCAACGTCACCTTAGGTTCGGCACTGTCGCAGAGTTAACTGATTGATTGCGGAGTGGCTGTTGAGCGATGGGCGATTGCACGCGCCGATTGCGTAACGGGAGCAGCGGAAGTCGCCATTCCCGACGGTGTGCCTGGAGCGTCTGCCGACGACGACCGTCACGCGACAGGACGGCGCCTCAGCTGACGTCTCTTTGCGGTGTCGAAGCGATAAGGCGGAAAACCTCCACCGGCTCTCGTATGCCCTTGAGCTCGACCTCGCCAATCGCTTCGGTCGCGAAGTCGTCCGCCACCGACGTTGCGGCGCGGGGGCTCAGCAGGATTTCGCCATCTTCGGCCCGATCACACAGCCGCGCGCCTGTGTTCACCGCGGTCCCCGAGGCCGTGTAGTCGTAACGCCCCTCCGATCCGACCACGCCCACGGTCGCGTAACCGAGTGAAATACCGACCCCGAATCCCAGGCGGTGGCCAAGCTTGCGCCACCCCTTGCAAAGCTCTTGCATCCGCGCGCGCATCGCCAGCGCCAGCCGTACCGCGTCGCCGGCCGGATCGTCGCAAGGCAGCGGGTCGTTGAAGATCACCATGATCCCGTCGCCCGAGCGGTGATCGACGCCGGCACCGTGCTCCTGGAGCAGCCGCCCCATCTCCTGGTGATAGATCTGCAGGACCTCGATGGTCTCCTCGGGCTCCGCCGTTTCGCAGAACGCCGTGAACCCGCGGATGTCACAGAACAGGACCGCGATCAGGGCGCGGTGGCTGGAGAGCATCTGCTCGTCGCCCGATGATATCACCGCGTCCGCCACCTGCGGCGACAGGAACCTCTTCAGCCGCCCCATCCGCTCGATCTCGCCAACCTGTTCGTTGACGCGGGCTTCGAGCGATACGTTGAGCGCCTGCACCTCCTTGGTGCGCGCTTCCAGCGCCTTGAACTGGCGGACCTTCTCCATCGCGATGACCGCCTGTGCCGCGAAGTTCTCGACCAGGGCTACGTCGTCGTCGGTGAACGGCGCGATCTCGCGGCGATAAAGCACGATCGCGCCGATCCCTTCGCCCTGCGCGATCAACGGCACGGCGAGGATGCTGCGCGCGCCCTCACGCTCGACCATCTCGACCCGGTAAGGGTTCCGCTGGCGGTAGAGGTCGTCGTCGGCGATGTCCTCCTGTCGGATTACCTGCCGCTCGACGATCGGGCGAATGGCGACCAAACGCGAACCTTCGATGGGCACGCAGAACTTGTCGAGCACGGCGGCAAAGTCGGGCCGGGCGCCGCGATTGGCCGGAATTGTCGCGTGTGTCCGCGCCTCGTTCGTGATCGACAGATAGGCCAGCGGCGCCCGGCACAGGCGCGAGGCATTGGCGAGAATTGCCTCGAACACCGGCTTTTCGTCGTCGCGCGAGCGGCTGATAACCTCGAGAATCTCGCGCAGGGCCGCTTCTCGCGCGCGCAATGCCTCCAGCGTCGCCGTCTCGTATCCATGCTCGGAAGGCATTCCGCTCCGCCCCTAGCTGCGCAGCAGGAAGTCTATGCGAGGCCCTTCGGCGCGGGAAGACCGTTCTCCACAACTACCAGCGTGGAGCGACAAGCTCGGCCACAAGGCAAGCAGACCGCCGAACTCGTTCCAGACCCCGCCCAGCCAAAGCGCCAACAGCCACCTCCAGCACCAACCCAAATACTGGTGGGGCTGGTGGGGAGGCGTGCCTCCCCGCCATTCTTCCCTACGGCTTTTGAAACAACGCATCATCCGGGTGGTGATCGAAGCGGACCGTCTCGGTGAGGAAGGCGGCTTCGTCGACCCAGCCGGCCATCAGTGGCCAGCCGTTGCGGGCGTAGACGGTGAACGGGATGACGCCGCAGTTCTCGCGGTCCACGGGGCGGAGGCTCGCATCGACGCGTTGCATCAGCTCGAGCGAGCGGATGATGGGCTCGATGAAGCGGGTCATCCAGGCGGATGCCAGCACCTCGCCGCAGATCTGCTCGTCGACCTGGAGCACGTGGTAGGTCGAGGCGTGGCCGGCGACCTGTGGGCCGGCGCTCCATTTGCGCAAGGTGTAGGGCAGGAGGCTGCCGATGTCGTCGGCGATGGCGGCCTGGACCGGCGCGCCACCGGCGCCGTCCATCGGGTAGATGTATTGGCTGTTGATATCGACCAGGTGCCGGGTGCCGGCCACCGAGACGAGGACCAGGTTGCGGTCGCTGCCGAGCTCGGCGCGGAGCTGCTGGCCGTTGAACAGGCCCTCGACCAGGATGCCGGCACGGGCGTCCCCAGCGGTCAGCAAGACGAGGCAGGCGAGGCAGGCAAGCAGGCGCATCCGGTGTTCCTTCAGGCGGCAAGCGGGCAGAATCGGGTCACAGCCTGCCAGCGCATGCTCAAGATTCGGTTAACGCCGTCGCCAGCCCGCGCGCGACGATGGCCTCTGCGTGCTTCGTGTGCCGGGCCGGGTCGAAGAGGGCGCGGAGCCGCTCGGCCGGCAGCGTGCCGGTGATGCGGGGCTCGGCGAGCAGGAGGTCGAGCAGCGGCCGCTCCTCCTCCCAGGCGCGCATGGCGCTCGCCTGGACCAGCTCGTAGGCCGCTTGCCGGGCGAGGCCGGCATCGACCAGCGCCAGCAGCACGGCCTGGCTGTTGTAGAGCCCCTGGGTGGCATCGAGATTGCGCCGCATCCGCTCGGGGTGGATGACCAGCTTGTCCATCATCGAGCCGAGCCGCGCCAGCGCGAAGTCGGTGAGGATGCAGCTATCCGGGAGCATCACCCGCTCGACCGAGCTGTGGGCGATGTCGCGCTCGTGCCAGAGGACGACGTTCTCGAGCGCCGGGACGACGCCGGCGCGGATGATCCGGGCGAGGCCGGTGAGGTTCTCGGACAGGACCGGGTTGCGCTTGTGCGGCATGGCCGAGCTGCCTTTCTGCCCGGCATGGAAGAACTCCTCGGCCTCGCGCACCTCGCTGCGCTGCAAATGACGCACCTCGGTGGCGAGCCGCTCGATCGAGCTGGCGATCTGGCCCAGGGCGCAGGCGAAGGCGGCGTGGCGGTCGCGCGGGATGACCTGGGTCGAGACGGGCTCGGGCGTGAGGCCGAGACGCTCGGCGACCATGGCTTCGACCCGGGGATCGATGCTGGCGAAGGTGCCGACGGCGCCCGACACGGCGCAGGTGCCGACATCATCGAGGGCAGCGGCGAAGCGCTGGCGCTGGCGGGCGAACTCGGCGTGGTAGCCCGCGAGCTTGACGCCCATGGTGGTGGGCTCGGCGTGGATGCCGTGGCTGCGGCCGATGCAGATGTCGAGCGCGTGCTCACGGGAGCGGCGGGCGAGCACGGCGAGCAGCCCGTCGAGCTCGGCAAGGATTAGCTGGCCGGCTTCTCTGAGCTGGAGCGCAAGTGTCGTGTCGAGGAGGTCGGACGACGTCATGCCGAGATGCAGGAGCCGGGCCTCGGGGCCGCAGATGGCCTCGACATGGGTGAGGAAGGCGATGACGTCGTGCCGGGTCGTGGCCTCGATGGCGTCGACGGCGGGCGGGTCGATCAGCCGCTCCATGGAGTCCGACGTCTGCGCCCGCAGCCGGGCCACGGCATCAAGGTCGATCTGGCCGATCTCGGCCATCGCCTCGGCGACGACCAGCTCGACCTCGAGCCAGAGCCTCAGCTTGTTCTCCGGCGCGAAGACGGCGGTCATCGCCGGCCGGCTGTAACGGGGGATCATCCGGGTCTCCGCGTGGCGGCAAGGAACGTTGGGGCGGCGGTGTGGGTTGTTTAGCAGTGCCAGTGTCACACCGAAAGCCCGCGGGGAGAGGCGCTGCCGATGGCACTTGGCCTCGGTGGCGGGTCGGCGGTAGAATCGGTCGTTATGAACGAGCCATCCGAGAGCTTTTGGCCGATCCGTGTGCAGCGCGTGCCGCTCAGCCTTTTCCTGGCGGGTGCCATCGGCCTCACCATGTTGGTCGCCATGGGGCTGATGATCTGGCTGACGCTGAGCACGGCGCGCGAGAACACGGCTCGACTGCTGGGCGACAAGGCGCAGCTGGTGCTGACGCTGGTCAGGGAGCGGACCAGCCAGTTCCTGGAGCCGGCCGAGACATTGACCGAGGAGATCGCTGCCCGCATCGAGAGCGGCATCGTCGATACGAGTGACGAGGCGGAGCTGGTGCAGGCCCTGGGCTACGGGCTCGCCGGCGCACCGCAGATCAGTGCTGCCGTTTTCATCGATCCCGACGGTTGGTTGCTCAGCGTCTTCCGCACCGATCAAGAGGGCAATATCGATTTCGAGCGGCAACCCTGGGACGCCGACCCGGCCGTGGCCGCGGCGATTGAGCGGACGAATCTGGAGGAGACGCCGAGTGCGGGCTGGGGCGAGCCGCTCTTCGTTGCCGATGCCGATACGACCCTGATCTATTTCTCGCAGCCAGTGTCGCTCGGCGATCGGGGCTTCGGCTTCGTGATCGCCTCCACGAGCGTCGAGAAGTTGTCGTCCTTCATCGCGTCGATCGAGACGCCGGGCGAAATCGGCACCTTTGTGCTCTACGATAGCGATCAGGTCATGGCGCATGCCGCGATGGCCCAGCCGGGCCGTCTGACCAGTGCAGAGCGTGTGCTGCCGAGCCTTGCCCAGCTGGGCGATCCGGCGCTCAACCTGATCTGGGCCGAGGGTTGGGAGAATCGGCGGATCCCCGATCTTGGCGTCGACGCGCACTGGGTCGAGGGGCCGGTCGACTCTTACGTTTACCTCTACGATGACCTGCGCGGCGAGCACGAGCTTCCCTGGACGGTTGGCGGCTATTTTCGCGCTCAGGATATCGGGAGCGAATGGCGGCGATTAAATCAGGTCACCGGGATCGCGCTGGGGCTTTTGGCGGTGAGCCTCCTGGGCGCCGTGCTGCTCGGCCGCAAGCTGGCGAAGCCGGCGACGCAGATTGCCGAGACGGCACGCGCCGTCAGCACGCTCAAGCTCGACCATATCCAGCCCCTGCAGGGCTCGCGGATCCGCGAGCTCGATGATGCCGAGCGGTCGTTGAACGCGATGATCACCGCACTCGGCTGCTTCGTCCGCTACTTGCCGCGCGATCTGGTGGACTACGTGCTCCGCTACCCCGAGCGCGACGTGGGCCGGCCTCGGCTCCGGCCGATGACCATCATGTTCACCGATATCTCGGGCTTCACGACGTTGTCCGAGACGCTCGACCCGGAGGTGACCGGCCGGCTCTTGAATCAGCATTTTGCCGACCTCGAGGGCTGCATCCGGGCTACGGGCGGCGTCATCGACAAGTATATGGGTGACGGTCTCCTGGCCTTCTGGGGGGCGCCTGAGCCCATGGGCGACCACCAGAAGCGGGCGATCGATGCGGCGCTGGCGATCGCGTGCAGCGTGCGCGCGCACAACCGGGACGCCGTGGTACCGCTGCGCGTGCGCATCGGGGTCGCCTCGGGCGAGATCCTGGTGGGTGACCTGGGCGCACCCACCCGCACCAATTACACGGTGATCGGTGATCCGGTGAACCTCGCCCAGCGGTTGCTGCAGACCGGCCATGTGGCAACGCCGGACCATGTCACGGTGATCGTCACCACCCAGGCCTGCATCGACGCCATCAAGCCAAAGGATCGCCCCGCCACGCGGCTGCTGGGCGAGCACCGGGTGCGCGGCCGGCACGGCTTGGTCGAGCTGGTCGAGGTCATCGACAGTGCTGCCGCCGAAGCCGCCGCCACTGCTGTCGCCGAGTGAGCCAGCTCCTGGCCGGGCTCGCCTGGCTCGGCCGGCACGCGAGCCCGCTCTTCTTCATCGGCGTCTTCGCCGGGGTGGTCGTGCCGCCGCTCGCGGCACTGCTCAAGCCGCTGCTCCTGCCGGCGATCCTGTTGCCGTTCCTGGCGGCGCTCTTGAAGCTCGATCCGGCTGCCCTGCTGCGCCAGGCGCGCCAGCCGGCCTTGGTGCTCGGGCTCGTCGTCTGGTCGCTGATCGGTGCGCCCCTGGTGGTCGTGCTGGTGGTGACCGCACTCGGGCTCGAGCCGGGGCTGGCAGCGCTCATCGTGGCGACGGCGGCCTGCGCACCGTTGATGGCGACGCCGGCGCTGGCGATGCTGCTCGGGCTGGACGTGACGCTGGCGCTGCTGGTCGTCGTGCCGGCGACGGCGCTGATGCCGTTCACCGTGCCGCCCATGGCGCTCTGGCTCGCCGGGCTGACGCTGGACTTGGAGGCCACCGCACTGGCGCTGCGGCTTGCGGGCCTCGTGCTGGGCTCGGCGCTCGTGGCCTTCGCCGTCCGCCGCTGGCTCGGGCCGCCGCGGCTGGTGCGGGCAGCACCGGTGATCGACGGGCTCGCGGTCCTGGGCTTCGTCGTCTTCGCCGTCGGCGTGATGGACGGGTTCACGGTCACGGCATTCGACCGGCCTGGTTTTGTCGCTGCCAATGTCGTTGCCGTCTTCGCGCTCAATATCGGGTTGCAGCTGGTGACCGTTCTTTGCCTGATGCGCCATGTAGCGCTGCGCACGGCACTGACTGCAGGTCTGCTCGCCGGCAACAACAATTTCGGCCTCGTCTTGGCGTCCGTGGTCGATACGGCGCCCTCGATCATGCTCGTCTATGTCGCAGCAGCGCAGTTTCCCATCTATCTTTTGCCGATTGTGCAGCGTCGTCTCTACCCGCGATTCCTGCCGAAGGCGGCAGGCACCTGAATCCGGCGAATTGCGGCGAATTGCTGCAACGCGTTATCGGGGGTCGCCGTTTCGACCACCGATCGTTATAAGCTGATGGCAGTCGCGGGGAGGCTGGCTTCGGCTCGCTGACAGTTGGCGTCAGTCGCCACGCAAGAACACAAGAATCGAGGGGAACTCCGAATGACCGACATTGTAATTGTCGCTGCGGCGCGCACCGCGGTCGGCAACTTCAACGGTAGCCTGGCATCACTGCCGGCGCAAAAGCTGGGACAGACGGTGATCGAGGCCGTGCTGGAGCGCGCCAAGCTCGAGCCGGGCGACGTTTCCGAGGTCATCCTCGGCCAGATCCTGGCAGCTGGTGGTGGCCAGAATCCGGCCCGTCAGGCCTCGGTCCATGCCGGCATTCCGAACGAGTCGCCGGCCTATGGCGTCAACATGCTGTGCGGCTCGGGCCTCAAGTCGGTGGCCATGGGTGCTCAGTCGATCAGCCTGGGTGACAGCTCGATCGTCATCGCCGGCGGTCACGAGAGCATGAGCCAGGCGCCGCACGTGGCACATCTCCGCAATGGCACGAAGATGGGCAGCGTCGAGTTCATGGACACCATGCTCCGCGACGGCCTGCTCGACTCCTTCCAGGGCTACCACATGGGCCAGACGGCCGAGAACGTGGCCGAGAAGTGGCAGATCACCCGCGACGAGCAGGACAAGTTCGCGCTCGGCTCGCAGAACAAGGCCGAGGCGGCGATCAAGGCCGGCAAGTTCAAGGACGAGATCGTGCCGGTCACGATCAAGAGCCGCAAGGGCGACACTGTCTTCGAGGCCGACGAGTTCCCGCGGATTGGCGCCACCCTCGAGGCCCTGCAGAAGGTCCGTCCGGCCTTCAACAAGGAAGGCTCGGTCACGGCCGCCAATGCGTCTGGCATCAACGATGGCGCTGCCGCCGTCGTCTTGATGACCGCTGCCGAGGCCGAGAAGCGTGGTCTCACGCCGCTCGCGCGCATCAAGGCATGGGCCCAGGCGGGTGTCGATCCGGCGATCATGGGCACCGGTCCCATCCCGGCATCCAAGAAGGTGCTCGAGAAGGCCGGCTGGACGGTCGACGATCTCGACCTGATCGAGGCCAACGAGGCCTTTGCCGCCCAGGCGATCGCGGTCAACCGTGACCTCGGCTGGGACACCGACAAGGTCAACGTCAATGGTGGTGCCATTGCCTTGGGCCACCCGATCGGTGCCTCTGGTGCCCGCATCCTGGTGACACTCCTGCACGAGATGCAAAAGCAGGACGCCAAGAAGGCGCTCGCCACGCTCTGCATCGGCGGCGGCATGGGCATCGCCATGTGCCTCGAGCGCTGATCAGCTGATCTCTCGACCCCGGCCGGCGGTCCGCTGCCGGCCGGGTTGACTTTCCACTGCCGTTTGCGACTCTGAGCGCAAGCGGCTGTTCAACGCATAACGGGAGGATGACGATGGAGCATGTGGCGCTCATTACCGGAGGCACGCGCGGCATTGGAGCTGCGGTTGCCAAGTCTCTGCAGACGCATGGCTACAAGGTCGCGGCCAACTACGCCGGCAACGACGAGGCGGCGAAGAAGTTTCACGATGAGACCGGCATCCCGGTCTACAAGTGGAGCATCGACGACTACGACGCCTGTGCCAAGGGTATCGAGCAGGTCGAGGCCGAGGTCGGGCCGATCGACGTGCTGGTCAACAATGCCGGCATTACCCGCGATGCCATGTTCCACCGCATGGACAAGGCCAAGTGGGACGCGGTCATCTCCACCAACCTCACCGGCGTCTTCAACATGACGCATCCGCTCTGGCCGAAGATGCGCGAGCGCAAGTTCGGCCGGGTCATCGTCATCAGCTCGATGAACGGCCAGAAGGGCCAGGCGGGCCAGGTCAACTACGCGGCGACCAAGGCCGGCGTGATCGGCATGGTCAAGTCGCTGGCGCTCGAGGGTGCCCGCTCCAACATCACCGTCAACGCCGTTTGCCCTGGCTATATCGGCACCGAGATGGTCAAGGCGATCGACGAGAAGGTCCTCAACGACCACATCCTGCCGCACATCCCGATGGGCCGCCTCGGCGAGCCCAACGAGGTCGCCCGCTGCGTGCTCTTCCTCGCCAGCGACAAGGAAGGCTTCGTCACCGGCTCGACCGTCACGGTCAACGGCGGCCAGTACATGGTTTGATGGTGCGCGGGCTTCGGCCCGCCATCACGGACATCGCCGAACCACAGCCCGCGCCGCAGACGTCCGTCTGCGGCGCGGCGTCGTCTTGCTCGACCCATGCCTCTGGCGTATCGCAGTATGAGGAGGATTGCGGGCGGAGAGCCAGACGGGCATGACTGAAGACGATCTCGACTGGCCGCCGCCCGAGTCGCCGTTCCTCGACGAGGACATAGCGCTCGAGCGCATCCAGGCGCTGACCACCACGGCGCGCACGACCTGGCTGGTGCTGATCGGCTTTCTCGCCTTCATCGGCCTGACGCTGTTCAGCGTCCGCGACGTCGATTTCTTCTCGGTCACGGCGTCCACGCAGCTGCCGATCGTCAATATCGCCATCCCGACGACGACGTTCTTCTGGACCGCGGCACTCTTGGCCGCGATTCTCCACACCTACTTCCACGTCTTCCTGCTCAAGCTCTGGGACGCACTTGCCGAGGCGCCGCCCGACATCGGCGTGTCGAAGCTCGGCGATCGGGTGTTTCCGTGGCTGGTCAACGACTGGGCGCTGCGCCGGCGCGCCGACCGGCCGACCACCAAGCGGCCGATGGACGTGCTCGGTAGTCTGGTGACGGCGCTGGTCATCTGGCTGGCCGCACCTCTCGTGCTCGCCGGCTTCTGGTGGCGCTCGCTGCCGGCGCATGATGCGCGCTGAGCCTTGCGATTGCCGGGGCGCTGCTGGTCACGCTCTTCGCCTCGCTTGCGCGTGCTGGCGGCTGGGCGAAGCGTCGGTTGCGTTTGGCCCGGGCTCTCGTGAGCCTGCTGGCTGGGCGTCACCGAACGCATCATACGTTGGCTGGGGCGTGGCAGCCACGCACTCTATTTGGTGGTGGTCCTGTTCTGGTGCCTGATCGTCATGCCGGCTGTTTTCATTGCCGCTTTTGCCGCCAGGTGCCGGCGCCGGCGGTGGCATCATGCTGCCGTCTGCTCGCGAGGATCGAAGGACGAATGCGAATGGCGTCTGGCCCGATGACTGGTCAGCCGCCATTTACTCGTCCGCGCCAATCTCGTCGACGCCGAGATCGCCATCGAGCCGGATGATTGGCGCGACCCGGAGATCGCCCGGCGGCGGTTCCATGTCGAATGGTGCGCCGATGCTGGTATTCCCGAGCATGCCTGTGAGACGCCGGAGCATCCCGATCAGGAGTTGGCCCGCCAACGCTGGTGCGGAGACTTCGGGATAGACAACGAAAACGGCGCCTGCATTAAGCGCTTTCGCGAGATCGATGACGCCTTTGAGGACGAGTGGCAGATCGAGCGCAAGGCCTCATCGAAATATCCGAGGTCCCGACCTGCGCGGGCGTGATCTGCGCAATGCCAGCGCAAGCGGCGCCTTTCTCGCCGGCGTCGATCTGCGCGAGGCGCGGCTGGAGGGGGCGAACCTCTTCGGGGCGCGGCTGGAGGGGGCGGACCTCAGCGAGGCGCGGCTGGAGGGGGCGGACCTCAGCGAGGCGCGGCTGGAGGGGGCGGACCTCCGCGAGGCGCGGCTGGAGGGGGCGGACCTCGCGGGCGCGGCTGGAGGGGCGGACCTCGGCGGGCGCGGCTGGAGGGGGCGGACCTCGGCCGGGCGCGGCTGGAGGGGGCGGACCTCCGCTCGGCGCGGCTGGAGGGGGCGGACCTCCGCGAGGCGCGGCTGGAGGGGGCGGACCTCCGCGGGGCGCGGCTGGAGGGGGCGGACCTCGGCGGGGCGCGGCTGGAGGGGGCGGACCTCTGCGGCCGCGGCTGGAGGGCGGACCTCCGCGGGCGCGGCTGGCGGGCGATCGCTGGCGCGAATCTGCCGCGCGGCTGGAGGGGGCGGACCTGCCCATCGGCGGCTTTTCCGCGGCGCGGCAAGAAGGGACGCAACGCAGCTCGCGCAGGCGATCGGCGACGACGGCGCCACATTTGCCCTCGCCGGCCCATTCGCCGAGACCGGCGGCAAGAACCTGACGCAAACGCAGCTCGCGCAGGTGATCGGAAGAGGACGGCCGACGACCTTCCGCGCGACGCCGAGACGGCGAGCAGCTCGTCTGGTCGTGCTGGGAGGAAGAGGCGGCCGAGACCTTTGTGCAGCGCCAGACGGAGCGTCTCGCTGCACGACCTGACTACAGCCAGACGACATTATTCATCCGCGGCTGGCGGACGGCAGATGAGCTACGGCAAATCCGCGACAACGCCTGGGTCTGCGCCGAGGGCATGGAGCCGCTGCCGGTGCTCGGCAAGCGGTGAGGGCGGGCGCTGATCCGGCCCGGTTGCCCGGGCCGGATCGCTCGGCGTCTAGTCGCTCGTGCCCATGGCGAAGCGCACCAGGTCGGCGAGCTGTAGCGGGTAGTAGTCGGGGTCGTTGACCAGCCGGTCGTGGTCGATGGCGGCGTGGCCGTTGCCGTGACCGTTACCTTTCGCGTGACCGTTGCCCTTGCCGTTGTCGTGGGCATAGCCGTTGCCGGTGTAGGTGCCGGTGACACAAGCGTCGGGCTGCCAGTACTTGGCGTGCAGGAAACTGTCCTCGCAGAGCCGCAGCATGCCGCCGAAGACCTCCATCAGGATGGCCGAGCCCAAAGGCCCGTAGCGGGCGCCGCCGCTCACCACCTCGCTCTCGCGCAGCAGGTAGTAGAAGAGCGGGGTTTCCGCGGCGAGGTCGTGGTCGCCCTTGTGGAGGACCGCCTGGACCCGCTTCCAGCCCTTGACCTCGTCGAGCTCGAGGTCGGTGACGTCGAGCGGGTAGCCCTTGTCCCTGAGCGCTGCGGCGATGGCCTGGCCCGACGGCACGCCGAGCGCACTGCCGCGCAACAGGTTGCGGAAGGCCAGCGCCCGGTTGTTGGGGTTGTTGCTGTCGACCACCGGCAGGTCCTGCAGCTCGTCGCTGAGCAGCGGGTTGAAGGCCTTCGACATGCGCGGCTGGACGTGCGGGCTCATCTCGAGCAGGTGCCGCCAGTCGACGACCAGCTCTTCCGGCAGGCTGGTGAAGCCGTCGGTGCCGAAGCGGTCGTCGAACAGCTCGACATCCTTGAGGTCGCCGTTCACGGCATAGCGGTTGCGCACCATGGCGTGGCCGACGCGGTAGGCGGCGGTCGAGAACTCGACCGGCATGGCGAGCTTGTGATGGTTGTCGAGCCCGTAGCAGAGCGGGAACTCGGCGTTCTTGTCGAGCAGCTTGGTGGCGGCGAAGGCGAAGACCGTCGGATCGCAGATGCGCTTGAGGAAGTCGAACAGCACGATCCACTGGTAGTGGTAGCGGGTCTCGCGCTGGGCGGCCTCGAAGCGCGACCAGCCGCGCTCGGTGATGTCCCGCTGGCGCACGCGCTCGTTGTAGAAGCGGTTGTGGGCCTTGTGGAAGACGAGCTGGAGCTGGGCCACGAAGATGTTCTCGTCGTTGCGCGGGTCGCCGATCAGCGCCGTGCCGGACGGCGAGCGGGCGAGGTCGAAGCCGTTGGGGTGGATGGCGAGGCAGTCCGGGTTGTCGGCGTCGTAGATCTGCGGGCTGCCCTCGGGCCCGAAGCCGTAGACCGCGTCGAGATCGAGGCTGGCGGTCCGCAGGTTCGGCAGCTTCGCCACCTGCCTCGGGCTCCAGCGGCTCGCCGCGCAGGTCGCTGGTCGTGTCGAAGGTGATGTCGTGGTCGATCAGCTGGGCGAAGAAGATGTAGCCGGCCGGCACGCCGCTATCCGGCGAGTCGTCGTCGAAATCGTGCATCAGGCCGCCGGGACCGCCGATCGCCGCGGCCTCGTCCTCGGTGAGCACGAGGTTGTCGAGGTCGGGGAAGAGGCGAGAGAAATGGCCGACGGCCGCGTGCGTGCAGCCCTTGGCCTTGGCCATGCCGTGATGACAGACAATGCGTTCGCTCATCGACGTTTCCTCCTGGGTTATTGATGGAGTGGTCAGCGAGGTCGAAAGGTGTCAGCCGTGTCAGCCGTAAAGAGAACCACATGGGCCGTGGCCGGAGCGGGCGAGAGGAGGCCCGAGGCGATCGTGACAACGAGGGCCGCAAGTGCCGCTGCTGGCCGGGGCGGGCGATGGCGTAGCGCCGATCGGCGGCTGGTGGTCGGCACGACCGGGTGCTCGGCAACGCCGCTGGCCAAGGCGGGCATGCCATACGAGAGCTGCAGCACCGCGAGCATCGGTGACATGTGTCCGGGGCTTGCCCTGGCGCCTGCGGTCTTGAAGGTCTCGACGATGTCGGCGATCAGCTGAAGCGACATGGGCCGGTCCTCGAGCTGTTCAAATGCCTCGGGTGGGCGGCTTGCCTTTGTCTGCGGGAAAAATGATCCGGCCCGCGGCACCGTCCTGGCCGGATCCAATCTAGGGAGGCAACACCCTGCTGCATGAGGACCCGAAGGCGGGGGGCAGAAGCTGCCCCTGCAGGTCCTTCGATGCCGGGACGGAAGAGGTGGGGCCTTGGCCCCGATTGGTGCCGCTGCCGGCCCCGGTTGCATCGATGAAGGGAGCTTGCCCGAGGGTTGTGAAGCCAGCGTGAGGCGAAGCGTAAAGGCAGCGTGAAAAATGCTCTCTCGATACGGCTCGGAGGCGAATTACGGGCGTGTACCCGGCGGCCAACATGCGTGCGGGCCCCTGACAGAGCAGGGGCCCGCTTGGTGACGGTCGGCCGGCAGAGGGTCGAGAAGGAGCGGTGCCACATGGCCCGCGCGCCGGGCTCGGGCGTTCAGGCCGGAGCGTTGGCGGCAATGCGGCTGGCCTGCCGTGCCATGCCGGCGGGCCGGGCGGCCTCGTGCGGCTCGCGCGACAGCACGGCTTCCTCCAGCCGGCCGGCAATGCGCAGCGCCAGCTGGTCGAGCGCATCGCCACAGGACAAGGCCTCCAGCGCGAAATGTTCGGCCCAGAGCAACATCCCGTCGAGCGTGCGCCACAGCCGGATGGTCAGGCGGCGCGTCTCGCCGAGCCGGGCGAGGGAGCCGTCGACGCGGTAGCTGATCGAGCCGTCGCAGCTGGCCTCGCCGAGCGCCGCAGCCGGATCGATGACCGCAAGGTCGGTGAACCTGGAGAGCGCCGCCGCCATGGCTTCGCCCACGATCATCGCGTGGATCTGGTCTTCGCCGACGTCGCTCAGGACGCTGAGTGGGGAGAGCGCCACGCGGATGGCGTCATCGGCACAGATGATTGCCGGACCCAGGCTGTGTTGCGCCAGCCAGTCGATGCTCCAGCTCTGCGGCATGCGAGTGGCGCCGTTGGTGTCGGGTCGCGGCAGCGGCGATGGCGCGGCTCGAGGCTTCGTCGCCGGCCCGGTCTGGGGCGGTCGGGCGATCAGTGCACGGAGCGCCAGGGTCGCCTCGCTCAGGCCGACGCCGAGCTCGGTGGCCAGCCGCTCGCGGCAGATCTCGAACTGGCGCAGGGCCAGCGAGCGGTTGCCCTGATCGGCATGGGCACGCATCAGGACGCGATACGCACTCTCAAGTGTCGGATCGAAGCCGATCAGGCGGGTCGCCCAGCGCAGAGCCTCAGCCTGCTCGCCCTGGGCCAGGCAGGCCTCCGCGTGGGCCTCGAGCCCATGATGCAAAAGGTCACGAGCACGGGCCCGCTCGGGCGTCAACCAGTCGTCGAAGGCCGGATCGGCGATCTGGATGTCGCGGAGCAGGCAATCATCGTCGACGCTGCCGAGGTCGAAGGTGGGGTCGGCACCGCCGGCGTCGAGATCGCGCACGTCGATGGCGAGGCGCTGGCAGTCGAGGACCAGGGTCTGGTCGTCGGCCTGCAGCAGGCCGGCATCCGCGGCGCCGAGCGCGGCGCGCAGCTCGCGCAGGCATTGCCGGAGATTGGCCTTGGCGTCGTGGCTGGCGCTCCAGAGGCGAGCGGCGGCGGTTGCCCGGGTGAGCCGGCCGTCGCGTGCCAGTGCCAGCATGGCCAGGAGCCCGCGTGCCTTCTGGCCGCGTGGGGTCACGTCCGTGCCGTCGGCTGCCAGCAGGCGCAGCGGGCCGAAGAGGTGGAGGCGGGCGCAGGAGCGTTTCTGGTTGGTCATGAGCGCGTCGTCCCTCGTCTCGAGCAGCCGACCGGATTCGCCGACTGGCTGCATTCGGCATAGGACGATGGGTGGGCGTGGACCGTAATCGGGGTCACACAGCGGTGTTCTGCAGGAGGCGGAAGATCTCGCGTCGAGTCGTGTGCCGTCAGAAGAGCCCGTCATGGACGAGCTTGAGCCCGGTGAGCAGGACGAAGACGTAGCAGAGCCGGTAGAACAGCACCTGGTTCACCTTGTCGTGCAGCCAGATGCCGGCGAGCATGCCGATGGCGGCGACCGGGGCCAGGGTGAGCGAGGCCAGGAGGTTGGCCGGCGAGAACAGGCCGAGCATGGCGTAGGGCACGACCTTGGCGGCGTTGATCAGTGCGAAGAGGATGATCATCGAGCCCACGAAGATCGATTTGTCGAGCTTCAGCGGCAACAGATAGATGTTGGCCGGTGGCCCGCCGGAATGCGCCACGGTGCTGGTGAAGCCGGCAACGCCGCCCCAGAAGGCAGCAGGCCCCGGCCGATGCGGCTTCGCCGCCTGGGTGGCCTTGGCGCGGAGGAAATAGTCCGCCGCGAAGCCCGAGGCGATGAGGCCGAGCAGCACCCGGACGACGTCGTCGTTGAGATAGCCGAAGGCGAGCCCGGCGATCGCGATGCCGATGAGCGCGCCCGGCAGCATGGCCTTGACGATGCGCCGGTCGAAGCGGCGGCGATAGGCCCAGACGCCGATCAGGTCCATGAGGATCAGCGGCGGCAGCATGATCCCGGCCGCGGTCGACGGCGCGACGACCAGCGCCATCAAGGGCACGGCGGCGAGGCCGAGCCCGCCGCCGAAGCCGCCCTTGGAGATGCCGAAGAT